>NZ_CAMJFM010000003.1 GCF_946404925.1 uncultured Prevotella sp. | reverse complement strand
GAATTGCAGCAGCTAAGTTAATGGGTATCAACAGAACTCATATACTTGAGTGGGAATAATTGGTGGCGGGAAATCGAGAAATCTGCCCTAGACGGGCAAAACCCTCATAATCCCCATAATCCAATCATTATAAACAACTTAGAGCCGCAAAGTGTCAGATTGTTGATGCACCTGCGGCTCTATTGTGTTTAGTCAGAATTTGAAAAGCTGCCACTAATCATTCTCAAACGGTTTCAATGCTTTAAAGAACTCTTCTGCCATCATTGCTGCATTTTCTTCTGGAGTTACTTTGATGTACTTTAGGAAATTTGCTTCCGTAGTATGCCCCGTAAGTCGCATAATTGCGATGGTTGGGAATTTACGCTTATACATGTTAGTGGCAAAACTTCTACGGCCAGTGTGCATACCTACCAATTGATACTTTTTGTAGATCAAAGTAGTAGCTTTTCCTGCTCGATTCTCCACCATCCTTACTTCATCATCAATGCCAGCGTGTCGAGCGCACTCACGTAGATGATTATTGGTCTTACCTTTATCACCTAAATGAGGGAATCTGCCATTATACTTCTTCCAGATAGCCATTACCATAGGATGCATCGGTATTATCACGGGCCGCTTTGTTTTCTCTGCTGTAGCGATTATAATCTTATCTTTCAAGTTGAATGTCGCTTTCTCTAAACGGTTTATGTCACTACGTCGTAAGCCTGTCCAACATGCTATAATAAACAAATCCCTTGTCTGTTCGATAGTTGATTTTCTGTCTATCTCTCCGTCATCCATAAGTTTTGCAATATTGAGTTTATATATTCGTTCTATTTCTTCTTCTGTCAAATAGATAGCATCCACATCAACACACTTACCCTTTAGGTTTTTATAGCTTTCACCAACATCAATACCTTCTTCCTTTGCAGCATTCAAGAAAGGTTTAAGTACTCCATAGGTTGCATAAACCGTATTTTGTCTGTACTTCTTAACAGAGTAGCACCATTCAGTGTACTGTCTGTCAAAGTTGCTGGAAGTAAACACAGAAAAGTCATCTGGTAGATTGTTGTCAGCAAGGAAGGTTTTGAGACGATGAATAACAGTTCTTTGGTGAATTTTAGTTCGTTCCGAAATGTATCTTCCTGTATGTGGGTCTATACGTTTCTTTTCGATATATTCTTCAAAAAAACGTATCGGAGTCACTTTCTTCTTCTCTTCCTCAATTCTATCATTCTCCACAAGACTATCAATAAGTTTCTTAATTGAATTCTTTGCCTGTAATACTGAGATTGAATTTGAATAGTTCTCATCATAAAATTCTATTAGCTTGGAAGACAATCGCTCCAAGAATTCATTAACCGTCTTACTGTGACGATTTATCCTAGGAGGGAACAACTCTTTACTCGTTATACACAACTGCTTTTTGTTATTCCAAGTCGCAACAAATACTCTTTGCTTTGTACTGAGCTTAATTGGCTGACTGTCCCATCTGCAAATTAGCATTAGCAAAGATTCCTCACTTTGAGGTTCTTTCAAATTAAAAGTAAACTTTACTGCCATAAAATGATACACCTATTATTGATTAAACTTTTTGACCGTAAAATAGTGTCACAAAATAGGGATATGCAGGGGCAGAAAACAGTGGCAGCTTTTCAAATTCTGACTAAACACAATAGAGCCGCAGGTGCATCAACAATCTGACACTTTGCGGCTCTAAGTTGTTTATAATGATTGGATTATGGGGATTATGAGGGTTTTGCCCGTCTAGGGCAGATTTCTCGATTTCCCGCCACCAATTATTCCCACTCGATGGTTGCGGGTGGTTTTGACGAGATGTCGTAGCAAACGCGGTTAACGCCACGTACCTTATTAATAATCTCGTTACTAACCTTAGCCATAAACTCGTAAGGCAGATGAGCCCAGTCAGCTGTCATAGCATCAGTTGATGTAACGGCACGCAGGGCTACGGGATGCTCGTAAGTACGCTCATCGCCCATAACGCCTACCGAACGAACGGTACTCAGAAGGATAGCTCCAGCCTGCCAGATCTGATCGTAGAGCGAAACCTCGATTTCGCCATCCTGCATCTGAGCAGGAACACCAGCAGCCAGCACCTTACGAGCCTCCTCGCCAGAGAGCTTAACCTTATAGTCGCGAAGACCGCGGATATAGATATCGTCGGCATTCTGCAGAATCTCTACCTTCTCGCGAGTGATGTCGCCAAGGATACGTACGGCGAGACCAGGACCAGGGAAGGGGTGACGGGTGATCAAGTGCTCGGGCATGCCCATCTGGCGGCCCACACGACGAACCTCGTCCTTGAACAACCACTTGAGTGGCTCGCAAAGCTGCAGATGCATCTCCTTAGGCAGACCACCCACATTGTGGTGACTCTTGATGACCTTACCAGTGATATTCAAACTCTCGATACGGTCAGGATAGATAGTGCCCTGAGCCAACCACTTGGCATCGGTAATCTTCTTAGCCTCGGCATTGAACACCTCTACAAAGTCGCGACCGATGATTTTACGCTTCTGCTCAGGATCGGTAACACCAGCCAAATCGCTGAAGAACTTCTCGCTGGCATCAACACCTATCACATTGAGTCCCAGTACCTTATAGTCTTCCATCACCTGACTGAACTCGTTCTTACGGAGCATGCCGTGATCAACGAAGATACAGGTGAGACGGTTGCCAATGGCCTTGTTGAGCAATACTGCAGCCACAGAAGAATCGACACCGCCAGAAAGACCAAGAATAACGCGATCGTTGCCCAACTGAGCCTTAAGCTCGGCTACGGTTGAATCGACAAACGATGCGGCACTCCACTCCTGCTTTGAACCGCAGATATCAACTACGAAGTTCTTGAGCAGCTGTGTGCCCTGAAGGGTGTGGAACACCTCGGGGTGGAACTGAACGGCCCAAACGGGCTGCTTGGTTGAAGCGAAAGCGGCATTAGTAACATCCTTGGTAGAGCCAATCACCTTGAAATCATCGGGGATGGCAGTGATGGTATCACCATGCGACATCCACACCTGAGAGTGCTGGTCGAAACCCTTGAAGAGAGGGTTGGTGGTATCCACCGTCTGGAGGTTGGCACGACCATACTCGCGGCTGTCGGCCTTTTCGACCTTACCACCGAGTGTGTGCGAGATGAACTGAGCGCCATAACAGATGCCCAACACTGGCAGACGGCCAACGAACTGGCTCAAATCTACCTTGAACGCCTCAGGATCGTGAACCGAGTAGGGCGAACCACTCAGGATGACGCCGATGACCGAAGGATCGTCCTTGGGGAACTTGTTGTAAGGCAGAATCTCGCAGAAGGTGTCAAGTTCGCGAACGCGACGACCAATCAACTGGGTTGTCTGCGAACCGAAATCCAAAATAATAATCTTCTGTGTCATACTTATATATTTATTTAATAAAATCCTCAGCCTTGTCGAGAGTGTCGAGCTTGCCTACGTCGAGCAGACGGAGGTCTTTAGCCTCGTAGCCTCGGATAAGATGAGAGCCACAGGCCTTGAGGTAGAAGTCCATGATGGGGAATCGCTCAGGCCAATCGGCCAGCAATGGTGCCAACGATGGGTGGAACATATGGATGCCAGAGAAAGCTAGCTCGCGTTCCGCGCGAGTTCCTTTCACCTCGCCCGTTTCGATGTTGGTCCAGCCTTGCAGACGCATAGTGTCGTCGAAAAGCAGATAGCGCTTGGTTTGGCGCTGACTAACCACAAGGAGTGGTGCATCGGTGGGGAGAGCAGTGAGGTCGAGATTACTCAAGATATCGACATTATGAATAAGTATTGGCTCGGTGGGATCGAAGAGCGGAAGTGCCTTCTTGATGCCTCCACCCGTTTCGAGCAGCATATCGCTCTCGTCGCTAATACGGATGTCGAGACCAAAGTTATCGTTGGCCTTGAGATAATCTACAATCTGACCTGCAAAGTGGTGAACATTAATCACAATGCGCTCATATCCAGCATGTTTAAGTTTGTGTATCACGTGCCAAAGCAGCGGTTGCCCCCCTACCCTCACCAGAGCCTTTGGCATGGTGTCGGTTAACGGCTTGAGACGAGTGCCAAGCCCTGCGGCAAATATCATTGCTTGCTTCATAAATGCGCACATGATCTATTTGGGCTGCAAAGTTACACAAAATTTCGGAGATAAAAGAAAATTGCTCCAAAAAATTTGGAGCAATCTCGTTTTTAGTTTTTAGAACATGCGTGGGCCACCGAAGCCACCACCACGAGGACCACCACCGCGTGGACCACCGAAGCCACCGCCACGGCCACCACGACCGCCAGGACCCATGCCAGGACCACCAAAGCCCTGCCGACCGGCCTTGCCTCCGAAGAGGTTCAAGCGGTAGATGACGTGCAACATACCATAGCTGGTAATCGAGTTGTACTCGGTATCGGTACGCATTGAAGCGGTGATAGAGCGACTGATGTTGCTCTGCTGATGCAGGATGTCGTACAGCTGCAGAGAGATGGTGAGGGCGTTACCCTTCAGGAAACTCTGCGAGAGCTGGGCATTCCAGATGAGCTCGTTGGTGTTCATCGAGGCATCGTTGTAACCACGACGGCTCTGCATATTCATATTAGTAGTGAGTGATGTGCCCCAAGGTGCAGTAAGACCAATCATACCTCCATAGGTAAACATCCATGTGTCGAGGTTGTTGTTCTTCTGAAGTTCGCTACGGCTGTGGTTGTAGTTAACCGAACCGCTAAGCTCGAACTCCAACCAATCGTTGCGATAGCTGGCTGCCAAACGCTCCATGACGCCAAGAGTGGTTGTAACCGACTTCTGAGAATCGGAGTTCAAGTCGACACTAACGTAACCCACATTGTGAGCGTAGTTAAGATTGGTAAAGGTGTTGACATTGAAGAATGCAGCTGAGTCGAGAGCGGTGTTGAACATGAATCCAACCATACCATTCCAGTTGCCGTTGATGTTCTCGGGCTTGGTGATACGACCACCGGTCTCAGGGTTGTATGTGGTCTTGTTTGAAATCGAGTTGGCTGTAGTCGAGAAGTTTACAAACGTCATGATGGCGCGCTGATACTTCTGGATGTAGTCGTTATAGTTCAAACGGAAGTTCTGAGTGAACGAAGGCTTCAAGCCTGGGTTACCCTTTTGGATGTTCAGGGGGTCGCTGTTATCAGTAATATCGAGCAGGTCGCTCATTGAAGGCTGACTGGTGTTGGCACGATAGATGAAACGCAGCTGACTCTGCTGATTGCGCTTCCAACGGAAGTCCATGGTAGGCGCAAAGTTGGTAACGGTGCGAACGGTGTCGGCATGAACGCCCTTATAGTCCTGAATGAAGTGCGACTTCTGTGGAACCATCTGCACACCAACATTGAAGGTATAAGCGCTACGAACTATGCGAAGCATCACCTCAGCGGTGTGGATGTAGTTCTGATACTCAGAGTAGCGGCTCTGGCTGTCGTCGCGATAAGGATCGATATTATTTACGCCAAACTGGTTGAGGTAGCTATCCCACGAACGGAAGCCTCCAGACCATGGTGCAACAACGGGCAGCGAGCTGAAATCGTAAGTACCACGATCGCTCTTCTGATAGCGATACTGATACTGGTAGCAGAACTGCAAGTAGGTGCGAGGCATGATAGGCTCGCTATAAGTGATGCGGGCGCTATAGTTCCAGTTCTTGGTAGGTGTGATAGAATAGCGATTGATGGTGTCGCCTGTGATAACACCTGTGTTGTAGTAGCTAATCAAGCTATTTGAGATTGACTTGCTGTCGCCATCGCTCCATCCAGCATTCAACTGCAAGGTGATGTTACGACCAGTATTGCTGAGACGGCGGTTGAACTGCAACATACCATTGAGGTTCTTAGAATCGCTATACGACACGCTTGTCTGGGTGCGATCGTTCTGAACGAGGCCCTGGCCGATGAGAGTGTTAAGCTCGTCGAGTGGAGACTTTACATATTTATATGGATCATCGGTAAACGAAGCCTCGAGGCTGTTGTTGTCGCCATCGCTTGAGTTGATACGGAACGATGGACGGAACATTATGTTAGTCATTGAGTCGGGGGTCCACTCCAAACGCATCTGGGCATTCCATGCGTTAGAACGAGTAAAGTTCTGCGAGATGCTATTGCTATACTGCGACACGGTCTCGCTATAGATAGTCTGACGTGACACCTTTGAGAAAGCATCGCCATTGCTGTGATTCCAGCGGACGCTACCATCGAGCTTAAGCTTGGTGCCCTCGTAGTTAAGATTCAAACCAGTCATTTTTGTGGCTGTGAGGCCTTGGCGTCCTCCCCAACGGCCTCCACCGCCACCACCTGGGAATCCCATATCATTTGTATTGTTTGCATTGGTCATCAGGAATATCTTGGTAGCACTATTCATGATACCACCAAAGATACGGCCAGAGTAACGGTCCTTGGTACCAATGGCAAGGTCGGCATTGGCCATGATACCCTTGTTCATTCCCTGCTTGATACCGAAGTCGAGCACGGTCTCCTCCTCGCCATCCTCGATACCCGATACACGGGCCAGATCGCTCTGCTTGTCGTAAGCCTTAATACGGTCGATGATGTTGGTAGGCAGGTTCTTGATGGCGGTCTTGGTATCGCCAGTCATGAACTCCTTACCATCTACCAGAATCTTCTTAACCTCTTTACCATTAATCTTGATGGTTCCGTCGTCGCTCACCTCGGCTCCTGGAAGGCGCTTAACCAGTTCCTCAACTACCGAACCCTCGGGCGTACGGAATGCTGCTGCATTATATACAAAGGTGTCGGCCTTGAGTGTTACCTTCGATGCGCGAGCCGTAACGGTGGCACCCTTCAGCATGATGGCATCGGGCGAAAGCGAGATGGTGCCTGCATTGAAGTCCTTACCGTCCTTTATGGTAATCTTCTTAGTGTAGGTCTTGAAGCCCACATAAGTAATCTTAAGTGTAAAGGTACCATCGCTGGGAGCTTTTACACGGAATGCACCATCGGTGTTGGTTACGCCGTTAGAAACAACCTTGTCGCCCGAAAGAATTGAGGCGGTGGCTTGAATAACAGCATCTTGAGTATCCTGCTCAATCACTTTACCTGAAACCATGCGTTGCGCATGTACTGAGAGAACCGCTAACGATACGGTCATCATCAAAACTAATAGTCTTCTCATATTACTTTTTCAACGTTTTAACTGATTGTTTGACGCACACAGCGAAAAAAAGTTTAATGCAAACACTAATTTTTTATTTAAAATGTTAGGTTTTAAAAAAATTGTGTTATCTTTGCACGCAGAAAAAAAATCGAAATTAGGCAACCAAACGATAATGAGCCCACAAAAAGTTATCATATCCGACCAGTTGGATAAAACACTCGAAGAGGCAATCTCTGAGTGCGAGCACGATATGACCTTCGTGTTGGCTGATGAGACTACGGTCAAGTACTGTTGGCCCGTAGTTGAGGGTTTTGATTGCCTGAAAAATGCCAAGCAGATTGTTATCCAGGCTACCGATGCACATAAGGACTTTGCATCGCTGATGACCGTTTGGAAACATCTGAGCGAAGGTGGAGCCACACGTCACACCTTATTAATAAATATAGGAGGTGGCATGGTGACCGACCTTGGCGGTTTTGCTGCATCTACCTTTAAGCGTGGCATCAACTACATCAACATACCCACCACCCTGCTCTCGATGGTCGACGCATCGGTAGGTGGAAAAACAGGTATAAACTTTCTGGGTCTGAAAAACGAGGTTGGCGTGTTTAACAATGCCAAGAGCGTGATCCTGGACACAGAGTTCCTGAAAACACTCGATGTAGAGAACATGCTGAGTGGATATGCTGAGATGCTGAAGCACGGACTCATCAACAACGAGAAGATGCTTGGCGAACTGCTATCGTTCGACATCGAAAAGCCAAATCTGGTGGAACTGAAACGTATGGTGGCCGAATCGGTGGCCGTAAAGCAGCGTATTGTGACAGAGGATCCTACTGAGAAGGGCATCCGCAAGGCTCTGAACTTAGGTCATACCGCTGGACACGCGTTCGAATCGCTGGCTCTGAAGCGTAAACCCGTGCTCCATGGTTATGCCGTGGCGTGGGGATTGATAGTAGAGTTGTATCTGAGTGCCATCAAGACTGGATTCCCAAGCGATAAGATGCACCAGACGGCCAGATTCATACTCGACCACTATGGTAAGATGGACATCACATGTGATGATTATCCAACGCTGATGGAGCTGATGACTCACGACAAGAAGAACGTGGCTGGCGTCATCAACTTTACGCTACTAGGCGGTGTGGGTGATATTCTGATCAACCAGACGGCCACTAAGGATGAAATTTATGAGGCACTTGACTTCTATAGAGAAAGTTAGGCGCAAGATATAAATAGGAATAACCAATCAACTTAATAGACCTAATCATATTACTAACTAATCGAGGTAGGACTGCTCGCGAGAGTAGTCCTATCTTACTTTATATCACGAGCTAAAATTTCAGCCTTCTTGCGGGCGGGTTTGCCCGTTTCAGTTAGTGGAATTTGGTCTACATGAATGTAGGCTTTAGGTTGATGATATTTAGGAAGGTGTTTTTCGCAGATAGCTTGAGCCACTTCAGTTGAATTTTCAGTTAGTAGCACAACTACCTCGCCAAACTTCTCATCTTTTCGCTTACTTATTATATAAGGTACGCGCACGTAAGGTTTAAGTTCGCGTTCAATTTCCTCAATCTGGAGTTTGATACCACCAGAGCAAATCACATTGTCTTTGCGGCCAAGGATGCGGAAACGCTTGTTCACAATCTCCACTATGTCATTAGTGACCAAGGTTTCAGCACAAACTTCAGGGGCATTGATCACGAGGCAACCATCATCATTCTGGCTGATTTCGACAGAAGGGAATGGGGTGTACCAGTCGGATGCATCAGGACCACTGATACGACGAAGAGCAATATGCGACAAAGTCTCCGTCATGCCATAGGTACTCCAAACAGCATTTGGAAACTCGCGCAACTCTCGTTCCATCGCTTCATCAATCGCCCCACCACCAATAATCAGATGCCTTATCGCCATCAGTCGTTCCTTCTCCTCCGGCACCTGCAACGAATTATACACCTGCATCGGCACCATAGCGACAAGAGAGAGGTGAGAGGTGAGAGCGGAGAGGTGAGAAAGCGGATGGCCTGAAGGCTCAACACTAATAAGCTTGAGTCCGCGCTCGATGGAGCGCACCACCATCATCTTACCTGCGATGTAATCGGTAGACATACAGAGCAAGGCAGTATCGCCCTTTTTTAGGCCAAGAAAATCGCAGGTAATGCGCGCAGAATTCAGCATCCTGCGTTTCTCAACCATCATACGCTTGGGCTCACCAGTACTACCGCTGGTCTTCACCTCAACAAACTCCGATGGTTTATTCCACTCCTCCAGAAACTCCTCTAACGACATAGCCACAATTTATCGCCACGTATTTCGAGCGGCATGGGGATGTTATCAGTAAACAACTGACCCGTACCAAGACCTTGGGGCATGGTGATGTTATCGCCATAAACGCTCGAAGCGAATTGAGCGATGGCGTTAAGACCAATGTTACTTTCGAGTGCAGAGGTTATCCACGAGCCAATACCCATTTCGCGCGCAATGCTGATCCACTCGCGGCACCCCATCATGCCACCATGAAGCGATGGTTTGAGGATGATGTATCGAGGTTTGATGATGTTCAGCATGTGGCGCTTGGTCTCAGGATCGTTGATGCCTATCAGTTCCTCATCGAGCGCGATAGGAAGTGGCGACTCTCTACAGAGTTCGGCCATATATGCCCACTGTCCCTGCTTGATGGGTTGCTCGATGGAATGGATGGCGTATTGCGAGAGCAACTCGAGTTTATAGAGCGCATCCTCGTACTTGAAACCACCATTGGCATCCACACGCAACTCTACCTCGTGAAATGAGAATCTGTCGCGGATGCGCTTTACCAAATCAAGTTCCTTGTCGAAGTCGATGGCGCCAATCTTCAGCTTGACACAACGGAAACCCTTTTCGAGTTTATCTTCCAATCGTGCCAACATCTCCTCGTAATTGCCCATCCATACAAGTCCGTTGATGGGGATACCTACTTCGCCACGGCTGAAAGCAGTGTCAATTAAGAGGTGAGAGCGGAGAGCGGAGAGGTGAGAAGCTTGCAAATCAAGCACCGCTGTTTCGAGGCCGAAGAGCATCGAGGGGTAGTCGCGAAGAGCGTCGTAATCGATCTCGCCCGATGTGCAATAATCCTCGCACACCTTATTTAATATAGAGGCATACGCCTCGTCGCCCATCGCATCGCAGCTCAAATCGGGCAATGGTGCACACTCTCCCACTCCTGTCTTATCGCCATCCACAAGCTTAATCAACCAGATTTTCCTCGTCAGATACACCCCTCGCGAAGTCCCAGCTGGTTGCTTAAAATGCAGAAGTCGTTCTTCTATCTCAAATCGCATAGAACAAAAATCCGTGTTAATCCGTGAAATCCGTGCCTAAAAAATCAAGGCAGTTTAGGATACTTCTTGAAGTCGGGCTTGCGCTTTTCCAGGAAGGCTTTTCCACCCTCTTGGGCCTCATCGAGGAAGTAGTATAGCATGGTACAATCGCCTGCAAGCTCCTGGATACCAGCTTGGCCATCGAGTTCGGCATTGAGTCCTGCCTTGATCATACGGAGTGCCAATGGCGAACGTTCCATCATAATCTCGGCCCACTCCACACACTCGTCTTCCAAGCGCTCAATGGGCACAACCTTGTTGACCATACCCATCTCCTCGGCCTCCTTGGCTGAATACTGACGACAAAGGAACCATATCTCGCGCGCCTTCTTCTGACCAACGATTCTTGCCAGATACGAAGAACCAAAACCTGCATCGAAGCTTCCAACCTTAGGCCCCGTCTGACCAAAGATGGCATTCTCTGAAGCGATGGTCAAGTCGCACACCAGGTGTAGCACATGTCCGCCACCAATGGCGTAACCATTCACCATGGCGATGACGGGCTTAGGCAAACGACGAATCTGCATCTGCACATCGAGCACACTCAAACGAGGCACACCCTCTTCGTCAACATATCCGCCACGGCCCTTTACGTGCATATCGCCACCAGAGCAGAAGGCATGTTTCACATCAGCCAAGGTCTTACCCTCAGGCACCTCGCTCATAGCACCAGTAAGCAGCACCACACTAATATCCTGCATCTCGCGACACATAGAGAAAGCCTGACTCAACTCCCAAGTGGTCTTGGGTGTAAAGGCATTACGATATTGTGGACGGTTGATGGTTATCTTGGCTATACCATTATATTCTTCGAAAAGTATCTCCTTAAATTCTCTTATCTGTTTCCAATTTCTCATATATTCAACTTTTGATAATATTCCTTCACTATGCGCACGTCGTTTTCGGCCTCAGTCAGTACCTCGAGCAGTATGGGTCGATCGCTCTCCGCATTAATCAGTGTGTCGAGGCCTTGTGCCAACTCCTCCATGTTGGTAGCCTTGAGGTATTGCACGTTATTCTGCATACAGATACCCTGAGCAGTAGCAGTATGCGCACCTGATACGAATCTGTCGCGCGAATCACTCTGCTCCAAGCCCTTCAGCATGCTGAAGATGGTGCCCTGCTGATTGTTGAACAACAACACACGCAGATTGCCCTTCAGGTTCTGATTCCAAAGCGCATTCTGATCGTAGAAGAAACTCAAGTCGCCCAGGGCACAGAACACTTTTTGTTCAGTAACCACCGATCCTCCAGCAGCTGTTGAAAGCGTTCCCTCGATGCCATTAACACCACGGTTGCAATACACAAAGTGGCGCGCATAGAAGCTGGCCAAACGTATAGAGCTGCTATTGCCATAGTGCACGTAGTAGTTTACAGCCGTGCCAAGTTTCTCCTCGAACATCTTGACGGCAGCCATCTGCGAGTATTCTGGCTTATAGGTAAACGCCATGTGAGCCGTCTTGCGGAGCGCCATATCCCAACGGGCCTTATAGCGAGATGTTGAGCTGATGGATTTTGTCTTGATCGACTCCACCAGATCCTCAATCACATCAGCTGGACGACCCTCGATGACACCATACAGATTCATGGTAGTGTCCTGAACTCTTCCATCCTCAGTAACGGCCCAAATCTTGGTATTCTTCAGTGTGCGCATCCATTTCTTAATGCGCTTGCTCACCAAGGTATCGCCCACGTATAGCAGGAAGTCGGGCTCGAAATCAGGATTGCCAGAAACGGCATAGAGCACCTCATTGAAGTGGCTACCACCCTTACCCAGACTTAATGCCTCGTTAAGCACCACCGCACATTGCGAAATCATATAGATCTCAGCTGGCAGCAATTGCTCCATCGACATCTGTCCGATAACCAGCATAGGTTTCTGGGCAGCCACAAACTGATCGGAGCATGCTATCGAGAGCATATAGCGATCGCAACGGCTGTTTATCAAGTGTATATGGCGCTCATCAGGCAGCTCTGGCACATTGAATTCGAACAATGGTTCGCTGATGGGCACATTGATATGTACAGGTCCGTAGCCATGGTGGTTCAACTCATTGAGGGCCTCATTCACCAAGCGATTACAATACCAACGCGACTCCTCGTCGTGAGGTTCTGGCAGCGACACGGCCTTCTTCACAAAGTGTCCCAAAGCATCAGGCTGTGGCATGGTTTGGCCATCAAGCTGGTCAATCCATTGCTCAGGTCTATCAGCTGATATTACCACAAGAGGCACATGCTGATAGAAGGCCTCGGCCACAGCTGGAGCCACATTGAGCAAGGCTGTACCACTTGTCACACAAACAACTACAGGTTTGCAAAGCGTCAATGCCATGCCCAAGGCATAGAATCCTGCGCTACGCTCATCGGTAACTGGATAGCACTCGATATCAGGACACTCGCAAAGGTTGTGCGAGATGGGCGAATTGCGACTACCTGGACATACAACTGCGGTCCTTACACCATGCTTTACCAACAACGACGTCAGTATGTTTACGTTCTCCTTACTGCTATACATATAATAATCTCCTCATTGTTTCCATTTTTGCTTCAGTTTCAAGCCACTCCTGCTCTTCTACGCTGTCTTTCAGCAATCCGCCTCCTGCATATAGATGACATGTGTGGTCATCTATGTTCATGCATCGCAGCGAAACATACAGATGAGTCTCAGTGGCCCCCAGAGGTCCCATAAAGCCGCTATAGTAGCGACGTGGGGTATGTTCGTTTTTGACGATAAACTGAAACGCCTCGCGCTTGGGTAGTCCGCACACGGCTGGTGTGGGATGCAGGGTGTTCAGCAGGTCGCCAATATGCTTATTATCATCGAGTTTAAATGTAAAGTCGCTCCTAAGGTGCACCAGATTGGCAGCTCTCACCGTCTTTGGTCCCTCCTCGCGGAAGTCGCCCGTAAACCGCTCCAGGCACTCAGTGATGTATGTAGCCACTATGCGTTGCTCCTGTATATTCTTGGTGCTCCACGTCAAGGTTTCGCCCTCGCCATCAAGCTGGTCGCCCTCAAGTTTCATGGTTCCAGCAAGTGCAATGGTACGCCAATCGTTTTCCTTTCCATCAAGCAGAATCTCAGGTGTAGCCGTCAGCCAGCATCCACTCTTTTCTGTCTCAACCAAGGCGATGAACATGCGTGGATACAAGGCACAAGCGCGATAGAACAACTCCATTGGCTCTACCTTCTTGTCTATCTTCTCATCAGCACATCGCGCCAACACTATTTTGCGGAAGTTATCAGCCTCCAATTGTGAGTGATAGTTGGCAAAGTCGATTTTGTAATACCCTGATGGATTGTCATCTCGAGCGTAGTCGAGAGATCTCTCCACGCGCTTCGCTTGGTCGAGATGACAAGCATGACTACCATCAAGTGGAAGAGTCGAGGTCTCACCCTGTATCACCAAAATGGGCTGATTGGCCTTCACCTCGAATGGTGCCACCACAAATCCTTGCTTGCCATTCAACTCTGTGAGCGAATGAATCTCCATGGGCTCACCTTCTGTCTGACGTATCAGTGTGGCGTGGTCTTCATGGGGCAGTCTGTATATGGCGTATGCGCTCATTACTTTTTCTTCTGTTTGATGATATAGTTAGTAACTCGCACACTCGATATCAGCTCATCAGTAGTGTCCTTAATATCTACATTCCACACATGCAGGGTGGTACCCTTGTGCAACATACGGGCATAGGCAGTAACGGTGTCGCCCTCGGCCACGGCCTTCACATGACTACCGCTCACCTCAATACCCACACAAGCACATCCTGGGCATAAAGCTGACGATGCTACTCCAGCCAGATTCTCGGCCAGAGCAAGCGATGCGCCACCACTCAGGAATCCGAATGGCTGGCGATTTCGCTCGTCAACCTTCATTCTCGCCATACAAGTATCGTCCTCGGGAGTGGAAATAAATTCCATCCCGAGGGCTGTACTTAAATTGGGTTTTTCGTTTATAAGTTCCTTTATTCTCTCTACGTTCATTAACCTCTTAATTCTAAAATCCAAATTCTCACTTAAACAGAGAGTACTCTGGCACGCTCCACGCCAAGGCGCTGGCACCAAGCACATCGCGCTCGCGGTCGTTAAGCTTCGAAACCAGAATCTTTACCTTGCCACGCAGGTTGCCAAACACGTGTTGCTCGAACGACTCGTAGGTTGGTTCGAGCAGCCACTTGCCTGCATGCGATATACCACCTGTAAGGATGATAGCCTCAGGGTCTACTATCGATGCATAGTTGGCTATGGCCAATCCCAGGATTTCTCCTGTTCTGCGGAATGTCTCGATAGCCAGTTCGTCGCCCTTATCACAACACATCTTGATGGTGCGTGGTGTAAGCTTGTCTAGATCCTTCATCAGTGTAGGCTTGCCCGTCTCGGCCATCAGCTCTTCAGCCGTATGCACAATACCAGCGGCACCAGCATAAGCCTCCAAACATCCCTCGTGTCCACATCCGCACTTACGTCCGTGGTTCACCACACAGGTATGACCAAACTCACCTGCATAGCCGTTGTGACCTTGGTGGTCGCCTCCTGCTGAGAAGAAGCAGCTACCCAGTCCCACACCCATGCTCAGGATGATGAAGTTCTTCATACCGTGTGCGCATCCGAAGGTGTACTCACCCAATGCCGAAATATGTGCATCGTTCGAAAGACCTACTGCGAGTCCGATTCTGTCTCTCAGCATAGCAGCCAGTGGCACTATACCCTTCCAAGGCAGGTTGGCGGCATTCTCGATACAGCCTGATACCGAACTTGCACTTGGCGAGCTAACACCTATCGATCGGATGGTCTCGTAACCTCCATTTGCCTCAACCAGTGTCACAATCTTATCGCTAAGATCCTTCACAAAGTTGTTCACATCTGGATAATCGTAGGTTGAGAAATGTTCCTCGGCAATAATGTTTCCACGGATGTCCACAACGGCGTAGGTTGTACGCTCATTACTGATGTCAACACCTACCACTTTTGTTTTAATCTGATATTCTTCCATATTGTCTAGTTATATTATTTAAATAGTGAGTATTCCTTTACGTCCCATGCCAGGGCGCTTGCTCCAAGCACATCTCGCTCACCCTCCTTCAGGATTGACACCAGGATACGGGTCTTGTTCTTGATGTTATGGAACACATGCTCCTCGAATGAGGATCTCATAGGCTTAAGCAACCATTTTCCAGCTTGCGTCATGTCGCCAGTTAGGATAATGGCTTCTGGATTCAAGACCGATGCATAGTTGGCCAATCCGAGTCCGAGTCGCTCGCCCGTTTGGCGGAACACCTCGATGGCCACCTTGTCACCTTTATAACAGCAGTCGGCTATCGACTTGATGGTCAGCTCCTGCAGATTGCTCAACAATGTGGGCTCCTTGCTGGCAGCTATCATCTCCTCAGCCGTTTTCGTCAATCCCTTCTCCGAGCAGTAAGCCTCAAGGCATCCCTTGTTTCCGCATCCGCATTGGCGTCCGTCCACCTCTACACAGGTGTGGCCCACCTCGCCTGCAAAGCCATTATAGCCCAGGTGTGGCTGACCATTTGAGAAGAAACAGCTACCCAGTCCGCCATGGCTTATCGATACCACCACAAAGTCTTTCATACCATGGGCGCTACCATACGATTTCTCGCTGAGTGCCGATATGTGTGCATCGTTGGCCACAGCTACGGCCAATCCCAGACGGTCTCTCAGCAGAGCACTCAGGGGGATGACGCCCTTCCAAGGCAGGTTGGCTGCATTCTCGATGCATCCAGTAACCGAACTGGCCGATGGAGCACTCACGCCTACCGAGCGGATGGTGTCATAGCCACCATTCTCCTCTGCCAGCGCAATCACCTTCTCGCTCAGAGCACCTATATAGTCGTTAACCTCAGCATAATCAGAAGTCAGAAAGTAGTCTTGCGCCACAATCTCGCCTCTGATGTCCACCACAGCAAAGGTGGTTCTATCCACACGTATGTCGATACCTATAACGCGGGTTTTGATTTTGTCTACGCTCTCAACTGAATTATCATTAGTCGCCATAATATCACTTATTTAAACAATGAATACTCTCTAACTTCCCATGCCAGCACGCTTGCGCCAAGCACATCGTTCAACACGCGATCTTCCTCGGATACCAGGAACTTAATCTTGCCACAGGTATTGTGGAACACGTATTCGTCGAACACCTTCTTGGCTGGATCAAACAACCACTTGCCAGCCTTAGCAATACCGCCTGTAAAGATAAACGCCTCAGGGTCTACCATCGATCCGTAGTTGGCAAGACCCATACCCAGCATCTCGCCCGTTCTGCGATATACCTCGATGGCCATCTCGTCGCCCTGATTGCAGAAGTCAGTTATCAGTTTCGGTGTCAGTTTCTCAACGCCTCGCATCAGCGATGGCTTATCTGTTTCTTCCATCAGCTCTTTGGCTGTGGCTACGATGCCTCTTGCTGCCACATAGGCCTCAAGACATCCCTTGTTTCCACAGGTACATTGGCGACCGTTGTTCACGATGCACGTATGCCCTATCTCGCCAGCAAATCCTTCGTTGCCTTTGTGTATCATGCCATTCGAGAAGAGGCAGCTGCCTATGCCGTTACCCATGGTTACCACCACAAAGTCACGCATACCTTTGGCCATTCCAAATGCATGCTCGCCAAGCGCCCTCACGTCAGCATTATTTGCCACTGCCACGGCATATCCAGTACGGTCTCTCAGCAGTATACTCAGTGGTATCACGCCCTTCCAAGGCAGGTTAGGCGCATTCACGATGCTTCCGTTCATAAAGTTGGCACTTGGGGCGCTTATGCCCACCGATCTGATGCTTTCATAGCCACCGTTTTCTTCGACCAACTTGATCAGATGGTCGCTTAAGGCTGAGATGAATTGGTTGATTTCAGGGTAGTCCATTGTTGGGAAACTGTCCATAGCTATCACTTCACCCTTCACGTCGACAATGGCGTAAGTGGTGGCATCCAGACTGATGTCAATTCCAACAACTCTTTTCTTTATAGTCTCTTGTTCCATTAGTTGTTCTAAGTTATCGTGCTACAAATTTATATATTTATTCTCAACCACACAAATATTTCGCACTTTTTTTGCAAATATTTACTCTAATCTTGCATTTTTCGCGAGATTTTTGTAACTTTGCAGCCATAAAATTGAAATATTCGAATATTTAAGATGAACATTTTAGAATTAAGCGAACAAGAAATCGGAAGGCGTCAGAGCCTTCAGGAACTGCGCTCGATGGGCATCGACCCCTATCCTGCAGCCGAGTTCCCAACTAATGCTTTCAGCACAGAGATTAAGGAAAATTTCAAGGACGACGAAGAGCGTGAAGTGACCATCGCAGGTCGTATGATGAGTCGTCGCGTCATGGGTAAGGCATCGTTTGCCGAGCTTCAGGACTCAAAAGGTCGAATTCAGGTTTATATCACTCGCGACGACATTTGTCCAGGCGAGAATAAAGACTTATATAATAATGTATTTAAGCGTCTGCTGGATATTGGCGACTTTATTGGCGTAAAGGGTAAGGTATTCCGCACCCAGACAGGCGAGATCTCAGTTCATGCTTCTGAGCTCACCCTGCTTTCTAAGTCGCTCAAGCCACTGCCTATCGTGAAGTATAAGGACGGTGTGGCTTACGATAAGTTTGACGATCCAGAGCTCCGTTATCGCCAGCGCTATGTAGACCTGGTGGTTAACGAGGGCGTAAAAGATACCTTCTTGAAGCGTGCCACCATCATCCGCACACTTCGCAGCATTCTCGACAATGCTGGTTATACCGAGGTTGACACACCTATCCTGCAGAACATCGCAGGTGGTGCTTCAGCCCGCCCATTCATCACCCACTTCAATGCGCTCAATCAGGATATGTACATGCGTATCGCTACCGAGCTCTATCTGAAGCGCCTCATCGTAGGTGGTTTCGAGGGTGTTTACGAGATGGGTAAGAACTTCCGCAACGAGGGTATGGACAAGACTCACAACCCAGAGTTTACCTGCATGGAGCTCTACGTGAGCTACAAGGACCTGCTTTGGGGTATGACCTTCACCGAGAACATGCTCGAGCAGATTTGTACCGCTGTTAACGGTAAGCCCGAGGTTGAGATAGATGGCAACATCATCTCGTTCAAGGCCCCATTCCGTCGTCTGCCTATCCTCGATGCCATCAAGGAGAAGACTGGCTTCGACTGCGATGGCAAGAGCGAAGACGAGATTCGTGCATTCTGCCTCTCAAAGGGCATGGATGTAGACGAGACCATGGGTAAGGGTAAACTCATCGATGAGCTGTTTGGCGAGTTCTGCGAGGGCAGCTTCATCCAGCCTACCTTCATCACCGACTATCCAGTTGAGATGTCACCTCTCACCAAGATGCATCGCTCTAAGCCAGGACTCACCGAGCGTTTTGAGCTGATGGTTAATGGTAAGGAGCTGGCTAACGCCTACTCTGAGCTTAACGACCCAATCGATCAGGAGGAGCGTTTCATCGAACAGATGAAGCTTGCTGATAAGGGCGACGACGAGGCTATGATCATCGACCAGGACTTCCTGCGTGCGCTTCAGTATGGTATGCCTCCAACGTTTGGTATCGGTATCGGTATCGATCGCTTGGTGATGCTGCTCACAGGTAAGTTCACCATTGGCGAGGTCATGCTGTTCCCACAGATGAAGCCTGAGAAGAAGATTCCACAGAGCACCCCAGCCGAGTGGGCCGAGATTGGCGTGGCTGAGGAGTGGGTACCTGTTCTGCGCAAGGCTGGTTTCAACCTCATCACTAACATCAAGGACGAGAAGCCTCAGGGTCTGCAGCAGAAGATTGGCGACATCGTGAAGAAGTACAAGCTCGAGATGCAGAAGCCAAGCGTAGACGAGGTTGCAGCATGGATTGAGAAGGCGCAAGCCTAACGTTTAATGTTTAATGTTTAACGTTTAATGTTTGATTGTGGTAAGATAGCAATAATTGGTGGCGGCTCATGGGCCACAGCCATAGCCAAAATCGTGGTGAGTCACACCCACCACATTGGCTGGTATATGCGTCGCGACGACCGTATCGAGGACTTCCGTCGCATGGGTCACAACCCTGCCTACCTCACCAGTGTCCACTTCAATATCGACGAAATATACTTCGATAGCGATCTGAACCGTATTGCCCAGCAGTACGACACGCTGGTGTTCGTCACCCCATCGCCTTACCTCAAGAGTCATCTTAAGAAACTGAAGACGCGCATACGCGATAAGTTTATATTAACTGCTATTAAGGGTATCGTACCTGATGAAAATCTCGTTTGTAGCGAGTATTTCCATCAGGTATACGATGTACCTTACGAGAATCTTGCTTGCATTGGTGGCCCATCGCATGCTGAGGAGGTTGCGCTCGAGCGACTCTCCTACCTCACCGTGGGATGTGCCGATCGCGAAAAGGCCCAGGCCTTCTGCGATGTCCTTTCGAGCGAGTACATCAAGACAAAGACCTCTACCGATGTGGTGGGCATCGAGTATTCTTCCGTTTTGAAGAATGTCTATGCCATCGCAGCTGGTATCTGTAGTGGATTGAAGTATGGCGACAACTTCCAATCCGTTCTTATGGCCAATGCCGTTCAGGAGATGAACCGCTTCCTTACAGCCGTCTATCCCCTTGAGCGCAACGCCTACGATAGCGTTTACCTTGGCGACCTGTTGGTTACTGGCTACAGTAATTTCTCACGTAACCGCACCTTTGGCACCATGATTGGTAAAGGCTACTCAGTTAAGAGCGCCCAAATTGAGATGGAGATGATAGCCGAGGGTTATTTTGGCACCAAGTGTATGAAGGAGATCAACCGTCATTGCCACGTCAACATGCCTATCCTCGATGCCGTCTACAACATCCTCTACGAGCGCATCGCCCCCCAAATCGAAATCAAACTCCTTACCGACTCGTTCAGATAGAAGTAAGCAATCTATGAGATTGTACGGCAGAATCTACCAGATTGAACGGTTCAATCTCTCCATAATCATCGAAACGTAACTTCAAGGGCAACGAAACGTAACTTTTAAGGCAACGAAGTTACGGTTCATTCCACGCAGTGACACAGTTACTTTGGACAAAAAGCCAAAATAAATTTACCATCCATACAACGCGGGAGATCAAGACAAGTAATAAAATACTATCTATATATTTTATATATTATATTATATATTATAATATATAATATAATATATAAAATTAAATTAACCAATTATAGTCCAAAGTGGTAATTTTTAAACCGCCTTTTGTCCAAAGTAACTGCGTCACTGCGTTATCGCGAAGATTAATCTTACAAACGTTTGGCTAGGTCGAAAATTATTAGTACCTTTGCACCACTAACAAAACTAAGGAAAAAGATGAATGACGGAATAACAGATTCTATGAAGCGCTCGCGCATAGAACTAATCATGGAAGATGCGGGCAAAGAGATTGAAAAGTTGATGGATGCATATCCTTGTATGCGCGAAGTTTGTCGCGGACTTAAGGTAGGCGCCTACCCTGCCGCACTCTTTTCGAGCGCCGCATTCCTGGGCACACTGATGACCAGATGTACATATCGTTACTTCGGACAAAGAGGCAAACTCTGTCGCATGAACTATGGCATCTACGTCATTGGCGATCCTGGTACGGGCAAGTCGTTTGTAACCATGCTCTACAATCTCTTGGCTGGTCCTATCATTAAGGTTTCAGAACAAGGATGTAAAGACATGAACAACTACAAACGTAGATATAAGCGATGGGACGATAATGGTCGCAAGGGCGATGGTCCTATAAAACCAAAGTCGCTTATTCGCACCCATCCCGCACGCACCTCTAATAAGGTATTTATCGAAGACATGATAAATGCCATCGACATTGTTGATGGCGAGCCAATGCACCTACATCTGCTTTCGTTCGATACAGAGCTCGACAATGCTATCAAGCAGCAAGGCGAGCATTGGAACAACAAGCGATTCCTCGAGATGAAATCATTCCACAACGAGGAGGATGGTATGTTCTATAGCAATGTCGACTCAGTTTGCGACACATTCAATGTTTACTGGAACTACGTATACACAGGCACCCCATTCGCCCTTCGCCACAAGGTTAACGGAGCCAACATCAACGATGGCCTCTCTACACGATTGGCAGCCATCCCCATGCCTTCAACCAATTTCAAGATGCTGGAGCGCGAGGAAGCGAAGGAATACTACAAGGAGCCAGAGGAGTATCAGACACTCCGCATGTGGGCCGAGCGTCTGGATAAGACTCACGGAGAGTTGCCAGTAAAGGAACTCGAAGAAGAGTGTTGGGATTGGACCAACGACCGCATGGAAGATGCCAAGGAAGATAATTCCAAATCAGACGAGCTGATGTGTAAGCGAGTTGGTTATTATGGCATGAATGTCAGCATCCCATTTGTGGTGATGCGCCATTGGGATGAGTGGCAACAGCATGGCACCATCACCATCGACAAGACCGACCGTTGGTTCTGCCGCCTCATCATGCAGATTCAGTTTGCATGCCAGCGTTATTACTTCGGTCGTTTCTGGGACGTTTACTTTGAGCACGAGCACGACCAGTTCTCAGTAGTCAAGAAAAACGTGCGCCACACGCTCAAGACAAAGCGACGCTATGCCATGCTCCCCGAGGTATTCACCAAACAAGATGTGATCGACATCCTACACGTAACGCCATCCAATGCCGACAAGATGGTCACCCGCTGGCAACAAGAGGGCTACCTAAGATCTCCAGAATACGAAATCTACGAGAAAGTCCTCCTCGACCTCTATTAAACACAGTAACTTTGGACAAAAAGCCCTTTTTAAATTACCATAATCCCCATTGGTTGTTGCGCCAATGGGGAATACCTTCCCGTTTATATCCTAGCCAGAATTCTTAATCTGATGTTTTCTCCCCAATTCCATTTGTTCTGATATGCCAAACCTATTGATATGGTTCTTGTGAACCAGAACCATTTTCTCAATATTTCTATCTCTGTGATATACACCTCGCACTCCTTAGGGTACTCGATAAGAATGAGCATCTTAGAGAATAATATTTTGGGGATCTTACCTAATGCATTCGTTATACGTTCATTTATCCCGCCAGTTCCACTAACTGACACAAAGAGATAGTTACCTAATAGCATTTCTTCTACCTCCTGTTTGTTAAGTCTGAGGAGTCCCTCTTTACACATCAGATCATGAATACTCCGTTTTTCTCCAGAAATATCCCACCACACAGAAGAGCTCCCCAATGGCTCATGGCTAACATGCATTTGATTCTTGTTGCTCGTTATTAAACCAAGCATTGAATTTCTTAGACGAGCCATAAAAATAGACTATCATCACGAACAATGCAAAGAGGACTACTGTCGTACCAAACAGCAATGTGCAACCGATTGGAGTTTTAGCAATATAAATTATTAAGCCCAATGGCAAGACTAATAAAAATGGATTATAAAGCCAACGCGGAATCGAAAATTTCAAAAATCTTTTTGCAACAATAAATGTAAGTATTCCAATCTCCATCATTGCTACAAATGCCAACACCCCCACAAGAGGAATACTTTCCGTCCACAAATACGAATGTAACTGTTCCATACTTTTTTCACTTTTAAAATTCTACAAAATTTGAATTATCGCTGCAAAAATAAGCATCCGCTACGCAGAAAACCTGCGCAGCGGATAAAAATTATCGCCTTGAAGAATGATTATTTCAATTTCGAAGTGCTCATACCACCAGCATGATCCACCAATTGATGAATAATTGTTGGAACTCTCAATAAGACCGTTGAATTCTCTTCGTGATGCCATGTATAACCATCACGCCATTCATAGCCTTGCTGTCTGAACAGAGTTTCGGCGCGATCTATATCTTTCTTACTGTCACCAGATAGCTTTCCTATGTTTATTCTCATCGGGTTACCATTTTTATCTTTAAATGCAACCTTAGTAAAATCTGGATATCCTTCTTTTGTAAAAGGTACGCCTTCAGGATACAACTTATCCAATTTTATCAAATCGTCGTATGAAAGACCGATTTCTTTTTTTAGAGAAACAAAATTATATCCCCTTTCGACCCTAGCTTTCAGCCCATAATTAAGGTGAGGATTGAAATAATAGACGTTTCCTGCATAAGTTCTAGCATTGGGCGGAACACGTCCGTTTGACGTTAACTTTATCATAGATTCGTCTACATGATTCCTTGTTGACATCCATCTATGTATATTAAAAACGGGATCTTCATGTATCAATTTTGCCAACCCCTCATCAGCGTTCATCTCCTCCAACAATTTCGCTTGGTGATCAATAGATAAATTAGAAGCCGCAGAGTTTAGGCGAAGAATCTCGCTGTTGCTAGCTACTGAGAATTGTCTTCCAGTTGTCTGATCAATATTCTCATATGTTTTCTTAAATTGACTTTTCCCACGAATTTTCGCCTCTACCTTTGCATATTTGGGAGTTGTTCCATTATCTACGTATTTATAGACGATATTTAATTCTATATCATCACCATGAGAAGCCTGTCTTAGTTGTTTTAAACTCGCTTCCCAATCTTCTCCAAGGTATATATCAAATTTACGATTAATAATATTGGTTGAAATGTCATTCACAGATATATTATTAGCCTTGACGCTAGACACCCTTCCATAATTATCAACATTGAATAAATAAAGAAGTCCTTCTTTTCCTCTGAATTTGTATGTACTATTTGGTAATAGTTGATATCCAAGCAATGATTTTTCAGATATTTTGGAGCCTCTCGTCAGTTCATCAGTCAATTCTATAATACCATCTCTATACTTAGCTACAACTTGTTTATTATCTTTTCTTACGAAATTAACAAACCCATTTTGCTCACTTAGAACCACATGATCAAACAAATCAACCGACCCGAATCGCTTAGCTTCGTACTTAGAATTGGCAAACATTTTCAAAAAACTAACATCATTTGCCAATTTGGGTACTTCGCTTGTAAACAATTTGAAATCATTTATTAGATTATACTGAGGAGTTCGAAGTGAATTAAAGAAACGAGCATCATCTTGAATGGCCTGCAAAATTGATTTCTTTGTCTTTTTATCTAAATTCTCAAGGCTCTCTGCTAAAGGAGCATTTTCATTTTTTACGAAATCAATGATGTCGTCCCAATTCATCTTCCGCAAAGCCTTTTCCGAAAGATCCTTAGATGTACTTTTGCCTATTGACGTTGAGATTTTATCTGTGGCTTCATCACCAAATGATCTAATTATCTTCTTGCATGAGCTAAAAGACATGATGACTCCTAAGAGGAGTATATTATATATTGCTTTTGTCGGATATTTCATAAAATGCAGAAGTATTAGCGTCAAGTGTCTTATTTATGGAGTTATAATCTATTATGATAGATGATTCTTGGGCCCTTAAAGAATCAAGTAATTTATTATCGTTTCGATAAGTTAATATACATGAGAGAATAAACATAATTACCGTCGCAATCCATACAGGTGGTTTTGCCAAGCCGATGACAAATGAAATGAAAGCAACTACAGTTACAACTAAGAACCACCTTAGAAATTCTTCTCCTATTTCAATAATCAAATTTCTCTCTGCATGTTTTTTAAGGCCCATTATGTTTATTTGTCTATCAGGGAGATTAAAGCTTTGAAATTGTGGCACCTTCCTATAATTATTTGATTCGACAAACCTTGATCTTAACCTATTTATCTCATTAACATAACTTTCAAATAAAGAATTTGCATCTTGTTCAATATCGAGAGTGCTAAAATATTTCTGACTCTTTAATAACATCTCATCTTCCCATTCTTGGTCAGATTTGAAAAGGTAATCAATCATATATCCATAACTAGCCCAAAAGCCAAGTTCTTCATCATCAAAAGAATCAAGTTGTTTTTCAAAACTGCCTTCTATGAGACTTCGCAAATCCTTAATATACTTTTTATTAAATGCTAATTCTACATCTTTATATTGCTCAATAGTAATAATCTTATTAGTTGAAATAGAATCTGTTGCTGAAATGGCTATCTCTTCTTTTATTGATTCACGCAACTTATCGTCCTCTTCATCTGAGCACGAATAAAGGAATAATAGAACCAATATGAAAAGCCATTTGTACATATATTCAAATCAGCACCTCTATTGTTGGGTTAATTGTATCTATATACTTGTCATCCATTTTTGCTGGCGTTACACAAAAATATAATACTGCTGCAACAATATAAACTATGAACATAATACCCCATAAAATAGCAGGTAAAGGAAATTCTTCAGCTATAATCAAGGAAATACATAAAGACAATATAAAATCAAAAATAAACCAACCTGGATTATCTATTACAAACCATATAAGATATTCATACCACCTTGCGTCTTTCAAACAAGCACGCAATTGTCTGTATGAGCGGTCATGTAAATAGTAGTATATTGCGACTTCTTTTATTCTTTTATCAAACTTATCTGTTGGTTCAGTTTCTCCTTTTCTTAATCGTTCAATTGAGGATGGTGTTACATTTAACATACGAGCTAATGATTGAATATCTCCATCGCTACCAACATACAAGTCATTGAGTAGATCCTTGGCCGATCGATTCTCCACAATTTGTGTAAACTCCTTACGCTTATCAATTTCATCCGTATCATCAGATGAACAAGACATAAAAGAAATAAGTGAAACACAAGCCAATAATATCGTAAGAGATTGCAAACGAAGGTTAATTCTTTTAGCTATATTGCTCAAAAAACTATTTACTCTATGTGATTTTTTTTGTAGCCTTATTTGCCTTTGATTAATTATATAATCATCTAGTAAATCTGTATGTATCATATCTTTAAGAATGTAGAAAATGAATATAATAATCAAACCAATTTCTTCAACATCTCCTCGACAGCTTCTTTGAGTGGAGCAAGGTCATCATTTATCACAGAGACAATGATGTCCTCGTCAATATTGGCATATTCGTGAGAGATAATATTTCGAAGTCCATAGATGGCTTGCCAGGGGATTTGAGGGTAAGCATCCAATGGTTTTTCTTCGCTCTTGAGCAATTTGCCAACATGTTCGCCAATAACCTGGAATCGCATGACGCAGGCATTAAAAGCCATCACGCCAGTAGATGAACTCATGAAATCTTGAACAGTCTTACGACCCTCGCTCCATTCTTGGATAAGGTTAATTGACTCCAGAATATCTTCGAGCCTGTCGTGGATTGTTAGTTGATTATCAGACATAAATAACATCTTTTAATATGTTCGACTTAAACAGCGGACGGAGTGAATCTCTGAATCTAACAAGATCCACCTCGCAGGCAAACAATGCCTTCAGTGCTTCCTTCAATTCGTACATCAATTGCAGCGAGGGCTTCTCAACCTCTACGACTATATCAATATCGCTACCCTCAGTATTCTCTTTTCTGGCTACAGAGCCAAAGATACCAAGTTTAGTGATGCCATACTTCTGGCTAAACGCAGCCTTGAAGTCAGCCAATTTATTGATGCAATCTTGAAGTACCAACATATCTCTTCACATTAATTACGCTGCAAAAATACGTAATAATAACCATATCTCCAAATTTTCTAGCGATTATTTTAATCTTTGTATATCACAGTCATCTTACGTATGCGCTCTGCCATGTAATCTCGCACATATTGAGGCGAAAGCACCTCAACCTCCTCGCCATAAGAGAGCAGTTCCTGGCAGAAATCGTAGGATGGGCGAAGACGAATGGAAAAGATGGTGTAGTCTTTCTGTCTTTCTATCTCATGCTGCGAAGAATGCAGAGGCAGATGACGCAAGTAGTCATCACGATGATTAGCACTATAGGCTTTCAAGCGGATAGTCTCCACTGAACATTCGTCATCATCCACTATCACACCAAATGCATCGCGAAAATAAAGGTCGGCAAAGAAGTCTTTGGGCAAGCGGAACTTCTGCTCAGTAATCTCCATATTAACGAAGCGATCTAAGGCCCAACGCCAAATGGTATTCTGCCCTCGCGCTTTACCAACCACATACCATCGCTGACGGAACACCTTCACACAGTAAGGTGCAATCAGAAGATGCTGCTCGCCATGCTCGAAGAAATTATCGTATGTAACGCGAATCATTTTGTCTTTCTGCATAGCCTTCACCACGTCAAGCAAATAGTCGTTGCCAGAGGGAATATCTTCGTAGACAATTCGTTCAGCGAGGCTGCGTGAATCCTGAAGAATGTTGTTGACAGCAAACGAACTGAGCAACCACTGTTTGATATGGTCATTAGACAGCGAACGGGTATTTTCGATACGGTATTGGTAGCCACGCGAGGCATCGCAGATAATATTGACGCCAAACGTCTCTTCGACAGCCCTTCGATAATCATCGAATGTACGCTTGGCAAGGGTTGTCTTCTGAGCGTTGATTGAAGATTCCTTCCATGCCTCAGCCATATCTTTAAATGTGATTCCACCCGTGCTGTAGAGCTTCTCGAGTATCCACATGTACTTTTTAAACAGATCTTTCATATTAATTCAATAACGTTTATTGGTTCGTTTTATTTCGTATCGGGGGGCAAAAATACGACTTAGGTACGCAGAAATCCTGCGCACATAAGAAAAAAGCCTTTTTAAAATTACCATAATCCCCATTGGTTGTTGTGCCAATGGGGATTTGTATTACAACTTCTTAATCCAAGCGATGATGTCGTTGATGACCTCTTCTGAGAAGGTCTCTTCGATGGTGGCGTATTCTGTGGGCATGCCTGTGGTGCAATGTTGGAATAGATGGTTGAGACCTTCGTACTCCTTGATGACGTTGCGCTTGTTATTGGGGAGGGTGCGACGCAAGGCAGGTAGATTCTGAGTGGCGATAACCTGCAGGTCTTTGCTACCATTAAGGGCCATCACTGGACACTTGATTTTAGCTATATCATCTTGTGGGTCGTAGTCGATGAACCATTTAATCCATGGGTTCTGCATCTCTGGCATCTGGCGGAACTGCTCTATGGTCAAGTCCTTGACTTGGGCTCCTGCCATGGCCTTGGTTTGGGCCAATAGCACACTATCGCCCTTAACACTTGTACCTGCCAACGAAACAATGAAGTCAAGTTTCTTTTGCGAAGCCAACATAAAGGCGATGGTACCACCCTCGCTATGGCCAATGAGGCCAACCTTCTTGAATCGTTTCTGAGCACGCAACCACTCGATACCAGCTTCTGCATCATCAGCAAAATCCTGTGTGGTTACGTTTGGATCCATACCGCCAACTGATTTTCCTGTAGCTCTATCGTCATATCGCAAAGTGGCGATGCCAGCACGTGCTAATTTGTCTGCTATCACCGCAAAAGGTTTGTGACCAAACACCTCTTCATCGCGATTTTGAGCACCACTACCAGTAACCATCAGCAGCACACATTTTGCGCCACCAGCAGGTATGGTTAGTGTGCCAGCAAGTGTAGCTCCTGCTTTGGCATTTTGGAATGTCACTTCTTCTGTCTCGTATGGATATGGTGGTTGTGGGGTTTGTGGGCGCTTCAATTCGACTCTCTCGCTTGGCTTAAGACTCAATGGCAGCTTAAAGCCCCTCTGAGTGAAGGTTCCTTTCAACTCACCATTCTGCAATTTGGCAGCATAAGATGCATTAAGCGAAGCAATGCTTACGTTGACAGAATCAGCAGAAACAAAGTTTGTTGTGGCTGCTATGCCATAAGCACCTTGGTCTGGGCTATCGAGCGTACACTTGCCATCGTCGCTCAGATTCAGCACAACCTTAATCTTCTGAAAGCCTGCATTCAGTTCGCCACTCCAAGTTCCATTGATGTTCTGGGGTTGGGCGGCTATGCCTAAACAGGCTAAGGCAACGGTGAATAATAGTTTCTTCATACGCCTCTCACAATATAAATCATTATCAAAACGCCAACTGTAACCAAAGCGAAGGTAAGCAGTCTTTGCTTGTTTTCACTTCTAAACGTATTGAAATGGTACAACTTATATATCCACGATGGCACCATCATAAAAATGCCAACAGCCGTCATGTAGATAAACACATTTTTATGTATGAAACTAAAAACAGAAAGACGAGCTAGCGCCTTACATATAACGCCAATGGTCAATACTAACCAGCCTACATTATACAGATATGTAACAATCTTATTGAGTATCATCTTGCTCTTTGAATAAGGTAAATAAACACAAAGCCAATGAGACCGACAAGAATAAAGATACCAAGGGTAAGCGTTTTAGAAAGAGGTGAATCTGGACCGACAATAGAAAGTACCAGAGCCATTAATGCTAATCCTATAGCAATGACACGAACCATACGAATAGAAAGTTCTACTTGTCGGATATTACGTAATGGTATGCTAAATACATTAATATGACTTGGCGAATAGGCACATAATAGAGCTACCAAAACAGCTACGGTAAAACCTCCGTGTCCTATCCAATCAGGGGTAGAATTATGCCTGGTAACAATTACTACCACCCACGCACATAACATGATAACAGCAGCAGCAATCTCGAAGATAGTTCCCTCGAGTGTGCGATGCACTTTTACTGACTTTAAATCAAAATTCTTATTCTCTTCCATATTATTCTATTGGCAGTTTCTTTACTGCGGCTATTGTAGCCGCACTGCTTATTGTGCCTATAACTATCACAATAGGTATGAGGGCTGTAATACTTATGGTATCTGAAACAAACAGTGCTACCACTACTGCCAATAACATCAACTCTATGGCAGCAATCATCAATAATGCTTTCTTTCTATTCATTTTCTTCAGTTTTTGGGGTTCGTTTCTTGGGCAGGCGCTTGGCTTTGCGAAGGGCCTCAGTGATAATCCACTGCAGCTGGCCATTGGTGCTGCGGAACTCGTCCGCAGCCCAAGCCTCTATCGCGTCCATCGTCTCAGCGTCGACACGCAGGATAAAACTTTTGGTGGATTTCTTCTCTGCCATAGTTTTACCTTTTTACTTTCTTACCTTTTTACCTTTTAATGGTTCAATGTACCAGTATTAACAACGGGCTGAGCAGAATCGTCGCCACACAGCACTACCAGCAGATTCGAAACCATAGCAGCCTTCTTGTCGTCGTCGAGGTCGACAATCTCTTCACTTGAGAGTTTATCGAGTGCCATCTTAACCATTGATACAGCACCCTCTACTATCTTTTCACGAGCAGTGATGATGGCGCTTGCCTGCTGGCGGCGCAACATAACAGCAGCAATCTCAGGAGCGTAGGCCAAGTAGTTGATACGTGCCTCAACAACCTCGATACCTGCAAGAGCCAAACGCTCGTCGAGTTTCTGCTCCAGCTGCTCGTTAATCTCATCGGCACTCGAACGCAAGGTTGGCTCGCCCGACTTTGAATCCTCATCGTCGTAAGCATACTGACCAGCCACCTGGCGCAGGGCTGCATCGCTCTGAACGCGAACAAAACTCTCAAGAGCCTTCATCAGCCCCTTGGTGTCGCTACCTACTGCATTAGGAGTAGCAGCCATGGTCTGTGTGTCAACCTCGAACAGTGCCTTATAGGTATCCTTCAGCTTCCAAACCAATACCAAACCAATCATCACTGGGTTACCTGTCTTATCGTTAACCTTGATGGGTTCTGCATCCAGGTTGCGAGCGCGAAGCGAAACCTTCTTGGTGCCATAGAAAGGGTTGATCCAGAAGAAGCCCGTCTCAGAAAATGTTCCAGCGTACTTACCAAACCATGTGGTAACGCGTGCTTCATTTGGTTCTAACTGCATCATGCCACACCACATAATGATGTTAACGATAATCAGCAACAAGCTGCCACCAAGCAACCATCCGCCCTGGGCGCCATTGCTGCCATCGAGCATGATGATACTATACACGATGCCAAGGATTGCCAATATAACTACTGCAATATTCACAAACAGCATCAGAAATCCGTTCAATACCGATCCTTTGAACTCAAACTCTTTTGTCTCCATAATCTTTATAGTTTTTAATGATTAATAATTTGATATCATTTTGATATCGCAAAGATATGTACTATTTTTGAATTGACAATGAATATATGCAAATAATTAAGCATAATTAACTATAAACTATTCACTATTAACTATTAACTTTTTGTACCTTTGCACCCATGAATATCAAGGATATAGAGAATAAGCGCATTGCTGTACTGCTTTCAGGCGGTGTAGACAGTAGTGTAGTCGTATACGAGTTTGCTCGCATGGGGCTGCATCCAGATTGCTTCTACATTAAGATTGGCCCTGAGGAGCAAGAGGAGTGGGACTGCTCGAGCGAGGAAGACCTCGAGATGGCCACAGCTGTATCGCATAAGTATGGTTGCAAGCTTGAGGTGATTGATTGTCACAAGGAGTATTGGGACCAAGTGACCAAATACACCATGGACAAGGTGCGTGCAGGATTGACTCCTAACCCCGATGTGATGTGTAACAGATTGATAAAATTTGGTGCATTCGACGAGAAGCGTGGTCACGACTACGACCTGATAGCTACTGGACATTACGCCATGACCGAAATTGATGCTGATGGCTACAAATGGCTATGCACTAGTCCTGACCCAGTAAAGGATCAGACGGATTTCTTGGCTCAGATTGCTGATTGGCAATTAAAAAAGGCTTTGTTCCCTATAGGCCACTATGTAAAGGATGAGGTGCGCGTGATAGCAGAGCGTGAGCACTTGGTAAATGCCAAGCGCAAGGATTCGCAAGGCATCTGTTTCCTTGGCAAAATCAATTATAACGACTATATCCGTCGATACCTTGGCGAACAACTAGGCGATGTGATCGAGTTCGAAACGGGCAAACGTATTGGCGAACACAAGGGTTTGTGGTTCCACACCATTGGCCAACGTAAGGGTATGGGCTTTGGTGGTGGACCATGGTTTGTGGTTAAGAAAGATGTAGACCATAATATATTATATGTATCGCATGGCTACGACCCAGAAACAGCCTACAAGGCCGACTTCCCTGTAAAGGACTTCCATTTCTTAACTAAAGAGATGCAGCCCACAGAAGTTACATTCAAAATTCGTCACACACCCGAATATCATCCAGCCACCCTCGAGTGGACAAGCCCAAATGAGTGCATCGTCCACTCCAAAGACAAAATCCACGGTGTGGCCCCAGGTCAGTTCTGCGTAGTCTACGACGAGAACCATCACCACTGCATAGGCTCAGGCGAAATCACAATATAAAATTAATCCCCGCCAATGGCGAGGATTAATTATTTTAGAACAATTAGAGATGTTTCTTTGGATAGAGGGCGTCCCACCATGAGGGATCGTCCTTGAGCCACTTCTGGAACCAGGCCATCTGGGTGGCAAGCCACTTCTCTTTCTTTGAGTAGTCGAGAATGTGGTGATTCTCGCCTTCTACCTCTACCAAGGCTACCTCGCGACCAAGAAGCTTCAAAGCTGTGAACATCTGCAAGCTCTCAATCAGTGGCACGTTGGTGTCAGCATTGCCATGAAGCAACAGCAGAGGAGTATGGATCTTATCAGCATTGAAAAGCGGACTCTGATCGACATACAACTGACGATGGCTCCAAGGATAGCTGTTGGCCATAGACACCTCGCTATAGTTGTAGCCCCAATAGCCCTCACCCCAATAGCTGGTGTGGTTGGCGATACCTGCATGGCTAACGGCTGCAGCAAAGATGTCTGTCTGAGTCTGCAGATACTGGGTCATGAATCCACCATAGCTAGCACCCATACAACCTATCTTATTAGCATTGATGAATGGATGAGCCTCACAAATCTTCTTGGTGCCCTCGATGATATCCTCAGCAGGACCACGACCAGCAGTATTCACGTGGCGCGATGCCCACTCCTGACCAAAACCTGTGGCACCACTTGGCTCAAGGATATAAGCCACATAGCCCAGAGAGTTCCAATACTGAGGTGCATAAGGAGATTCGAAATATCGTGACACTGGAGAGCAGCCACCATAGTAGTAAACAATCATAGGATACTTCTTGTTGGCATCGAAATCCTTTGGCAAGTAGAGGCGACCATAAACGGTATCGCCCTTAGAATTGGTGAAGTTCCAATCCTGACAAGTTCCAATCTCAGCCTCGCCAAGCGCCTTTACACCATCGAAGAAAGTAAGATTCTTCTTAGATTTCAGATCGTAGACATAAGCAGATGCTGGCTCCATGGTCTTATACGAGAGGTATGCAATCATAGGAGCATGGGCAGCTATGTTGTAGCGATAAGCATAATCGCCAGAAATGGGGAGCTTGGTAATCTTCTGAGTCTTAGGATTAAGTACAAACATATTGACATAATCACGATCCTCAGCAGAGAAATAAATCTGACCATCGCCCCAAGTCCAATCTACGCTCTCGATACTTGGATCGAAGTCCTTGGTGAGTGGAGTAACCTGTTTGGTGGCGATATCGAAGAGGAATAGTTCGTTCTCGGTCATGCTTGGTGTAACATCAGCTGGCAGCTGACAACCTATGCGATTGAAGGCCTCAGGATTACCAGTGAACAGAACCTGTTTGCCATCAGGCGAGAAGCTACCACCACCCAGGAACTCAGCTGCAGAAAGCAGGGTATCTACCTTCAGCGTCTTGGCATCGATCATGAAGATATCAGAAACCGTTGTGGGACGCTTAGTCAGACGAGAGTGATAGCTGCCAACCAGCAGTTTGCTACCATCCTGTGAGATATCGAAGAGATGCTCGCCCTTGGTACCAAAAGTGATACGCTGGGTGATGCCCGTCTTGATGTCGTACTTGGCCAGATAGTTACGCTTGCGCCAACCTGGCTGACGATCGTCCATCTCGAGAACCTCGAACACTTCCTTATCCTCCTTGGGGCCCTCTTCTTCCATGGTGAAGATGAGGTAATCCTCGTTAGGCGAAATGGTGTAAGCGCCCTCAGGGATATTATGTGCGAAAATGGTGCGAGCACCCGTCTTGGGATCGACCTTGTAGAGAGAACGATGTTCGCCCTGCTTCTCGTCAATCAAGCAAGCAATAGACTTTGGCATCCAACGCATATTCCTGTTAGTAGCCACAACCAGACGCTGGGTCTTGGTCTCGCGAATCTCGTAGTTCCAGTTAGAGTTACCACCACGAGCTGTAGTCTGATAAGTAATGGTGACATACTGACCATCAGCTGAAAGCGAGATGCCACGCACGCGCTTGCCATCAGTCAGATCGTGAACCATATAGGGGTGATGCGAGTCGAGCGTATAAGGAATGGCCTTAGGCGCATCGAAACAAACCTTGATAGAGTCAGTATCGTTAGGCTCAGCCAGATACTGGATGGTGAAGACGTGATGCTCTGGAGCCAACTTGAGTTCGCCACCAGCCTCAACGCCATCGATAAACAGTTTAGAGTGCTTGGGGCCCTTAACCTCGACCTTGCCCTTAATGAAATCGGCATTGTTTACATAGAAAGAAAGCAGACCCACGCTCTTACTCTCCTTCAAAGATGGGAGTACGCTACCTGAGAAACGACCATCGGCCTTTGAGGTCAAAGCGATGGAACCCATGAGCGATGTTGGATCGAACTTCTTACCTTGAACATCGACTGTATCCAATGCAAATGGAGCTGCAATGGCGTAAGGGCCAGCGATATTGAACTCGCTAACCGCAGTCTTTACTTGAGCTGTTGCCATCATGCCAATGGCCAACAGACATTGAATAGAAATAAGTTTCTTCATTATGTTAGTTTAATATGCTGCTCTATATTTTCCTTCGTCCTTATCTTCGAGCATAGACAGATAGGACTGATAACGGCTTTCGGCTATGTAATGATCTTCGAGTGCCTTGAGTACAGCACAACCAGGTTCATGGGTATGGGTGCAATTTGAGAATCGGCAATCCTTCGAGAAATGGAATATCTCCTTGAAATAGCTGGTCAACTCCTCTGGCTCCATATCGAAGGTGCCAAAGCCCTTGATGCCTGGAGTGTCTATCAACCAACCCTCGTCAAGACGAATCATCTCTGAGAACGTAGTAGTATGCTGACCTGTGTTATGGGCATCGCTGATTTCGGAGGTACGCAGATTGGCATCAGGCACCAGGCGATTGATGAGCGTAGACTTGCCCACACCACTATTGCCACTCAGCAGGGTGATCTTACCCTTAAGCAGAGGGATCAACGCCTCTACCCCATCGCCAGTATTAGCAGAAATCTGGTGACACTCGTAGCCAACAGTCTGGTAGAGATTAACCATCGCCTCCTGATAACGACGCATATCCTCATCGAGCAAGTCGGTCTTATTAAACGCCAGGATGACTGGCACTCGATAAGCCTCGGCAGAAGCGAGGAAACGATCGATGAAGGTGGTGGATGTCTGGGGATTGGCCACTGTTACCACAAGGATGGCCTGGTCTACATTGGCAGCAATGATATGACTTTGCTTAGAGAGGTTGATACTCTTGCGGATAATGTAATTACGACGATCCTCAATCTCAGTAATAAAAGCCGTACCCTCGTTGTTAGGCACAATCTGTACCCTGTCGCCCACAGCCACAGGATTGGTACTACGAATACCCTTGAGTCTGAAGTTACCCTTTATCTTACAATCAATCAGCTGGCCATCGTCTGTCAAGACGGTGTACCAGCTGCCTGTATTCTTAATAACAAGTCCGCGCATTATACGGTCATGATCTCTTTGTTCTTGGCTGTAATCAGCTCGTCGATCTTCTTGATGTACTTGTCGTGCAACTTCTGAAGCTCGTTCTCAGCATCCTTCTCAAGATCCTCTGAGAGACCATCCTTGATGGCCTTCTTCAGTTTATCCTTGATATCGCCACGAACGTTACGAACCTCAACCTTAGCCTTCTCAGCAATCTTGTTACACTGCTTGGTAAGGTCACGACGACGCTCCTCAGTAGGAACAGGGATGTTCAGACGAATCACCTCGCCATTGTTCTCAGGAGTGATACCTACATCGCTATCCATGATAGCCTTTTCGATGTTACGGATCTCCTTGCGATCCCAAGGCTTGATGGCGATGGTACGAGGATCGGGCACGCTGACATTAGCTACCTGATTCAGGGGCACCTTACTGCCATACACTTCAACACGAACACCATCGAGAATGGCCACATTGGCACGTCCTGCACGAATGCGATTCAGCTCGTCCTCAAGGTACATAGCTGCCATCTCCATGCGCTCTTCGCTCTTGCTCAAAATTTCTTTTACGTCAACCATTTTGTATAATTTTAGTCATTTTCTGATGACAAAAGTAAGGTTTTTCTGCGAAACTTCCAAATAATTGTGTTTTTTTCATTCAAAAATTTTGTTATTTGCGCAAAATTAGCTAACTTTGCGGGTGTTTACTACCATCTTTAGACAATTGATGCTTATAGATATTAACCACACCTACGTCTATTTGATAGCGGCATTTATTATTTCCGCTATCGTAATGGTAGTATACAATCGACTGACATACTACAAAGAGAAGAGAGTGACGCGCAAGGTGCAACGCATGAACGCCCAGCTAACCCTCATTATGGATGCAAACAAAACTGATGCCTGGACCTATAATACCAAGAAGAATGAATTCAAAGTCATATCGAAAGAGAATCTTACTGAAACCTTCTACACCCCATTCGAGTTCTCGCAACTATACGATCGCGAAGACTTCAAGCTGATAGTAAGGGGCATAGAGAGCATACAGAACAGAGAGCAGATAACTGACTCGATGACAGTGAAGAGTGCGCCATCGAAAGATGATGAAGAGGCCAAGATCTACGACATGACACTGACCGTACTTCGCAGAGACAAGCATGACCTGCCAATAGAGATTCTGGGCACACAAAGAGACGTGACCAAGGAGAAGAAACTGGCAGCAACCAACAAGAACCTGATGCTGAAGTTCCATACGGTATTCAACTCGTCGCTGGTAGACATGATATACTACGATGCTGATGGCAATCTGGCAGAACTGAACGAGAAGGCTTGCGAGACATTTGGAGTAAAGAATCCACAAGTCCTACTAAGCAGGAACATGAAGATGACGGACATACCATCGTATAGAGACATCGACATTAAAACCCTAGAGCACACCCAACTATCATCGATAACTGATATTACCCAAGTGAAAGCCACTGACGAGCGAGTGCCAGAGGTGACTCGTACAGGAAAGATGTACTACGAGGTGATGCTGGAGCCCATACACGACATTGACAACCACTCGCTAGGCGTAATAGCTGCTGGACGCGACATAACAGAGATGGTAGAATCGCACCACAGACAGCAGGAATCATCACGACTGATGAAGGAGCGTACCAAGGCGCTGAAGCAATACGTAGATGACCTGAACTACACGCTGAAAATTAGCGATGCGCGACTAACGAACTACTATCCAGCCACCCACACACTCGAAATACTGAGCGACCTGAGTGGAGAGGGTACACACCTGAGCCAGCTTAAAGCCATAGCCATGGTGCACCCTGACGACAGAAAACTGGCCAAAGGATTGCTCACCAGAATGGACAGACTCTACAAGAGCACTATATCAGAGACCGTACGCACCAAGCTAAGAGACCAAAAGGGGCGCGACATCTATCTGAACTTCAGCATGATGCCTATAACAAATAAGGATGGCAAGGTGACTCACTACTTCGGCATGTGCAGAAACGAGACTGAGATGGCGCACATCGAGAAGCATCTGCAAGAGGAAACAGCCAAGGCGCAAGAGGAAGAACAACTTAAGAACACCTTCCTACTGAACATGAGCTACGAGCTACGAGTGCCCCTGCATGCCGTCATAGGTTTTGCAGAGCTATTCAAGACAGAACACAGTCGCGAAGACGAGCCCGTATTTGCCAACGAAATCAAGAAGAATACTGACGTACTGCTGAGTCTGATAAACGACATCTTGTTTATATCACGCCTTGATGCCCACATGATTGAGTATCGCTACGAGGTGTGCGACTTTGCATCGCTGTTTGAAGGATGGTGCCAAAAGGGATGGAGCAATGCCAGCAAGAACATCAAACAGATAACAGAAAACGCCTACAACTCGCTGCTGATCAAGATCGATCCACAGAATCTGGGCACAGCCATAAAGAAGCTATGTGGCTATTCGGCCCTCACCACCAAGGCAGGATCGCTGAAGTCGAGATACGAATACCTACACGATGAGTTGATTATCATAGTAGAAGATACAGGTCAAGGTATGGAGTTTGACGAAGTGCCCAAGGCCTTTAACCGCTTTATGGGCGATGCCAAGAACAAACGTATAGGCACGGGCTTGGATCTGCCAATAGTGAAGGAACTGGTTGAGCAGATGGGAGGAACCATTGATGTACTCTCAGCACCAGGCAAGGGTAGCACATTCTTTATGAGCATACCTTGCGAGTTGACAAGTTTTGAGAAAAAGTAACAGAGCATGCAGATATTGATAGTTATACTAACCCTGATGGTCATTATCATAGGAATGATACTGAACCGAATAACCCTCTACAGTATACGAAAGAATACTGAGAGAGCTAAGGATATAGCTACCATTATGCAACACACGCTGAACGACAACAACTACGTGATACGACTAAACCTGAAGAACAGCCTGGCTGACAACCTGTTTGGCAAGTTCCTGCCTCACCAGGGAATGACATACGAGGAGAGTCTGAACTACATACATCCTGACGACAAGCACATCTACATGGCATTTATGAACAGACTGGTGAAGGGTGCCAAAGCTGCAGAGTGCATGTTCAGATGGGACAGAAGTACCAAAGAACATAAACACGATTGGCGCTATCTGCGCGATGTGGGTATCGTGGAATATGATGCGCAAGACAAGAAGAAACCTATCAACTTCTATTGCACGCTATACGACCAGACAGAACAGATGCTGCTTGAGAAGGAGGAGCAGGAACTGACAGACCGTTATCGCAAGTTGTTCGAACAGAGTATCGTAGGTCAGGCATTCTACGATAAGGATGGCTATCTGCAAAATGCCAATCGTAAGCTACGCGAGATATTGAAGTTCAAGGGCGACAACGATCCGTTCTACCATCGATTCCCCCTATTCGATATACCCAACTTCCGCTTCATCACCTATAAAGACACCTATAAGGAAGATAAGGAAGACCTGTATTTCTGCACCAGAACAATCATTACCGAGCGAGAGGTTGACTGCTATACAGAGATACGCATACACCCCATCTACAACGACGATAAGCAGTTGGAGATGTTCACCCTCTACATCAGAGACATCACCCAAGAGCGCGAGTTATACCATCAGCACAAGAAGAACGAAGCCCAGATATATCGTACCAACAAGGAGATTGAGGAATACGAGAACGAGCTGAAATACCTGATGGAGAACATCGAGATGCGATTCTTCCGTGCATCGCTCACCAAACGTGAGATAACCTTCTACAAGGAGATGAGCGTGCCTGAAATAAAGATGAGTTTTGATGAGCTGATGAACTACTTTGTTGACGTTCCGTTTGTGAAGGAAATCAAGCAATCAAACAATTTCTTTAGCGAACCTAAGACACTGCTCTCGCATGCACGCCCATTCTTCCATAATGGTCCTGAGTTGGAATGGCATTTTATTGATAGTATCCCTTACTATGATGAAGAAGGCAAACTTGTTGGCACCTATGGCGTGGTGAGAAACATTACAAAACTCATCAACAAGCAGAACCTGCTGAAGGAGGAGACTGAGCGTGCCAACCAGTCTGGCTTGCGAAAGAGTGCATTCCTGGCCAATATGAGTCATGAGATTCGCACGCCACTGAATGCCATCGTAGGTTTCTCAGAAGTTCTGCCCATGCTCGCTACAGATGCTGAGCGCGCTGAGATTATCAAGGTAATCAACAACAACTGCGACATGCTGCTGCGACTGGTTAACGACATATTGGCACTATCATCGATGGATAGTGGAAGCATCAAGATTGAGCCCACCAAGACCGACTTTGCCCAATGCTTCAACAACATGGCCATATCGCTGGCCAAGAGGGTTCAGAACCCAGCCGTGGAATTCAAGACAGAGAGCCCCTACCCCACATTTATCACCACGATAGATGGAGGACGTATACAGCAGGTGATAACAAACTTTGTGACCAATGCTGTTAAGTACACCCAAAAGGGACACATAAAGATAGGTTATGAGAAACAGGTGCGCCATAAAAAAGACGGCTTGTACATATACTGCGAAGATACAGGTGCTGGCATACCTAAGGAACATCAGAAGAAAGTGTTCGACCGCTTTGTAAAACTGAACGATTTCGTACAAGGCACTGGATTAGGATTAAGCATCTGTAAAGCCATAGCTGACAATAGTGGTGGCGAGATTGGCGTCACATCCGAGGGCAAAGGCTGCGGATCGACCTTCTGGCTCTGGATTCCATGTAAAGAAGAAACAACCATATGATTATGAATAGATATAGAATATTAGCATTGTTTGTGGCATGCCACCTATCGACAGGCATTACCCACGCTCAAAACTACGAAGACTCAACCATCGTATACACAGATAAGCGTCCATTGGTATATGAAGACGCATGGGACTTGTGGCCTTACGTATTCCTGAACGAGAACGGAGAGCCCGATGGATACAACATTGACCTGCTGAAGATGATATTCAAGGAATTGGATATTCCTTATGTCATAAGACTGAGGCCTACACTCGAAGCCCAGAAAGACCTGAAGGAACACAAGTCGGACCTGATGCTGCGAATGGATGCCGACTTTGCACGTCACAGTTCTTCATATGGAAGAACCATTGTGCAGATATTCACACATAGCCTGGTTAAACCTAAGGGAATGGCCATAAACGCCCGCAACGGAAAAGAACTGGCCAGCTATCCGGTCATAGTGCACGAAGGTAGCTTTAGCCATCACATGCTGGAGGATAAAGGTTGGAGCAAGGAGGTGATTCCTTACGACGACATGAAGGAGGCCATACAGATTGTAAGTACAGAGAACAAGGGTATCATATTGTGGAACTCCATGTCGCTTAAGTGGCTGATGAACAAATACCACACTGACAATCTTGAGATTACACCATTCGAATTCCCCTATGGCGAATATAAGTTCTTTGCCAACGACCACCACTTGCTGGCTCAGCTTGACAGCGTGTACTCAAACCTGCGTGCCAACGACAAACTAACAGCTATACAGAACAAGTGGTTCTATCCAGAGCGCCACGAATCAGGCATACCATCGTGGATATGGGACATGATTAAGTTCTTTACTATCATGGCTGTAGGCATACTGATATACTACACCTTCTTCAAACTACGTGAGCGCAAGATGACTCGTAAGGTGAACAAGGAGAACGAACGCCTATCGCTAATCATGAAGACCAGTAATGTTAAGTTCTGCACATACGATGTAGGAGGCCAGTTCTTTACAGTTATGGACTCAACGGGCCATGCTGAGAAAACATACTCACTACTTGAGTACTCACACAGATTTGATGCCAACGACTTTACCACACTTACTGAGGCACTACGCGATGTAATTGAAGAAAAAACAGGAACACAATCCATACAGCTAAAGGAATACGAAAGCGACCTGATACATAGCAACAACTATACTGCCACGTTATCAGTACTGAGAAGGGATAAGCGAAAAAGGCCATCAGTCATCATCATCTCGAAGACTGATACCACTCAGGATCGTATGCGCCAGTCAATGATCAAGGAGTCGATGCTGCGCTATCAGTCGCTATTCAATTCAGCCTTGGTCGATATGGTTTACTACGATGCTGATGGCTACATTACTGATATGAACAGCAAGTCGCTATCAGCAATGGGAGTTGATAATGACACCATCAAGCAACGCAGGATATCACTCGCAGAGGTACTTGGCGAGGATAAACTCGACCTCGACAAGTTCGAGTACTTCTATGCCACCCAGCTATACACTTCGCCAGATGATAATCGTGTGCTGAACAGAATGTTGGGCAGAGAGAAGCTCTACTACGAGCTGCAGGTGCTCCCTGTACACGACAAGTTTGGCAACCGTATAGGATTCTTTGGAACAGGACGTAACGTTACAGAGTCGGCCAATTCGTATAGAAAACTGAAAGAAAACAGCAAGCAGCTACAAATTGTAAAGGACGATGTGTCAACCTACGTACACAACATCGACTATGTGCTGTCTGTGGGAGGTATCAGTCTGGTTAAATATCATCTCGACACACATACGCTGACCATCTATAGCGAGATAGGCCACGAGAAATACTCGCTTACACAAACCCGTGCTCTGGCTTTCGTAGATAGCTCGTCAGAGAAACAGGCCTTGCGCTTACTCAACAAGATGGATAATCGACAGACGGGTAGTCTGATTGCAGAAGTCAAGACCTGCATCAGGCGCAAAGACCATTTGCCACTACACTTGCAGTTTAACTTTGTGCCTACCAAGGTGGATGGCGAGATACAGGAATACTTCGGACTGATTCGTGACATCAGCGAGATTAAGGCTGTAGAAGAGAAACTGGCAGAGGAGTCAGTTCGCGCTCAGGAGGTTGAGACTGTTAAGAACGCATTCCTACACAACATGAGCCACGAGATACGTACGCCACTTAACACTGTAGTAGGATTCTCGGAACTCTTTGAGATGGAGCACTCGCCTGAGGACGAGGCTGTGTTCATCAACGAGATTAAGAACAACTCAGCATCGCTGCTGAAGCTGATCAACGACATCCTGTTCCTATCGCGACTCGATGCAGGAATGATTACCCTATCGCCACAACCAGTAGACTTTGCAAGCATATTTGGTGGCAGATGTTCATCAGTATGGGACAACCACAAGCTGCCAGGCGTAGAGTACATCGTACAGAGTCCGTACAAGCGACTGGTTATCGAGATTGACGAGCCAAACGTATCGATGATTATCAACAAGATACTTACTAACGCCATCCAGCACACCACTTCAGGTAGTGTTCTGGCACGCTATGAGTTTATAGCCGACAGACTGCTGATATCAGTAGAAGATACAGGTAGTGGTATCAAGAAGGAGAATCAGGAGAACATCTTCGGACGATTTGTTACTGGTGCCAATAATGGTGCTGGCCTTGGCCTCAGCATCTGCCATGAGTTGGTACAGTATATGGGTGGTAATATTGAGCTTACATCTACTGAGGGTAAGGGCACCACCGTCTGGTTCTCGATACCATGTAAGATGTTAGAAATGGAAAGAAACTAATTATGATACAAAGATATATGATGACAAAGAAGATAATAATACTCGCCATTACCAGTTTGCTAGCCTTGTGCCCCACGCAACATGCCAAGGCAGATTATCTGCGTAATTATACGAACGAAAATCCGCTTGTAATCGTTAGCGACTGGGAGTTTCCACCATACGAGTTCAGAAACGACCTTGGCGAACCTGATGGATATAATGTAGAGGTACTGAACATGATTCTCGACAAACTTGGCATTCCACACAAATTCGTGATGATGGAGTGGTACAAGTGTACTGAGACTTTCGACAATCATGAGGCCGACCTTATCCATGCCCTTAAATTCAAGTACGAGGATCCTGCATTCGAGTACACACACAACATGATTACCTATTATAATATAAGGGCCATCCGACTCAGATCAACACGTCCGCTGAAGCGAATCAGCCAGCTTACCAACAGCGATACACTTACCCTGAAGAAGAACGACTATGTAGACCTGAAGGTTAGCGCACTCAAAAGCAAGGATTTCACAGTAGAGTATCATACGCCTCGCGAAGCCCTGATGGGAATAAGAAGCGGAAAGTATAAATACTACATGTGGGGCGAACAGCCACTGAAGATGAAGGTGAAAGAGCTTGCCCTCGATGGAATAGAATTCGACGAGACCGACATCCCTGCAGGCGAGTTGCGCATCATAGGATACGACAAGGAACTGATACACGCCATCGATGATGTGTTTGCACGCTTGGAACAGTCAGGCGACATCCAGAAGATACGCGACAAGTGGTTCCACCCAGAAAACGTACACAACGATGCATCGCCAATGGCGCTCATCCTGCTGATTGCCATTATCATAGCAGGTATAGTCACCCTGCTGTTCAGCCACATGATGCGCATCAGGGTAAAGAAGGCTGTAGAGAAATCGGTAGATATGAACCAGCTGATGACTGAGGCGCTGAGATCAGGTAACTACTACGTGATAGAATACGACATACAGACCCAGCGCATGAGAAACGACTATGGCGACATGCTGCCAAAGGAAGGTCTGGCTCACGAAGAGTTTATGAAGCGTCTGCCTGACAATGAGAAAGGCAAGTTTAGCGAGGCTATGCGACTGATGAGTCAAGGTCAGAAAGACCTGGGCTACCTGAAGCGTCGTTATAACAGAGGTACAGAAAAGGATCCGGATTGGCGTTGGATTGAGGGTCATGCTGTAGTGGAGCACGTAGACGGAAAGCCACGCTACGTCATCACATCGTTCAGAGACTACACCCACGAGATTCTGGAAGAGCGCATCAACGAGGAGATAGCCAGTAAGTATCAGAACATGTTCAGCAACGGACTTACAGCCATGTCGTTCTATGCCAAGGATGGTACGCTGATTGACGTAAACAGACGTATGGGCGAACTCTGCGAATTCGACAAGGAGGGTGAGCAGTTCTTCCGCCAGATGAATCTGTTTGATGTACCATTGGTAAAAGGCCAGTATCAGAAGGGCGACAAGGAGAGTTTCCATGTCTGCCAGCGTATGTTCTATCCTGAAATCGGAATATTTAAGTATATCGAGATTAAGGTTCATCCCACATTCGACGAAGAGGGAGAATTGCAGTTCTACGTAGTTACTGCTCGTGATATGACTGCTGAACGTCGCCTTTATCTGGAACAAGCCAAACACGATAAGGAACTTCAGAAAGCAACCCAGGAAATACAGTTCTACGAGAAGCAACTTGGCTATCTGCTTGAAAACAGTAAGATGTTCTTATGGACATTCGACCTGAAAGAAGGCCTCATCCACTTTAGTTATAGTGGTCATAAGTCAGACAACACCAAGACTCTAGACGTATTCTTTGGTGGTGCTACTGACGAGTTCCGCGAAGAAGCCTTCAGAGAGGCCAGAGAGGCCATCTCGCAAGCTAAGCCATACAACAAGACCATCCACTTTAAGTACACCATGATTAACCCTGGCCCAGTATGGTACGCCATCAGCGGTATACCAAGGTTTGACGATGAGGGTAATGTCATCAAGTACTTTGGTGTGGCTCGTAACATCGACAATCTGATGGAGGCTCAGCAAAAGCTGAAGGACGAGACCAAGCGTGCAGAGGAGTCAGGAAAGATGAAGGCAGCCTTCCTTGCCAACATGACCCACGAGATACGTACTCCACTTAATGCCATCGTAGGCTTCAGCGACCTTCTGCCAGTAGTAGAAGGCCACGATGATCGTATGGAGTTCATCCGCATTATCCGCAACAACTGCGATATGCTGATGCGACTCATCAACGATATCCTTGAGGCATCGAATGTTGGTCAGGCTCTGGCTATTCAGCCTGAGGAGGTTGACTTTGCCAAGGTATTCGACGACATCTGTCAGACGCTGGCTCAGCGTGTCGACGAGGCTGGAGTCCAGTTTATCAAAGACAATCCATACGACTCGTTCATAGCTACCCTCGACAAGGGACGCATACAGCAGGTATTGACCAACTTCACCACCAACGCCATCAAATACACCCACGAGGGCCACATCAAGGTGGGCTATCGCGAGCAGGATGGTGGCATATACTTCTATTGCGAAGATACTGGTGCTGGTATTCCTAAGGACAAGCAGGATGCTGTATTCGAGCGATTCGTGAAACTGAACGACTTTGTTCAGGGCACAGGTCTTGGTCTTAGCATCTGTAAGGCCATCGCAGAGCGATGCAACGGAAAGATTGGAGTAACATCTGAAGGTGAAGGACATGGCTCTACCTTCTGGATGTGGATACCAAGGAATTAAAAAAGATATCCCCTCGCAGACCTGCGAGGGGATATTTTATTTAGAAGAGCAAAGCACGCTCAAACCAGTAGACTATGATACCTGCCATATAGCCTGCGAAAGCTACCCAGGTAATTTTCTTCATATACCATCCAAAGGTAATCTTCTCAAGGCCCATCACTACTACGCCAGCAGCTGATCCGATAATCAGCATCGAACCACCAACACCAGCACAGTAAGCCAGCAACTGCCAGAAGATACCATCGATAGCCATATCGCCAGTAGCAGCCACAGGATACATACCCATACAACCTGCTACGAGAGGTACGTTATCAACGATTGACGACAGAACACCAATGATACCTGTTACGAGGAAGTGGTTGCCCTCGAAGGTACTGTCGAGTACGCCACCAAGCATGGTGAGCACACCAACCTCCTGCAGAACAGCTACTGCCATCAAGATACCAAGGAAGAACATGATGGTAGAAAGGTCTATCTTAGAAAGCAGATCGCTTACGCGCTTGGCCATCGTGTCATCATCAGATGTGTTGTAGTGGAAAATCTCTGTAACTGTCCACAACAATCCCAGAACCAGCAGAATGCCCATGAATGGAGGCAGATGAGTAATAGTCTTGAAGATGGGCACAAAGCAGAGACCACCAACACCAAGCCAGAAGATGATGTCACGCTGCGACTTTGTGAACTGGCTTACATCAGCCTTTGGCAGATTCTGCTCCTTGTCGAACTTGCCCTGAAGCTGATACTGCAGGATAAATGCAGGTACAAGCATAGAAACAAGCGAAGGAATAAAGATTTCAGTAAGCACACCCTGAGTGGTGATAACGCCCTTAATCCAGAGCATGATGGTGGTAACGTCGCCAATAGGCGAGAAAGCACCTCCTGAATTGGCAGAGATAACCACAAGGGCTGCATAGATAAGGCGATCGTTGTGACTCTGAACCAGCTTACGGAGCACCATAATCATAACGATAGAGGTGGTAAGGTTGTCGAGAATAGCTGAGAGGAAGAAGGTCATAAAAGCCATACGCCACATCAGCTTGCGCTTAGAACGAGTCTTCAGCGTGTCGCGCACGAAGTTAAATCCGCCATTCGAGTCTACAATCTCTACGATGGTCATGGCTCCCATCAGGAAGAATAGCGTACCAGCGGCATCGCCCAGATGATGCTCGATGACCTCAGAGATATGGTGAACCACATCGCCACCAAGAATCGAGGGGTAATACGAAGCAGGATCAAGCATGAGCAGTGTCCAACACAGCACACACATCAGCAGCGCAACAGCCGCCTTATTGACTTTTGTCAGGCTCTCTAAAGCTATACTAAGATAGCCCAAACAGAACACAACGACAATAAGAATTGTTAATGTTGACATTTTAATTTATTACTTTTTTTATTTATTGTTTTGAATTTGGGTGCAAAGGTACGAATAAGTGAGAAGAAAACCAAATAATTATTCTAAATAAAAGTCGAAAAGTTTGTTGCTTAGCGAAAAAGTTCGTATATTTGCACTCCATATGAACAACGACTTAAATAGAGAAGCAAAGTGGAGTGAAAACGTGGTGCTGGTTGATGCTGACTACGTTGACTCTGTAGCATTTAATCTGATCGTGAACTTCGAGAGGATGATAGGACGACGCATACCCCAGGCCGACATCGCCAAATGGTTGGATTGCATCGCCCTGGATGGAGGTATCAGAGATGGCGAAAATGAGATACAGGTGATACTGATTCACCAGAAGGATAAGCAGCAGATGGACAACTTTGTGCCTGGCAACTATGCCAGCGACCTGAGCGAGAAGGCTTTCAAGGACCATCTGGGCGAGTTTACCATCAACGCCTATCAGGCTGAAGGCTTTGCCAAGGTGGGCGATTTCTTCAACGAAGCGCTCGAATTGGTATTGGCACAGAAGAACATCAAGCGACTGATGGTGATTCCAAACGCAGAAGATGCCCCTATATATAATAAGGTACGCGAGGCATTGCGTCAAGCTGACGATGACAATAAGCGTGTAACAGTGTTCACCATGCAGCCAACTACAGGAGGCAATTATCGCCAGGAAATACTGGGATACTCGCTGATGGCAGCACTTGGAATCAAGGCAGACGAGATAAAAGATTAAACATTAAGAATTAAAGATTAAACATTAAAAAATATGGCAAAAGTATTAATGATTGGCGCAGGTGGCGTGGCTACCGTTGCAGCATTCAAGATTGCTCAGAATGCTGATGTGTTTACAGAGTTTATGATTGCTAGTCGCCGTAAGGCAAAATGCGATAAGATTGTGGAGGATATCCACAAGGCTGGATATAAGATGGACATCAAGACCGCTCAGGTTGATGCTGACGATGTGGAGCAGCTGAAGGCGCTGTTCAACGACTTCAAACCTGAGTTGGTTATCAACCTGGCCCTGCCCTATCAGGACCTGACGATTATGGACGCTTGTCTGGCTTGCGGATGCAGCTATCTGGATACAGCCAACTACGAGCCTAAGGATGAAGCACACTTTGAGTACTCATGGCAGTGGGCTTATCGCGACCGCTTTGAGAAGGCTGGCCTCACAGCTATCCTTGGTTGTGGTTTCGACCCAGGCGTAACCAGCATCTATACTGCTTATGCAGCAAAGCATCATTTCAAGGAGATCCAGTATCTGGATATCGTTGACTGCAACGCAGGCGACCACCACAAGGCATTCGCCACCAACTTCAACCCAGAGATCAATATCCGCGAGATTACCCAGAAGGGACTCTACTGGGAAGATGGTAAGTGGGTTGAGACAGAGCCTCTGGAGATTCACAAGGATCTGAACTATCCAAACATCGGCCCTCGCGACAGCTATCTGTTGCACCATGAGGAGATCGAGTCATTGGTTATCAACTACCCCACTATCAAGCGTGCACGTTTCTGGATGACCTTTGGTCAGCAGTATCTTAAGCACCTCGAGGTGATTCAGAACATCGGTATGAGTCGTATCGACGAGGTTGAATACGAGGCACCTCTGGCTGATGGTTCTGGCACAGCAAAAGTAAAGATTGTGCCTCTGCAGTTCCTGAAGGCAGTACTGCCTAACCCACAGGATCTTGGCGAGAACTACGAGGGCGAGACATCTATCGGATGCCGTATTCGTGGAATTGGCAACGATGGCAAGGAGCACACATACTATGTATACAACAACTGCTCGCATCGTGCAGCCTACGAGGAGACAGGTATGCAGGGCGTAAGCTACACCACAGGTGTACCTGCCATGATTGGCGCTATGATGTTCTGCAAGGGGCTCTGGAAGAAGCCAGGCGTTTACAACGTAGAGGAATTCGATCCAGATCCATTCATGGAGCAGCTCAACAAGCAGGGCCTGCCTTGGAATGAACAATTCGATATTGATATCGAATTGTAAGAGGTGAGAGGTGAGAAGCTAGAGGTGAGAGAATAGATTGTAGGCAGAACATGGAAGATTTTTATTATAGAAAATTAAAAGTATACCATCAAGCTAAAGCACTTGTGGCAGAAATCTATAATCTATGTAAGAAATTCCCATCTCAGGAATCTTATGGGCTTACCAATCAAATCCAAAGAGCCGCTGTTTCAATTCCATCAAATATTGCTGAGGGGATGGGGCGTTTCTCAATAAAAGAACGTGTTCACTTCATTGAAATCAGTTATGGTTCGCTTATGGAGGTTATGTGTCAATTGGAAGTTGCAGAATTACTGCATTACATAACAAGTGAGCAACTAGCGATAGAAGAAAAGAGCATAACAGAAATTGCGAAAATGCTTATTGGATTAAGAAGAACAATGGAAGATAAAATGATCAATAATAATGTATAACACTAGGTGCATTGTGTAAGTTCTGAGATTTGAGACTAATCTCTCACCTCTCACCTCTCACCTCTCACCTCTTAAAAAATTAAATTATGGCAAAGAAAAAAGAAGAAGAAAAAGAGGTATTGACGCCTCAACAGGAGAAGATGAAAGCCCTGATGGCCGCCATGTCAAAAATCGAAAAGGACTATGGCAAAGGCTCGATTATGCGCATGGGCGATGAAAATATAGCAAATGTAGAAGTGATACCTACAGGCTCGATTAGTCTGAATGCAGCTCTTGGTGTAGGTGGTTACCCCAAGGGACGTATCATTGAGATCTATGGTCCTGAGTCATCAGGTAAGACCACTTTGGCCATCCACGCCATCGCTGAGGCCCAGAAGGCTGGTGGTATCGCAGCATTCATCGATGCAGAGCATGCATTCGACCGTTTCTATGCTGCCAACCTTGGCGTTGATATCGACAACCTCTACATCTCTCAGCCAGACAATGGTGAGCAGGCACTCGAGATTGCTGATCAGCTGATTCGTTCAAGCGCTATCGACATCATCGTTATCGACTCAGTAGCTGCACTTACTCCAAAGAAGGAGATTGAGGGAGATATGGGCGATTCGTCAGTAGGACTCCAGGCCCGACTGATGAGCCAGGCTCTGCGCAAGCTCACATCAACCATCTCGAAGACCAACACCACCTGTATCTTCATCAACCAGCTGCGCGAGAAGATTGGTGTGATGTTTGGTAATCCTGAGACTACCACTGGTGGTAACGCCCTGAAGTTCTATTCCTCAGTACGTCTCGACATTCGCAAGACCCAAACTCTGAAAGATGGTGACCAACCCGTTGGCAATCAGGTTCGTGTGAAGATTGTTAAGAACAAGGTTGCTCCCCCATTCCGCAAGGCTGAGTTCGAGATCACCTTTGGCGAGGGAATCTCAAAGATTGGCGAGATTGCAGATCTGGGCGTTGAGTATGACATCATCAAGAAGAGTGGCTCATGGTTCAGCTATGGCGACTCGAAACTTGGTCAGGGCCGTGATGCAGTAAAGGCACTGTTGAAAGACAATCCTGAACTCTGCGACGAACTCGAAGCAAAGATTATGGAAGCAATTGCTAACAAGAAATAAAAATAGAAATCCCAGCCAATCGGCTGGGATTCTTATTTTAGTTTTCAAGGGGTGTTCCTGTTCCGCCCATCCATCCGTTTACGGCTTTGGGGGCAGCCTTCTTTTTCTTTGTACCGTTCTTTCCAGAACCCTCGTTGGCATCCTTTACGCTGGTTTTCTTAACCACGCCCGATCCGTCAAACTCTACATACAGCAGTTTGTCGTTAGAGCGCTTGAATATCCAGAAGTACTGACCACCCTGACCAGCTTCCACCTTATCAGCCTCGCCAGCAGCCATCTCAACCTCGTCTTCCGACATTCCGATACCTACGTGTCCTGCACGAATCATGGCGCGCGATGCCTCGCTAGTAGCCACCTTCTTACCAGGACCAGGAGCAAAGATGTATCCAAAGAACTTTGTTTCATCACTGACACTCTTATACTGATCCAGATAGCACTCAGCATAGAAGTAGTTACCCAGTGTGGTATTCTTGAGCTTAACAGTTGCCATATCATCGTTCTTGTGCGGAGTAATCAACTCAATCTTGTACTCAGCCAAGCGTGGAATAGCCTGCTGTTTGCTGGTAACCTCGTTCAGCATCTTTATTGGGTGCTTGGTGTGGATTACCTTGCCAATAAACTGCTTATAGTTTCTGCTGCTGATTGACATGATGTCGTCCTGAAGCTCGAACGAGTTGTTGAACAGATATCTTGCCTCGTCAGCCACAAATTCATCATCGCGCATGCCGCAGTTAGTCTTCGACATGGCCACATTCTGATAGAACTGGTTGCCATCCTTATCCTCAACCACAATCTTTACAGGATACTTGCGTGAGCCTACACCAACGGCCACCACCTTTACTTCCATATCCTGATCGACCTCGACATCCTGATAGCCTTCGCCATCATACTCTGTGTCTATGCGATAATACTTGGTCTTGGTATAAAGCGTCTTGTCCATCAGTTTCTCCTTGGCTATGTCAACATCGCCAAGATATGCCAAAGTGGGCACACCTGTCTTCTGAAAACAGTAGTCTTCAAACGTTCCGTAACCTATCTCATAATAATAGGGTTTGCCATTATCCTGACAGGTAAAGTGGATACGCGCGTGGCCATCCTTACTCTCATCATGACCCTGGTAAACCATAATCTTATACTTCAGCGTCATGCTGCTAACCTCTTTTTCCGTGCTTGGATCAGTAAAGGTCTTAACCACCAGGTCGTATTTATCAGGCATCACCATAAACTTCATACCCTTCTCCCAGTCGCACAGGCTGTGAAACTTGAAGTTCTGGCTGATGAAATCCTTCGATGCCTCCTCTTCCTCCAGTTGAGCCTCAGCTATCTCTTCCTGCATGTGGGTCTGGGCACTCTTCTTGGCGCCCTTAGTCTTCACTATATAAGAGTTACTCTGAGCCGATGCTGTCAAAAAGGCAATCGCCAAACAGGCCGTAAAAATCGTTCTTTTCATGACTACCTATAGTTTTATTCTATAATTCTGTGTGCAAAGATAGAATATTTCGAATGAATATCCAAATATTTTGTGCCAAAATGACGTAATAAAAAACATTTTTTACCTAATTAGTCATTTTGGCATACGCTTTGCAATCCGATTTGTGACAAATTGAGTATAAATTAAAAAAATATAGAATTATGGGAAAGATTATTGGAATCGATTTAGGAACTACAAACAGCTGTGTTGCCGTATTCGAGGGTAACGAGCCAGTAGTAATTGCCAACAGCGAGGGTAAGCGTACAACTCCTTCAGTAGTTGGTTTTGTTGAGAATGGTGAGCGTAAGATTGGTGATCCTGCCAAGCGTCAGGCTATCACTAACCCAAAGAACACCGTATACTCTATCAAGCGTTTCATGGGTGAGAACTGGCAGCAGACCGAGAAGGAGATTGCTCGCGTGCCATATACTGTAGTTAACGAGGGTGGTTACCCACGTGTTGACATCGATGGCCGTAAGTACACTCCACAGGAGATTTCTGCTATGGTTCTTCAGAAGATGAAGAAGACTGCTGAGGATTATCTCGGACAAGAGGTTACAGAGGCAGTTATCACCGTACCTGCATACTTCTCTGACTCTCAGCGTCAGGCTACTAAGGAGGCTGGTCAGATTGCTGGTCTCGAGGTTAAGCGTATCGTAAACGAGCCTACAGCAGCTGCTCTGGCTTATGGTGTAGATAAGGCTAACAAGGATATGAAGATCGCAGTATTCGACCTGGGTGGTGGTACATTCGATATCTCAATCCTGGAGTTTGGTGGTGGCGTATTCGAGGTACTGTCAACCAACGGTGATACTCACCTTGGTGGTGATGACTTCGACCAGGTTATCATCGACTGGCTGGTACAGGAGTTCAAGAACGACGAGGGTGCCGACCTGAAGAGCGATCCTATGGCTATGCAGCGCCTGAAGGAGGCTGCTGAGAAGGCAAAGATCGAGCTGTCATCAAGCACATCAACTGAGATTAACCTGCCTTACATCATGCCTGTAGCTGGTGTACCAAAGCACTTGGTTAAGACTCTGACTCGTGCTAAGTTCGAGCAGCTGGCTCACGACCTGATCCAGGCTTGTCTGGCTCCATGTCAGAAGGCTATCGCTGATGCACACCTCACAACTGCTGATATCGACGAGGTTATCCTCGTAGGTGGTTCAAGCCGTATCCCTGCTGTGCAGACGCTGGTTAAGAACTACTTTGGCAAGGAGCCTTCAAAGGGTGTAAATCCTGACGAGGTTGTAGCCGTAGGTGCTTCTATCCAGGGTGCTATCCTGAACAAGGAAGGTGGCGTAGGCGACATCGTACTGCTCGACGTTACTCCTCTTACTCTGGGTATCGAGACCATGGGTGGTGTAATGACCAAGCTGATTGAGGCTAACACAACTATCCCATGCAAGAAGAGCGAGACATTCTCTACTGCAGCTGATAACCAGACAGAGGTAACCATCCACGTTCTGCAGGGTGAGCGTCCAATGGCTTCACAGAACAAGTCAATTGGTCAGTTCAACCTCACAGGTATCGCTCCAGCACGTCGTGGTATTCCTCAGATCGAGGTAACCTTCGATATCGATGCCAACGGTATCCTCAAGGTTTCTGCCAAGGATAAGGCTACTGGTAAGGAGCAGGCCATCCGCATCGAGGCATCTTCTGGTCTGTCACAGGACGAGATCAACCGCATGAAGGCCGAGGCTGAGCAGAATGCCGAGAACGATAAGAAGGAGCGCGAGCGTGTTGACAAGCTGAATCAGGCTGACTCTATGATCTTCCAGACAGAGAACCAGCTCAAGGAGATTGGCGACAAGATCCCAGCTCAGCACAAGCCAGCCATCGAGCAGGCTCTGCAGCAGCTGAAGGATGCTCACAAGGCAGGCGATGTTAACGCTATCGACACAGCTATCGCAGCCCTCAACAATGCTTGGCAGACAGCTTCACAGCAGATGTACCAGCAGAGTGGCGCAGCAGGCCAGCCTGGTGGCGACCAGTTCAACGGTGGTCAGCAGCAGGCTCAGCAGGAAGGTCCAAAGCCTGAGGACATCCAGGACGCCGACTTCGAGGAGGTAAAGTAAATTTATACTCTATAAAAAGAATCCGTGTAGTCGAAAGATTACACGGATTTTTATGTTTACTTTATTAACCCATCATATTGATGTAATAAGATTAAGGAATAAAGTAATCATTCCAGTATTAATCAGATCGGCGAACATTGCACCAATGATTGGAACTATGAGAAATGGCTTGACTGTATAGCGGTATTTATAACATACAGCACTCATATTAGCCATAGCATTTGGGGTTGCTCCTAGGCCGAAGCCACACATACCTGCGCACAATACGGCTGCATCATAGTTGCGCCCCAACATTGGGAATGCCACAAAGTATGCAAACAATGCCATCATAATTACCTGAGATATCAAAATAACTATCAATGGAAGAGCTAAGCTTTGCAGCTCCCAAAGCCTAAGAGATATCATAGCCATACCAAGAAACATTGACAGGCAGATATTTCCTACACTCACAATTCGTTCCATATCAAGTAACTTCTCGGCATTCTCCCATTTACCGTCATCCTTGTAACTTACAAATCCTATGCTATTACGGACGATGGCTGCAAGAATCAAGGCTCCAAAATAGGTTGGAAACGTGATGCCAGTCTTTGCTAACAACCAACTCATCAAGGTACCACCACCCATTACAAGAAGAATACAATATGCAGCCTTGGCATACTGCTGAAACTCCTGCTCGTTAGTACTGACACGCTTTGTACGACCTGTTGGCGATGCCTCGTCGCTCTCGATACCAGCCATTGCAGGGTCAATATCTTCATCATGTGGCTGCATCTGTTCGTGTGTAAGTTTGGTACGCACGATTTTCTCTGCCAACGGACCTCCAATCATAGAGCCTGCTATCAAACCAAAGGTTGCTGCTGCCATACCTATTGTTCCTGCGCCATGAAGCCCCATTCCCTCAAGAACACTTGCGAATCCTCCTGCCGTACCATGTCCACCTGTCATAGAAATACTACCTGCAGCCATACCAATCAAAGGATCAACACCCATAAATCGGGTAATGCCCATTGGCATTAGGTTCTGCAAAACAATAATGACAACCAACAGGGTAAGCATAATCACCAACAGCCTGCCGCCTTGCTTTATTACTTTAAGGTCGCTTTGGAAACCAACGCTGGTAAAGAACGCCAGCATAAAGACATCTTTCAACGTACCATCGAACGATACTTCGATATCGCACCACCCATATAATGCCAGGGTAAGAAACGAAAAGATGATACCTCCACTTACTGGCGATGGCACACAAAACTTCTGCAGGAATGAAACCTTTCTTGTTAAAATCATACCGACTATAAGAGCTAAAGCACCTATGCCAGCCGTTTGTATCATATCCAGTTCAATACTTGTCATACTCACTTTCTTGTTTTCGTTATAGTCTATATTGCAACTTAACATTTACAGCATGTCTGTTTAATTTTGCATCACTACAGAATGCATCAAACATATCATGCCAATCAACGCCCAGATTCCATCTCTTGCAAAATTGCTTGTTCACCGACAGACATCCATATACAGGCACACCTGTTTCCTCACGTTTGGGCGAATTACGGGTGTAATATACCATCTGCAGCCCTATCTGCCAATCATTATTGAGATAAACTGTGGGAACAAATCGGAACGAAGCATAGGTTCCACTCTTAGCTGTATATAGATTTGATCCTCCAGCCAAACTCAAGCCATCAGTTCTCCAATAAGCTGATGCTCCCAATTCAGTAAAATTCTCGCCATCTTCAATGGCATAATAACTTGCCTCTGTCTGCACAGTTAGTTTTTGTTTACTATAGGAATATGCCAACTTCATCTGGTTGATGGTACGTTCCACCAATTGTCCTTTCGTAATCGCCCACTCCTCATCAGAAAGCGTATTGATATTCATAAAGAGAGATTGATAGGAAGGATTATAGTATTTGCGATAATAGCCCAACTGAATCTGATTCCGACTGTCTGGCACATAGATAACGCACGCATTTGCATTATCGCGGGTATCGGCATACATTTGAGTTATTCCTGCATCCTTAATCTTATAGTTATAGAACATCACGCGATTACCAAGTGTGAATTTCCATTTAGGCAAAGAATACGTAAACTGCAGATAGATATCATTATTGAATACATCCCACCTTTTGTCATTATCCTTCTGCCTAGTCATCAGGAAATCACCCTCTGCACCCAACATCATAGACAAGCGCTTGGTTAGCAAAGGCGTATTCAGCTCTACGATATACAATGGCAACTTGTTAGAGAAGTTCTTATCAATAGCATACTGATAGCCACCCACTATAAGCAGTTCTGTACCCTGGTCATTAAACGTATGGAAGTATCGCGCTCTGCCCATAACCTTACGTGACGTACCAGAAGGAAGGTCAAGATATTGCTGGGTGAAATAGGTCAGCAGCTTGTTTCTGTCGTCAAAACGGTTCGTCATATGAAGCGTTAGATACTCCACATTACCATCCTGATGTCGATAAGACGCATTGGCATACAGGTCTGTGTTTTTGCTTCCATATAAAGCATTCGCAGATGCAATACCAGCCACATTCTTTCCAAAATCACCCTGTCCTTCCACAAAACCATTCAAGTCCTCAGGCATCTTCATGTTAATATCCAGCACCCTACCCGTTCCTATGGTTCCTTTTGCAACTCCAGTATTGTCGCAAACCTGAATCTTAGCGATATCCTTGGCCTTCATCTGACTAAGAATCAACCTTGTGTCACCATTCATCGGACAGTTGTCTATACGGAGATTATAGTTGGAGATTACGTCTTCATATCCAGCAATCATCAAATCAGGTGCCATTTGCAGAACATCCATCAACGACTCCTCCCCCGTCAACTCCATTCGCTGAGGGTAAATTATCGTCCTGTCTGCCTTAATCTCTATGATAGGCAAACTACTTTCTGCGAACATTGATACAGATATAAGCAAAAAGTTAATAGTTATCAGAATTCGTCGGTACATCTTTTGCAAATATACGCTTTTTTCTATCACGCAGTATTGAAAAGAAACTCTTTTAACAATTATTACACGTTACATTTGTAACTGCACACTCAAAATTCATAAAAGTACATACACATATACACCTATTTGCTTTATATTACTGTTTAACAAGGAGTTATAGCTTTTACAACCTACACCAAACATACATATTACATACACCCAACATACACCTTTTAGCACTCCATAGTGATATAAGCGAAATGATATACGCAAGATGTAAGTTTTCAGTCTAATACTAGCTACAAAATTCTCTAGAGAATTTTATAGTTTCCTCACCTATCAGCAATTGTTAGTACGTTACTTGGCGGAAAATTCTCTAGAGAATTATACAACAACCTTTAATGGTAGTTATTGCTAATACACGTATTTGTTTTTAAAACTAAGCAATCTGGCTGAACGATGATGAAATCAAGACACTGATAGCAGAGAACGAGCCTTATCAGCACTTGAACGACCTGGTTGAGATGATTGGCGAGACATTCCAACAGCCCACGGAACCCAAATCGGGCAAGTGGTGGAGTCTGGCTGAAATCAGCGCCGTACTAACAAACCGTTACCCCAACTACGATCCAGAAACGACCTTCAAGAAGATTGGCAACACGTTGAACGACGTCCAATTCAACTTCAAGAGTCGCCGTACCAAGAAACACATGGAGTATTGGTTGATGGAAAAATAAAAAAATGACTGATAAGAATATGATTCTAACAAAAAATGTGTATCTTTGCAGCGTTGAACTTATAACTATAAAGATTATTAGTCATGAAAAAGCTTCTTTTGTCAACCATTGTGCTGTTAGTCAGCGTGTTAGGCATCCAGGCACAGGGGCGTAGCGCCTATAGTTTCAAAACCTCTTTCCACTTCGACGAGGATGATAAAGAGTTAGTTGACAGCATCACGGTCGACACTTATGTCGATGGTGTTAAGACCTATCTTAATTTCAGTCAGCGCATTTTTACACTCCAATATCCGGATAATCCCAATATCAAGTGGATTGACGAGCGCGACATAAACTTCGACGGCATTCCTGACCTGATGGTATATCTGGGTTATGTGGGCTATGGTGGACAGGGAGGCGATGTGTATTCAGCCTACGTGTGGAATCCCACAACTCGCAAGTTTATTCAAGAGGAGGAGTTCGAGATGATGCCCGACCCTGAGTTTGACGCTGAAAACAAAACTATCAGCATTGCTTATCGCATGGACGACACTACCTTTGTAAGAGCCACCTATAAGTGGGAAGGAAACAAGTTGAAGGTGGTTTCTCATGAAGAGGAATCAATAGATGATATGATGTCTGAAGAATAATGAAAACAATCAAGATTATGGCTGTTGTAGCATCGGTACTGGTGCTCTCAGCATGTGGTAACAAGACAAATAAGTCGGCCAGCGATGCCGACTCGGTGGCAACTGACTCTTTGGCAGCTGATACTATCGAGGTGAAAGTAGATAAGCATACTGAGGCTTATCTTCGAGCTCGCGTAGATTCTATCTATCATGGCAAACAAGTCAGTCGCGACGAAACGTACTGCACCACAGGTTATAAGGAAGTGTATAAGACAGCGTCTGATCTGGCAGAAGAGTGTGAAGAAATATTTCTGGATTACGACCATTGGACCAACTCGCAGGATGATACCGACTTTACTTGCGAAGTGGGCAAAATCAGCAATATGTCTGACACAACCGCCACCGTTAAAATCAATGCCAAGAACTTTGGCAAACGATATAATGTTGTTCTGAGTATGCGCTATGAACGCAACGACTGGTTTGTAGATGATTTCATCCTGACAGATGGTTCGGGTGAGAAACAAACAATTGAGGACTACATCAAGTATCGCACGTTCTATCAGCGATTCGCTCTTAACGATCTGCTCTATCTCACCAAGTACTATTTTCAGTCAGCAAAAGCCGAAAAATCTGGTCTGAATTTTATCTATCACGACTCGGTATCGGACGAAGAAATGGATTACGACGAATATGTTTATGGTCGTGACATTTATAAAGGAGAAAAGAGAGAACTTGGCCACGAAATATGCAAAAGCGCGCCTCATGCCTTCTACTTCTCGATGAGTATCGACACATCAACAAATGGCCGTCTGTACTTTGCCACAAAGGAAGATGCCAACAGTTTCTACGACAGGACAAGCAGAAGCACTCCCTTCAACTTCGAGGGTAGGCGCATTGTGGTTAAAAAGCAACCCGATGGTGGCTCGTTCTTAGTACAGGAGCGCTTTAAAGATAAATCGACCTCCACCATGTTCGCCATCCACCGCCCTACTCGTGCTGATGGATTCTACATGGTAGAAGTAGAAATATATGTGTAAAACGACGCCATTATTCGTAATGACGTATTCTTACATCGATGCCCTTTAGTTTCTCTGCTACACCGCTTAGGTCAGTCTGTCCGTAGTGGTATGGGAACAGCACTTTGGGCTTGATTGTCTTGGCTGCACGAACCAGCTGATCGGGAGTCATCGTATAAGGCTGGTTGCAAGGCAGGAATGCGATGTCGATATCCTTGACCTGCGACATCTCTGGGATATCCTCGGTATCGCCAGCTATGTAGATGCGGAGGCCATCGATGGTAAGGATATAGCCATTGTCGCGCCCCTTGGGGTGGAACTGGGTGTGGCCCTCTGTAATGTTATAGGCAGGAACGGCCTCAACGCTAACATCTTTCAGCTGCAGTTTGTCGCCATTTACCATCACCCGGCCTGCTCCAAACATATCAGCACAACGCTTGTTCATCACCAACTGGGACTTTTCAGCCGAAAGCTGCTTGATGGCGTTGGCATCGTAATGGTCGCCATGCTCGTGGGTCACAAAGATATAGTCGGCCTTGGGCATCGCAGTATAATCTACAGTACGATTGCCTAACTTCTGCACAGGGTCAATCTGTATCTCCTTTCCATCGAACTCGATGCGGATGCAAGCATGCATCAGGGCGTAGAACTTGACGGTCTTACCGCTCTTGGTGGTAAACTCATCTACCTCATAACTCTTCTGTCCGCAGGCTGTGGTAAGTCCAAGCACAGCCAATAAACATGTAAACAGCTTTTTCATACCTTATTAATATATAAAAGAACAGCGGCAAAAATACGATAAATATACGAAAGTTCCAAACCATTTAAATAAAAATTCTATTTTTGAGGTTACTTTCTTGGTTGATTCAAAAAAATACGCTAACTTTGTGCCCGTAAAGTACTTTTAAATTATCAACAGCGAAACAGACAATGATTTGGAATGAGACAATGGAGTGCATGGATCGCGAGCAGCTTCGCGAAATCCAGAGCCGCCGTCTGGTAAAGATGGCAGAGTACGTGTATTACAACACCCCCTTCTACCGCAAGAAGTTCCAGGAGATGGGGTTGGAGCCAGGTGACATTAAGAGCATCGACGACATCACGAAACTCCCCTTTACCAACAAGCTCGACCTCCGCGACAATTATCCCTTTGGACTGGCAGCCGTACCAATGAGTCAGATTGTAAGAATCCACGCCTCATCGGGAACCACCGGCAAACCAGTCGTAGTACTTTACACCCGCAAGGACCTTGCCATGTGGAGCGAGGCCATCAGTCGTGCTTTCACCGCCTATGGTGCCACTAAGGACGATATCTTCCAGGTGGCCTATGGCTACGGACTCTTTACAGGAGGACTGGGAGCACACGATGGCGCTACCAACATCGGCGCATCGGTCATCCCCATCTCATCGGGTAACACCCAGAAGCAGATGACACTGATGCACGACTTCGGAACCACCATCCTATGCTGTACCCCCAGCTACGCTATGTTCCTGGGCGAGGCTATGCAGGAGTGCGAGTATCCACGCGACGAGTTTAAACTGAAGGTTGGCGTGTTTGGTGCCGAGCCCTGGACCGAGAAGATGCGCCAGAAGTTGGAAGCAACTCTTGGCATTAAGGCCTACGACATCTACGGACTGAGCGAGATTGCTGGTCCTGGTGTAGGTTACGAGTGCGAGCACCAATGCGGAACCCACCTGAACGAAGACCTTTTCTATCCAGAGATTCTGGATCCTAATACAGGCGAACCATTGCCCGAAGGACAATTTGGCGAACTCACCTTTACTCACCTCACCAAGGAGGGTATGCCACTGCTGCGCTATCGCACCCACGACCTCACGGCTCTGCACTACGACAAGTGTAAGTGCGGCCGCACCCTGGTACGTATGGACCGCATCCTGGGCCGTTGCGACGACATGCTCATCATCCGTGGTGTCAATGTATTCCCATCGCAGATCGAGGACGTTATCCTGAAGCTGCCTGAGTACGAACCACACTTCCTGCTCACAGTAGACCGTGTGAACAACACCGACACATCAGAGCTGAAGGTTGAGGTGAAGGAAGAGTACTTTACCGATGATATGGCCACGATGGTTGGTTTGCAGAAGAAGCTGGAGGCCGAGCTGCGTAGCGTTATCGGACTGGGATTCAAGGTTAAGCTCGTCGAGCCTAAGGGCATCGAGCGCTCTGAGGGTAAGGCCAAGCGCGTCATCGACAATCGAAAAATCTAAAAACAATAAAGATTATGAAGACAAAGCAACTTTCAATTTTCCTTGAGAACAAGTCAGGCCGTCTGACTGAGGTAACCGAAGTTTTGGGTAAGGCTGGTGTCAACCTTTCGGCCATGAGTATCGCTGATAACAGCGACTTTGGTATTCTGCGTTGCATCGTATCTGACCCTGACAAGGCTTATCAGGTTCTTAAGGAGGCTCACTTCGCCGTTAAGATTACCGATGTTATCGGTTTTGTATGCCCCAACGTCAGCGGTTCGCTGGCAGTAGTGCTGAAGCATCTCTCTGAGAACGGCGTTTTCATCGAGTATATGTATTCGTTCGCCAATGGCGATGTAGCTACAGTGGTTATCCGTCCTACCGATCTTGACGCCTGCGAGAAGATTCTTGCCGACAAAAAAGTGGAGTTGATGGCGGCCAACGACCTCTATCAGCTATAAAATTACGCGAGACTGCAATTTTTTCGCCCGAAAATTTTGCAGTCTCGATTTTTCTTCGTACCTTTGCACCCGCTTACAAGAAGAAAGGGCGTTTAGCTCAGCTGGTTTAGAGCATCTGCCTTACAAGCAGAGGGTCGGCGGTTCGAATCCGTCAACGCCCACAACACAAAAAGCTCGATTACGCAGCCGTTGAGGTTGCGTTTTTGGGTTAAGAGAGGATAGAAATAGTATAAGGATTATCGATAATTTTAGGAATTTAATTTAAAACATGGATTTAAGTTTATTGACAGCCATCTCGCCTATTGATGGCCGTTACAGAAGTAAGACCGAGCCATTGGCAGAATACTTTTCTGAATACGCCCTTATCCGCTATAGGGTACGCGTAGAGATTGAGTATTTCATCACACTCTGTGAATTACCATTGCCTCAACTTCAGGGTATCAACCATCAACTTTTCGATCAGCTTCGCGACATCTATCGAAAGTTCTCACCCGCTGATGCTCAGCGAGTTAAGGACATCGAGTCGATTACCAATCACGATGTAAAGGCCGTTGAGTACTTCATCAAGGAGCAGCTTGACGCGATGGGTGGTTTTGAGAACTACAAAGAGTTCATCCACTTCGGACTCACCTCTCAGGACATCAACAACACCAGCGTACCTCTTTCTATAAAGGAGGCACTGGAGCAGGTTTACTATCCTATGGTAGAGGAGCTTATCGAGCAGTTGCACGATTATGCCGAACAATGGAAAAACATCCCCATGTTGGCCAAGACTCACGGACAGCCTGCCTCGCCTACCCGCCTGGGTAAGGAGGTGATGGTTTACGTGTATCGTCTGGAGGAGCAGCTGCGCGGATTGAAGGCTACACCAATCACAGCTAAGTTTGGTGGCGCCACAGGTAACTACAATGCTCACCACGTGGCTTATCCACAGTACGACTGGCGCGAGTTTGGTAACCAGTTCGTAAGCGAGAAGCTTGGACTGGAGCGCGAGCAGTACACCACTCAGATTTCGAACTACGACTGGCTTGGTGCCATCTTCGATGCTATGCGTCGTATCAACACCATCGTCATCGACCTGGATCGCGACTTCTGGATGTATATCTCGATGGACTACTTCAAGCAGAAGATCAAGAAGGGCGAGGTAGGTTCGAGCGCTATGCCACACAAGGTAAACCCCATCGACTATGAGAACTCTGAGGGTAACCTTGGCATCGCCAACGCCATACTGCAGTTCCTGGCAGCCAAACTGCCCGTGAGCCGCTTGCAGCGCGACCTTACCGACTCAACCGTTCTGCGCAACGTAGGTGTACCTATGGGCCACGCCGTCATCGCATTCCAGAGCACATTGAAGGGTCTGCGCAAGCTCATCCTCAACGAGGAGAAGCTGCAGGAGGATCTCGACAACACATGGGCTGTAGTAGCCGAGGCTATCCAGACCATTCTGCGTCGCGAGGCCTACCCCAACCCATACGAGACTCTGAAGGCGCTTACACGTACCAATGAGAAACTTACAGGCGAGAAGATCAAGAGCTTTATTGAGACACTCGAAGTTAGCGACGATGTTAAGGAAGAGCTACGCGCCATAACACCAGCAACCTATACAGGAATTTAATAAGAGAGAGAAATAATAGTATTTACAAGTAATCACATTTTAAATTTATACAACACATGGATTTCGAAAACAACGAGAAGAAACAGGAAGAGACTGCACAGGATGGCGCTCAGAGAGAGTATCGTCCAGGTCGTTCACCACGTCCACGCATTCATACAGCTGCACGCCCAGCCTATGAGCGTCCAAGCTATCGCAATAACGACGATGAGGGTGGTTTCCGCCCCGAGGGCTTTGGTGCTGCACTGCAGAGCAATGCTCCTCAGCGCCCACAGGGTGGCTATCGTCCACGTAACAACTATAATGCCGAAGGTGGCTACGGTCAGCAGCGCCAGGGTGGTTATGGTCAGCGTTCTCAGGGCGGTTATGGCCAGCGTCCACAGGGTGGCTACGGCCAGCGTCAGCAGGGTGGTTATGGTCGTCCACAGCAGGGTGGCTACGGTCGTCCTCAGCAGGGTGGTTACGGCCGTCCTCAGCAGGGTGGTTACGGTCGTCCTCAGCAGGGTGGCTACGGTCGTCCTCAGCAGGGTGGTTACGGTCGTCCACAGCAGGGTGGCTATGGCAAGCCTTACGGCGCATCTCCTTACAAGAAGGGCCCACGTCAGCACTCAGCCGACTACGATCCAAATGCAAAGTACTCAATGAAGAAGCGCATCGAGTACAAGGAGATCAACTACGATCCAAACGAGCCACTGCGCTTGAACAAGTTCCTGGCTAATGCAGGTATCTGCAGCCGTCGCGAGGCCGATGAGTTCATCCAGGCAGGTGTAGTAACCGTTAACGGCGAGGTAGTAACCGAGCTGGGAACCAAGATTCTGCGTACCGATGTAGTTAAGTTCCACGATCAGCCTGTAAGCATCGAGAAGAAGGTTTACGTGCTGCTCAACAAGCCAAAGGATTACGTGACTACAAGCGACGACCCACAGCAGCGTAAGACTGTTATGGATCTGGTTAAGAACGCTTGCACAGAGCGCATCTATCCTGTAGGCCGTCTGGACCGCAACACCACTGGTGTGCTGCTGCTCACCAACGATGGCGATCTGGCTTCAAAGCTTACACATCCTAAGTACCTCAAGAAGAAGATTTATCACGTATATCTCGATAAGAACGTTACTGCTCACGATCTGCAGCAGATTGCCGAGGGCATCCAGCTTGAGGACGGCGAGATCAAGGCCGACGACGTTCAGTATGCTCACCCAACAGATAAGAAGCAGGTTGGCATCGAGATCCACTCAGGCAAGAACCGTATCGTTCGCCGTATCTTCGAGAGCCTGGGCTACCGCGTTCAGAAGCTCGACCGCGTTCAGTTCGCTGGTCTCACCAAGAAGAACCTGAAGCGTGGCGACTGGCGCTACCTGACCGAGGAGGAGGTTGACCGTCTGCGCATGGGAGCTTACGAGTAAATTGAACATTGAAGATTGAACATTGAAAATGAAACGTACTAAGATTATTGATGTGCTGAAGAGCACAGAATATGGCAAGGAAGTCTGCGTTAAGGGCTGGGTGCGCACGCACCGCAGCTCTAAGGCAGTCGATTTCATTGCCCTCAACGACGGATCTACCATCAAGAACGTACAGATTGTGGTTGATCCCGCTAAGTTCGAAGAAGAGACACTCAAGCAGATCACAACAGGTGCCTGCATCGCTGCCGAGGGTATCTTGGTAGAGAGTCAAGGCGCAGGTCAGTCGTCAGAGATTCAGGCCACTCGTCTCGAGGTTTACGGTCTATGTGGCAACGACTATCCTATGCAGAAGAAGGGTCAGAGCTTTGAGGTGATGCGTAAGAACGCTCACATGCGTCTGCGTACCAATACCTTTGGTGCCGTTATGCGCATCCGCCACAACATGGCAATGGCCATCCACACCTACTTCCACGAGCATGGCTTCTTCTACTTCCACACCCCACTCATCACTGCCAGCGATTGTGAGGGTGCCGGAAACATGTTCCAGGTAACCACCAAGAACCTCTACGACCTGAAGAAGGACGAGAATGGTAAGATTATCTACGACGACGATTTCTTCGGCGAGCAGACATCACTCACCGTATCTGGTCAGCTCGAGGGCGAGCTTGGTGCCACCGCACTTGGTTCTATCTACACCTTCGGCCCAACATTCCGTGCCGAGAATTCAAACACTCCACGCCACCTGGCCGAGTTCTGGATGGTAGAGCCCGAGGTTGCATTCCTCGATCAGGAAGAGCTGATGGACCTCGAAGAGGACTTCATCAAGTACTGCGTACGTTGGGCACTCGACAACTGTAAGGACGACCTGCAGTTCCTCAACCAGATGATCGACAAGACTCTGATTGAGCGTCTGGAGGGTGTACTCAAGGAGACCTTCGTTCGTCTGCCATATACCGAGGGTATCAACATCCTGCAGGAGGCTATCAAGAACGGTAAGAAGTTCGAGTTTCCATGTAATTGGGGCGACGACCTTGCTTCTGAGCACGAGCGCTACCTCGTAGAGGAGCACTTCAAGAAGCCAGTCATCATGACCGACTATCCACGTGCCTTCAAGTCGTTCTACATGAAGCAGAATCAGGATACTGCCGATGGCGGTTCAGTAGGTTACAAGGGCGCTGTAGCTCCTGGTCCTACCATGCAGGGCACCGATGTACTCTTCCCACAGATTGGTGAGATTATCGGCGGTTCTGTTCGTGAAGAGAGCTACGACAAGCTGATGGGCGAGATCAATCGCCGCGAGATGGACCAAACTCACCTCTGGTGGTACATCGATACCCGCCGTTGGGGCTCATGCCCTCACGCAGGTTTCGGTCTCGGTTTCGAGCGTCTCATCCTGTTCGTAACAGGCATGCAGAACATCCGCGACGTGATTCCTTTCCCACGTACACCGAAATCAGCAGAGTTCTAAACAAACATATTGAGCCCTGGTCTTTTAGAGGCCAGGGCTCATTTTTTCTCTAAGTACTTTTCAATTGCAAACCAGTTAGGCAGCAATTGTTTCCTAAGTACTTTTCAAATTATCAGTAAAAAACTATTTTACAAGTCTAATGCCATCGTCGGCGATGGTGATGAGACGGCGCTTGTAGAGATCGCCTACGGCCTTCTTGTAGGCTTTCTTGGATACCTGGAAGCGGTCGTAGATGAGCTCGGCGGGCGATTTGTCGCCTAGGTTGCAGTAGCCATCGTTCTCGTAGAGGTAGCGCAGAAGGGTCTCGGCAAAGTCGAGGGTTTGCTGGCGGCCAGACGGCTGCAGCATAATGTCGATCTTACCATCCTGACGAACATGGTCTACATAGGCCTTGAGCCTGATGCCGCTATGCAGGGGCTGGAAAATCTGATTCTCGAACACCAGGCCCTGGAACTTATTGTTGACGATGACCTTAAAACCAAGGTCGGTTTTCTGCCATACCAGTATGTTGACCTCGGCGCCATGCTGCAGCTGGGGCAGGTCCTTGACGGTGGGCGTGGTGAGGTACTTCTCGACCTTGGCAGTAGCCATCAGGCGGTAGCTATCCTCATCTACCTTTATATAAACAATGTGGCGCTGACCTTGCTCCATGCGCTTTTTCTGCTCGCGGAAGGGGCAGAAGATGTCCTTCATGAGGCCCCAGTTGAGGAATGCGCCAAACTGATTGACCCACGCCACCTCGAGGCTCACAAACTCGCCCACCTTAGCATAAGGCGTCTCGGTGGTGGCCACAGGGCGCTCTTCCTGGTCGAGATAGATAAACACGGTTATCTCCTGGCCAATCTTCATATCATTAGTAACGTAACGCTGAGGAAGCAGGATTTCGCCTTCTTCGCCACCATCTAAGTAAAGTCCGAAATCAACGGATTTTACGATTTTCAGGGTATTGTAGTCTCCAAGTTTGATCATGATAACCTACAGATTTTACAGATTATACGGATTCAATTTCGTCAACATCAGCCACAGGATTAACCACAGGATTATCCGTATCGCTCGGCTCTGCCGCTTGGCTAGTCCAAGAATCCGTAGGCAGAATCAATCCATCTTTCAGATGAATGGTGCGATCGGTGATTGAGGCGAGGCCCTCATCGTGAGTAACGATGACGAAGGTCTGGCCGAACTGATTGCGGAGGTCGAAGAACAACTGGTGGAGTTCCTCCTTGTTCTTAGTGTCGAGAGAGCCCGATGGTTCATCGGCCAGAATAACGGCGGGATTGTTGACCAGCGCACGAGCCACAGCCACACGTTGCTTCTCGCCGCCAGAAAGCTCGTTGGGCTTATGAGTGGCGCGATCGGCCAGGCCCATAAACTGCAACAGTTCCTGTGCACGCTGCTTGGCCTTGCGGGGCGAAGTGCCTGCAATATAAGCGGGAATCATGATGTTCTCGATAGCAGTAAACTCGGGCAGCAGTTGATGGAACTGGAACACAAAGCCCAAATGCTGATTGCGGAAATCAGACAGTTTCTTGGTAGAAAGACGGCTGGTGTCGATGCTATCAACGATGACCTGACCGCTGTCGGGGCGGTCGAGTGTGCCGATAATCTGCAGCAAGGTGGTCTTGCCGGCGCCGCTGGGGCCAACGATACTCACCACCTCGCCCTTATCGATATGAAGGTCGATGCCTTTCAATACTTGTAACGAGCCGAAGCTCTTGGTTATATTCTTTATATCAATCATTATCTTACTTTTTAACTTTTTACCCTTTTACCTTTTTCTATGTATCCAGCGCAGAATGGTATCGTAGATACTGTTCTCCTCGTGATGCTGTGCCTCGGTAAAGCTCATGCGCTCATCCTTATGGTCGCCATACTGATCGGGGAAGATAATCATGAGGTTCTTGCCCGAGAAGTGCTGCTGCAACTCGTCAGGCAGTCGCTCGAGCGCTGTTTTATATGAGATGGTACCCTTACGGGCGGTAACTACTACAAACAGGTGGTCGTCGGCGATCTCGCCCGCCAGCTGGGGCAACTCGTTCCAATGGGCCATGTAGGTGTACTCGGCGCGCACATTGGAGTGGCGATTGTTGATGTACTGCTTGATGAGCTCTAGACTCTCGTGGCGACCGTGGAACTGGATGCGGCAATCCAACTGACCGGCCAATCGACTGAGTCGCTCCAGCCAGCGATGGAATCCGGGCTCGAACTCGGCACGTGAGGGCACGGCCACACGGATGCGGCGCAGCGTAGACATGGGCTGCACAAATCGCATCAATATAATCTGGCGGTTCAAGCCGTTATACAAGCTTTGGATAAACTCACCCCAGAACCTGGGGTTGATATCGGTATGCACGTGCATACCCATGATAATCTCGGAGCAGGCAAACTCGCGGAAGGCATGCTTGATGCCGTTGGCGATGTTAGTAGCCAGGCGCACCTGGGTCTGCACACCAACATCGCTAGCGCTGGCCGTCTGCTGCAGCTGCTCCAGCAGTCGCAATCCTTCTTCGCGAGCGGTGTTGCTGTTCTGGTCGTCGTAAACCACATTAAGTGCCACCAAATCGCGGTTCAGGCGCTGGTTGCGCATAAACATCGACAGGTAGAGCAGATGCGGTGCAATCTCAGGATATTTTACACAGAGCAATATCTTCTCGTCGTCGTCCTTAGGCGCATCGGCCTGCAGATAGCTCTTCTCCTGAATGATGATCTGCTTTGAGGCATGCTCGGTCATCATGGTGCTGATGATGCAGGTGAACAGAATCATCATGATGATACCATTCAGCATGTCATCTCCCACCAGATACTGGCCGGGAGCCACCTCCAGACGTATGCCCACCATCACCATGGCGATGGCACCGGCAGCATGGGCCGAGGTCAAGCCGAACATCATGTGGCCATCGGCCTTTGACAAGCGGAACAGCAGGCTGCAGATGTAAGCCGCCAGGGCCTTTCCGAAGGTGCCGAAGAACACGATGAGCACCACCACCCACACCACCTGAACGCTGGTGAAAAGCGTGCTGAGATTGATGAGCATGCCCACACCAATCAGGAAATAAGGGATGAACAGGGCGTTGCCGATGAACTCGATGCGATTCATGAGCGGTGACACGCGCGGTATATACCTATTTAATATAAGGCCGGAGAAGAAAGCACCAAACACACCCTCGATGCCAATGAGCGACGAGAGCGCCGCACTGAGGAACATGATGGCCATGACGAAGATGTACTGCATCACGGCATCGCTGTATCGACGCAGGAAGTAGCGGGTTAGCTTAGGTATCAGCACGATGCTGCCCACACAAAAGGCGGCAAACTTAACTACAAACAGCACCCAGAACAGCCAGTTGCTGTCCTTGCTGAACGAACCCGAAAGGGCGGCCAGCATCACTAGCGCCATGAAGAGCGATATCATAGATGAGCCCACGCTCAAGGCCACACTCTGGTGGCGCTGTAAGCCGTAGCGGCCGATGATGGGATAGGCTATCAGCGTGTTCGACGCCATGATGCATCCCAGCAGGAACGAGGCTGCGGGCGAGTAATGGAGCACAGCAATCGACATGACGTAGGTAAGTATGAGCGGCACGAAACACGTGAGCAGGCCGAAAAGCAGGAACCGGCGCGAGTGCTTCTTAACGCCCTCCATATCCATCTCGAGTCCGGCCAGGAACATGATGTAGTACAAGCCCACACGGCCGAAGAGTTCGAACGAGTTGTCGCGCACCAGGATATTGAAACCATACTGGCCGATGGCGATACCGGCAAGCACCATACCGATGATATGCGGAATACGCAGTTTACTCATCACGATAGGAGCAAACAGAATGATCATCAGAACCACAAAAAAGATAAAAGTTGGGTCTGTAATCGGCAAATATGATAATAATAATGTCATTTTGGCTACAAAGGTAGGCATTTTTTTGGTAAAATGAAAAAAAAAACATAATTTTGCGGCCAAATTGTAACCAATTAAAGGATTTAGCAAGATGAAAGTAGCAATTGTAGGTGCGAGTGGAGCCGTAGGACAGGAATTCCTGCGCATTCTCGCCGAGAGAAATTTCCCAATGGATGAACTGGTGTTGTTTGGATCAGAGCGTAGTGCTGGTACTAAGTACAACTTCAAGGGTAAGGAGATTGAGGTGAAGCTTCTGCAGCACAACGACGACTTTAAGGATGTCGACATCGCATTCACTTCAGCAGGTGCCGGAACATCTAAGGAGTTTGCCGAGACCATCACTAAGTATGGAGCCGTGATGATTGACAACTCGAGTGCTTTCCGTATGGACGACGATGTGCCCTTGGTAGTACCCGAGTGCAACGCCGAGGATGCCCTGAACCGTCCTCGTGGCATCATCGCCAACCCTAACTGCACCACCATCATGATGGTAGTAGTACTGCAGCCTCTGGAGAAGATCTCGCACATTAAGCGCATTCATGTTGCATCATATCAGAGTGCATCGGGCGCTGGTGCCGCCGCTATGGCCGAACTGCAGCAGCAGTACAAGGAGATGGTTGAGGACGGCGAGGTAAAGACCGTTAAGAAGTTTGCCCACCAGCTGGCTTACAACGTGATTCCACAGATCGACGTGTTCCAGCCAAACGGATACACCAAGGAGGAGATGAAGATGTTTAACGAGACTCGCAAGATTATGCACACCGACGCTAAGTGCTCAGCCATGTGTGTACGCGTAAGCTCGCTGCGCAGCCACTCTGAGAGTGTTTGGATTGAGACCGAGAAGCCCATCAGCGTTGAGGAGGCACAGAAGGCCATCGCCGCTGCTCCAGGCTGCACACTGAAGGACGATCCCGCAACACTCACCTATCCCATGCCTCTGGAGACTGCCGGCAAGGACGATGTTTACGTAGGTCGTGTTCGTAAGGACATCAGCGACGAAAATGGTCTTACCTTCTGGCTCAGTGGCGACCAGATCCGTAAGGGTGCTGCCCTGAACGCCGTTCAGATTGCAGAGTATCTGGTAAAGGTAGGAAACGTAAAATAGAAGTGAGAAGCTAGAGGTGAGAGGTGAGATGGTGAGATGTAAGACGACGATAAGATCCATGAACTTGGTGATGGGTATTTTACTTCTCACCCTCTCACTTTCTGCCCTTCTCACCTTCACCTCTTGTGGTGGAGGTGACGACGACGGGCGCCGACTGGGCGAGCTGATTGTGGGCACCTGGCAACGCGGCTGGGGCGAGGGCGATGTGGTGATAGAAGGCGACACCGACCTGGAGCCCGAGAACTTTACCTACGATCAGTTTGTTTTCCGTGGCGACGGAACCTATAACGGTATGGTGCGAAAAGGCACTTTCTCGTCCTACGACGATATGGGCCGCATCATCTACGAAGGTGACTATCAGTGCGACAATAATAATCTGAAACTGCAATACCTGGACGAAGGTGGTGCCAAGCGTACCATTCTGGCTCAGGTCATTGAGTTTAGCGACACCGCCATCCGTTTCCGTTACGAAGAGGAACAATACAACATAACCGTTACTTTCATTATCCGTAAGTTGAATAATGAATGTGGCGGTTATTATTCATCATCTTCTACTACGTCGCTGTAGTAGAAATCCTGATAATACGTTATCTCGCTGTGGGCCGAGAAATAGCCCAGGCATCCACCCGTAAAGTTATCGATGGGGTTAGTACCCGTGCTCGACATCTGCTGCATGGAGTACAGATAATCGTAGGCGCGCTGGTCGATGGCGCGAATCACAATCTTCAGCTCGTCGCCATCTTGCAACACATCACTGTCTTTGGCGCCATCGCGGAAGAAGGTAAACAGCTGCTGCAGCTCCTTGTTAGGATTCTTATCGTCTTTCATCACCGCCCAGCGATAGCCTATACCGTTGCGATAGATGTGCATAAAGTAGTAGTTCGACTCGTTGCTGATGTCCTGCAATCGCAGGTCGCCAAACAGATAGCGCTCTGTCAGCATCTTCTTCCAAACGAGCCTGAACTTTGGATACTCTTCGTCTCTGACCTTGGTGATGATGACACGTTGCATGGTTGATGTAGAGGTGAAGTGATTGCCATCCACATCAACATCGAGAGTATATGTAACGCCGGCCACGCCCCTGAACTTAGAGCGATAGTAGCCATTTCGGCTGAATGGCACGGTGGCACGAGTGCCGTCGTCGCCGGTAATCACCACCGTGGCATTATCCACATCGCTACCCGTAGAGTTATCGTCCATCGGCTGGGTCTTGCTCACGCGTACCTCGGTGCCCGAATCGCTGAGACTGCCCTCAACCACATAACGCGAATCGGCTTTGTGGTAGTCAATGTTGATTTCCTTTTCGCAAGAAAAGAAAAGCAAAGACAACAGGATGTATATATATTTTTTCATAACCTCTAAAACTTAACATTAAACGACACACTGGGCACGATGCCGAAGAGCGAATACTGGGTAGCTTTGGTGCCTGCGCCATACTCGCCATCGTCGAAGTTGATGAGGAACGGGTTGTAGCGGTTATACACGTTGTAGATGCCAAACACCAGTTGGTGGGTACGCTTTCTATACTGCTTGCTCCAAACGGCACTCACGTCCAGATGGTGAGAGGCGGGTGCACGATAGCCATTACGCTCGGTGTAGTAGTATATCCAGTTGTCCTCAATCATATACTTTCCGCTTGGAGCCGTAAACGCCTGACCGCTGTTAAACACCCACGAGGTGTTGAAGGTCCAATGCTTGTTGAGCCTATACATGGCCACTATGTTGATGTCGTGACGGCGATCGTTGTTGGCATCGTACCAGCGGTTGTTATTGATGCCGTCGATCTTGGTTTTCGACCACGACAGCGTGTAACCGATCCAACCGGTCAGTTTTCCGTTATTCTTGCGGGCGCTAAACTCAACTCCGTAGCCCTTGCCCTTACCGGCCAACGTCAATCGCTCAATCTCAATCTCGCTGGCAAACGATTTGCCATCGCGATAGTCCAGCACATTATCTATCTGGCGATAATAGGCTTCGACCGAGAAATCGTAGTCCTGATTGGGTGTCATCCAGAACACGCCGCCGCTTATCTGGTCGGCCACCTCGGGCTTCACGATGTTACTGCTCATGGTGTAGCGGTCGAACGGAGTTGATGTGCTCTGATTGCGCAGGGCGTGGATATTCTGTGATGTACGCGTGTAACCAAGCTTTATTGAGGTGGTAGGTGACAGGTGATAGTTGATGGAGAGGCGGGGCTCGAGCGTGATGTGCGTCTTTACTATCTGATTCTTACCATAGTTATAATACCAACCGATGGTGCCATCGGGGTCGATGTCGTAATACAGCGAGCCGCCAAGTGGCGAGAACATGCTGAGTCGCAAGCCTGCCGACACATCGAGTTTCTCGGTCAGCGGTGCCGAAACGTTCACCCAGGCAGCATTATCCCAAGCGCGACGTTGCTCTTTTTCGTGTAGTTCTACCCGCTTCCACTCGGCCGATTTTACGTTCAGCAAGGCCGTTTGGAATCCCGTTTCCATCGCATACTTACCCAAACCGATATGAAAGTCCTGACGGAATCCCGTCTGGTGGATATGCCCCGAGAACCAGATGTTCATGCCCATAAAATCGATGCCGTTATCCGTCTGATAGCCGCTATAGTAGGCCGTTGACTGAGCGTAAGAGTCACCACCGAAATGGTGCAGCCACTTCAGGCTGGCCGACAGGTTATTCCATCGGATGTCAACCATCTCGTCGATAGCTGTACGGTCCTTACCCGTAAAGAAACTCAGGAAGAGTTGGTTATTCTGATTGATGGTCCAGTCGGCCTTGGCATTGATATCGTAGAAATAAAGCGTGTTGCGCTTAAAATCGGGCGAGAACTTCAAGAACAGATCCATATACGAGCGGCGGGCCGTAACTAGGAACGAAGCCTTATCCTTGACGATAGGACCCTCGAGTGTGCCCTTGGCGGCCAGCAATCCTATGCTGGCACCACCATGCAGTTCGCTCTTGTTACCTGTTTTACCAATTATGTCGAGCACGGCCGACGAAGCGCCACCATATTGTGCCGGAAGCAATCCCTTGTAGAGCGTGGCCGACACTAGCGCGTCGCTGTTAAAAGCAGAGAACAATCCGGCCAGATGGCCCACATTATATACAGGGGCGATATCAACCAGTATCTGATTCTGTGCCGAAGTACCGCCGCGCACCATGAAACTGCTCGATGCATCGCTCTCAGACTTCACACCCGTCAACAGCTGCATCGATCGCATGATGTCTTGTTCGCCAAACAATTGTGGCGATGCGGTAAGGTCTTTTATCTGCACTTGTTCGGCGCCTGTTTGTATCTGGCGCAATCGCTGGCGGGCCGAATTCGACTTTACCACCACCTCTTCCAACTGTTCCTGGCGCAATGTATCCGCAGGGGCAGTTGGCAGCGATAATAGGGCTGATAGTAGTAATGTTGATACAAACATAATGCAAAGTTAATAGTTTTTTTTGGAAACTCCAAAAAAAATATCTATCTTTGCCCCCAATAACGATAAAAAACTAAGATTATGAAGAAATTAATTGTTGCCGTAGTGGCAATTGCAGCACTCTGTGCTTGTGGAAACAGTGAAAAGAAGTATCTCGACTATCGCGGATTGTCGATGGGAATGCCATTCCAGACTTTCTGTGATTCGCTCGCAGCTCGCGGCTTTGCAGTCGACTCAGCCAAGAGTGATTCTGATTTCACCAAGGTTTCTATGTTCAACCCCACCCTTAACTATCGCCTGATGCTGGCTCAGAACAACGGCACGCTACAGGCGCTTCAAGAGAACTACATCATCTCGACCAACGACAGCACCCGCAAGATGTGGCAGCAGTTGCACGACCAGTTTGAGAAGCAGATTGGCGCCTGGCCTAACATGCTGAAGGATGGCAAAGATCACCGCATCGCAAAATTCGAGGATGACGGCGGTTTCATCACCATCACCCTCGAGAATACTTATAAACCAACACTCTCGGTGCTGTATCAATCAAAGTAACATGATAGTATAGAGGTAGACTACTGCTGCAGGAATGGCAAGCAGCGATGAATCGAAACGATCCAACATGCCACCGTGTCCGGGCAGTATGTTACCACTATCCTTGATGCCAAGGGTACGCTTGAACAGACTCTCTACCAAGTCGCCCCAAGTACCGAATATCACTACCGTCAGTCCCAGTCCGGCCCACTCTATGGCTGTAAGCCCAAGCTGATTCAACTGGTACTGGTCGGTAAGATACCATACCAGCACGGCAACCGCCATCACAAGGATGCCGCCGCCGATGCTGCCTTCCCAACTCTTTCCCGGCGAGATTCTGGGGAAGAGTTTATGTTTGCCAAGCAGTGAACCGCACAGATAAGCGCCGGTATCGTTCATCCAGAGGAACACAAACACCGAAAGGGGCAACACGGCATCATAAGTCACAAATCCCTGAGGCGTAGAATGGAATGCCAACGTGTTGAGCAGCGAGAATGGCAAAGCGATATAAAGCTGCGCCATCATCGTGTATGCCCAGTCGTGTATGGGGTCTTCGTTCTTCAGATACAGCTCGGCCACCATCAGATAGATGATCGACACCAGGTAAGGAATAAACACGGCCGATGGTGTGAGATCGCTGCTGAAACCAGCCACTGCAAAGAAGAAATACACACCTGCAACGGTAGAAATCAGTCGGTTCACCGTCACCTTCTCGCGATCGTTCACCAATCCGGTAAACTCCCAGATGGTCAAACCCGTGATGAGTGAAAACAGCAGTACCATGGCCTGCGGACGCAGAAAACTGCATACCAGAACGGCCACAAACAGTACGCCTGTAATGGTTCTAACGATAAAATTATTCATCCTTATCCTCCTTTTCTTCTGGTTTTACCTCATCGGTTGCTGCATTTGCGGGTGCATCAAGTGCCTTTTGGGCTGCTGCCTCGGCCTCCAGCTCCTTGGCACGCTCCTCGGCCATACGCTCGGCATCGGCCTTCATCTGTGCCTCAAGCAGCTCCTCGGCTCTGCTGGTCCAAGGACGCTTACCGAATATCTTCTCAACATCCTCGGCAAAAATCACCTCGCGGTCTATCAGCAATTGGGCCAGCTGGGCGTGCCCCTCCTTGTGCTCGGTCAGTATCTGCTTGGCGCGCTCGTACTGCTCGTTAATCATACGCAGCACCTCGTCGTCCATAATCTTAGCAGTTGTCTCCGAGTATGGCTTCTGGAACTGATATTCGGCATTGTTATAGTAACAGATGTTAGGCAACTTGTCGCTCATACCGGCAAAGGCAATCATACCGTAAGCCTGCTTGGTGGTACGCTCCAGGTCGTTCATGGCACCTGTAGAGATATGACCCACAAACAGTTCCTCGGCAGCACGGCCTCCCAGCAGCGAGCACATCTCGTCAAGCATAGCCTCCTTGGTCTGCAGTACGCGCTCCTCGGGTAGATACCATGCGGCACCAAGTGCTTGTCCGCGTGGCACGATTGACACCTTAACCAATGGGTTGGCAAACTCGGTGAACCACGAGATGGTGGCGTGTCCGGCCTCGTGGATAGCTATCGAGCGCTTCTCGGCCTGAGTCATCACCTTGGTCTTCTTCTCCAGTCCGCCGATGATACGGTCAACGGCATCCAGGAAGTCCTGCTTGGTTACCGTCTGACTATTGTGACGGGCAGCAATCAGAGCAGCCTCGTTACATACGTTGGCGATGTCGGCACCCGAGAATCCGGGAGTCTGACGTGCCAGGAAGTCGATATCCACGCTATCGTCAATCTTCACGGGCTTCAGGTGTACCTTGAATACCTCCTTACGCTCGTTCAGGTCGGGCAGGTCTACATGTATCTGTCGGTCAAAACGTCCGGCACGCAGCAGGGCCGAATCAAGCATATCGGCACGGTTGGTAGCAGCCAGAATAATCACACCGCTGTTGGTACCAAATCCGTCCATCTCGGTGAGCAATGCGTTCAGCGTGTTCTCGCGCTCATCGTTGCCACCCATAGCGGGATTCTTAGAGCGGGCGCGCCCCACGGCATCAATCTCGTCGATGAATATAATACAAGGACTCTTCTGCTTAGCCTGCTGGAACAGGTCGCGAACGCGCGATGCACCTACGCCCACAAACATCTCTACGAAGTCTGATCCACTCATCGAGAAGAATGGCACACCAGCCTCACCGGCCACAGCCTTGGCAAGCAGGGTCTTACCTGTTCCTGGAGGACCTACTAACAGGGCTCCCTTGGGTATCTTACCTCCCAGGTCAGTGTACTTCTGTGGATTCTTCAGAAAGTCCACAATCTCCTGTATCTCCTGCTTGGCGCCAGCCTGTCCGGCCACGTCCTTAAACGTGATGCCCAGCTCGCCACCCTTTTCATACATCTTGGCCTTACTCTTACCAACGTTGAAGACGCCGCCTCCTACGCCGCCTCCACCGCCGCCCATGCGACGCATGAAGAAAACCCACAATCCTACTATAAATAAGATAGGTATAAGATTCGTTATTATAATAGAGAAGAACTCGTTCTCTCTGCGATTATCGAATGACAGATCGCCGGTGAACACCTTATCTTCCTTGGCCTTGGCCACAAACTGCTCTACCTGATCCACACTTCCGAACTCTACTTCCAAATATGGCTCAGCCCCCGTCTGGTTGGTTCCTTGATGGAACACGTCGCGAATGTGTTCGGGCTTAACATACATGCGGAGTGTGCTCTGCGGCTTGTTTACCACAATCTTCTTGGCATAGCCACGCTCCACCATCACCTTAAACTCACTATACGATGCAGTCTTGGCAACACTGCTGTTAGCCGTACCGCCACTTGTAAAGTACAACAGTCCTAATGCGAGTATCGCGATGAAGTATATCCAGTTCATATTGAACTTGGGCATATTCATCTTCGGACCGTTTCCGGGATTATTTTTGTTTGGTTTCTGATTATTCTCCATAATTGTGAATTTTGAATTAATCCAAGTCAGGGATTCTTGTCAGAGGCGCATCTTCCCACAGATGTTCCAGATCATAATAGTCGCGCACGTCGGGCAGGAATATATGTACCAGCACGTCGGTATAGTCCATGGCTACCCATTGTGCATTCTCCAGTCCTACCACATGTGCAGGTTTCTCACCCAGCTTTTCACGCACCACGTCGCCTACCGACTCGGTGATAGCTTCTACCTGTGTTGGCGAATTACCAGTACATATCATAAAGTACTGACAGATTGTTCCCTCTATTTTTGTCAGGTCGGCCACAACGATATTGCTGCCTTTTTTCTCCTGAATTGCTTCCTTAATTGTTTCTACTAGTTCTTTCATTAATAAATTATATGTTATTTGTTGCAAAGGTACTGTAAATTGGCCAAAAAACAAAGAAAAAGCGAAAAATTTGCGGTTTTTTATAAATTTTCCTCGAAAAATTTTGGTAGTTCAAGAAAAAGTAGTACCTTTGCACCCGCAAAACAGAAACAATGAGTTCTTGAGCAAGACATTTTGGGGTATGGTGTAATGGTAACACTGCAGATTCTGGTCCTGCCTTTCCTGGTTCGAGTCCGGGTACCCCAACAAAGAAAAGACGCTGAACATTGAGTTTAGCGTCTTTCTTTTTTCTATTTATCGGACTATTTACGGACTTAAAGAAAAACTAAGAATCCCAGCCGCTCGGCTGGGATTCCTCATTTATGCTTTGTTCTCGGCATCTATGGCCTTGATCTTCTCGCGAACCAGACTCATATCATCCTTCAGCTTCTGCACCTTGCGGTTCATCTCGTCAATCAGGCTGTTACCCTTCTTCGAGCTGGCATTCAGGAATCCCAAGTTGTTCTCGTAGGTCTGAATTTCCTGCTTCAGTGCCTCGTACTGGCGGAACAGGCGTGCGCGCTCATTGTCGAGTGCATTCTCGCCGCGCTCAGCCACCTGCTTCAGGTTCTGCTTAAAGTTGCTCAGCTTGCGCTTGGCGGTGCTGATGTTCAGATCCTTATACAGCTTGTCGAGTACGGCGTGATACTCCTTGTAGAGTTTGTCCTTCTCTTTATAAGGTACGTGACCCACGGCGTTGTACTCCTCAACCAGCTTCTGAACCTTGTCGGCCAGATCGTCGCCGGTCTCCTCGGCAATAGCCTTCAGTTTCTCGATAATCTCGAGCTTCTTATCCATGTTTTCGCGCTCCTCGCCACGCTGACCTGCTCCGGCGGCATTACGAGCCTCAAAGAAGGTGTTACATGCAGCCAGGAACTCAGCCCACAGCTGGTCGCCAAGCTTCTTGGGCACCATACCGATGGTCTTCCACTCCTTCTGCAGGGCAATGAACTTATCACCGGTCGACTTCCAGTCGGTAGAATCCTGCAGAGCCTTGGCCTTCTCAATCAGGGCGCGCTTCTTGTCAGCATTCTCCTTGAAGGTCTCCTTCAGTCCCTTGAAGTAAGCAGCCTTACGACCGAAGAAGTCGTCGCATGCAGCACGGAAGCGCTCAAATATCTTCACGTTCATCTTCTGTGGCGCAAAACCGATGGTCTTCCACTCAGTCTGGATATCGATAATCTGCTTGGTATGCTTTTCCCAGTCGCCGCTACCCTTGTTCTCCTCGGCAGCAATGGCCTCCACCTTCTCGCAGAGCACGGTCTTGCGAGCCAGATTGTCTTCCTCCTTGGCGCGAACGCCCTCGAAGTGAGCCTGATGGCGCTTGTTGATAACGCTCGATGCAGCCTTGAAACGATTCCAGATATCCTCACGCTGCTCCTTAGCCACAGGACCTATCTCGCGATACTCCTGATGCAGCTTCTGCAACTGGTGGAAGGCACTGATCACATCCTCCTCGTCGGCCAACTTCTCGGCAGCCTCGCAGAGGGCGGTCTTCAGCTCAAAGTTCTTCTTGAAATCGTACTCGCGGGCCTCGCTGTTCAGGCGAAGCATATCGTAGAACTGCTCTACGTACAGCTGGTAGTTACGCCACAACTCGTTGGCCTTATCAGCTGGCACATTCTTTATCTCGCGCCACTGCTCCTGCAGGGCTTTGAACTCCTTGTAGTTCTTATTAGCCTCATCAGGAGTGGTAACCATGGCCTTGATGCGGTCGATGATAGCCAGCTTCTTAGTCAGATTCTCCTGCTTCTCAGCCTCTATCTCCTTGAAGATCTTGGCACGCTTCTCCTTGATGATTCCCATCTCGGCCTTGAACGATTCCTCTTCAGGATCGGGTGTGTACTGATACTGGTCAGGATCGCCACCTGCATCCAGATAGGCCTTGAGCTTTGCCTCACGCTCGGCCACATGGAGTTTGTAGAAAGAAGACTTCAGGTATTCCACCTCTTCTTTCTGCGGTGTCTCTTCGCCGTGGGCAATGTCCTGCAATCTATGCAGAACCTCGGCCTTGGTGTGGTATACCACACGTGGCTCTTCGGCTTCTGTTTCTACTTGAGGTTCTGTCTCAACTGCCTGAGATGTAACTTCCTCATTAACTACTACTTCGTTTGTACCCAACTCGAGGGTATTCTCTTGAGAGTCCATCATTTAACTTTTAAATTACTACTAAATGATGCTTAGCATCATCACATTTGGGCTCAAAATTAAGCAATATTATTGAAACTACCTAATTTTTTTTAGTTTTTTTGATGTTTTAGGGCCTAAACCAGTCGTTTCCTGCGGAAAATACCCCATGCAATGGCCGAAATTGCTACCGAAAAGATGATTGCGATGACAAATCCCCATGGTTTCGATTCCATGCCGTTCACCAGGTTCATACCAAACATCGATGTAATGAGCGTAGGTATCATCATGATGATGGTAACCGATGTCAGCGTACGCATCACGGTATTCATGTTGTTGTTGATAATACTCTGATAGGTGTCCATCGTCGACTCCAGAATGTTCGAGTAGATACTGGTCGTCTCTCGGGCCTGGGTCATCTCGATGTTTACGTCCTCAATCAGGTCGGCATCAAGTTCGTCAATCTGCAGTTTGAACTTCAGTTTCGATAGCAGCGTCTCGTTGCCACGAATAGATGTCTGGAAGTAAGTCAGCGAGTCCTGCAGTCGGCTCAAGCCAATCAGACTCTCGTTGTTCACCTCCTTATCCAGGTTGCGCTTGGCCTTGTCTACCAGCATCGATATCTGCTTCAGTCGCTTCAGATACCACACAGCACTCGATAGGAACAAGCGGAAAATCATGTCCACATGGTCGGTAAATCCCTCGCCGCGCTTCTGCTGGAAGCTCACAAAATCGATCATCACGTTGGTCTCGTAGAAACACACGGTGATGGTCACGTCGCGCTTGTGTATGATACCAAGAGGCACGGTGGTGTATGGCGTGCGCGAGCGTATCTCCTTGACATAAGGTATACGCAGAATGATGAGCATCCATCCGTCATCGTATTCATAACGAGCACGCTCATCAGTATCGCTGATGTCCGACATAAAATAGTCGGGGATGTTGAATTTCTCCTCGAGTTCGCGCTGGTCTTCTTCGGTGGGGCATGTCACCTGTATCCAGCAATTGGGCTGCCACTCGTCTATTTGGGTCAGTCCGCCTTGGGTATTCCAGAATGTCTTCATTTTGCTAATCCTCTTAGTTAATTGACAATTGATAATTGACAATTGATAATTGATTTAGCGGCAAAGGGATTAGCAGCCTTGCTCGCCATCCCCCGCCATTACGAATTGTAATTGTCCGCCGGGTAATCGTCCATAATTTTGTTATTAATTTGATTTATCGGGTGCAAAGATAAGAAAAAAAATTCGCAGATTCAAACAATCTGCGGATTTTTTTTAATATTTTTTATTTCTCAGGAATATCCTCGAGAGTCTTCTTGAGCAGTTCCCAGAACGGAGCCACGGTCTCAATGAGCGCACGCTCGGTTGTGGTGTGGGGCGACTTCATGGTTGGACCCATGCTCACTACGTCCAGATGTGGATACTTGCCCAGAATAATCGAGCACTCCAGTCCGGCGTGGTCTACCTGAATGATACCGTCCTTGCCGAACAGATCCTTATACTCCTTCAGCAACAAGTGCAGAATCTCTGAGTCGGGGTTTGGATCCCATCCGCCGTAGCTACCAGCGGTCTCTACCTTCATGCCGGCCATATTGAAGCAGCTCTCCAGAGTCTTCACAATGTAGTCCTTCATGTCCTCACGACTTGAGCGAGCCAGAATCTTAATCATAGCGTGCCCCTCGCCTATCTCGATGATGGCCAGGTTGCTCGATGTCTCAACCACGCTTGGGTACGATGGAATCATACGTACCACACCGTCGTGGCAACCGTAGATCACATTGATCAGGTTGTCCTGAATCTCAACAGGAATCTCCATCTTAGGCGTCTCTACGTCCTCGCAGATTACCTCGATACCGCTCTCAATGCCCTTAAACTCATCAACGAAGTCCTCCAGCCAGTCGGCAGCCAGCTCCTTCAGAGCAGCCACGTTCTCCTTTGGCAGTGTCAGCACAGCCTCGGCCTTGAATGGGATGGCGTTGCGCATGTTGCCGCCCTGCCAGCAAGCCAGACGGGCATCGCACTCCTCGATGGCCTCACGAACCAGTCGAACCAGCAGTTTGTTGGCATTACCGCGGCCCTCGTGAATCTCCAGTCCAGAGTGTCCACCACGCAGACCTTTCACAGTTACCTTTACTGCAGCATCGTCGGCATCGGTCTCCACCTCTTTGTAGTCGAGTGTAGAGGTGATGTTGATACCACCGGCACTACCGATTACGAACTTACCCCAGTGCTCTGAATCGAGGTTCATCAGTATGTCGCCGTTCAGTTCACCCTCGGGCAGTCCGTTAGCACCAAACATACCAGTCTCTTCGTCGGCAGTAATCAGCGCCTCAATTGGGCCGTGCTTCAGGGTCTTGTCCTCCATAATGGCCATGATGGCAGCTACGCCCAGGCCGTTGTCGGCACCCAGTGTTGTGCCTTTGGCCTTTACCCACTCACCATCAATCCAAGGCTGTATGGGGTCGGTCTCAAAGTTATGAGTACTCTCGGGAGTCTTCTGTGGCACCATGTCCATGTGTGCCTGCAGTATCACACCCTTCTTCTTCTCCATACCGGCCGAAGCGGGCTTACGCATCACGATGTTATCAGCGGGATCCTTAAAGGCCTCCACACCTACCTGCTTAGCAAAGTCGAGCAGGAACTGTTGTACTTTCTCCAGATGTCCTGATGGACGTGGAACCTGTGTCAGTGCATAGAAGTTCTTCCAAATGCACGTTGGGTTCAAGTTTTTAATTTCACTCATAGTTATTCTATTTTGGGGTTTAATCTTTTCTTAAACATCAATGCTGCCCAGGCGTAGATACCCAGGAAGATAACCAACATCGTCTGTACTGTATGAACAATGAGCACAAACCACAGAGCCTGTTCATCAGCCACGCCATATAGTATCAGCATGGTCTTAATAGCAAAGTGCCACGGACCAGCTCCGTTGGGAGTTGGCACGATAACGGCAAAGTTGGCCACCACAAACGATACCAACGCGCAACCAATGCCCAGATTAGCGGTGAAGTCGAAGCAGAAGAATGTCAAGTAGTAATGCAGGAAATACATCACCCAGATGCCTACTGAGAAGAACAGATACAGTGGCAGATTGCGCACACCCTTCAGCGAGAGCACACCCTCCCAGATGCCACTAAGCGTCATTTTCACCTTATTATATATAGAGAAGTTCTTCAGTAACAGGTGCAGCAATATAGCCACAGCCACGCCGCAGATGACTGTAACAATCCAACCTGTCAGCGAGAAACTACTCAATATGCGGTCCATCGATGTACCCGTCTTGCGGAAGAAGGTGCCAAATACGCTCATCTCTACCAACAGTATGATGCCCGAGTATATCATCACTATCAGCGTATCCACAGCGCGCTCGGTAACCACCGTTCCCAGTGCCTTCGAGAATGATATGCCGTCGTAACGCTTCAATATAGCGCACCTTGAGAACTCGCCTATCCTGGGTATTATCAAACTTGCTGCATAGCTGATGAATATGGCGTAAGTACAAATACTGTTTCTTGGCTTCTCACCCATCGGCTCCAGCGTTTGCTTCCAGCGCCAGGCACGAAACATCTGCGCCAATATGCCGAATGGGAAGCTCAGCAGCATCCACGTCCAGTCCATTTCTTCGGTCAGCACATGACTAATCACCGAGAAATCCTCGCCTCGGTACATCCACCACAAAATAGCGCCACCCAACACAAAGGGCAGCACCACCTTAGCCACACTGCTGATGATGTTTTTTAATTCCATGGGTGCAAAGGTAATACAATAGGAGCAGATAACCAAATATTATTTGAGTTTATTTTTATTGATACGTGTCAACGATTCCCCATTTTTTTACTGTTTTTATGCAATTTGTTTGGCTGTGTGCGTAAACAACAGTACCTTTGCAGCGGTTTTAGGATAACAATTTAAATTTTCAGAGAAAGGTATTTTATTATGGTAACATTAGAAACAAGTTTTTTGTTGATGACTTTGGCCGCTTTTGCACTGGCCGTTTCACTGGTTGTAACCGTTGCTGTTAATGTAGACAACAATAAGTAATTCAATAGGTAACCGAAAAAAAATGAGTCGCAGGTCTTACAATCTGCGATTTTTTTTGCGCCAAATTTGGAATTTCACTCGTTTATTTGTATCTTTGTCCCCATGAAACAAGTTCGACCTAAGAAAAATCTCGGTCAGCACTTCCTGACTGATCTGAACATAGCCAAGCGCATCGCCGACACGGTGGATGCATGTGCTGACATCCCCGTGCTCGAGGTGGGCCCTGGTATGGGCGTGATGACGCAGTATCTGGTAGAAAAGCCTCGCCCTTTCAAGGTTGTAGAGATTGACCGTGAGAGTGTGGCGTATCTGCAGGAGAACTTCCCACGCCTATCAGACAACATCATCTCGGGCGACTTCCTACGCATGGACCTTCGCGAAGTGTTTGATGGGCAGCAGTTTGTGCTTACAGGAAACTATCCATACGACATATCATCGCAGATATTCTTTAAGATGCTCGACAACAAGGACCTCATCCCCTGCTGCACCGGTATGATTCAGCACGAGGTGGCCGTCCGCATGGCATCGCAGCCCGGCAACAAGCAGTACGGCATACTGTCGGTACTAATACAGGCTTGGTACAATGTTGAGTACCTGTTTACCGTAGAGCCAGGCGTGTTTAATCCGCCCCCAAAGGTGCAGAGCGCCGTTATCCGCATGACGCGCAATGAGGTCACCGATCTAGGATGCGACGAGCAACTGTTCCGCCGCGTGGTCAAGGCTACGTTCAATCAGCGTCGCAAGATGCTCCGTGTGTCGCTCCGCCAGATATTCGATGCCAACCACCCCGCTCCTGCAGGGTTCTTCGAGGCCGACATCATGACCCGCCGCCCCGAGCAGCTATCCATCCCTCAGTTCATCGAACTCACCAACATGGTGGCTGCCGCACTCTAACAACTAAAACATCCAGGAAAAATGAACACTATATATAATAAGGTGCAGATTTATCGCGCCAATATCATCTACACCCCAGAGAGCAAGCGTTTCGAGGTGGTTCCCCGCGGCTATGTAGCCGTTTGCGATGGCAAGGTTGAGGGCGTTTACACCCAGTTGCCGCAGCATCTGGCCAGCTGGCCAGTAACCGATCTGGGCGACCGTCTGCTCATACCCGCCATGTGCGATATGCACGTGCATGCCCCACAGTATCGCAACCAGGGACTGGCCATGGACGAGGAGCTGCTGCCTTGGCTGCAGAACTACACGTTCCCCGAGGAACTGAAGTTTGCCGATGTGGCCTATGCCGAGCGCATCTACCGCCGATTCATTCACGACCTGTGGCGTTTCGGAACCATGCGCGTGGTAGCCTTTGCCTCGGTACATCTCGATAGCACCCGACTGCTGATGCAGCTACTGCAACAGGCCGGTATGGGCGGCCGTGTGGGTAAGGTAAACATGAACCGTAACTGCCCCGAAGGTTTGCAGGAAAGCACGACCGACGCTCTAGAAGCCTGCGATGCACTTGTAAGCGAGTTTGAGCGCCCCGATGCACTTGTCCGCCCCATCGTCACTCCCCGCTTCGTTCCATCATGCACACCCGATATGCTGGAGGCCTGCGGACAGATGGCCGCCAAATACAAGCTTCCCGTTCAGTCGCACCTGTCAGAGAATCTGGGCGAGATAGAATGGGTAAAACAGCTTGAACCCCAGAGCAAGCACTATGCCGATGCCTACGACCGATATGGACTATTAGGCCAGACGCCTACCATCATGGCCCACTGCGTATGGACCGATGGTGACGAGTTGAAAATGCTTAGCCAGCGTGGAGTGATGGTGGCCCACTGCCCTACATCCAATTTCAACTTAGCCTCAGGTCTTGCCCCTATCCGCCAACTGCTTAATGCAGGTGTTCAGGTAGCCCTGGGCAGTGACATCAGCGGTGGCCACGACCTGAGCATATTCCGTATGATGGTTTATGCCGTACAGGTAAGCAAGATGCACTACCAGCGCAACAAGCAAAACACATTCCTATCGCTCTCCGAAGCCTTTTGGATGGCAACAAAGTCGGCAGGCAGCTTCTTCGGAAAGGTTGGTAGTTTTGAGCCTGGCTATGACTTCGATGCCTTGGTGATCGATGACAGTCCACTGCTCATCGATGCCGACTACACCCTGCTTCAGCGCCTCGAGCGATTCATCTACACCGGCGACGACCGTAATATAGCAGAACGATACTGTAGGGGACGCCTTATTGCTGAGCCCCAGGTATAATACAACAAAAAAAAGAAAATTTACTGCCGAAAATTTGCGGGAATGAAAAAAAAGTTGTACCTTTGCACCCGGTTTTGAAAATGGGTGTTTTCCAGAGTGGCCAAATGGGGCAGACTGTAAATCTGCTGTCTTTCGACTTCGGTGGTTCGAATCCATCAGCACCCACCAGAGAAACAAGCAAGGATGTGAGAAGATCACATCCTTTTTTATATGTATTCGCGTACGTGCGCGCGAGGGAACTTTAAAAAGTGTAAAAACAACGTGTTTTCGTACACAATCAGTCTGTGTTCGCACACAATCGCTTGACATACATCAAAAGAAACACACTTTTTTAAGGAAAACGCATTAAAAATATTGCGAGATTGCGAAAATCGTCGTACCTTTGCAACGTCAAAAGACAACAAGAGTTCTTCAATAGAAGCATAGAAACAAAATACAGAGGTATTAGTTAAGGTATATAAAGATTGATTGATTTAGGTTTTAGTTAGAGTTAATAGTTAGTTAGAATTTGGTTTTAGGTTTATTAGTTAGTTAAATTGGAGATAGGTATTTCTAAGGTGTTAGAAAAGATTTGTTAGTAAGGATAACAAAGACGCAGTGGTGACACTCCGTTTTTTCTCAGAAAAAGGTTTTTAGTTATTCATAGATTGTTGGTGCCGCCCCGGAGTCGTTGATGACCCTTGAGCGGCTTTTTTTTTGCGTTTCGAGGAAGGAAGAACGAGAAATGTTTAATCTTTAATGTTTAACCTTTAATTTATCCGCCCAAGAGCCTTTGAAGAGACGAATGAGGAAGATGGAGCCGCGGAAGGTGAGTTCGGTAGCCATGGCGAACCAAACGCCACGCAGACCGTATTTGGGCGCCAACGTGGCGGCAAGACTAAGGCGGACGGCCCACATAGAACCCAAACTCATGATGGCTGGTATGATGGTATCGCCAGCACCGATAAACACACCATTACAAACGATAGCTGCAGCAAACATAGGTTCGGCCCACGCCTCGATGCGTAGAACCTGAGTGCCCAAAGCAATGACCTCCTGAACGGGCGACATGAGCGACATGAGCTGTGGCGCAAAAATCCACATCATAACGCCCATTAACGTCATGACGGCGATGCCCAAGCCCACCGACATGCGGGCAAACGACTGGGTGAGCAACCGCTGACCGGCACCTATGCCCTGCCCTACCAGCGTGGTGGCAGCCTCGGCAATACCAAAGCCGGGCATATAGCAAAGACTCTCGACGGTGATGGCCAATGAGTGGGCAGCGATAGCTATAGTGCCCAGCGGCGCCACAATGAGCGTGCTAACGACCTGAGCCCCGCCCATAAGCATGTGTTGCAAGCCCATAGGCGCGCCAATCTTAAAGGCAGTGCCAACGGTATCGGTCTGCGGACGGAATGAGCCGGGACGCCCCACCAGCGAGAGCATCTTAGAACGCACCAGCAGGAAGTAAAGCATGAGCACGGCGGTGATGAACATAGCCACACCTGTGCCCATGGCGGCACCCACAACGCCAAGTCCCATGACATAGATGAAAAGATAGTTGAAGCAGACGTCAAGCACGCACATGCCGATATTAAGGATTGACGGAATCTTCATATTGCCCGAGCACTTGAGCATGGATCCGGCCAAGCCCTCCATCTGGAAGAATATGCCCGCGAGGCCGAAGATGGCAAAATACATCGAGGCATCGCGCGCTATCTCATCGGTACCACCAAGCCAATAAGGCAACGACGGGGCTACGGCCACCGACGTGATGGAGATGAGAAGTGCCCAGATGATACAGCACACCAACGACTGACGCAGAACGCGACGGGCAGCCTCGAAATCATTGGCCCCGATGAAGTGAGCCACCTGAACAGAGAAGCCCATATTGGCCGCCGAAGCCAAACCACCCATCAACCAACCGGTAGTCTCAACAAGACCGATGGCTGCCGATGCCCTGGCGCCCAAATGGCCCACCATAGAGGCATCGATAAAAAACATGACGGTGGCTGAAATCTGCGCAAGGATAGAAGGTATACTAAGGCTGATGATGAGCCAAAGTTTTTCTCTCTGGGTCATCGTGCGGCCTTCGCGAATGTATGAAAGCAGCACCTCGCTATTCTTTACCTTCTTCATACGATACAGTAGTTGTGCTGAGATAAAAAAAGGATGTGATTTCTCACATCCTAACTTTGTTTTGGTGGGCGTTGACGGATTCGAACCGCCGACCCTCTGCTTGTAAGGCAGATGCTCTAAACCAGCTGAGCTAAACGCCCTCATTTCTTGTAAGCGGGTGCAAAGGTAAGAAGATTTTTTGAGACCGCAGCATGTTTTGCCCAAAAAGTGCGATTTATTAACACTATTTTGCAATTTAACCCAATAAATGCTCAATATCACCCTGTGGAAGTATGCAAAGTATAGCTTTTCCGTCGGGCGTGTAGTTGACGTTGGTGCAGGCAAAAAGATCGTTGATTATAGCCTCCATCTCGTCGTTGCTCAACACCTGACCATAAGGAAGAGCGGCGCTTTGTGCAAGGCGCAAACAGAGGTGGGAGGTAAGAGGTGAGAGGTGAGAGATATCAACATCAGCTACCATTTCGTGGAGCAGAGATTTGGGATCTACGCCGTCGAGGCCGGTGGGGATGCCGTTGATGGCAAAGGTGTTGCCACCAAGATCGGAGAGATCGAAACCTAAGTTGGTGAGCTCGGGCAGCATCTGGTTCATGGTAACAGTCTCGGAGGGCGAGAACTGAACCGACTCGGGGAACAACAGCTTCTGGGTGGTGATGAGATGACCATCCTGCTGACTCTGGTAGCGATCGTAGAGTATACGTACGCTGGCACGATGCTGGTCGATAATCATCAGGCCCGACTTGACGGCCGTCATGAGGTACTTGCCCTTGTACTGATAGTGGGCCGGCGACTTCTCGGAGAGAATCTCGGTAGCCGACTGAGGCTCGACGATGTTATCATCGTCGAAGAACGACGGCTGCTGCAGTGGCATCTCGATGGTGGTGCCACGTTGCCCAACACCCTCGTAGAGCGACTCCCACTGGTTGGGCGCCGAAGCCGACGAATGGCTACCACCACTCTGCTTGAAGGGATTATAATCGGGGTTATAGTTTACCTTGGGGGCCGAGAAATCATCCTGGAACGATGCGTTATCGAATACAGGAATATCAGGCTGGCCCTGCGTGTCGAAATCGATAGAGGGCACCTCGCAGAACTTGCCGATGCCATCGCGAACGGCGGCAGAGAGAATCTGCCAGATAGCTTGCTCGTTCTCAAACTTTATCTCAGTCTTGGTGGGATGGATGTTCACATCGATCTCGCTGGGTTCTACCTCTATATATAAGAAGTAAGGCACGGCCATGCCCTCGGGCACCAATCGGTCGTAAGCCCTCATCACAGCCTTGTGGAAGTAGGCGTGTTTCATGAATCGGCCGTTGACGAAGAAATAGTCGCAACCGCTCTTTTTGCGGGCGGCCTCGGGCTTACCCACAAATCCGCTAACCTTACACATGGCGGTCTGTACCTCGACGGGCAGCAAATCCTGACTATACTGCTTGCCAAACACATCGGCTATGCGCTGGCGAACGCTGCCGGCACGCAGATTGAGCATCTCTACCCCATTGTGATGCAGGGTGAAGTGTATCTGCGGATAGACAAGCACAATGCGCTCGAAAGCCGTGAGGATGTTGTTAAGCTCGGTGGCGTTGCTCTTGAGGAACTTGCGACGAGCCGGGACATTAAAGAACAGGTTGTCGACCTTGAAATTACTGCCCACAGGACAGGATACGGGCTCCTGACGGGTGAGCTTTGAGCCGGCTATAGTGATAAGCGTACCTATCTCGTCTTCCTTGCGGCGCGTTTGCAACTCAACCTGGGCCACGGCAGCTATTGAGGCCAAAGCCTCGCCACGGAAGCCCATGGTGTGGAGGGCAAACAAATCGCCAGCCTGCAGAATCTTCGATGTGGCGTGGCGCTCGAACGAGAGACGCGCATCGGTCTCGCTCATACCCTTACCATCGTCGATGACCTGGATAGAGGTTCGGCCGGCATCAACCACGATGACATGAATGGTGGTGGCACCGGCATCAACAGAATTCTCGACCAGCTCTTTGATGACAGAAGCCGGACGCTGAATAACCTCACCAGCTGCTATCTGGTTGGCTACGCTATCGGGAAGTAGATGTATTAAGTCGCTCATTGTTTTGGTCTCCAGTTGAATATATCGTCACGGTTCAGCGGGCGCACCTTGTCGTACCAGGCAAAACCGGGCAGTTGCTTGCGGTCGGCAGGAATCTGATTGAGCGGATACATGGTACCCGAGCTCTTAGGTGTCCACACCTTCTGCAGCTTGCGGTCCTTGAGATACATGCGCATCTCGGCCGTTTCCTGATAATTATACACAATGGGCACACTATCGCCCTCTTCGAAGTAATAGCCTATCAGCACATTGCCCTTGGCCCGCGTTTCGTGTATCTTACCATCGATAAAGTAGGCAAACATCTCCTTCGACGACACCTGATTGTGCTTGGTGGTATCGCTGCGGAGCTGCTGTATTGAGAAACAGTTATCGATGACGTGGGCATGGTCGATCAACGAATCCTTCATAAACACCTCGATGCGGTCGCCCAGCAGTTGCTGGTTCTGGTTCCACACGATAGGATCGTGATAGAGCGTGAGACACGAGTCGAGCGAGTTGTACATCAGCGAGTCGGCCACGGCCTGAACATCGGTACGATAGGCACGCACATGATGGAATCCGAACATCTTACGATAAACGGAGTCGGTATCAATGTTATATGTAACCACCTTGAAGGTGTCGGCATGCATAAACAGTGAGTCGCCCTGCGAGAAGTCGATGGCCACAGCACTATCAGTGCAAAGGGCAAAGCCGGTATGCTCCCAGTATTCGCCATAGTTGCCGGTAAGCTTGTTCTTATTGACCGAGTCGACATAAATCACATTGCGGAAAGCCTGACTGAATCCCTCCTTACTATCGTAGTACACGCTATCGCCCACCATCGTCTTACCCTGATTTGAAAGTACCGAGCGGTTCATCAGTCGGGCGCGGTCGTTCTTGGTGTCGTAATAACCCTGCTCGGAGTAGATATGACTATCGCCGGAGGTGATATTGGACGGGCCTACGATGTGCGCCATCGAGAGACGTGTGTCATAATAAAGCGTATCGGTAGTGAGGAAGAACTTGGGGCTCTTCATCTTGACATCGTAGTTGAACACCGACATCTTGGTCTTGGTGTTATACTCGCCCCAGTCGGAGGTGAGTGTGGTCTTGCCATCAATCATCTTTCCGCCCTCAAAGAAGTAGGCGTTATCGTAAAGACGATCGAAGTCGAGACTATCGGTATAAAGCGTGGTCTTCTTGTGCTTGAGCACCACATTATAGCGGGCGCGCGCCATCTGCTCGTTACCATCGTAATAGGCATAGTCGCTAAGCAGCGATAGGGTGTCGCCTTGATACATCTTGACATGACCGAAAGCTTCGAACGAGTTGCTGCCCTCATAGAAATAGGCACTATCGCAATACAATCGGGCTCCCTGATGGGTGAAGTGCACCTTGCCGTTGAGGATGGTGGCATCCGCATTCTTGGTTACATCGTAATGCAACACATCGGCATGCACAAGATACACGCGGGTATCCTGCGTAGCCGCCTTACGAGCAGGGCGACGGCGTTGCTGCTGCTTCTGTGCAAAAGCAGACACCATGCCCAGCGAGAGGGCAAAAAGTAATAAAAATAAGGTTATTTTTTTTACTTTATCCATCCCTCAAATTCAAATTGGCAATCCTTGAAGTCGTCGTTAAGACGGGTATAGGTAGTCTTGATCTTATCAACCACCCACTTATGGATGCACTCCTCGCGGCGCTTGTTGAGCACCACATCCTTCAGCGTCTGGAAATCCTCGGTAACGGTGGCGCGATGGCCCTCGGTACGACTCTTAAGCTTAGCTATCACGCAGACGGTTTTACCGCGCTGGTTAATCATCTGGAATGCATGCGAAATCTCGCCAACCTTCAGTGTATCAACAGCTTTGGCAATCTCGGCTGGCAGATCCTGCATACGGAACTTCGAAGAGGTCTTACCGGTCTTCATCATATCGGTGCTAAGCAGTCCCTTGGCATTACGGGTATCCTTATCGTCAGAGATGAGCGATGCGGCATCCTCGAAAGTGAACTTCTCGGCACGCAGATCGTCGGCGATAGAATCCAGACGGGCGATGGTTTTCTGAACAGCCTCGTCAGAAACAACAGGCTTGCGCAGAATGTGGCGCACGTTTACCTTATCGCCACGCTTCTCGATGAGCTGAATGATATGAAAGCCAAACTCAGACTCTACAATCTTCGACACCTTCTTTGGGTCGGTGAGGTTGAAAGCCACCTGAGCAAAGGCAGGATCGAGTGTGCCTCGGCCCATCAGGCCAAGCTCACCACCACGACGAGCCGAACCTGGATCCTCAGAATATAGCTGAGCCAGAGTCTGGAATCGGGTTTCGCCCTTGTTTACACGGTCGGTATAGCTACGCAACTCGTCCTTGACGCGGTTAATCTCCTCGATATCGATTTTCGGGGTTATCTGCACAATCTGAACCTCGACCTCGGTGGGTACAAACGGGATGCTATCCTGAGGCAGGTTGCTGAAGTAGCGGCGCACCTCAGCTGGAGTTACGGCAATATCCTCAACCAGCTTCTGACGCATCTTCTGCACCATAGTACGATCCTTCATCTCCTCGCGGAGGTCGGCACGTATCTGCTGAAGATTCTGATGCTTGTATTCCTCAAGACGCTCACGCGAACCGTCGACCATCTCGAGCCAGTAGGCAATCTGCTGCTCTACCTCGGCTGCTACATCAGCATCGGTCACCTCGATACTATCAATCTGGGCCTGGTGTTTGAACAACTTCTGCACGGCAATCTGCTCGGGGATGGTGCAATCGGGGTTTCCACTCCACTTGACACCCTCCATAGCGGCCTGCATACGCATCTGCTCAACATCAGAACGGAGGATGGCGTCATCGCCAACCACCCATACTACCTCGTCGATAATAGTACCAATAGAATCCTTCTTCTGAGCCTGAACCAACAATGGCAGAGCCAGAAGCGCCAGGGTCATAACTTTCCTTATAATACTCATAGATGTTTATTTACTGTTTTCAATACTTCTTTATTAACTTCAACCTGGTAACGACGGCGCAAGTCGGCTACCCACTCCTTTTCGAGGTAATCCTGCAGATCCTCAACAACCTGCTGGCGCACATCGGTATAATCGTCGGGGCGCTTCACCTTCTTGCCATATACGGCATCGATAGGGTAATTGGCATCGGGCGTAGCCGAAACAGCCTGTTTGAACACCATCTTGTCGACGGTAGCATTATCGCCGGGCTTAAAGATACCCTTCTCCACACGGATGCGGATGATTGAATCGGGATTGAAGGTGGTGCGGAGCGCCTCAGCCCACTGATCGAATGGCAGATTCTTAACGCAGTTCTTGACCGCCTTGACATCTTGCTTGGTCTTGACGTGATAGGCCATACCTTTATAGCGAGGTTCACTATAAGCATAGCTCTTCTTATGGGTATCGAACCAGGCCTTGAGGGCGGCCTCATCCTGCGAAGCCTTATCCCACACCTCGCGACTACTGATCTCGTAGAGCAAGAGTCCGTCGTGATACTCCTGGAACAGGTATTTCAATTCGCTATCGGTAGCAGCAAGCGAGTCAGACTGCTGCTGCATCACCTGATCGGCTGTGAGTTTTCCGTCCGACTCAGTAACCTTGCGGCGCAACTTCATATCGGCAATATCGTTGCGGATGCCGCGACGCTCCAACGATGCCACAATGGTCTGCTTGAGTGAGTCGAATGGCTCGAGCTGCTTGCGCTCCTTCATCAGAATGATGTGATAGCCCACAGGACTCAGGAATGGTTTGCTCATCTCGCCGGGCGCCAACGAATAGGCAACATCCTCAAACTCCTTGAGCGTTTGCGATGGCGCTATCCAAGGCAACTCGCCTCCACGAGCTGCCGAACCGGGATCGTCGGAAACCTTCTTTGCCATTTCAGCAAAGTCGGCCCCACCCTGCAGGGCATTGTAAATGGAGTCGATGCGTTGTTTGGTAATTTCCTGCTGCTGAGCCGTTGCCTTGGTCGATAACTTGAGCAGGATGTGTGCAGGACGAACCAATCCGCGGTTACCAATCATCGCCTTGGTACGATCGTACATCAGCTGAGCCTCGGTCAACACTTCGGCATCGGTAACCATAGTGGGTTTTACCTGTTGGTCACGGTACATGGCGTATTCCTGACGGAACGACGACAACGTATCGAGTTTGGCGTCGAGAGCAGCAGTCACCTTCAGCTTATAATTAATAAATAAGGTAACATACTCATCGACAGAAAGTTTATCAATAACCCCTTCGCCGTTGTTCTTGTTGTACGAATACTCAAACTCTGAACGCGATACGGGCACTCCATTGATAGTCATCACCGTAGGATCGGACGACTGTGCCAATGTTTGCTGCGAAGTTATCGCAGCAAACAAGGAAAGGGCTATGGTGAGCTTTCTCATTATCAATCGTTAGGGCGGCTGTAGTTAGGAGCCTCGCTAGTGATAGTGATATCGTGTGGATGGCTCTCGTTAACACCGGCATTAGTGATGCGGGTGAACTTGGCATCATGCAACTTCTCGATAGTAGGAGCACCGCAGTAGCCCATACCCGAGCGAAGACCACCAACCATCTGGTAGATAACCTCCTGAACGGTTCCCTTGTAAGGCACACGACCAGCGATTCCCTCTGGAACAAGCTTCTTGACATCCTTGGTGTCGGCCTGGAAATAACGGTCCTTTGAACCATGCTCCATAGCCTCGAGCGAACCCATACCGCGGTATGACTTGAACTTACGTCCGTTGTAGATGATAGTGTCGCCAGGACTCTCCTCGGTACCGGCAACAAGCGATCCGATCATGACGCAGCTACCACCGGCAGCCAAAGCCTTAACAATATCGCCCGAATAGCGCAGACCGCCATCGGCAATCAAAGGAACGCCGGTGCCCTTCAATGCGCTGTAAACATCGTAGACAGCACTAAGCTGAGGAACACCTACACCAGCTACGACACGAGTGGTACAGATACTGCCAGGACCGATACCAACCTTAACGGCATCGGCACCATTCTCAACTAGCATGCGGGCGGCATCGCCGGTAGCAATATTACCTACTACGATATCAATATTGGGGAACGAAGCCTTAGCCTCGCGAAGCTTCTCAACAACACTCTTTGAGTGTCCGTGTGCAGTATCGATTACGATGGCATCAACACCAGCATTAACCAATGCCTGCATACGATCGAGGGTATCGAATGTTACGCCAACACCGGCAGCAACACGCAGACGACCCTTATCGTCCTTACAAGCCATTGGCTTATCCTTAGCCTTGGTGATATCCTTATAAGTAATCAAACCAATCAGGCGGTTGTCCTTATCTACTACAGGCAACTTCTCGATCTTGTTCTCCTGCAGAATCTGAGCTGCTGCGGTAAGATCGGTCTGCTGATGGGTGGTTACAAGATGATCCTTTGACATAATCTCTTCGACGGGACGATCCAGACGACGCTCGAAACGGAGGTCGCGGTTGGTAACAATACCCACCAGATGCTTATCGTCGTCAACTACGGGGATACCACCGATATGATATTCTGACATGATGTCGAGAGCCTGAGCCACGGTGCTACCCATTGGAATGGTGATAGGATCGTAGATCATACCGTTCTCGGCACGCTTTACGATAGCAACCTCACGAGCCTGGTTCTCGATTGACATATTCTTATGAATAACACCGATACCACCTTCACGAGCGATAGCGATAGCCATCTGGCTCTCGGTAACGGTATCCATAGCTGCTGTTACAAACGGAACATTAAGCTCAATGTGCTTTGAGAAACGGGTTTTCAACTCTACCGTCTTAGGCAGCACTTCTGAATAAGCGGGAATCAACAGGACGTCGTCGAATGTCAGGCCGTCCATCACAATCTTGTCTGCAATAAATGAAGCCATAAAAATACTACTTTAAATTTTATTGCGTGCAAAATTACTCATTTTTTCCGAGATGGCAAGCGTTTTATCCTATTATTAATAGGATTTAACGTAGTGTAACGACTACCCTGCCCTGTTTGTCGGTAGAAACTACGACCGTCATATTGCCTTGGCGCCACGTCTTCTGGTCGGAAGATGTAAATCCGTAGGTCTGCAGATCCTTGCAGATAGCGGCGACATCATCGGTTGCGGTGATGGCAATAGATGTTATCGACTGCTTTTTGCGAGCCAGATTTACCGATGCCTGATAATCGTTCATAACAAAGGTGGCGGGCACAGCCTTAGCAGTAACCTTACCTATCTTATAATCATAGCTGCGGAGTACGGTTTGGGCCGTTTTAAGCTGACGGTTCTGCGCCAGTTTCACACCCAGCCCAACAAGGTCGGTATGATGACAAGCCTGGGCCAATCCGTTCTCGATGCCACGTGGTGCGGCTTCGTATTCCTTATCCTCGGCATCCATCTCACCATAACCCATCTGATAGGCCTTAGCATCATCGATAGTAAAACCGATGGTGTAGCTACTGGTTAACGAGCCACGCTCGTAATGAAGACTGACGGTTCCCAAGCGGGTCTGGATGGTATAAGCCTCACCCTGATTATCAACGAAACCTTGTCCATAAACGGCGGTAAGCTGAGTCTTTACCTCCTGAAATCGCGCCTGAACGGCCTGGAGCGATGGATAAACCTGCTGCTCCTCTACATCTACAGCATAAACACGTGATGTCTGATCGGTAGTGACCAAGGTTACAACCGACTTTGAACCATACACATCGCCCTCGTAGATATACGACTTAGCCGTCTGTTTGCCATCGGCTTTGCGCTCGGCAAAGCTCTGCTCAAGCAGCAGCTTCTCAAAACGATCGGCCTTGATACCCAAAGGGATATTAAGGAAGGCATTGCGATTATTCTGGTTATCGGTCGCTGTAACCCAATCGGCCATAGCAACCTGAGCCTCATCATCTATGCCATCGGCTTTAGATGCCGACTTCTTTTTCTTCTCGGTCTTTGCCTTCTTCTTAAACAGTTTCTTAAAAAACTGTGCATCTACAGGTTGGGCAACCAATAAGGCGCCCAACACTATGAATAAAAGTTTCTTCATCATCAAATTAGTTTGCCATTTCCGAAATGAACTTGACACGTACCAGACGAATCTCATCCTCCGAGTAATCCTCACCGAGCTCCTCTTCGGCCACACTCAGTTTATCGGTCTCACTCTCGGCAAAGTAATCGTAGATATCATCGATATGATCTTCGTCCATCACTTCTTCGAGGAAGTAGTCGATGTCAAGTTTGGTGCCGCTATATACGATAGCCTCAACCTCATCAAGCAACTCCTCGAACTCAATACCCTGAGCATCGGCGATGTCATCGAGTGCTATCTGGCGGTCGATACTCTGGATAATTTTTACTTTAAGCATCGACTTCTTAGCTACCGTACGAACGCGCATGTCAACCTGGCGCTCAATCTCGTTCTCCTCGCAGTAAGCCTTGATCAAGTCAACAAACTCCTGAGCGTATGGCTGCTTGACCTTACCCTCGCCCACGCCCTGGATATTCTTCAGTTCCTCGAGCGTGATAGGATAGTCGGTAGCCATCTGGTCGATTGACACATCCTGGAAGATGACGTATGGTGGACGAGACAACTGCTTTGACCACTTCTTACGCAGGTCGCGAAGCATCGCCGTGAGCACTGGGTCGAGCGAGCTAACACCTCCCTCGTGATCGGCCGAATCATCGTAGTCGCTGAACTCGGCATCCTTCACAATCATGAACGATGTAGGATTCTTGAGAAACTTCTTACCGGCCGAGGTAATCTTGAGCAATCCGTAGTTCTCTACCTCTTTCTTAAGGAATCCGGCTATCAGAGCCTGACGGATGACGGGGTTCCAAATCTTCTCATCGTCATCGGCACCAGCACCAAACAACTCTTGCTGTTCGTGGTGGTGAGCCAGAATCTCCTCAGTCTCCTTACCTATAATAAAGTCGATGACATAATCTGAACGGAAGTTCTCCTTGATGGCCTGGATAGACTTAAGCACGATAACCAACTGATCCTGAGCCTCAATCTTGGTCTTTGGATGCAAGCAGTTGTCGCAATTGCCGCAATTATCCTTCTCGTAAGTCTCGCCAAAGTAGTGCAACAGCATCTTTCGGCGACAAACACTTGTCTCGGCGTAAGCAGCAGTCTCAACCAACAGCTGGCGACCAATGTCCTGCTCGGCCACAGGTTTGCCCTCCATAAACTTATCGAGTTTCTGCAAGTCCTTATACGAATAGAATGCCAGACAGATACCTTCGCCGCCGTCACGTCCGGCACGACCAGTTTCCTGATAGTAGCCTTCGAGCGACTTGGGGATATCGTAGTGGATAACGAATCTTACATCTGGCTTGTCGATACCCATACCAAATGCGATGGTAGCCACGATCACATCAATGTTCTCCATCAGGAACTCGTCCTGAGTGTTCGAACGGGTGTTGCTATCAAGACCTGCATGATAAGCGGCAGCCTTGATATCGTTGGCACGCAGAATGGCGGCAAGTTCCTCAACCTTCTTACGCGACAAGCAATAGATGATACCACTCTTGCCAGGGTGTTGTTTGATGAACTTGATGATATCCTTATCTACATTCTGAGTCTTTGGGCGTACCTCGTAATACAGGTTCGGACGGTTAAACGAACTCTTGAACTCGGTAGCATCAACAATTCCCAGATTCTTCTTAATATCGGTACGCACCTTATCGGTGGCTGTAGCGGTAAGGGCAATGATAGGCGCCTTACCTATCTCGTCTACTATCGGACGAATCTTACGATACTCAGGACGGAAATCATGTCCCCATTCTGAGATACAATGAGCCTCATCGATGGCATAGAATGAAATCTTTACCGATCTAAGGAACTCTACGTTTTCCTCTTTTGTCAGCGACTCAGGTGCTACATACAGCAACTTGGTACGTCCGGCAATCACATCTGTTTTTACCTGATCGATGGCAGCCTTGTTAAGCGATGAGTTCAGGTAGTGCGCCGTTCCCTCTACCTCACTGAGGCTCGAGATAACGTCGACCTGATTCTTCATCAACGCTATCAGAGGCGAGATAACGATGGCCGTACCCTCCATCAGCAACGATGGCAACTGGTAGCACAACGATTTTCCGCCACCCGTAGGCATCAACACAAAGGTGTCGTTTCCATCCATCAGATTCTGGATGATACGCTCCTGATCGCCTTTGAAAGTATCAAATCCAAAGTACTTCTTCAGGGCTGCTGTGAGATTCTTATTGTTACTCATATATCTTAGTTAGTTAGGCTTCTAATTTCTGAAGATACGATTTAGCCAACTGCTTTTCAACATAGTCGGCAGTAACCTTAAACTTCTTGGTCTTCTTTGAAGGCATGTCGTACATGGCATCCATCATCACGCTCTCAACGATAGAACGCAATCCACGGGCACCAAGTTTATACTCAACTGCCTTATCAACCAGAGCATCAAGAGCCTCCTTGTCGAAGGTAAGCTCTACGCCATCCATCTCAAAGAGTTTCTTATACTGACGGATAATAGAGTTCTTAGGCTCGGTCAGAATCTTCTCCAATGCCTCACGATCCAGAGGATTCAGATGAGTAAGCACCGGCAGACGACCGATAATCTCAGGAATCAGTCCGAACGACTTCAAATCCTGAGGAACGATATACTGCATCAGGTCGTTCTTATCAATCTTTCTGACGTTTGTCACCGAGTTATATCCCACCACATGGGTGTTCAAACGCTGGGCTATCTTGCGTTCGATACCATCGAAGGCACCGCCGCAGATAAACAGTATATTGCGGGTGTCAACGTGAATATAATCCTGATCTGGATGCTTACGTCCGCCCTTAGGTGGAACGTTCACGATAGTACCCTCCAATAATTTCAACAATCCCTGCTGTACACCCTCACCGCTCACGTCGCGGGTAATCGATGGGTTGTCAGCCTTTCGGGCTATCTTGTCAATCTCGTCGATAAATACAATTCCACGCTGGGCTGACTCAACATTATAGTCGGCCACCTGCAGAAGACGTGTAAGGATGCTCTCCACATCCTCACCCACATAACCAGCCTCGGTAAATACCGTAGCATCAACGATGGTGAAGGGCACATCGAGCAACTTGGCAATGGTACGTGCCAGAAGGGTCTTTCCCGTTCCGGTGCTACCCACCATGATGATATTACTCTTCTCAATCTCAACGCCATCTTCGTCAACAGGCTGCTGCAAACGCTTATAATGGTTATAAACAGCTACCGACAGATAACGCTTAGCATCATCCTGTCCGATCACATACTGATCCAGATATTCCTTAATCTCTCTTGGCTTGGGCACCTTCAACTTGGCAACCTCATCAGCGTTATTTCCTGTCTTGGCAGTTTTTGATGTCTCCTTTAAATTATCCTGCACAATCTGGTAAGCCTGACGTGCGCAATCATCACAGATATGTCCGTTCAGACCGCTAATCAACAGCCTTACCTCCTTTTCACTTCTACCACAGAAACTACAAACGTTCTTCATTCTTATTTTTTACGTGTGAGCACCTCATCAATCATACCGTAAGCCTTTGCCTCCTCGGCTGTCATCCAGTAGTTACGGTCAGAGTCGGCATAAACCTTATCATATGGTGTATGCGAGTGCTCTGAGATGATTGTATATAATTCTTTCTTAAACTTCAGAATCTCCTTAGCCTCGATTTCGATATCCGAAGCCTGACCCTGTACACCGCCCAGAGGCTGGTGAATCATAACACGGCTGTGGGGCAGAGCCGAACGCTTTCCCTCGGCACCGGCCACAAGCAGTACCGCGCCCATAGATGCAGCCATACCTGTACAGATAGTAGCAACATCACTGGTAATAAACTGCATGGTATCATAAATTCCAAGTCCGGCAGTAACACTTCCGCCAGGCGAATTGATGTATATCGAGATATCCTTACCCGGATCGGTAGAATCCAGGAACAGCAACTGTGCCTGAAGGGTATTTGCGGTATAATCATCAATCTGTGTACCAAGGAATATGATACGATCCATCATCAAACGTGAGAATACATCCATCTGAGTAACGTTCAACTGACGCTCCTCGAGGATATAGGGATTCATATACTGGTTCTGGGCCTTGATTACATCGTCGAGCACCATACCATTCATTCCTAAATGCTTTGTAGCATATTTCCTGAAGTCATTATTCATATTCTTTCCTTTCTTTTTAATACAGAGAAAAGGTTATCGACCTTCCTCATCTTGCGTTTGGAACACAAAGATAATAAAAAAGTCGATAACCCTTGCATTTTTGGGGTTATTTTTTCCTAAAAAAGCTTATTTTTGCTGCATCAGCTTATTAAACTCCTCCAAAGTAACCTCTTTTTGATTCAGCTTAACCACATTTTTGAGGGCTTCGGTCAGTTTAACATCAACGGCGCGATCAACGAAATTGTCAACATTCTCACGCTTCTTCATCTGCTCGTTTGCATAGTTCTCGAGTACATCATCGGGAACATTGCTCATACCATACTGAGCAAACTGAGCACGGATAGCCTCCTTAGCAACAGCCTTCAGGTCAGCCTCCTCTACCTTAATATTATTAGCAGCAACCAGCTGCTCCTTAATCAGGTGCCAAGCCAGCTCCTTGATGCTACCCTCGAAGTTCTTCTCTACATAGTCAGCACCCTTATCCTGGTTGTTCTGCAGCATCACACGCTTCAGCAGAGCCTCAGGGAACTCCAGCTTACCAACCTTCTTCTCCATGTGAGCACGAACATCAAGCAGGAACTTGTAGTCGCTATTCTGCTGCAGCTGTGGAGCGATGGTCTCTGCAATCTTCTCGCGGAAAGCCTTCTCGTCCTTTACAGTACCCTCGCCGAACACACGATCGAAGAGAGTCTGATTAACCTCTGCAGGCTGGAAATGACGAATCTCAGTAATCTGGTAGCTGAAGTCAGATGCCAGATCCTTAACCTGATCCTTCTCAACCTTCAGCAGGGCAGCTACCTCAGCATCGCTCTCGGGATAAGCCTTCTTTGGGTTGAAGGTAATGATATCACCAGGCTTAGCACCATCGAAGAGTTTCTTCTGATCCTCAGCTTTGATGTATGCTGGCATAACCATACCACCCTCGGTCACGATACCACCTTCCTTGGTGTTACCGTTCTCATCAAGCTCGCGCAAGTCACCTGTGATGGTGTCGTTACCGCTGAATACCTCAGCCTTTACGAACTCACCAGCCTGTGATGCGTACATCTGAACCTGATCGTCAATCAGCTTATCGTCTGCCTTAATTGCGTAATAGTCAATCTTGTCTCTACCTGTAAGCTCAGCCTTGAACTCTGGAGCTACAGCAATGTCGAATACGAATGTCAGATCGTCATCCTTCTCAAAGTCCTGAGGAACCTGCTTCTCCTGATTTGGGAGGGGCTCACCCAGCATCTGAATCTTGTTCTCGCGAACATACTCATACAACTTCTCGCCCAACAGTTTGTTGACCTCTTCAACCTTTACTGCTGTGCCATACTGCTTCTTTATCATGCCCATAGGAACCATACCAGGACGGAAACCTGGAACCTGTGCCTTCTTACGATAATTCTTCAGTGTCTTTTCTACTGCTTCCTGATAATCAGCCTTCTCAACGGTCATAGTAAGCAGGCCATTGATTTTGTCGGCGCATTCAAACGAAATTTTCATCTTTTTACGTACTTATTTATATTATATATTTTCAAATTTGAGGTGCAAAAGTACAAATAATCGGTGATATACTAGCAAGTTTTTCATTTTTTAACTTTTCTCAGCATCCTCTTTTGCTTGACGTTCTGCTTCAATCTGCTCAAAATTCTTCTTTCTCAGCTCAAACGATTCTGTCAGATATTTTTCACGAACCACCTTATTATTAGCCAATTCCTCAGGAGTCCCCTGGAACAAGATACGTCCCTCAAACAAAAGGTAAGCGCGGTCGGTTATGGCCAACGTCTCGTCTACATTATGGTCAGTAATCAGAATACCGATGTTAAGATACTTCAATTTATAAACAATCTGCTGAATATCCTCTACGGCAATAGGGTCCACACCGGCAAATGGCTCATCAAGCATAATGAACTTAGGTTCGATAGCCAAACAACGGGCTATCTCGGTACGACGACGCTCACCTCCCGACAGTCTGTCGCCAAGGTTCTTACGCACCTTCTGCAGACGGAACTCGGCTATCAGCTCCTCAAGTTTATTCAACTGATAGTCGCGTGGTTTTCCGGTCATCTCGAGCACCGACAGGATATTATCCTCAACGGTCATCTTACGGAACACACTGGCCTCCTGTGCCAAATATCCGATACCAGCACGGGCACGTTTGTAAACGGGGAATTTGGTTACGTCCTCCTCGCCCAGATAGATATGTCCGCCATTGGGAACTATCAGTCCGGTTGTCATATAGAACGATGTAGTCTTACCAGCACCATTTGGGCCCAGCAATCCCACAATCTCACCCTGCTTCACATCGAAGCTTACATCGTTGACCACTGTACGCTTACCATAGCGCTTCACAAGGCCTTCTGTTCGTAATACTATACGCTCTTCTTCCATAATCGGCTGCAAAGGTAGTTATTTTTTGGCATGGATTACACGGAATACACGTAATTTTTTAAATTTTTATTATTAATCTGTGTTAATCCGTGTAATCCGTGCCTTATTTTTAGTATTTTTGCACCCGAAATATTAGTTTGTTGACAATGTTATTACATAAATGGTTGACCTCCTTTGGTCGTTACATGATGCTGATGGGCCGTGTTTTCTCGCGTCCCGAACGCATGCGAATGTTCCTGAAACAGTATGTCACCGAGATGACTCAGTTGGGCATCAACTCTATCGGCATCGTACTCATCATATCGTTTTTCATCGGAGCCGTTATCTGTATCCAGATGAAGCTTAACATTCAGAGTCCATGGATGCCGCGATGGGTAGCCGGCTATACCACCCGCGAGATCCTGTTACTTGAGTTCTCCAGTTCAATCATGTGTCTTATCTTGGCAGGAAAGGTGGGTTCAAACATTGCCTCAGAACTTGGCACCATGCGAGTAACCCAACAGATCGATGCCCTCGAGATAATGGGCATCAATTCTGCCAGTTATCTCATTCTGCCTAAAATCATAGGCATGCTCACCATCATGCCGTTCCTGGTCATATTCTCTTCGGCCACAGGTATCATCGGAGCCTATGGCACAGCTTATCTGGGACATATCATCACTCCCGACGACCTTACACAAGGTCTTCAACACGCCTTCATACCATGGTTTGTATGGATGAGTATCATCAAGAGTCAGTTCTTCGCCTTCATCATCTCAAGCGTACCAGCTTTCTGCGGCTATACAGTCGAGGGCGGTAGCGTCAACGTGGGCAAGGCCTCTACCGATGCCGTTGTAACATCAAGCGTACTCATTTTGTTTTCCGATGTATTCCTAACCCAGTTACTATCATGATCGAAGTTAAGCACCTATATAAGAGTTTCGAGGACAAAGAGGTCCTGAAAGATATCAATACCATATTCGAAGATGGTAAGACCAACCTTATCATCGGACGAAGTGGCTCGGGAAAGACCGTACTTATGAAAAATCTTGTCGGTCTACTCGTCCCCACTAAGGGCGAGATTCTATACGATGGACGAAACTTCGTCAACATGTCGAAGCACGAAAAGGTCATGATGCGCCGTGAAATGGGAATGATTTTCCAGAGTGCAGCACTTTTCGACTCTATGACGGTATTGGAGAACGTCATGTTCCCACTCGACATGTTCTCAAGTATGACTCTGCGCGAACGAATCCACCGCGCCAAGGAATGCTTGGACCGTGTAAATCTAAGCGGCGCCGATGAGAAATTCCCCGGTGAGATTTCCGGCGGTATGCAGAAGCGTGTGGCCATCGCCCGTGCCATCGCCCTCAACCCCAAATACCTGTTCTGCGACGAGCCAAACTCCGGCCTTGACCCCAAAACGTCACTTGTCATCGACGATTTGTTGCATTCTATTACCCAAGAATACAACATGACCACCATCATCAACACCCACGACATGAACTCAGTGATGGGCATTGGTGAGAATATCATTTTTATTTACGAGGGCGAGAAAGAGTGGCAAGGCGTTAGTAACGAGGTTATGGGCTCAACAAACGAGAAACTAACAGACTTCATTTTTGCCAGCGATTTGCTAAAAAACATGCGAAAAATCGTCATGGACAATGGATTGCAGTTGTAGCCGGAAACAGAAAATTACATTATTATTAAATAAAAATTCCTTAAAATCTTGTTTGATTCAGTTTTTTTATATACTTTTGCAGCATAATTTAAACAATATAACCAAGATTGCATATTCTTATGAAAATGAAAAAAGAAATCAAAATCAAGAACCAGGTCGGTGAACTTGAGAAAGTAAATGCCTTCATCGAGGAGATCGGTGAGGAGCTTCAGCTTGACATGGAGCTCTTGATGAATTTGAACCTAGTAATGGAAGAGATGGTCTCAAACGTAATCTTCTACGCTTATCCAGAAGGAAAAACTGCCGACATCGAGCTATCTGCAGAATGTAACGGACGCGAGCTGACCTTCGTACTTAGCGACAAGGGACGTGAGTTTGATCCTACCATGAAGGAGGATGCCGACACAGATGTAGACCCACTGGATCGCGAAATCGGTGGTATGGGTATTTACATCGTGAAGAACATCATGAACGAAGTTACCTACCAGCGTCTGGAAGGTAAGAACCTGCTCACAATGAAAAAGGATATTTAAAGAATACAAAATTTAGAAACACGAAATTATGACACAGATTATCAAAGAAGGTGGCAAGACCATTATCAAGACAGGATCTAGAATCGACACTATGAATGCCAACCAGTTCGAACAGGACATCCAGCCCGCTCTGCGCGATGGTGGAGTTGACCTTGAGATGGACTGCTCAGAGCTTACTTACATGGCCAGCTCTGGTCTTCGTATCATCCAGAAGACCATGCGTACAGTTACACAGCTGAAGGGTCAGTTCAAGATTACAAATGTTTCGCCCGAAATCTATAAGATTCTGGCAATGACAGGTTTCACCAAGTTCATGAAGGTTGAACAGAAAAAAGACTAACGTATGATTTGGATTGTTGTCATACTTATCATAGCACTCCTGGCCATCTGTGTTATCCTGCAGATGAAGGTAAAACATATCCGCGAACAGGAGGCAGAAAGCAAGCAGTTGCTCGATGACTATCAGAAGCGCGTCAACGAGATGGAGAAGTTGCTCAAGGACTATCGTTCGCTCGAGCAGAACTTTGACAACGTGGGCCAGGGTTACGAGGAAGCACTGATGGCTTTCGACAAGATGGAAGAAGAGAAGCAGAAGGTGCTTAAGGTAAAAGAGGCTATCGAGAAGCAGTCGTCTGAAATCATGGCCGCCAAGCAGCAGCTTGAGCAGACCATGCTTAAGAAGAAGGACATGATCGAGAAGTACGCCGAGGGCATCAAGCAGAAGCTCGACTACACCCATCCCAACGCAGGCAATATCGCCCTGATGGCAAACGGTATTCTGAACGTTACCGAGATTGAGATGGAGCAACCCATCCAGTGCGATGATAACGTGATGGCACAAGACATCGCAGCATTAGCTATTCAGGAGTCAGGAATCGACAAGTTCCAAAAGGCCGACTTCAGATGTCAGATGGTAGAAGAGGCTCAGGCCACTATGGTATTCACAAATACCAAGTACGCCGTTCGTGCTCTTGTAGCTCTGCTCGACAATGCAATGAAGTTCACCGCTCAGGGCGAGATTCTGTTGCTCATCAACATTTCTGGTTCAACGCTTGAATTCTGTGTTGAGGATAGCGGTACAGGCGTTCTCTCTGACTACTCTGAGAAGATTTTCGAACCATACGTTAAGCTTAACGATTTCTTAGATGGCAATGGTATCGGACTTACCATAGCACGTAGCATTGCCCGTCGTCTTGGTGGCGATGTACGTCTCGACACCGAGTTCCGCGGTGGTTCACGCTTTGTATTCTCACTGCCCATCTAATAACCCCTAAGCCCCTCCCCTCATGTCGGAGGGGCTTATTGTATATATATAATAAGGTATAAAAACTATATTTCTCACCACCTACTATGACCCTCCGACGCTTTCTCACTCCCCTATTGTTTGGTATCGCCATAGCTACAGCTCAGGCCGATCAGGCAGACATTATTCGCAAGTCACTCCCTAACAGAAAGGGGATGGATTTGATTAATACATACGACACCCTATATTCACTGAGCCTTGAGACCGACGATATCAACTATCAGCTTCGTTGCATAAACGATCTTTTAGCCGAAACTCATCGTCAAGGTGAGCGCCAGAAAGAAGGGGGAGTAAGAGTGGAGAAAATGTCTTTTTTCTACAACAACAACTTTAATGACTCCATTTACGACCAGGTACCACATACACTGAAATACTTAGAGCAATTAAAAGACTGGAGAAATTACTACGAGACATGGTCGATACTTATTGATACGTACAACTTTGACGGAAAGACCATCCTTGGCATGGAAGAGGCCAAAAAGATGATTACCGATGCTGAGCAGCGTAAAGACCAATATGGCATTGGTTTAGGACATTATTCACTTGGTCTTGTTTATGCAATGATGCGTAATAATGAAGAAGCGGCCTTAGAATATCAGAAAAGTATATCCACACTCATAAAACTAGATCCTAAACCTTTGCAACTATCAGTTGTATTCTCATACTACACCGAGGTTCTCGAAATACTAAAGCGTTATAACACCATGAGTTCTGTCAACAAGCAATGGCGACAGTTCCTGATGGAGTACTATAACTACGGAAAAGAAGATAACGGAGGTGAAACAAAAAGGCAATGGGGCTATTACTACCTTTCACGCGCACAAGTCGAACTTGGTTTGGGGCATTATGCCGAAGCCTCAAAGATGCTCGATGAGGTACAAAAAAACACCACCTACGAGGGCAGTAACCTTAGCAACCTCTGGCTGTATTTCCGCGCAGAACTATGCAAACAGCAGAAATTATACGATGAAGCTTTAGCCCTTAACGACCGTCGACTTAGGCTGTTCGATGAGACCAGCGATCCATCCGAAGTCATTCGAGTTCGCCGGCAGCGAGCCGAGATATTCGAGAATCTGGGCCGCTATCGCGAAGCCGCACAGATGTACCTCGACATGTATAACATCAGCGACTCTGTTAACACCAACGACACCAAGAACAAGTTGGCCGAGATGAGTACCAAGTTCCATGTCGATGAACTAAAAATGAAACAGGCCGAGGAGCGAGCCAGCCAACAGCGACTCAGCATCATCACCATCGCCACTATCATCGTGCTGGCCCTTAGCATTTTCATCTATTTCCGTCTGCGTTCAGCCCGTCGACTCAAGATTGCTCACCAGAAACTTGAGACCACCCACCAAGAGTTGCTCACAGCTTACGATCAACTCGAGGAGACCACCATCGCCAAAGAGCGTATCGAGAGCGACCTACGTATCGCACGTAACATCCAGATGTCGATGGTTCCAAGCACCTTCCCCGACCGTTCCGACCTCGACATCTACGGTTCTATGACGCCTGCCAAGGAAGTTGGTGGTGACCTTTATTGTTATCTTATTCGCAATGATGTACCCGACAAACTATACTTTGCTTTGGGCGACGTATCAGGTAAGGGAGTTCCGGCTTCACTGTTCATGGCCCAAGCCACCCGACTGTTCCGTACGCTGGCAGCCCAGCAGATGATGCCAGCCGAGATTGCCACTCACATGAACGACGCCCTCTCTGGCGAGGACAACGAGCAGGGTATGTTCGTAACCATGTTCCTTGGCGTTGTCGATCTCACCACGGGTCATCTGTCATTCTGTAATGCCGGTCACAATCCACCTATACTCGGCACCGAATTCATCGATATGATACCAAATGCCCCTATCGGTCTGTTCCCCGGTTTGGAATACGAGGGCGAAGAGATTGCCGACATCCGTGGCCGTCAGCTCTTTATCTACACCGACGGTCTTAACGAGGCCGAGAACAACGAGAAAGATCAGTTTGGCGACGACCATCTACTTGACATTATGGCTACACACCATTTCGACTCAGCCAAGGACACCATCGAATATCTTAAGGCCGAAGTAGAAAAGCACCGCGAAGGCGCCGAACCCAACGACGACCTCACGATGCTATGCTTTACTGTTAAGGGATAATTATTTCTTCTTTACTGTTGGATAACTACCAGCCGAGTAAACATACTCGTATTGGGTAAGAGTTGTATTTACCTCATACAGACCATTCAAATCTTTATTCATATTATCTACTATAGCACTTGTAATTGCCGAGTAATCACTTGCCACATAACAACCAATGGTTTTATCTTGAGCATTGTTGGTGCCAACTAATTTTGCATCGTTTGCTGCACCTGTATGGGAACAGGCATAAATAGTGCCGTTATTTGTTCCAACCAATACACCACTTGTAGTTTCTACCTCGTCTATCACTTTACAGGCTCCAATCACGCCATTGTTCGTTCCTGCCAAAGCACCATTTGTTACTGTACCAGTAGTCGTAATATATAACTGCTCTACACAAGCATTAGCACCAAGACTACTAAATAGCGGACCACCTTGCAGACGATTGATATAACGGTCGCCCCCAAGGAAAGTTCCGTTGAAAGCAACACTTCCTGTTCCAATGCCATCCCATGAATAATCATTTTTAGTTGCACTCTTCTGCATAGTGATATCAGCATCCAGGCGAATGGTCTTACCGCTGAAATCATATCCACTATACACCTCCTTAGCAAACGACAACATCTGTGCTGCAGATGTTATACGATAAGGTGTATTCTCGCCATCGTTACCATAAATATCTAGAATATCATTACCTTTCTTATATAGCCAAGTAGCATCATCGGCCGACAATCCATCCATAGTGTGGATAGTAACGCTATCAATACTAATATCCATATAAGTAGACTTCTTTCGCAATGCTCCCAAGTCAGGCGTAGCCACATAATTCCAATCACTATACTCAACCCCCATCGTCATCTGCTCACCTTCGTGATTGAGTGAAATCCTAAGAGTTGTGCACATTCCAGATTTGAAGTTTACGCCGCTGAACGTTCCCTTATATGTATTAGACAGTTTACTTCCTGCATTCTGTGGATCGGGATAAGTAACGGTGAATTTAAACGGAACATCTCCATTATGAGGTGTATTAAGGCCATAAAACGTAAATGTTATATTTTGGCCACTACCATCACCATCTTCTTTTTGACACCAAAGCTTTAAGTCTTTGGTTATTTGATTATCCGTTGGAACGCTCAAGCTACTACCCAATGTATTCCAGGTAAACTTTGTTGGTTGAGATTCAATAATCATGTCACTCACCTTTGTTTCAATATCTTTTGCTGATGAATTAGATGCATACCCCTTAATATCTACCACCACACGTACATTGCTTAATGCATGGGTAAAGTAAACCTTAGTAGTAAGTCCGCCAGTCTCTGCTTTAGTAGTATCACTATAGGTAATAAGAACATCTTCGGCTGCCATAGCAGAACTACCTGCAGAAAAATCAGTTGTACCCAACTGGCCATAATATAGCCCTTCACTTAAAGTCCATGTATATTTCTGGGGCTGGCAATAACCTATAAAAGTATGCGATGATTCTCCATCGCTCCAATAGATTTTCTCCTTCTGACCATCAGCCATGCGATTCCAACTTTGGCCATCATAACTATATTGGATGCCGCTATATGAGAATTCTTCAAGTCTTTGATTTGTTCGTTCTATTTTTGTGAACACAATTACATCATTTTCCACGAATGCAGAACGACCTATACCACTCGCTGCGTCTACTGCTCGCGTCAAGGGCATATTACCATCAATCGTTGCAACAATACCTTTAATCTCTAATGCAGCATCTGGCGTATCGATATCATCGATGGCATTACACGCCGACAACAACAGCAGCAAACTCAGTAGAATATATTTTGTTTTCATTTTAACTTCATTGTGATATTATATAGTACCCCAGCCTTGAATTCTTTTTGCTCCAACACTAAACTATAGCGCTTATCTCCATCGCGTAGCCAGAGGGTAGCTTTATCGTTCAGAGTACAGGGCGGTACAATCAAACGATAGGTTTTATTATCTACCTTATAAGCCATATATGTAGACTTCTTTGAGACATCGATAGCAGATGTAGTTGCATTGGATGAATTAATTTGGGCCACCCCAATTACTACTCCATTTTCATTTTTACCAGTACATTGGTGTTTGTTTTTATAGCCAAAGGCTGTTGAATTTACATCCTTACCCTTAATCGCATAATAGTCTCCGACAACGACTTCACACTGATCGATATCTGGCATACCATCTATAGTCATGACTGGGTTATTAAGTACGACAGGGCTGTTAGAATCAGAATCAACTATTGTTATTTTCAATGCAGACATCACGTGTTTAAAGCTCAGATGAATGTTGTACGAGCCTGTCTGCATAATAGTCTGGCCCCACATTAAGTCACTTGCCTTATAGTTCTCAACCTTACTCTGATCAGCATGAAACACGTTGCTATACTGTTCCACACGAATACCATTACCTGTCAAAAAAATCTGCTCTTCACTCCAAGTCTGAGCCGTAAACACATACATTGTTGGCTGAGCCAAATAGCGAGCATAAATATCGGGAGATGCAGAAGGACTATAATCGCCATTGATATCATAGCCATCGTCCTTTGTAAGGGTAGTCCATTTGTCAGTATTCCACTTTAATAACCAGAAACCATCAAAACTTGCGCCATATGTGGACTCCCCCAACTCTACGCTATTTGAATTAGGACAGATTATTTTCAACTTTATCTTGTCACCGTTCTCAAAAGCAGTTCCATCTATTAATGTACGGGTAATTGCCTCACCCTCAAAGTTCTCAACCGACGTGGATATCTGCAATGTCTCCTGAGGTACCACGTCCGAAGAAATCTCATCAGCGGCACAGCCCGTCAGGATCAGAGCCCAAAAAGACATTATCTTATTTATATTTCTCATCATTTCTATTTTAGATTCAACGTTGGATAACGATTAGAGTAACCATCAGAAATAGAATAGCTCATTACACATGGGTATTTTTTTCCAATGGCTGTGCCGTTATACTTGTCTATACCCATATTCATTGCAGTCCATGGAGCAATGCCATAAACCTCACGTTTCATATTGTCATTCATTTTCTCGTAGCTCTCATCACTTACTTTATAGTCATGCACAGCCTTCAAAATATGCGACTTACTACCACGTATATACTTGTCATAACCGTAAGCATCGGTTGTAGCCCCCACAGCATTAGTTCCTGGCGACAGTTCTACATCATAATAGTTATACATAAATAAAGAACTTGTCACGCTCCCCTCACCCAATAAGGCACCATTACCTGATGCTATTCCTGAGGCTGCTTGCATACATCCCATCATAGCGAGATTATTTGCTTTTCCAACAAGTGCCCCAGTAGCATTACCTACATGTATACATCCCACCACATAACTATTACTTCCCAAGTCAGCTGCAATAGAGTTCTCTCCGCTAGGACACAACAGCGAAACACCAACGATATAGCAGCCCCAACCCGTTGTTGTGCTACTTTCCTTTGCATTATTTACCAGACAAGTATTATGGGTGCTTTCTATCTTTAAGTTGGTGATTACACCATCCATCACATTGTCAAACAAATAACCATTCTGCATATTTACATTACTAAGTGTATGGCCATTGCCATTAAATTTTCCACGGAATGGGTTATCTATATCAGTACCTATACTTGGAAGCAAACAATCTTCCAAGTCAATATCAGCATCAAGTTTTACTTCAAGACCATTAAAGTCAATCGGCCCATTAAAACATTCTTCTTCTACATAAGCGGTTTCGGTTGACACACTGGGATAGAAACGGAAATAGAACATATAGCCCATCTGCTTTGCCTCTTCACTGGTAAAATTCTTCGGCTTACCTTCCTCATCGTTCTCACCATCAACATGCCAATAATACGTCTTATAGTTATTTTCATTCTTAATCAATTCGCCACGAGTTATTTTCTTTAGCCCATTCAATGCTGTACCATTAACAAGTTTGGCGAAGGTAACAAGATGGCGATTTGATGTTATATTAAATACTGGGTTAAAAGCGACCTTGTTATCAGCAAGCGATGCTTCGGCTGCAGCTTTGTAGGCATCTGTAAACCATGCGATATCAAGTGCCGGTTCGCTCTTCACCTCACCAGTTACATCCTTTGAGTCTGAATCATGTTCCTCCCACGAGAAACTGTCGGCCGGTGTAATGGTAAACTGATTATAGTGATAACCAACATTAAACAGATAGCTATACCCTGCCTTCAGTGTCAGTCCATTGGGGAACATCGGATCTGAGCCATTCTTTATATCACTAAGAGCAAAGATATGGTAGTCGCTCTCACCACGCAGCCATACTTTGAAACGGGTACAGGCAGGCAACACCAGATTCTGGCCAGCATTTCCGATACTCATATCTACGGGGATTGTCATCAAATAAAAACGTCCATCGTTGCTATTAAACACTGGGCGCTGAACATTTTCTGCAATATCCTCAGCATACAAGTCATTCATTCTCACTATTCCAGCGTCCGACATTTCGATATTCTTAAAATATGTCGTTGTATCATAACGAGCCGTGGTCATAGCAGTCAATAAGAATGTTTTGTCGTCAACTCCCGCCGGCATACACATCTTCTTGATGGCTGTTTCCACCTCAGCCGCCTCTGCCTTGGCCTTGTCATCCGTTTTACCTGTTTCTACAGCATCGTTTGCATCTGTATCGGCATTATCTTTTCGTTTGTAATCTTCCCAATCCAAACATATCTCAGCTTTCGAGAGTTCATTGCCTGACTTTGTTGTAAAACCTATTCTACATGCTAGATGACGCATTATCAAGGGGATACTCTGAGTTGGTCCCGAAACAGTTACCCAATCAGAAACTGTATAATCAGGATAATAACTCTCTTTTGTGTTTGCCGCCAGTCTACCCGCTAGATTACTACGACCCCAAGCACGAAAACGAACAATTCTTCCATTCTCCCATGTCAGCGAGTCGGAAATAGATTGAGAAGCCGTTTCTCCGGGGGCATCCGATTTCAGTTTTCCTGCCATAGGAATCCAATCAGACCCGAGCGATACTGACATTCCTGCTACAAAATCCATTTTCAGGTAATACGTACGGAAGATTTCGGTACTGGCATCAAATGTTGTTCCTGTAACATCATCACTCTTGGCATATTGGCGGAAGATACGCATTTGGTCACCATCGTTAAACGAACCGTCGTGATTGTTTGTGATGGCTCGTGTAACAAACGGATCGGCCATCGAGGTATTAAAGTCAACCCCCTTTTCCAGCATTGACTGTTGCTCAGGCGTAAGCGCCATCTCATCATCGGCATTGCAAGCCGACAATAATACAGCAGTTAATATATATATCACATTTCTTATCTTCATAATCATTACTTATAATCAGGAATAGTAGGTGTTACATCATCGATATGTTTGTCTCCATTCCAACAGTTATTTACATGGCCACTTATGGTCGAATTAGGATCAAACAGCACACCGTCAATTATCTTAGCATTCAGTATTTCTGCATTCCATCCAATACCCATACCACCAAAAAGCCAGTTGTGGTTTTCGTCCACCCCCGTCAGGGTTATTGTATGATCAAGTGCGTCCAGATGCCCTTTAAACACAAAGTCTTCAGGGAATTTTGTTACATCAATAGTTATATCTTTTTGCAAGATGAAATACTTCCCATCACAATCTCCCCCTTCTACAGCTGTCGAAAGCAAATCAATCCACTTTTCATCACCCACATACTGAGCAGCCACATCCTCATCATCGGCATTATACTTATGTCCATCTGTAACGCCAGTATCTAAACTACTGTTGGTGTATGCTCTTTGCCAGCTACTGCCTGCCATCGAAAGTTTGTTGCCATTTTTATTATTCACGCCATAATAGCTATCACCATAAGACTCTGTTTTCCATAAGTGCGAACCAGTGTTATTGTAGTCAATACGCTCCGGATTCACCCTCAGATACACCACCGTCTCATCGTTGGCATTGAGATCAAATGTAAAATGCTTCTCATATTCCAAATCATTATCCAGTGTCAACTCAAAGTCTATTTGGTTTTTATTATCATCAGTTTTATTCGAATCCAACTCATCGTACATCACATTTGAATCATCTTCGGTATCAGTGTAGGTTGGACGAACGATTATATCGTAATATGGAGCCGACACATACTCTGTAAATGTATAATTGTTATTATTATCACTATTGGCAGTCTCCCATTCCGTGTCAATCGGGAATATAAGTTTTCCACTTTTATCCTTATAAACCTTTATAGTTTCTTCGCCAATATAATTGGGGATAGCCTTTTTCTCCTTTTTCCATATAGGATGTCCCTGACTGTCCACATAGTCAAGCACATATACATTTCCAAAGCGCAGTTTAGTATTCTCAGCATTATAGTTATCCTTATCGTACCCCATTAGCTTGGTCTTATCGCCATTATAGTTTTTCATACTATTGTCTATCAACACGTAGGCGACGACACGAGCTAAACGGTGCTGAAGTGGAATGGTAATACGATCTATAGTTGCAGCAATCTTTTTTGATGGAGGGATTGCGGTGTAATGAGTCAAATCAACATAGTTCTTTGCCGATTCACTATTAAAAAGCCCCGCCGGAGCATACACACCTTCAAACACATGATTACCATTATCTAACCATTCACATGGTTTAGGCGTTTCTTCGTCAGTCATAAAACTATAACTGCCGTTATCGTACTTCAAAATGGCTAACTGTTTCTTTTCACCTTTGAAGTACAATACATTCATACCCCCTGCTAAACCTTCCTGGAGCCATTGTGGCATTGTGCTTTCCGCACGGGTAACAGATGCTGTTGTCAGCATATCAATGGTACTAACTTCACCCACGTGTATCATATTGTCACGATCTGAAGTTGTAACCACATCGTCCTGCGCACCACATGCTATTAGTAGTGGCAGAATCAATACCATATAAATATATCTGTATCTACTCTTCATCTCATCAATCTGTTTGCTCGGTTGGGGTTATCGCATTACGTTTACCGATGGCAGCTTCAACACTGGTACCTGTCGCATAAACGGCTACGCCCTTACTTGCTGTATCACCTGTTTTGTTAGGCCACCAGTTTCCCTGGCAGTCTTTTGTGGTAGCATTCTTATTGTCATATACGGCATAACCCAATATGCCACCATGATAACTATCTTCAGGATCAGTAATATAGCTTGTGCAGAAACTGGTGCAATCAGTAATTGTCAGTTCAGGGAGTTCGGTTCCAGAATGGTTAACACCCCCCACAACACCACCAAAATATACCACCTCTACACCCGAATCAACTGCATCCAACCTGCTTGCCGAGTGAAATATACATTGATCTACAACCGCCTTCGAAGCCGTCGACACGATACCGCCGGCATATTTACGTTCAGTACCAGTTTTTGAACTCACTTTTGCTCTGATATCCGCAGTTACCTCACAATTGCTGATGGCAGCACCACCTTTAGCCCAAACTACGAGTCCCGATGGGTTCGCTGCTTGTATATATTTTCCACTGGCCATCTTTACTATTACATCTCGAATTTCGGCCGTGGGGCCTGACACCGCATAGGCAAGTGGAGCCATATAATCTGTGTCACCAGAATTATTATCTGCAACAAGATTATCTGATACATAAACCGTTAGGTCATGTACCTTTCCTGTAATGGTACCAAAAATCATTTTCGATGTTGTAATCTTTTTGCCATTACCATCCAGTTCACATACCTTGTCTCCTACTGAAGAACTGACTGTGATATCCTTCGCCAGTCGATATCTACCTGATGTAGCAGCAGATAGTTCTTCCTGGCTGTCGATAATACCGGTATACCGATCCTCCGTTGCTGTTTTATTTACCATATTCGGGTTCTCGTCAACCGTAGGCCAGGTGTTGTTTTCAAATTTATGGTCACCGCTTTCCAGTTCACCAACGATGTTCTTATGTTTACCCTTATCCTGTAACAATGTGATACCATACTCAAAGGTATTGTTAGTAACATTTCCATTAGCCAGTCCGACAATACCACCGCCGCATTTTCCGCCTTCCACACGGTTGGTTACTGTGCAACCATCAATGATGATGTTTGTCTTTGATTCCGAAATCAAAGATGTGGCGGCAATACCTCCTACATAATCAGTGTCATCTGCTCCAGAAACCGATAGCGATGAATTACATTTCGATATTGTTCCAATATTGCATACAACAGCACCGGCCTTTGTAGCTTTTCCGTTTTCGTCAGCCGTTATCTTAACATCCTCTATAGTGCCATTATTGGTTGTTGTGATGGCAGCATCAACTATTCCACATATCTTTATAGTTCCATTCTGCAAATTGGCAGCCTCTCCCATTGTGTTTAGAAGACGATTGTTACTTGTCAACACATGGCCTCCAAGATTCAGAGTACATCTCAAATCATTAGCGGTCCAATCTCCCAAAATGATGTCATTCTTTATCAAAGCCACATTACCAGGCTTGTTCTTGTTTTCGTTAGCAAGGAAATTGGCCAGTTCATCCTTTGTTGTAATGTATATTGGTTCACCAGCATTTCCATGATCATCGCAGATAGTTGTGATGACATCTTCGGTCCAATCTTCGATATAGGCCGACATCATCACCTTCCGGCTATCGCGACTCAGAGTCACAGTAATAGTCAGATGTTTACCAGCTGCCAGATTATAACTAGCAGCATTGCTGGCCACGTCATTCCCTGCATAGAACGAGTAGTTCTGCCCCGACAGACTGACCTTGGCAATACGATCATCCTCAGGTTTCGCAGAATAATCATAAGGCTCTACAATCGCATCATAGCGGGTAGAACTGGCTGTATCCTCCTCGCTAGTACCATAGTTTACAATAGTTTTAGCAGCCAATGGTTTGATAGCTTTTGAGACAGACTCTTTATAAGAATAGATTTCGGCACTAAGATCCATGTCTGCCAATTCAAAGGCCAACGCTTTGGGACTTACACCCTCGCCTGCCTTCAGAATAACGGTGATAAGTGAACGCTTATGCTGCAGATAAAGGGGAATCTTTTTGTAGTCAGCCTCTTCGCTAACCAACTTACTATCCTTGTTCAGTGCTTTCCACTTTTTTGCTGTACGATAATTCAGTTCATCCAATTTGTCTACTGCACTACCACTATCATCATCCCATTTCTGGATATAGCCATAACCTTCCAGCCTGTCTTGCAACAGCCATTTGGCTTCAGTTGCCTGGTCTTCATCCAACTCCTCTGTACCAGCCGTAGCCTTAAAACCGTATTCTTTAGTTGTACTAGGCCAATATAGTGGTGTTTCACCCGTCTTAACCGCTAAATCGCCAATGGTTGATGACTCAGAAGGACCGTATTTACATGTACCGACGGGTTTTGCATTATCTTTCTCATACATTTCAATAGTAAACTCATAAGCCTCGCTTACGGCTTGGTATGCTTCCATTGCTTTTTGATAATCATCCTTATCCGATCGTGTTACAGCCACGGTTGGCAACGAGGTTGTAAACATCACCTCATCGCCCTCGGCAATATCATCGCTGAATATACTTTCAATGGTTTCACGACAACTTGTCATCGACAATGCGAAACAAGCCATCAGGACCAGTTGTATTATTCTGTTTTTGTTATCCCTCATCTTCATTTCTATTTATCAATAGTACCATTGGCTTTATACACCGTATCATCCATTTCCCATGGCTTAATCACAGCAGTAACCTGAGCTATCACGCTACGACGCAACTCCATGTTATAAATATACTTGGTACCACTTGCCAGATTTTTATGTTTGTCATCGAGTGCCTTATAAGTGGCAACATGCTTAACAGAGTTTTCATCAACCCCTTCTCGCCATGTAATTCTTATACCATGCAATGTGCCAAAGGCAATGCCTTCATACGATTTCAGATAGCCAGTGGGTATCGTTTTACTTTCAAACAAACTGAATGGCGTATCAACATCTGTGGGTTCCGATGTTGTAGCGGGCACTGTACCATCTGGTTTGATGCAATAGGCTACATAGGCAGTCTCAGCCACGCCGAGAAGTTCCACCTTCTCAATCTGAGAACTTGTAACATTGGCCGACTCATCCTGTGAACTCTTCAGGTTGACCTGGATCTGCGAGAACTGATGCTTGAAGAACAGTTTTACGCGATTGGCCTCGGGGGTGGCTCCTGCAGGATTCATCGTGGTTACTGCTTGTATTGGGTCTGGTTGCTGAGACATTACTGTCTTTTCGCCTTTTGTCAGGTCGTAGGCCAACATGTATTGATCCTTATATTGAGTATCCACATCAGGATAAATCTTCAGAGTGCCAGTGGCATCATCCGAACTGAGTTTGTTATAATCAGCCAATGCCAAAAATATGTGATTCAAGCGGTTCTGCCAATAGAAACAGTTAGCCGACGTATCGAAACCATAAGTATCTGTCGAGATATTTTCTGTGGTATACGACTTATTCCAATAAACAGCGTTGCCCGTTGCGTTGTTAATCTTCAACCAAGCAGTTGCCATATTCACGTCGGGTGATAGCTTGTCAGAATAAAAAGCCGATTCGTTGGTGTCATTAGCACCCGCATGGAAGAACATTGAGCAGACGAAACGACTATCCTGCGGCATGTACGAGGCAGTGGCGCGGGTTACAGCTGCCTCGGTATTACCAGCCGAGAACAACACGGGCATCAAGCCTTTCTGCTGTCCGTTGTCTATTTCTGTCTCCGAACAGGCACTCAGCAGCAGTGCGATTATAGCGATATATAATTGTTTAATATTCATTATTCACTATTCGTTATTCACTTCTCCTAGTCCCAATCGAGTGTGGCATTACCACTACCACTGTTTTCTTTCCAAGCCTCTACCAAAGCGCGGAACTTCACGTCTTCTTTCTGAAGGGTGATGGTGTAAGTATACTTGTTACCTCTAACCCACTCTGTAATAGCTTCTTCGCCGTTTTTACACTGATTAAGCTGCAAAGAATAGGTTGTGTCGTCCGATAACGTAACGATTAACCTAGCATCGTTAGAGATTTGCTGAGGAATCATTATAAGATTATTGAAACCAGCAGACTTATCAAGAGCCGTCGTTGTTATATTTTCCCCGTGAGCAATGGCGCCTGTTGCGATACTAATAGTACCATCTGTATACAGATTGGTTAGAGTAACCTTGGCACCCGTCAGATCAACCTGCGATGCATCCGTAGTTGTTGTCAGATTAATAACCACATTACTCATGGCGTGTTTAAACACCAATGGTACATCGCCCGTTCGTGGATTAACGGCGGCACCTTCGGCATAATCAATGGTACCATTACCTTTATGTTCGGAAGTTGTTCCCCAAAGCAGGTCAGTGCCTTGAGCTGCCGACTTACCAGTTACAGCATCCATTGTCTTACCTTCTGTAGCAGATTTCACAGCCAATGCTCTGAAATAATAATTATCAGAGCCATTTGGCCAATAGATTAGAGGAGTATTATTGAACTTCTTATCGGTTCCATTATATACAGACGTTGTTGTTGCATCATCACTATATGATTCTCCCTCTTTTGCCATCCACAATGAGAAGGAGTCTCCATTCGCGAGACTTGTTGCATTATCTTTGTCAATAGTTGTCACATCTGCAGTGAATTGGATTTCGCCAGTGCCATCAGCACTAACACTATTCCAATCAGCCAAAGTTGCAACTACATTAACAGCCTGTTTGTTAAGGGTAACTGTAAGTTTGTAGTTAACCCCGCTCTCACTTTCTACACTTGCCACACCTGAAGTCCATGCTTTCAGTATTTCATCAGAAAGATAAACCTTATAGTTATTACCGCCTAAATTATTAATAGTGGCATGTAATTTTCCAGAAGAAAGCGTAGCCTTGGGCACAGCCACTGCCTCATAGGCTTTACATGGTTTGCTATCATTAGTAGTTGATGTTTCGTTACCAAACATCTCCACATCAATAAGAGTTGCCCCCGTAACATCAACTGATGGTGTTGGAGCAGTAAACGCTCCCTCTGAGTTCATTCCATGAAGCGTAACCTTTGTTGAGGAAAAATCTTCTGCCTTAAAACCATCACCAGCAACCAGCACTATAGTAAACTTACTCATGGCATGGGTATAGGGAACAGTCAATGTGCCGTGAGCATCCTTTGCGTGATCATACGTTACCAAATCCTGCGTTTTAGACCATAACAAGTCGTTCTTCTTCATATCGCCACCTATAGATTGGTCGTCATCAGTGTTCCAACCAAGCACACCCGTAGCCCCTACAAGTGCTGTAGAGGGGTTACCTCCATTATAGCAATACCCATAATATGACTGCAAGCCGTGATCCTTAGTGCGAAGATCAGTATCTTCAGAAGCCGATTCGCTGAAATCATCCCAATATAGAGCTTCGCCAGGAGCCAAGTCCGATGTTTGCTTAACGTTCTCTTTGCCTTCAACATCGGTCATAGCAGCTGCGCCTTTAGCAAAAGTAACAAGACTTGCCTGAACACTCTCATAGCCACCACCATCTTTGGGACGAACATGGCGCACATAGCTCAACAACTCGTCTTTCTCATCAAACTGATTTCCAACTGCACGAGTTACAGCGCAACCACTTGATAGCGTTGCTTCCAACCTCAGAGGTATTCTCTCATCCGATGGGGCGTTGCTGATGTCCTCGCTTGTACATCCTGCCAGCATCAGAGTTGATATTGAGAGTAATATGTATTTTTTAATAGTCATTTTCTCTTTCCTTTTTTAGAACCACACATCTTCTGCTGCTTCAACTGTAGTCCAGTCGGTCAGTGTGGCAGTAGCCTTTATTTCTGTCTTGGTTATCTTCAAGTTATATACATAATGTACACCGCTCTCCCATTTGTCTGTTTCTGCAGCCTCGTCTGTAGAGTTCTTTTGCTTCACTTTAATAGGAGCCACATCGGCATAGTACACATCCTTCTTCGCCTTTGATGAATCGCTATAAACAGTAATCCTAAAACGCACTTTGTTACTATTACCAGTCTTCAATGTCTGTGGCACGATGATACCATGATAGTTCTTATCCGTGGTATTATAAGGAAGTTCAAACGCTTCGCCATCCTTTGTAACAACTGCCGAACGGTCACTCAACAGTATATTACCTTCAGTACCCACATTCACTAATTCAACCATAGCGTTGGTCAAGTCTACATTATCTTTTGCTGTTGACTCACTTGAACTCAGATTCACCTCCACCTGACTCATCATATAGCGGAAATTCAGGTTGATGGCTGCATCACGGGCACAAATACCTCCTGTGCTCATATCTACCTGGTTATCTTTATGATCAGGATTGTTACACATGGTTTCAGCTGCAATCTCCGGCATTCCCATTACAAAATTACTTGGGAATTTTGATGAAGAATATGCATCATTCCAGACCTTAATCACATCATTCCCCTTTTCATCTTGCGTAACCATAGTCTCCGGCTGAGTTGTAGCATTATAAACGGGATATATCCCACGGAAATGATAGTGCTGATAATGATGCGACCAATATAGTACTGTTGTATTTGTCCAATCTGTTGTTCCATTAGAATTAACGATTGGAGTTGCCTCGCATTGGTAGTTTTTATCTATATCTTCGCTTCGCCAGAAATCAAATCCGTTGAATCCCGCAGGAAACTTACTATTCTTTTCTTTATCACCAACTTCAGCTTTGACATCAATTACGGGATAGGCCATCTCCGCATTCACTACATTCCAATCAGTTACCGTAGCCGTTGTGCGGATACCGGTCTTGTTGATGGTGATATTAATAATGTAGTTATATCCTGGTAGTGTCTTATATTCTGTATGGCCGCCCTTTGTATTGATGGCAGCATGGATTTCTTGGGCTGTGATATAATAGATATTATTATCAGCATTCAGCACAGCAATCACGTCGTTGTCATTTTCGCCGAGTTGGGTGCCAGGATATACCACAGCCTGTTTGATAACAGTGATATCTTTATCGTTGGTGCTGGTTGTTCCTGTAATAACAGCGGCCTTTGTATCGCCACTTGTTGCTGTGCCACCGCTGATACTTACAGTTCCATTAGTTATAACATAATTATTTTCTGTATTGGAAATGCCTTCCAATGTCGTTGCTTTCGAAAGTGTCAGGATTGGATCATTCTCAAACTTATTAGTAGTTGCGCCAACTCCTGTAGTCGGGAATCCATGACCTGCCGTAAGGTTGAAGGTAATCTTACTCAACGGATGAGTAAATACAAGATTCTTTTCTGTATCAACCTTTCGATTGGCAAATGTATAACCAGTCAGATTATTCGAAACGATAATATCGCCATTCAACACATTTACGCCAGTTGTTATAAGGGGCCAATCAAGACTCTCCCACTTTGAAGCATCGGCAATAGCTGGCGCCTCGCTCATTCCGTCTACGGCTACAGCCAGTACAGCAACGCCATTTGCTGTGTTTTCAGCATTACCTGGGTCACCGGCACCATAGTCATCCCAATAAATCGTTTCGGCATCAGTAAAACTCATTGTGTTTACTGTTTCACTTGTTCCTGCGGCTACAATACTACCTGTAGTTGTTTTAGTGATTACCTTTGGATCTTTCCTTTCCCACGCACCATCAACCTTCAGACGCACCTGGGTGCCAGCCTGCATAGCATAGTACGAAGGTGTAGGAGTCGACTCTCCGGTGCGGGTTTTGGCGCGCTGGGCAGGGGATGATTCTATGCCGACGGTGAAGTCGATGGGGCCATCGATGGTGCGGTCGAAGGTATCCCAAAAATCCTCACTTGCGCAGGAACTAAGTCCTGCAGCAAGCAAGGCCAAGAATGCATATCTATTTATTCTTTTATTCATCGCAATGTATTAATTACTCTAAAGTAACATCAGCATCTTTTGCTGTTACATTAGCCCAGTCCTTAACCGTTGCTGTAACATTGGTAATACCCGTCTTTTTAAGCGTGAATGAATATGTATATGAATAACCTGGCAACCAAGTAGTAATAGCTTTACTTTTTGAGTCTAAGATAGAACTCAGAGTCTTGATTGTATACTTATTTCCGTCACCGGTTTCAATGGTTATGATAACATAATCACTTTCTGTTGGAGTGGTACTACGCACAAGCGACTGAGGAATGACAGCATAAGTAAACTCAGTACCTTCAGGGTTGCCATCCATCTCAAGCGATGCGCTTGCTGCTCCTGTTGCAGAAACCAGACCACTACCCATCAGTACCTTTCCTGTTCCATACACTTGAGTAATGGTAACTTTACTTCCTGCCAAAGTCACAGCATCAGAGCCTGTGGTTGTTGCCAGATTTATTACTATCTTGCTCATTACATGCAAGTCTGCTATAGCAATAGCACTTGATGTTGCGCCTATAGCGAGAGACAGACAGTCAGAATAGCCTTTATTGTCTTCGGTTTTATAAACTGGCTCTGACGTCATTGGAGCACCCCAATGATAATCTTTTGCAGAAACCGAACCGGCTTCAATACTAAAGTAATCATCAACATCAGTTTCTCCATCCTTCTTTATTACCGTAGTTCCTTTGTTAACTGTACGGAAGTGATAGTATGTTAAGTTGCTCTCAAAGAACCAATCTGTTTTCCAAGTATCATTATCATTAGTAAGATCGGTGGTATGCTTCTCGTAATCCCCACTCCAATTTTTCTGATCGTAGTTACTTGTTACAACAGAGCGATAAAGATCAAAGCTTGTGCTTGCAGTTCCCGAGACTGTATGAAGGGTTAGAGAAACTTTATCGTTTGTTATTTCTTGCCCAGCAGCAGTAACATTAGCAAAAGGAACAACTGTTGCAGTAACATTTACACCAGTCTTATTTACTTTGATATTAAATATATAGTTTATGCCCTGTGCCATTATTACCTTATTGCCATCTGTAATTGTCAAATTTGTTTTGTCTGAAGCACCATTAAGTGCATCAAACATCTGATCCTGCGTAACGTAATACTTATTATCATCAATAGTAAACTCAAGCATATTTGTGTTTGAGCCATCAGTAATTACATAATCAGGTAAGAATTGAGCCATCAACGAGTAACTGGTATGAGCAACAGTAGCAGATTGATACATTTTTGTAATATCAGTTTTAGAATTGGTCCATTCTCCTGTTGCAAGATTCAATGTTCCTGAAGTTGGAACACTCTTAATTGTAACATTAGTGCCAGATTTGAATTCGAAAGCATTGCTACCGAAACCTTCTCCCTTGGACAAATTAATTGTGATACGAGAAAGAGCGTGGTTGAAGATAAGGTGTCCCTTATCAAACTTGCCTGGCGCATCAGCAGCGGCATTTGTCTTCTGACTGAACTTCATACATCCATCAGCAAGATCTGTACTATATGTAGGATATGTATCATTTTCGAAATCATATCGATAAACTCCATCCTTACCACCACTCTGAATGTTGTTACTATATGTAAGATCCTCGGCAGCAATCGTTGTGTTTGTCTGCTCTGTGGTAGTTACACCCCAACTTACATTTTCATTCTCAGGAGTTTCTGAGAACCAAGTGGTTGTACCTCCAGCAAGTTTTTCCTCGAATGTTGTTGTACTGGTATCATTCGAGCCGGGTACTGCAATTGCATATACCGACAGGTTGGCAGCACGACCAAAAGCATCATCCCAATAGCGTTTGTCTGTTAGTTCAACTTTCGAATACGAGTTGCCAGTTTCCTGAGCACTAGCTTTTGCTACTGCACGGGTATAAACGGTTGCCGAACCGTCAGTACTTTTAATTCGCATGGCGATTTTGGTGTCAGCAGTGAATCCGGCACGAGTAACAGGACTTTGATTCTCTTCTACCGAAAACGATATCGCAGTCTTGTTGGCGGGATCGTCGTTGATTACGCCATCTTCGGTGTTGGTACATGCTGTTGCGGCCAGCGCTGTGGCCAGAATCAGCGGGTTGAAAAACTTTTTCATCTTCTTCTATTATCTTTTTTATTTTTACTTCTTTATTATTTACTTCTCCAGATTGGTGTCTATGCTACCCACCACGTCGGTCCAAGGGGTTAGCTCGGCTGTTACGTCGATGGTCAGCGGGTAGAACTCGTTTACCTTTATTACATAGGTATATATGGTGTTGGGCTCCCAGTTGTAGCTCTCGGCTATCTCCACATCCTTATAGTAGATGGTCTTGGTGGCCTTCTCGTATTTGATACTTCCATCTTCGTTCTCGAAGTCACGGTCGAAAACCACACCATATACGTCGAACGAGAACGACAACTTGACGTTCTTCTGCGGAATCATCAGCAGTCCGTCGGCATTCATGCAGTCGTAGGCATGATCCCTGTCGGCAGCCACTCTCAGGTCGCACTTTCTGGCTTCATCATCGTCAGTCTGCAGCAAGGTCTTCTCATCGCCAGCGGCCTTCTCCACCTCGAATGTCCCGTGCAGAATGTCGCTACTTGTCAGGTCGGCCGTATAACCCTTGCCAGCCTTCACAAAGTCATCGCCCACGGCCTTTATCTTTACATTGTAAAGTTTAAAATCAGTAGGAATCTCCTTTTTATAATTGTTGTAGATCAGAAAACGCACCTTCGATGTCAGGTGATAGAATGGCAGGGCCACATAGGGCTGCACGCTGTTGCATTCCACCTGCGATACGCAATATGGCTCTGCACCACCGCTCACCACACCGTTATTGCAGGTCTGATATGCGAACTCAACCGACGAGGGCATGGCCAACTGAGTGTTGTTCATCACAAAACTGCCGATATCCGTTGCGGCGGGACAGGGTGTGATGGCATAGAATCTGTAGGGGAAAGCCGATGTATCCCAGTAGCGCTGCACCTGGTCCTTATAGTATCCATCGGCAGTGGTGCCCACGTACTCCCACTTCGACTGGTTGTTCCAGCCGTCGTACTTGTACTTCACCTCGTAGCAGCCCATCACCTCTTGCGGCTTGGCCGAGTTCAGGCCTTTCCAACAACTCACCATAAAGCCCTGTGTAAGGGCGGTAGAAGTTGATGTGGCTCGGGTTACGGGCGTATTCACGGCTGCCTGACTGAACTGCATGGGCACATCGTCCTTATGCTCGTCTACGGGGGTAATAGTCCCGTCGGTCGAACATGAAACGCAGGCTGTCAACAGCACTGCCACCCAGCAGTTATGTTTAAATACTCTTCTCATCCGATATGTAGTCCTCTATTGTAGCTCCGTCGAACACGATAGGATATACGTTTGATTTTGTTGGCACCGTTGGGTCGGTCACATCCACGTTCACGTTCGGATCGGTGGTACCTATTGAGTTTACGGTAAACTTAAACTGATACAGATAGCGCGTGTTTGGCTTCCAATCCACCACGTCGGCGGGCACGTACACTCGTGCATCGTGAATGGTTATCACCTCGCCATTATCCTCGGCTATCAGCTGATACGACACATGGAATGTAAAACCTGTTGTAGTGCCGTCGGGCTGTGGCACAGCGTAGTATACGGTTGGCGACCATACGTACTGCTGCTCGCCGGTTGTCACCTTGGCTGGCACTTCCACATCGCCTGTAGGAATCTGGAACTTCAGATTCTCATCGGTTGTCTCAGCATCGGTGCCGTGCGATGTAGTGGCCGTTGGGGCAGTAACGCTACTCATGTTGATGGTGGCTCCGCAACTGGTGTAGTACTTAGCCTTGGTGTAGGTAATAGTACCATTATCGTCGGTCTTCACAGCCGGAGTGGCCTGGATGCCTGAACCGCTGGTAGTCACGTCGATAATCTTAACCTTGTAGCCGGGAATGTCCTCGCAGAAGTTCAGTTTAACCTGAGCGCCCAAATGCTTGAACTGCAGCTTTACATCCTTCAAATCAGCATTCTTAACCGATGTTGCTGCGTAGATAAACTCGTGTAGTGTTGGATCGTCGTAGGCAGCTGTGTTTGCCGATGCTGCTACACTGATAGTGTTAGTAGTAATATCGAATGTTACCCCCTTTGAATGATATGGAGCGTATGCATAGAATACGGTGTTATCGTAGGCCAGGTCCCAGTAGCGCAGATACTGGTTCTGGTTGGCCGACATATAGTCTGCCTGATTCTTGGTGTAGCCTTTGGCGGCGTCTTCGTTCAGGTATTCGGCCGTGCCCAGTTTCTCGTAGAACCAGGGCGACATGTGGTCTGTGTCGGTTCCGCTGGCGCTGCTCCATGTGGTCGAACCGCTCTTATCATAGCCGGTTCCGTTACCATCCGAGTATCCCACCAGATAGTTACCCATCACCATCACGCTGTCGGCATCGGTGGTCTTGTAGGCCCATATACCGAAGTTGTAGTGTTTATTACTTTCCAGCGATGTTGCCTCTGCACGGGTAATGTTTCGCTTGTTCACGTTGAAAGCTATTGGCGTCTGGCTTTCGGTGCCGCCTGCACCGCGGTTGTCAACCAATGCATCACTACTGCAACTGGTCAGGGCCATGGCCGCTACTGCTCGAATCAAAATCTTCTTCATATCTCTAAATTCTCAATTCTTAATTCTCAACTAAATCTCAATGTTCCACTGCACCTCGTCGTAGTCCTCTACCGTTGGCAGGAACAGGCTTCCGCCAGCATCACTGCCGCCCTCGGGCTGGGTCAGCTCTCCGCAATCTACAAACACGGTTATCACGCCGCCGTGCGAATTCTGCTGCATCTGGCTCGTCACGTCGGCCTGATAGGTCTTCACCTGGTTGTTGTTCCATACCAGGTCGAAGTATACAATGTTTTTCAGGTCGTGTCGACTGCCCTTGTACTCCGATCCCGAACGACTGTAGGGCTCGTTGTCACACAGACCGAAGGTGGTCAGCTTTCCGCCGAACACATCGCAGCGCCTACCCTCCACCATCATGTCTTGTTTCATGCGGGTGTTGAAGTACACCAAGCTTGGCTGACTGCCAGTGTGACCCGTCTTCACGTTGGTGCTACTTGCCATCGACGATATGGCCGTATTGCCGTTTACGCCTTTGATGCGGCGATCCTCATTGTTCACCAGCACTATCTGCACCAGATAGATGTACACCAGCGGGCGCAGTTCAGCCTCCAGATGCTTGATATACACATTCTCTATCGGATCGTATTCGTAGTCGCTCAGGTTGGGCGATATATACACATTCTCCGAGTACGATGCAAAGAATATCTCGGGCTGGTTCAGCATGCCTATCGGGGTGTCGCTACCATCGGCGCGGCTGGCGTCCAGTATGTTTCGCGATATGCCGCGCGTGCCGGTTGTGGTGGCTATGATCGAGTCGCCACTCTCAGTCAGCATCAGCACCTGCGTACCGTCCTTCGAGTCGATGTTGCTGTACAGCAGCATGTCGTAGTAACCAAACTGGAAGTGTCGGCGGAATCGGGTGCTGTCGATGGTAAACACGTCGACACTGGTATGCATTCCGTTGGGATTATCGCCTTTGTAGTAGCGATACACCTCGTAGCTCTTCGGCATTGGGTAGGCTATTCCGCCCCATATCGAGTCGTCCTTCAGGTCCCAGCCGTAGTACCACTCGTGGTCTATTTGCACATCGTTGTCCCACACCACGTGCAGTTCGGTCTGTGCCACCTCCAGCTCCACCTTGATGTCCTGTCCGGGCAGGTGCAGCGGTGGCTCGATGCAGCTGTTCATGCCCACCAGCAGTGCTATTATATATATAAGGTGTAATCGTTTCATTGGCAGTCCTCCCTTTTCTGTTTACGATAGATGATGTCGTACGTGATGTGTACGCCGGCGTTGGTAGGTCCCAGCCATACGAAACGGTGGTTGCGCTCCTTGAAGTCGCTTATCGATCCGTGATAGTCGTAGTAGTACAGTCCATGGCCCTCGCCGCCGTTGCTGTCGCCCCACACGTATGGGTCATAACGGGTCACAAACAGGCCCAGGTTCAAGCTCACCTCCAGTCGCAGGTTGCCACGTTTGTTCAGGTTCCAGGTGTATCCTGCGCCCACTCCGGCACCGCCACCCTCGCCTTGCCAACCCTTGTCGGGCCCAAAGCCTATACCGTATTTCATGAACTCTGCGTAGCCGTCAACATACGGGCCTACAAACTCGCCCCCACCCTTAAAGTAGCGGCGCACCGACAGTTGGAAGTCACGAATCTGTAAGAACTTCTGCACATCCCAATGTCTGTGGTTTGTAAATGTAAATCCTGCATTAAAGGTGTAGTTGCCGCTCAGCGGATAGTACTCTGCCTGTATGTTTGCGCCGGGTGCGAATCCGAATTGTGGCACATATAGCAGGTCGTGCAGCAGATTGGTTCGCAAGGCTATCATATGGCGGGGCTCCTGTGGGGCGAAGTACATAAAACTCTCACCGTGAGCATAGTTTTCACCACACCCACATGTCCAGTCTGTCTGCGCCAGTACGGCCAGCTTGCAATGACAGATTAATACGAACACAATGAAACACTTCAGTCTATGGCTGAATCCTGATTCCACTATTGTTTTTTAAGTAATGTTATATTATTATATAATCTTTTTTGCTCAAAACGAGTGCAAAAATACACAAAATTTGCGTATCTCAAAACAATTATTGTCAATTAGACACAATGTTAACCTATTTTAACTTATAGATTTCTACGTTTGAATGTTATTTCCTGATAAATGTCTTTTCGCACCTCTGTTCGCAGCAACATTTGCTGTCTGTTCAGCGTCACCACCTCGTGCACCATCTGTCCGCCGATGTTCAGCCGTCGGCCGTCGTAAGTGTAGCCCGATGGCAGGCCTGCCTCATCCTTCAGACCGTATTGGGTGATGGTGCGGTCGGTAATCACCCAGTAACCCACACCCTTTCCGGGCTGACTGTAGCCTTCGCCCACGGCATAATACTGACTGCTGATGGCATCCCATGTACCCACCAGTTCGGCATCGTCATAGCTGTTGCCATCATAATCTGCGCTACAGGCAGTCATACTTAAACTCACGATACCGGCCATCACGGCGGTCATCAAATACAACAAACTCTTCGTCATAGGCTAACATGTTTTAGGAATTGTAGTACTTCCATCGGCAAATATAAGCAAAATCCCCGAAACTTCCAAGTTTTTTGCCCCAAAAAGTTGATGATAGAATGATAGAATGATAGAAAAAGGCTTTTTTTTGTAGAAATGGCACACTTTTTTGCAAGGATGGCACAATTACTGTCACTTTTTGTTGTACCTTTGCAGCCGTATTTATTTATCACAGTATAATTTACACCCGTAAAAATTTGAAACTATATTATGGCAACATTCTTTGACAAGCAAAGTGGCAAAGCCGAGCTAACAAGCGAAGAGATTGAGCAGTTGCAGAAACAGCTCAAGGAGAAGACAGAAGAGATCCGAGTTATTTACAACAAACTCAGCGAAGCTGGGGTTGTTCCACTTCCCGACGATTTTCTTGACAGCGTAGCTGGTGGAAAAACAACTACAGAACGACCATCGTTTTGGTTACCCAGCGCAGATCCCAAATATGAAAACGCTAGGGAAATATAATACTCGTCCGTAACCGCAAGTTGTTTAAATCCTCATGCTTTACCTCTGTTATGCCATCAACGACTTCTCCATCATGGAAGCCGGCATATCATTGTTGAGCTTCCTGATGAACAACCCAGGCTATGAGCCCGAGGAGGTATTCTTTGTGGATTACGGCATCCATCCGCGCAACAAGGAGCGGCTCGGTGAGATTGCCGCCCGCTACGGCAAGCGCATCACCTTCCTCGACGGCAAGACCGTAACCAATGAGGTGAAGCGCCAGTTCCCTCACCTGGGGGCGTGGCGCGGCACGATGGCACCCAATGCCAAGCCGTTTATGGATAAGATAGTACCCGACTACGTGGACAGGTTGCTCTTTGTGGATGCCGACACACTGGTGACGGGCTCGGTGGCCGAATTGCAAAAGCTTGATATGGGGGGAACCGCGCTTGCCGCCGTTCCGCAGGGCTATGATACAGCCTGTATCCGAAGCGGAGGGCTGAAGCTTTGCCACGGTAGCGACATGTACTTCAACTCCGGCGTACTGCTTTTCAACCTGCCCGTCTGGCGACGAGAGGACTGCCACCAGATGGTGAGGGAGACGCTGATGATGAAGCGGCAGTTCTACTCGCCCGACCAGACGCTGCTCAACAACGCCATGCCCACACGGCTGCTCTGTAGATTGCCGCTGAAGTATAACCACCTGACACACCACATGCACCCCCGGCAGGAACCGAAGTATCTGGCATCTTTCGGCGTTTATTCGAAGGAAGAGATAAACGAAGCTATCGAGCATCCTGTCATCACCCACTTTACTGGCGGCGACCATCAGGCTCGTCCATGGCACGAAGGTTGTTGGTCGTATCGTAAGGATGAGTATTTACGCTACAAGGCACTCTCGCCGTGGAAGGACACGCCGCTGCTCTATGACTACCGGAAGAAGCATCCGCGACAGGGCTTCTTGGGCAAGGGTACCATGTTCGTACTCTGGCTGATGTCACAACAACCATCGTATAGTCTAACATTGTTCGTGTCTTGTGCGTTGGAGAGACTGTCTGCCCTCATTGCGCGGGTGCAGAACCTGCCACCGAAGATGGAGGAAGGAGTGGAAGAAAGGTAAGAAAGTAAAAAGGTAAGAAAGAAATGCTCTACATTTGCTATTCAATTAATGATTTTTATGCCCGCGAGGCTGGCATATCGATGCTGAGTTTCCTCGACAACAATCCTGATTACGAGCCAGAGGAGGTGTTCTTCATCGATTACGGCATCCATCCGAGTAACAAGGAGCGCCTCGATGAGATTGCCGCCCACTACGGCAAGCGCGTCACCTATCTCAATGGACGTCCTGTGACCGATGAGGTAAAACGTCGATACCCCAACTATCCAGCATGGAAGGGGAGCATGGCGGCCTGCATCAAACCGTTCATCGACAAGGTGATGCCCCAGTACGTTGAGCGCCTGCTCTACATCGATGCCGACACCATCGTGGCAGCCTCAGTTGCAGAACTGCAAAAGATGGATATGGGCGAGGCCGCCGTTGCAGGCACCATCTCGAACGTAGAAGGCATCAAACTGAAACGGCACGAGTACCAACTCTACAGCGGCAACCATATTTATATGGGCAGTGGCGTATTGCTCTTCGACCTGAAGAACTGGCGGCGCGAGAACATCTACGAACGGATGCTCGACGTGCTGGAAAAGAAGAAAAACCTGCGGTTGCCCGACCAGATGCTGATAAACAACGCTATACCCGAACGGCTGATGAAGGTGCTTCCACAGAAATATAATTATGTGCATCACTCATACCATCCCTGGCAGGAGTATCATTGGATGCGGCAGTATCGTATCTACTCAAAGCAAGAGTGTAGAGAAGCCATCGAGCATCCCGTCATCATCCACTACCTGACGGGCTGGTCATTAGCCCGCCCATGGCACGAGGACTGCTACTCGCACCGCAAGGAGGAATACTACCACTACAAGGCGCTCTCGCCGTGGAAGAATACGCCGCTCTTTCCGCCCATCCAGCAGATGTACCCGCCAAAGAGCAAGCAGGACAAACTTTATCTGTGGTATCTCATGCAGATGATGAAGCCGCGCCCGTTCATCTTGGTTTGGCTGCTGCTACAGGTACTTAGTATCTATGGCCGAATCATGTGCCTAATGCAAGGTAACTCCACACGCTCAGATGAGGGAATTGAAAAAGCATGAATAGTTTAAGGCAAAGCGTAATATGTTGTATATTTGTTATTCCATAAATGATTTCTTTGCTCGCGAAGCAGGCATCTCGCTGATAGGTTTTTTCGAGAACAATCCCGACTACGAACCCGATGAGGTGTTTTTTCTCGACTACGGGATCCACCCTGCAAACAAAGATAAACTTAACGGAATCGCCGCCCACTACGGCAAGCGCATATCATATCTGAGTGCTAAGCCTGTGACCGACGTAATAAAGCGCCACTTTCCCGACCTGAAGGGCTGGCGCGGCTCGATGGCCCCTAACGCCAAGCCGTTTGTAGACCAGATTGTGCCCGACTATGTGGAGCGGCTGCTTTTTATCGATGCCGATACGATAGTGGCAGGCTCTGTGGCCGAACTGGATGCCATCGACATGAGCGGAAAGGCACTCGGCGTCGTACCCGTTAATTTTGGAGTAGAAAGTATCCGGAAAGGGCATATCAGGTTGGAAAACGGTAACCAAGTATACTTCAACTCTGGCGTGTTACTCTTTAACCTATCTGTTTGGCGGAGCGAGAATTGCCATCAAATGATTATCGACACGCTCAATAAAAAGATTAACTTGGATTGGCCAGACCAAAACTTGCTCAATAATGCCATCCCTGAACGCATCATCAAAACGCTTTCCCTGAAGTTTAATTATATATCGCACCACTACCACCCCCTACAGGAACGCGGCTGGCTGCGCATAGGCCACTACTATAGCGATGAGGAAATAGAGGAGGCTATAAATCATCCAGCCATTATTCACTACATAGGCGGCTGGGTACTGGCCCGTCCGTGGTACGAGCATTGCCGTTCGTCAAAGAGTGCCGAATACTTCCGTTATAAAGCCCTCTCACCGTGGAAGGAGTCACCCCTCTTCCCTGCCTACGAGAAGACGAACCCGCCTCAAGGCTTCGGCCAGAAAGCAGATTACTGGCTGATGAAACTACAAGGCGAATGTCCGTCCTTCCGCATTGCCCACACGATAGACATCATTTATTACTTTATCAAACATAAAATTGAAAAGATGATTGTTAGTATAATATCTTTCCTCGGCCAATATAAGCAAAAACCCTGAAACCACCAAGTATTTTACCAAAAAAACTTAATGATAGAATGATAGAATAAGTGGAGTAGATATGTCTGCAAACAGAATGGTGGGCCTTGCGATTTTCTGCAAATATTTTTTAGCCTGATTTTGTTGTTTTGTTGTTATCTCGAGCGTTACGTTCTGAGTATCAGACAGTTAGTTATGATAACAACAAATTGCAGTATGACAACAAAGCCCATTTTAGGGTATAAAAAGCTAAAAACACCCGCAAATTCTTGGCAAAAAGCTTGCAAAATCGCTAAAAATTTTGTATCTTTGCAGCGTTAAACCATTAAGATTAATAAAGTAAATATGGCAAAGAAATATGACTCAAGCCAGATAGCTCCAAGCTGGCTTTATTGCTTTAATGCGCAGTGCCCAATGCACGATCATTGCCTGCGCTTTCAGTCGGCACTCGAAATGCCTGCCGACAAGGAGAACGGATGGGCAGTTTACCCTAACGCCATCAAGAACGGGCAGTGCCGATTCTATCGTAAGGACGAGAAGGTAACACTTGCTACAGGATTTGTTGTGAAGGATAACCCGCGCGCCACCAACATGTTTGTTGAGATGCGCCACAGGATAACCAACTATCTTGGGGGTAACGGCACCTACTATCTGTATCGCAACGGCAAGAAATGGCTCTCGCCCCAGCAGCAGGAGGACATCCACCGCATCTTCAGCAACGCAGGATATACCGACGAGGTTGTTTTCGGACAGACAAAAGAGGAATACGACTTTACTTAGAAGCCTTATTACAAAGGCACTGTAATACCATTACAAACTGCTTGTAACGGCGTTACAATTACGTTGTAATGATATTACAAGGTAGCTGTAATAGTAGTAAAGCCTTATCTGAACAACTCGTTAAGATTATCTGAACAATCATTACAAACCAGTTGAAATAGACATAAATATGAAAGTAACACTGATTAGAACCGACAAAAAGAACATTCAGCACGTATCAACCCGAACCATCGAAACGCTTATGGAACGGATGAAAACAGACATCGGAAAGGATGCGATAGCCACCTTCAGGCGCCAGCTACCCATGATAGCAAATCTTGGGTGGGAGTATAAGGACATGCACCTTTTGCCTCGAGTTTGCGCCACCTGCGAACTCGCGAAAAAAGCTAACAGCGACCTGGAGTTCGGTAAGTGGAACGGACTCGTACTGCTCACACTCGGAGCGTTTAATGATAACGAGCAGATAGAACAGGTCAAAGCATTGGCTATGGGTATGCCATCTACATTGGCAGCATTTGCGGGCAGTAGCGGCAAGACCGTAAAACTACTGGTTCGCATAGCGCCCAAAGACCAACCGATGCCAGAATCGGAAACCGAAACAGATAAGCTCTGCGAAACAGGCTATAAGTATGCGGTGAAAGTGTATGGCGGACTATTTGCAGGGCAGATCATCCATCAGAAGGCCTCGGCAAGAATGACGTTCCGCATGACGATGGACCATAATCCGCTACTGAACCTGAAGGCTACTGCTCTGCAGGTTTCAGCACTTGAGAAGTTGCCAACAGCCAAACCTCAGCAGCCCGAACAGCGACAGACCGACTACGACAAATACAACGATTACGAATATCTGTATCGTTCGGCCTCGGCCCAGGTTCTGGAGGAGATGGGTTCAAGATTTGAAGGCGACAAGCATCGCGATGAGGCTTACCTCACTGCCCTATCACGCAGATTGCGACAGTTGGGATTTCCTGAGGAAGAAGCCATTCTCCACATGCGATCGCACCTATGGACCAAGGTTGAGGATGACCATATCCGCACCATCGTTGGAACGGTGTATGCCGAGGAGAACACCAAACTGAAGAAAACTGGCGATAACGCCCTGCAGATACGCAAGGAACAGCAGCAGATGATGGAGTATCTTGGTTCGCGCTACGTGTTCCGCTTTAACACCGTGATGGGATACACCGAGTATCGCCCCAACAACACGTGGGTGCAGCCTTACACACCAGTTGACGATCGCGTACTGAACCGTATGGCCATCGAGTGTCGTTTGGCAGGCCTCAACGTGTGGGACAAAGACATCTCGCGATACATCCACTCATCATATATCACAGAATACAATCCCGTTTGGGAGTATCTGAGTGAGTGTCGCGGCAAATGGGACGGCAAAGACCGTATCCGTGAGTTGGCTCGCAAAGTGCCAACCAAGAATCCGTATTGGCCCGACTGGTTTTATACATGGTTTCTGGGGATGGTGCGCCAGTGGCAGTCGAGCATCTACGATCGCTATGGCAATCAGATTGCCCCGTTGCTCATTTCAAAGCAGGGTTGGAACAAGTCAACCTTCATCCAGTCGCTACTTCCGCCAGAGTTGCAGTGGGGATTCACCAATCAGCTCGATGTGAGCGAGAAACGCCAGACGCTTCAGGCCATGAGTCAGTTTCTGTTGATAAACCTCGATGAGTTCAACCAGATATCTCCACAACTTCAGCAGGGATTCCTGAAAAATGTCATCACACTGCCATGCGTAAAGGTGAAGCGCCCATACGGCAAACATGTGGAACCATTCCCACGTATGGCTTCGTTCATCGGAGCTACCAATCAGGCTGATGTGCTGACCGACCCTTCAGGAGGCCGCCGATTTCTGGGCATAGAACTGACCGGTCCTATCGACATATCGCAGAATCCGAATTACGAACAGATATTCGCACAGGCCTTGTATGCACTCGATCATCACGAACCATACTACTTTGATGACGAGCAGACTCAGCAGATATTGGAATCGAACCGCCAGTTCCAACAGCTGACGCCTGCTGAACAGTACTTTAACGACTGCTTTGAGCCTGCAACCAGCGAGAGTGATGGCAAATATCTCACATCATCGGCCATTTTTGCCCACATCAAGAAGCTTGCTGGTAGCGATTTGAGGCTAAATAGCCTAAATCATTTCGGTAGAACGTTGTCGAATATCCCCAATCTTCAGCGAAAACGCACCACAAAAGGTACGGAATACTTGGTAAAATTGCGAAAATAGCAGTTTTATTGCCATAAAAAGTTTTGTTGTTATCATAGCTAACAATCTCATAATCAGGATGTAACAGCCGCGATAACAACAAAACAACAAAATCAGGATAAAAAAATAGAAATAAAGGCTTGCAACGTTGTGTTTGCAAGCCTTTTTCTATCATCACGTTTTTGATAAGTGCGAACTATTTCACAAGAACCTTCTTACCATTGTGGATGTAGAGGCCGCTCTTTGATGGTTTACTCTGCAGGCGGCGACCGTTGAGATCGAACCATGCATCGCTAGTCGGCTCTATGGTAACGATGCCCATGTCGGTAGTATCCTTGCCACCTCTAAAGAGACTCGACAGACTCATGACGCGCGCACCACTACTATTGCGACTTCCTTCATGTTGGGCATAGACCTCGAACGGGCGAGCCGAACGATAGTTACTGATAAATATGCTACCCTCAGGATGATATTGGATAGAGTCACCCACATTCAGTACATAGAGATCGGGCGACTGCTCCACCTCCAGGAAGGTAGGCATTATCCAAGCCGAATCGCCCAGCAATACCTGTTCCATATCAGTAACAGGAACCGTTACACTGGCTGATGCAAACGTGATCCACCCGGTATGATTAAACTCCGGTTCATACTCATCGCTGTTAGGCATACTGATGATGTAAGGCTTGTTGGCCTCAATGGTCTTGGCGCTCACCACACCATTCTCAGTGGGCTGACGCAACCAGAAGTGATAATCGCAGGCATCGTTGCCAAACGGACTGATGTTGCCATGCTCCTCGTGAGTAAAGGCCTGAACGGTAAATGGCAGCGCGATACCCTCCCAACCACGGCTTACGCTATCGCGGGTGGCCTGCTTAAACTCGCGACTGTAGCTGATGCTGTCGGCCTTGAACTCCTGTGGCACATAGAAGTTGTAATTGCCAGTACCGCCATCAGTCAGTTTGATGTTCTTGGCCACGCCGTTAACAACTACATTGTTAAAGCCCGATGGAGCCAGTTTCTCGTCGCTCACGTATATCAGCAGGTTTGGATTGCTGATGCCATCAAGCATCTCTGCTTTCAGCTCTGTCGTATCATTCCATACGACAGCAGCAATCGTCTTGGCAACCTCGGCCTTTCCTCCACAGCTTTCAAAAGCATCATCAATATTACCATTTTCTTCCACAACAAGTACTATTCCATCAAAAGATTCGGTTTTCTTTGTGATGGTCAGTATACCGTTAACATACGTCATTTCGTAGTTCGTAGCCTCAGCCCCGCTAACAGTGATGTCATAGGTTCCTGGCTCACTATCCGATGTGGCGTTAGTAGATACAATCGGTTTTTTAGTGAATACCGTATCGGTTTCGTTGTTCTTAAAGCCAGAGTACTCTGCTTCAAGTGTTGGCAATGCCTTTCCTTGCTTGATGGTGTAACTCTTTGCAGTAATAGTCAGCGGCGCCTTGGTAATCGTCAAGGTTCCATTTATACACGTTACTGTGCTATTAGTAATATCGCCCTTTGCAATGACAATATCGTAAGTACCTACTGGCGATGTTGCTGTGGCACTGCAGGTAATAGTTGGTGTGCCACTCAGGGTTGCCCCCTCACTTGTAAACTCGAATGTGGGGTTATCATCGCCATAAACTCTTGTGTACGAATTGGCCGTTACTGTCACATCATCCGTAATCGTCAGTGTACCGTCAACATAGCTCATCTCGTAGTTCTTGGCTTCAGCGCCCGACGCTACTATCGGATAAGTTCCAGGCAGCGTGTCAGGTTTTGCCACAGTAGAGATAACCGGTTTCTTGGTGAAAACCGTATCCGTTTCATTGTTCTTTAATCCAGAGTAAGTGGCCTCTAAGGTTGGCAAAGCCTCACCACGTTTGATGGTGTAGCTTTTAGCGGTTATTGTGAGTGGAGCCTTGGTTATTGTCATCGAACCATTGACACAGGTGATATTCAACATTGATTCGCCTTCAGCTTTTGTATAGGAAACAGTGATAGGATAAGTTCCTACAGGCGAAGTAGCTGTAGCACCACAACTAATAGTAGGCTTACCGCTGATGGCAGCGCCCTTAGTAGTGTACTCAAATTTAGGGTTGGTCGCACCATACTCACGAGTACAGTCCTTAACAGTAATCACAACCCCATATTTATCAGTGAGGTAGCCTGGATTATCCTCTCCGCCATCGATGTGGGCGTAAGAAGCATCTACATGGTCTGCGCTATATTCAGTACCGTCGCCACCAACAAGTTTTACGCAACCTGTAAAAAGATTTTCACCGTCTGTAACACTAGCTGTTGACCATCCATTACCAACATATACCGTAGTCAATTCAGAACAACCATAGAACATTTCCTTCATGCCTGTCACGTTGGAAGTATTGAAACTGCTTAAGTCCAGACTTGTCAACGAAGAACAATTAAGGAACATACCATCCATATAAATCGCGTTTCCTGTATTGAAATTGCTTACGTCAAGACCTGCCAGACTAGAGCAGCGAGAGAACATAAAACTCATAGCCTCGGCCTTTTCGGTATTGAAATTGCTAACATCAAGACTATGAAGTTTATTACAGTTATTGAACATTGCAAACATGTTCGTAACCTTGGAGGTATTAAATTTGCTAACATCAAGACTTGTTAACGCCTTACATTCATAAAACATCTGGCGCATATTCGTCACGTTTGCGGTGTTAAATTTACTAACGTCAAGGCTTGTTAGACTAGAACACTCAGAGAACATGTAACTCATGTCTCTCACGTTGGCAGTGTTAAATCTACTCAAATCAAGTTCATTAAGGTTTTTACATCCCATGAACATCATACGCATACTTGTTACTTTGGCCGTATAGAAACTGCCCAAATCAAGGCTATTTAAACCAGTACAACCAGAAAACATAGAAGACATGTCCGTCACATTGCCCGTATCAAAGCCTCTTAAGTCAAGGTTTATTAAACTAGAACAACCATCGAACATCTCTTCCATGTCCGTCACATTGCCCGTATCAAAGCCTCTTAAGTCAAGGTCTGATAAACGAACACAAGAATTGAACATACCATGCATGCTCGTCACGTTGGAAGTATTGAAGGTGTTCAAGTTAAGGTTTGTTAAACTAGAACAACCACCGAACATCTCTTCCATGTCCGTTACATTAGCAGTGTTAAGGTTCTCTATTCCTGTGATGTTGGTCAGATTATTGCACCCCGAGAACCAATAAGCTGTACTTGTTAACGAAGTGCAGTTAGCAAACGAAGGGGCAAATACAACCGATGTAATGTATTCTCCGTCCCATGGTCGACTATCATAATAATTAAACGGGCCGACGCTCATACCATTATTATCTGATTTCTTCTTGTCATAATAGAAAGTAAGTGTCTTTCCCTTTACAGTTATTCCATTAATAACGGCATCGTCATCATTGTCTGAAAGCACGGCGTAAGGTTCAGAATCCAGCTTCGTTAAGTAGCCGGGACTGGCATTGCCTTCATCGATGCGAGCATAGGTATAGTCGGTCTTGTTAGAATCATATGTAGTGCCTTTGCCGCCTTTAAGTTTGTCGCAATTAGAAAATGTATAATCTCCATTTGTAACCTTAGCTGTCGACCAACTGTCACTCACATATATTGTCTCGAGTGATGTAGAATGATCAAACATATAGCCCATATATTTCACATTGGCGGTATTGAAACTGGACAGGTCAAGGGTTCTAAGACTAGGACAATAAGAAAACATGGTTTGCATGTACTCAACTTTTTCAGTATTGAAACTGCTCAAATCAAGACTCTCAAGACGGCCACATTTTCTGAACATCCCCCCCATACTGGTTACATTTCCTGTTTCAAAACTGCTCAAGTCAAGACTTGTCAAACCAGAACAGCCTTCGAACATGCTTGACATAGACTTTACATTGGCAGTATTAAAATTGCTCAAGTCAAGAAGAGTAAGTTTGGAACAATCATTGAACATAAGGGCCATATCTTCTACGTTGACGGTATTGAAATGGCTAACATCTAGCTCTGTCAGGTTTGAACAGCCAGAGAACATCTCCTCCATGTCTTTTACATTGACAGTATTGAAGTTCTTTAATCCTGTAATGGAGGTCAGATTCTTACAATTGAAGAACCAGTATCGCGTGCTTGTTATAGAGGTACAGTTGGCAAACGATTCATGAAAAACCACGGTCGTTATCTGCTCCCTGACATCATACCATGACTGAAATTCATTATAGACGAACGGGCCAACGCTTTTACCTTCGTTCGCATCTTTGTTTTTGTCGTAGTAAAAGGTCAGTTTGGTATTATTATCGCTTAGCACTGCGTATGGCTCTGGTCTAGGATTATTTGTGTCAGTCAAATAACCAGGATTACTTATACCGCCATCGATATGTGCATAGCTTACATCGTCATGGTTTGCATCATATGTTGTGCCATCTCCACCAACGAGAGCTGTACAATTCTTGAACATTTCTTCGCCCCTTGTTACAGCAGATGTGCTCCAATCACTACCTACATAGATGGATTTCAACTTTGTACACCCAGAAAACATATCTGCCATGATGGTTACATTGCCCGTTTTGAAATTAGTCAAATCAAGTTCAGTCAAACCAAAACAACCTCCAAACATATAACTCATACCTGTGACTTTCTCTGTATTGAAACTACTTACATCAAGAGATGTCAGGCCAGAGCAACCATCAAACATTGTTCTCATGTCTGTCACGTTGGACGTGTTGAAATTACTTAAATCAATAGTGGACAAACTAGAACAATCATTGAACATTGCCAACATCTCTGTCACATTGCTTGTTTGAAAGTTAGTCACGTCAAGTTTTTTAAGGCTAGAACAATCATTAAACATTGAGGTCATACATGTCACCTTTTCAGTGTTGAAATTGGTCACATCAAGGCTTGTCAAATTAGAACAGCCAAGGAACATCCACCCCATATTTGTAACATTCGCTGTATTGAAGTTGGTCACATCCAGACTCGTTAATCCAGAGCATCCATAAAACATGGCATTCATGTCTGTCACATTGGCTGTATTGAAGTGGCTCACGTCAAGGCTCGTCAGGCTGGAACAGCCGGAGAACATACTCTCCATTTGCCATACGTTGGATGTATTGAAACTACTCAAGTTGAGCGTTTTCAAAGCGCTGCATTCTGAGAATAGACTGCCCATATCCCCGACATTGGAGGTGTTGAAGCTTGATAAATCAAGACTTTCCAGACGACGGCAACCATAGAACATTGCAAACATCTTTCCCACTTTATCTGTCTTGAAATTACCCAAATCAAGACTTGTCAGACTTTGGCAATTATAAAACATTTTTGACATGAAAAATACATTGTCTGTTTTGAAATTGCTCAAGTCAATACTTGTGAGGTTAGAACAATTGGAGAACAGATACTCCATGTCTCCAACATTTTCCGTATTGAAATTACTCACGTCAAGACTTGTAAGGCTGGAACAACCAGAGAACATTCCAAGCATATGAGATACTTTTTTCGTATTGAATCTGCTCACGTCAAGACTCGTCAAACTAGAACAGCCTTCGAACATCCAAACCATGCTTGTCACATTGTCCGTCTTGAGGTTGTCAATACCAGTGATTGTCTTGAGTTTTGAACACAACGAAAACCAATAAGCTGTACTTGTTAATGTCGTACAGTTAGCAAATGATTCATCGAGAACAACGGATGTAATAGTTGAGGCAACACCATTCCAGCTTCGTTCATCATTTTTATTAAATGGTCCAACGCTCATGCCATCTGCCCCCTTTTTCTTGTCATAATAGAAGGTAAGTGTCTTTCCTTTTACAGTAGTGCCATCAATTGTCACATCATCGTTATTATCCGTCAGAACGGCGTATGGCTCAGGAGTTGGGCCTGTCAAATAGCCTGGATTTGCTGTTCCTTCATCGATACGAGCATACTCTTTGTCGATATGGTTTTCATCATAGGTCGTACCAGCTTCACCTATAAGTTCGGTACAGCCAGAGAACATATCTCCGCCATTATCTGTTACACTTGCTATACTCCATTCGCTACCGACAGTAATAGTGGTCAAGCTAGTACAATCCTTAAACATACTGACCATATTTTTCACTTTGGCAGTATTGAAACTACTCAGGTTAATAGTCTTCAAATTGGCACAATCCAAAAACATGGCCGTCATATCCAGAACATTTGCCGTATTAAAACTGCTCAAGTCGATAGTTTCCAGCCACTGGCACGACTCGAACATGTTGTACATTCCCAACACATTGGACGTGTCAAAATTGGATAAGTCGAGGGCCTCCAGATATTTGCAGCCAGCGAACATCATAGACATGCTCTGCACCTTGGAAGTTACGAAATTATTGCCAAATTCAAGAGCTCCTAGGTGCGAGCAGCCAAAAAACATGCCAAGCATAGTTGTAACTTTGGCCGTATTGAAATTGCTTATATCAAGTGTCGAAAGACTAGAGCAGTCACGGAACATCTCTTTCATGGTAGTCACGTTACCCGTATCGAAACCACTAACATCAAGCCCCGACAGATCGGTACAGCCATAGAACATACCACTCATGTTGTTCACCTTCGCTGTATTGAAGTGGGTTACATCAACATACTCTAGTTTAGAGCAATTCATGAACATATTACTCATGTCCGTCACATTGCTCGTATTGAATCCGCTAACATCAACCCAATGCAGGTTAACACAGTTGCTGAACATGCTTACCATGCTCGTAACGTTATCAGTCTTCAGATTGGCAATGCCCGTGATGGTAGTAAGATTATGACAACCAATAAACCAATAAGCCGTACTGGTCAGATTAGTGTAGTTGGCGAAGGATGCGTCGAATACTACCGTCGTAATACTTGTTCTTTGACTATACCATGATATGTTTGAGCCGGAAGCAAACGGCCCGATGCTCATGCCACTACGAGTCTGCTTCTGACTATCGTAGTAGAAGGTAAGTGTCTTATTATCTGAACTCAGTGCAGCGTATGGCTCTGGGCTTTTTACCATTATGGTAAACGTTTCCTGATCCTTGGTGAGACCAGTGCCGCTAGCTTTCGATACCTTTATGTTGCGGAGATAGCCTGTGTAATCGTTGAGAGCGACACTTGCATCCGCCGTGATGGTGAGTGTGGCAATAGCACCGCTCGTGCCCGTTATCGCATTACCCGTCAATGAAGCGCCTATAACTCGATAGAAATTGCCGGTATCGTCAGTCCGCTGATTACCCAAGACAGTGGTACCATCGGGTATTCGGTCGCTCTTTGAGCAAGACGTTATGGTGAATCCGTCAGGCAGATACACATCGAACTGGAAACCTACATAGGCGTCTTCGTTATCCAACATCACGTTGATCTCCCTCGTCTCTCCTGGGGAGATACTGAAGTCGCTGACGTACACCCTATCCTCTGCCGCAATCTTATTACATATTGCCAATAGTAAGATGGCAAACCACATTATTTTTTTACGCATAGCTTTCATTATTTAATTATCACCTTTTTGTGGTTAATAATGTAAACTCCCTTACTCAGTTGCTGTCTCTTTACATTCAGCTTCTGACCGCTCAGGTTGTAGATTGTGTCATCCTCAGCCTGCTGGTTATATTCTATTCCGCCGATGTGTGTAACCACCTTGTTGCTAGGTGTCACAAAGAGCACGTTGTCTATACTTACATCGTTTTCACTAACTGCGTTAGAAACCTGAAGCATAATCAACTTACCATCGGAAGTTGCCAGCAATTCGTTGGTAAACGATAGTCCGACTACGCGATACCTGTTACCTCTGTGCTTAACAAACTTCAACATGTGATCAGTTGTGCTTTCAGCCAATTTTACGCCAGTAAGTTCAACACCCTCTGGCAACGTTATGTCGAATTGGAAGGCCGTGAATTGCTCAGCCTCGTCAATACTCAGGTAGACGTTGTTAGCTTCAGCCTTCAGTCTGATCATCTCTTCTTGGCTGTTATCGCCACGACTAAAGGCTCTGCTGCCGTTCGGATCATTGGTGTCATCTTCGAGTACCATGTTTACCAGCAACGTTACATCAAAGATGTCTATTTCGCCGTCGTTATTCAGATCAACCAGATTTTTATTGATTGTACCTGGATATGTACCTAAGATATAGCTAACCAGAGCCTCCGCATCTGCAATAGTCACTTTTCCATCTCCGTCCATATCGCCCAGCTTCCCAATACCGGTGAAGTAACCTGGCTTTCCATTATCTGGGTCATCGATGCGTGCATACTCTTCGTTTGTATGGCTTGGATCAAATGGAGTACCTGCTCCGCCTTCAATGCTTGTACAATTTCGGAACATCTCTCCTCCGTAACTCACTGCTTCAATGCTCCAGTTGCGATCAACGTAAATAGTCTTTAGATCTGAACAGCCATCGAACATATATGTCATCTGTGTTACCTTGTCAGTCTTTAATTTGCTCAGATCAAGACTTGTAAGGTGAGAACATCCTTGGAACATTCCACTCATTTGCGTCACACTAGTGGTATTGAAGTTTGTTATATCAAGGCTTGTCAGACCAGAACATTCGTCGAACATAAATGACATATCCGTCACGTTCTCAGTCTTGAAGTTACTTACATCAAGGTTTGTCAGAGCAGAACAATCTGAGAACATACCATACATATTCTGCACGTTTCTAGTATCCAATCTGCTCACATCAAGACTCGTTAGGCTGGAACAACCAAAGAACATACGCGTCATATTGGTTACGTTGCTAGTATTTAAGTTACTTAAATTAAGATTTGTAAGACTGGAGCAATCGCAGAACATGTATTCCATATTAGTCACGTTGTCGGTATTGAAATTGCTTACATCAAGACTAGAAAGCCCTGCACAATTGTAGAACATGTCTTCCATCGTTGTCACGTTATCGGTCTTAAATTTGCTTACATCAAGACTGGTAAGCCCTGTGCAATGGCCGAACAATCCGTTCATTTTAGTTGCGTTGTCTGTCTTGAAGTTGCTCAAATCTAGACTTGTAAGACTAGAGCAAACGTAGAACATCCATGTCATGTCAGTTACGTTTTCAGTATTGAGGTACTCCATGCCAGTAATATTGTTCAGATTGTTACATCTATAAAACCAATATGCCGTACTTTTTAATGAAGTGTAATATGCAAATGATTCATCGAAAATAACCTTTGTGATATTCTCTCTGGCTTCATACCATGACTGCCAATTAGGATATCCACTGAATGGTCCTATATCCAAACCACCTCTATCAGTTTTCATAAGATCGTAGTAGAAGGTAAGCGTTTTTCCCTTTACTGTAGTTTCATCAATAGTAACGTCGTCATTATTATCCGTCAATACAGCGTAAGGCTCAGGTTCGGTACCTTGGGTAAAGTATCCAGGATCAGCCGAACCACCATCTATGTGGGCATAACTTACATCCATAATTTGGGCATCCTCGTAAGTTGTACCTGCTCCACCTACAAGGCCGTTGCAACCAGAGAACATGTCTGTGCTTTTCGTTACAGCCTCGGTATTCCATAGGCTACTTACATAAATGGTTGCTAAGCAGGAACAATTATTGAACATAATGCTCATGTCCTCAACATTGTTTGTCATGAAATTGCTCAAATCAAGACTATTTAAACTAGAACAACCAATGAACATTCTCTCCATGCTCGTCACTTTACTTGTATTGAAGTGACTAACATCAAGACTTGTAAGGCCCTTACAACTACCGAACATACCCGACATGTTTTTCACATTGGCTGTATTAAAACTGCTTACATCAAGGTTGGTCAGATTTTGACATATATTGAACATGCTACACATGTCTGTTACATTGGCTGTATTGAAACCGCTTACATCAAGGTTTGTAAGATTATAACACTGTTGGAACATTGTTCTCATAGACTTTACATTGACGGTGTTGAACCCACTCACGTCAATGCTGGTAAGATGAGTACAATAATGGAACATGGAGCTCATATCCGTCACATTGGCTGTGTTGAATCCGTTCAAATTAAGGCTTGTAAGACTCTCACAATTTAAGAACATGCCAGACATATTCGTAACATTGGCAGTATTGAAACTGCTTACATCAAGACTATTCAGGCTTTCGCAACGAGAGAACAAACATCTCATATTCTCTACTTTTCCTGTATTAAATCCACTGACATCAAGGATGGGAAGACTAGAACAACTTTCGAACATATATTCCATATTCTTCACATTGTCCGTCTTAAGATTTTTGATGTCAATAATTGATGTAAGGTTTGAGCATTCATAAAACCAGTAAGCCGTACTAGTTAAATCGGTGTAATCGGCAAAAGAAGAAGTGAAAACAACTTGCGTAATACTTTCCCTTTGGTCATACCAAGATTGATGGTTTGGGTATGAATCAAATGGGCCAATACTTAATCCTTCGCGAACATCTTTAAGACCGTCGTAGTAGAAAGTCAGAACGGTATTATCATCGGCCAATACAGCGTATGCACTTCGAGAACTAATATCAGTCAGGTAGCCGGGATTATCTGTTCCACCATCTATTCGTGCATTGGCCGCTTCTGTACGATATGAGGAGAAAGTTGTACCAGCTCCACCAACAAGTTTAGTGCAGTTTTTGAACATCACTTGATTGCTAGATAAAGATTCAGTAGTCCATCCAGTACTTACATAGATGGTTTCCAAACTAGAGCATTCATAAAACATTCTTAACATTTTCGTTACATTGCTCGTTTGGAAATTGCTAAGATCAAGACTTGTAAGTTTTGAACATTCATAGAACATTTCACTCATGTCTGTTACTTTGCCCGTCTTGAGATTCTCGATTCCTGTAAATGATAATAAGTTTGAACAATTGTAGAACCAATTGGCTGTACTTGTTATAGAGGTGCAGTCGGCAAATGAATCATGGAACACTACAGATTTGATAGTTGAGGCATAAGCATCCCAACCTCGGTCAGTATAATTGTTAAACGGTCCAATATCCATTACACCATCATGAGTACTTCTCTGATTATCAAAGTAGAATGTTAGTACAGTGTTATCATCACTCAGCACGGCGTATGGTACAGGCTTATCTGCAATATCTGTCAAATAACCCGGAGTAGAGCTTTCTGGACCACCATCGATGCGGGCATATTCTAAATCTTTATGCTCTTCTTTATAAGCTGTTCCTTTTCCTCCAACAAGTTTAATGCAAGAATCAAACTGGTCATATTGGCTACTTGTTACAGCTGAAGTAGTCCAGTTGTCACCTACATAGATAGTTTTCAGATTTGAGCAATCTCTAAATATTGCATACATGTTTGTAACTTTGGAAGTGTTGAAGCTGCCCAAGTCAAGACTTGTTAAAGCTGCACAACCATCAAACATCCTGTAGATGCTTGTTACTTTCTCTGTATTGAAGGTGCTCAAATCAATGCTTGTCAGACTGGAACAAAACTCGAACATTTCGCTCATGTCCGTCACATTTGACGTGTTGAAACTGCTTAAGTCAAGGTTTGTTAAAGCTGTACACATTAGGAACATCTTGGACATATCTGTGACTTGGCCTGTATTGAAATGACTCATGTCAAGTCCCGTAAGACTAGAGCAACCAGAGAACATGTAAGACATGTCTTTTACACTAGACGTGTTGAAATCATCTTCGCCAAAAGATATACTTGTGAGGCCTGAGCAATTACCAAACATCAAGTGCATTCCATTTACATTGCTGGTGTTGAAATGACTCACATCAAGGCTCGTTAAACTTGAGCATTTATAGAACATTTGAGTCATGTTATTTACGTTGTCAGTCTTAAGATTCTCAAGACCTGTGAATGATAACAGGTTTGAACAATTAAAGAACCAATTGGCTGTACTTGTCAATGTAGTGCAGTTGGCAAATAATTCGTCAAAGACAACAGATGTAATAGTCGAAGCTGCGTCATTCCAACCTCGTCCACTATATCCACCAAATCCCTGGACATCCATGCCACCCCTTCCTTCTTTGAACTTGTCGTAGAAGAAGGTGAGCACAGTGTTGTCTTCGCTTAGCACTGCATAGGGCTCTGGGACCTTGTCTTTGTCTGCGATATCTGTCAAATAGCCACGATTATCTTTGCCACCATCGATGCGGGCATATTCTTTATCTTTATACTCCGCATCATAGGTTGTTCCAGCTCCACCAACGAGGTTCGTACAGTTCTCAAACATGTTGGTACTTGTCTCGACAGCATCGGTGTTCCAGCCGTCATCTACATAAATGGTTGTCAGTTTAGAACAGCCACTGAACATAGAAGGCATTTCCGTCACTTTTGCTGTATTGAAGCTACTCAAGTCAAGGCTCGTTAGTCCATAACAGTTGCCAAACATCCAATACATGGTCTCTACATTATCTGTATTGAAACCACTCACGTCAAGGCTCGTCAGGCTGGAACAGCCTTTAAACATCTCACTCATAACTGCTACATTGGCCGTATTAAAACTGCTCATATTAAGACTTGTTAGTCCAGAACAGCCAGAGAACATACCGCCCATGTTCGTCACACTACTTGTAGCAAAGTTACTCAAGTCAATGCTCGTTAGTTTAGAACAGCCATAGAACATATTCTCCATGGTTGACACACTGGCTGTATTGAAATTGTTGCCCAAGCTCAGACTCGTCAAACTAGAACAAGATCTGAACATATTACTCATGTTCGTCACATTGTCTGTATTGAATCCGCTCACGTCAAGACTTGTCAGTCCTAAACAACCTTGGAACATCTCGCTAAGGTCCGACACTTTGGTCGTATTGATGCTACTTATGTCAAGGTTTGTTAGACTGGAGCAGCCATTGAACATGCTTTTTATGTTCGTCACATTGTCTGTATCGAATTGGCTCACATCAAGGCTTGTCAAACCTGAACACCAATAAAACATGCCGCTCATGTTCTTCACATTGGCAGTATTGAAGCCACTCACAGCAAGGGTTGTCAGTTTTCTACAGTCTCTGAACATATAACTCATGTCTGTCACATTGGTAGTAATGAAGCCACTCACGTCAAGTTCCTCCAGACCTGAACAATTATAGAACATGCCACTTATGTTTTTCACACTGGCCGTATTGAAACCACTCACATCAAGGGTTGGCAGATGTGTACAGTTAAAGAACATAAAGCTCATGTTCGTCACATTGCTTGTTTTGAAATGACTCACGTCAAGGCTCGTCAGGTTGGTACAACGATAGAACATACTATTCATGTTCGTTACATTGTCAGTATTAAGGTACTCTATACCTGTTATACTGGTCAACTTACTACAATCATAGAACCAATAGGCCGTACTTGTTAATGAAGTGCAGTTCTCAAATGATTCATCAAAAACGACAGATGTAATACCTCCTCTAGCACTGCGCCATGATTGAGCATTAGAATCATTAAATGGGCCGACACTCAGGCCACCACGTTTGTCTTTTTTGTAATCGTAATAAAATGTCAGCTTCGTGTTCTCATCGCTCAAAACGGCATAGGCCTCATTATTAACAGCTATATCAGTAAAGTAACCTGGATTTGTACTACCGCCATCGATGTGGGCGTAAGTATAGTCAGTATGGTCAGTGTCAAATACTGTACCTGCACCTCCAACAAGTTTGGTACATTCTTTAAACATATCGGCTCCGCTTGTAACTTTATCTGTTTTCCAGTCGCCACCAACATAAATCGTTGTTAAACCAGAACACCCTCGGAACATGAAGTACATGTCCGTCACATTGGCAGTATTGAAGTTGCTCAAATCAAGGCTCGTTAAACCAGAACAATTACGGAACACGGATCCCATATCCGTCACATTGGCGGTGTTGAAGTTGCTCAAATTGAGACTCGTCAGGCTAGAACAACCATAAAACATACCTGACATGTCTATTACGTTGTCGGTGTTAAATTTGCCCAAATCAAGGCTTGTTAAACCAGAACAGTCACGAAACATCTCACTCATATCCGCCACGTTGGTGTTCTTAAAGTTGCTCAAATCAAGGCTTGTCAAACCAGAACAACCTGAGAACATACTTTCCATATACGTTACGTTGATTGTATTGAAGTTGCTCAAATTAAGGCTTGTTAAACCATCACAACCAGAGAACATGCCACGCATATTCGTTACTTTGCCTGTATCAAAGTTGCTCAAATCAAGGCTTGTTAAACCAGAACAACTAGAGAACATAGATCCCATCTCAGTTACGTTGGCTGTGTTGAAGTTACTCAAATCAAGGCTTGTTAAACCAAAACAACCACCGAACATATTGATCATATCCGTTACCTTGGCGGTATTGAAGTTACTCAAATCAAGGCTTGTTAAACTACCACATTGCTCAAACATGCTATACATATTCGTCACTTCATCTGTTTTGAGGCTCTTCATTCCTGTAATGCTGGTCAGATTCCTACAACCATAGAACCAATAAGCAGTACTTGTTAAAGAAGTACAATTTGCAAACGAATCGTCAAAAACAACCGATGTAATACTTTTTCTGACGCTGAACCATGACTGATCATCATAGCTAACAAATGGTCCAACACTCATACCACCACGGTTTTCTTTTTGGTCATCGTAATAAAACGTCAGCTTCGTGTTCCCTTCGCTCAAAACGGCATAGGGTTCCTGCGCTGCCGCTTGCAGTGTTGCCGAAAGCAACACCACAAGGGTTATCAGCCTCATAAATATATGTTTTTTCATGTTCTTACAGTTTAATTAAAACTGAGGATCGGGGTTACTGCTCTCGCCAGGCTCTTTGCCTGAAGAAGTAGTGATAGTTACCACATTAGGACTATAGATAATGCCCTCTTTAGTTAACAAATAACCACGGATATAATAGGTGGTCTTCTTCTCGAGATTAGCAATGGTAGTCATCACATTTCCGCCCATGCCGCTATGACCAATGGCAACCATCGTGTCCTGTTCGCGAGTTGGCGTTTCGTTAGTACCGCTATATATAAAGCCACAATCGATAATCTCTTCGTCGGCAACATAGCTGAATCGCATGTCGGCATAGGTATCGCCTACGTATAGCGAAGTTACTTGGCCTATCATAGCTGAGTTAGCCAGAGTGGTGATGGTCATCTCGTCGCTATAGAGCGTTTCACCAGTAGATTTCTTCTCTACAAAGGCGCGTACGTAGTAGGTGGTATTGGGCTCAAGACCCTCTATCTTATGCGACATGGCCGACGACAATCCACCACTGCCAACAACAACCTTTGTGGCACTGGTTACTGTAGGATTAGTCCTGGTGCTATAAACGAGTCCGAAGTCGCCAACAATCTCTTCGGAAACAACATTTAAGAGGAAGTTGGCTGCATCGCGCGATACACTCAGACTGCTAAGGCTAACCGAGGTCTGCAATGGCAAGATAGAACCGTTCCTGATCTGTTCCATGGTAACCACAATCTGCTTGGGATTACGGCTTCCGGCCACAATCACTACACCCGTGGTACGGTCGCGATTGGTGGGATTATCATCGCACTTGATATGTAACTCGCCATTGCCAATGCGCGAGGCTGTGCCTTCGGCCGTCAGCGAGTCGAGGTTGGTATCGAAGTGCAACCATGTTATCGATGAAGGTATGAACGCAAACCACTGGGCGTTACTCTCTACGTGAACCACCATATCACCTCCATCCGACTCGAAACTGCCAACACTCTCGACGGTTTCGAGGTAAAGATTAGTAAGACCGGCCTGCGAAACGGTGAATTCAGTTACCTTATCATAGGCTTCGCCATACTGCACAGCCAAAGATGTGGAGCGAATGGCATCGGTAGAGGCCGGGGCGGCTTTGATCTGAACCGTTGTCTCGCCGCTTTCGCCACTGGTCTGGTCGAGCGTTATCCAGTTTACACCTTCGGGCGTAACAATCTTCCACTTGGTGTTACTGCTGATGGTCAACATCTGTGCCTCTGTAGGCTCTGTCTCGAATGTGAACGATCCACGCGACAGATTGATACCGTCACCCTTTCCCGTCTGGCGGATTAATACCTTCTGGCGCAGGCCGCCATCAGAAACCAGTACGATAAGTGCTGTGCGATCGGCATTGGTGGTGTTCTGGTCGTTGCCGATTACAAGTACGCCATCGCCAACGCCCTCGCGTGGCTGTAAGGTGAGGCTGCTACCGAAATCGCCGGTATCTAGACTGTCTACCTTCCAATGGCAGTCGGCCGTGACGTTAACTACAGTCTCTTCAACATCCGATTTAATTTCAATCACGCCGTCAAGTACTCTTAGCATTTCCTTGGCAGGTAAAACCTCGTTGGCGTATTTGCCCTCACAACTTGTGAGAGTAGCCATCAGTGAAAGCGAGGTCAATATCGTAATGAATATCTTTGTTTTCATACCTTATATATTATATATGTGGGAAAAATCAGAAACTTAATGCCATACCAGCAGTAATCATGAATCCGCCTGCTGCGATGTCGCTGGCGGCTTCTATTCGGTTGAACTCCTGATCCTTTTGAAGGCCGAAAGCATATTCGGGCGTAACAAAGAGTTGGAAGTTTCTAAGAGGAGCATAAACGAACTTAGCACCTGCCGAAGCACTATTGGCATAGCATTTGTCGCCGTAGAGATTGGTACCATCGGCAACCGTACCTGTTAACTGCTCAAGATAAAAACCAACCTGCGGGGTTAAGCCCAGTCGCTCGCTTAGTCGTATCTGATAACCCAGTTTGGCTGCTAATGTAGAACGCTTATAGGTAACACTGCTCATGTAAGAGTAGTTACCATCGGCGGTATACCACCTTACGGGGTCGGACGAATGCAGACCTAAGGTATAGCTGGCCTGCAAGTCGAAGTTCAAGAGTATACAACCAACCGTTGCGTAAACTCCGCCCATCTGGCGATAGGTATAACCTGCACCGAAGTAGAATGCAAAGTCCTTAATATATTCTATCTTCTGTAAATTCACGGTATCGGTAGTTGTCCTATTGTGTTCAATGGTGTACTCGCGGGTTTCGCTAAAATAGCCCTGCTTATAGATATCCACCTGGTATGTACCAATTGGCAGACCTACCAGTGTGGTCAGGTCGATAGAATTGGCTCCGTTCAGTAGAGCCTTTACATTGCGTGGACGGGTATAAACGTTTAGCAAACCTATATGCGGTGACGGTGCATTGGCTTGAATACGATTAAATACCTTTCCCTGAACAGTAAAGTTGGTCTTTACCGGATCGCAGTTAACCTTGCGGGTCTCCACTGTATACGCCCCCTTACGAAGCTGAGTAAACCAACTGCCTGTGCCTACCTGGCGACCGTTGTACCATATTTCGGCATTGTCGTCAACATTCACATACACCTCGCCAAACTGGTCGCTCATATTCTGCATCTGTATATTAGCCACCTTTGTTTCTTTGGCATCGGTTGTAGCAACTATAATGGTGTCGGCACCCTCATAGACATCGTTCTGGGCAAACACCGTATGACGTCCATAGGTCATATACTTGTTATAAATAGGCGACTTGCCCAGATATTCACCATCAACCGTCACATCGCTCTTTGCCTGCGATGTAGTGATAGTAACGTATCGGCCTGTACCAATGTCGAGCAGCATCTCGTAGGTTCGTCCGCCTTGGATTGACGTCGGGTAATAGTAGTCGCGCAGCACGCCAAACACCTGATGGGTGATGGTTAGTTTCTGGGCGCGTGGCGGTACATAGAGCCATATCTCTCCAGCCTTCTCCTCTGTACCAACTATACCTAGTGAACCTCCATTAAAAAGGAATCCTCTCTCAGGAGTAACAATCTTGATAAGTGCTGCTCTGTCACCGTTTTGGTCGCGTTTCTCAGTGCCTCGGGTGTTTGCTGTCAGGTCGGTTTCCAGAAGTCTGAAACCCAGTACGCTGATACCATCTGCCCACATGGTTTGTGATAATGCCAACAAAGCCATGATTAATAGTTTCTTCATGTATTCTATAATTTATTATTTATTTTATGATTAGTAATACTATTATGGGGCAAATATAGAAATAATCTTTGAAACTTCCAAGCTTTTCACAATTTTTCTATCATTCTATCATCAACTTTTTTGGCAAAATACTTGGAGGGTATCTGATATTTTTCGTATATTTGCAGGCGATATTACACTTGGAACCTTTTACAAATCAATAACTTAAAAACAAATGCGTATGATTAAGAAAGTCCTTTCGGTTGTGGCTGTTTTGACAGCGGTAGTGTGTTTCGCGTGTTGCTCGGGCGATGGCGGAAAAGTATCGAATAAAGGTATCTTCGGCGAATTACCGGCTGTGGTGGTGGATTACAATCAGAAGTGTATCGACCTGTTGACAAATCTGCAGAATAGCGAAAGTAAGGAGGAGGCTTTGAAGCAACTCCAGATTCAGTCGAAGCAGTTGGATAGCGCTGCTATAGTGGCCATCAAAGGCATTACCGACACATGGGCCGACAAGACATTCCCCACCGAGGTGGCCGAGGGGGTGCCCCTCAAGATCTTGTCGGAGTTTAAGTTTAACCCCGAGCGCTCTAAGGAAGACAAACTGAGTTTCAGAGCCGAGGTGGAATACACGGCCGACACAGGTATTGGCGAAGGTCTGTTCAGAATCTCGCACGCACGAACGATGTTTGTCGACAAGGACGGCAACGCACTATGTCCGGTTCTTAACAACAACTTCTACACGCTTGAGGAGGATTGGAGCAAGTCGAGCAAGGCTGGTTCAAAATCAGAACTCTTTGTAACGGTATTGTTTACCATGTGGAACGCCGAGTGGATGTCGAAGGCAGCTAAGTTCTACATTGCCGATAGCGAAACCGACTTCTACAAGCAGGCCAAAGACACCACCGAGAATGCCAAAAAGGCCTTTGAACAGCGGATTAAAGACCTGAGCCAGCAACTAGCTGACAAGTTTAAATAACTAATAAAGGCGGCACTAATCCAGTGTCGCCTTTATGTTTCATCATTTTTCTGCTTGTTTTTGTTAGCTTACTCTTAGGCACATCATCGTGAGGTCGTCGTTGGGCTCGGCGCCGTTGCGGTGCTGTTCTACTTGTGCAGCCAGCGTTTCAATCACCTGGCGGGCGGAGTCGAAGTGGGTGTTGCGCAGAATCTCCAGCAGGTGGTCTTCGCCAAACTGGTTCTGTTCAAGGTCTTCGGCCTCGTTCAATCCGTCGGTATATACGAATATCGCGCGCCCCTTAATGTTGTCAATCTCCTCGCCCTCATAGTCGAGCTCAGGGAACAGACCGATGGGAGCGTTAGGTATCATCTCAAGGAATTCGCCCCGATTCTCTCCACCACCGATAACGGGTGGATTGTGGCCGGCGTTGCAGTAGTTAAGATGGCCGGTTTCCATATTAAGCATACCCAAGAACATGGTGACGAACATGCCGTTTACATTGTCGTCGCCCGATAGCTCGTTGTTCATACGGGTACATATCTCGGCCGGCATCAGGCCTTGCGCCGCCATGGTGCGGAACAAGCGTGTAACCTGGGCCATGAACAGCGATGCAGGTACACCCTTACCTGACACATCGCCCACGGCGAAGTACAGTTTGTCGCCTATCAGCACATAGCCGTACAGATCGCCGCCCACCTCCTTGGCGGGGGTCATAGAGGCATACATGTCGAGTCCCTCGCGGTCGGGGAAGGTACTAGGAACCATCGACATCTGGATGTCGCGAGCGATGCGGAGCTCGGACTCGATTCGATCTTTCGCGGCCTTGAGATTGGCGGCTCTGCGGCGCAACAGCGAGTAGACGATAAAGAACACAGTGAGCAGAACGATGGCCACCATCAATCCGATGATGCGCTGCTGCATCAGCGAGGCCTCTTGTTCAGCTATCTGCTTCTCCTTGCCTTGGGTATCGTAGATAATAGCCTGCTGGGTGGCATTGTTTTTACGTTCGTCGTCGAGGGCCTGCTCGTAGTGGTCGGCCAGGAACCGGGCCATGGATACCACCGAGTCTTTTCGGCCTGCGCCTAAATTTGCCTTCAGTCGGGGTATGAGGGTGTTGTTGATGAAGTCGAGATTCTTGTCGGCACTCCAATGATCTTCGTGGAATTGGGCATCTACGCGGGTATAGAAGTCGGCAGCCTCGGTGTATCTCTTAGTTTCCAACAAGTATTCGGCTGCTGCGCTAAGTCCATAAGGACTCCGTGTGAACTCAGGTTTAATCTGCTTGAAAATGGCCTGCGCCTGTTTGGTGTTGCCCTGAGCCTCAAGCAGTCTGACATGCACCAGACCAATCTGCCAGATGTATTCATGATAAAGCAGCGAGTCGGCACTCGGATCAAGGCAATGCCAATTATCTTGGGCCTTGAGCAACCACTGGTTGGCCTTGTCGTATTGTTTCATCCTGATATAATAATCGGTCAAGCCTGTGGCGAAAAACATCTTGCCGGTACAATCCTTCGGGCCATGAGAAAGTTTTTCGAGCATATTGTACACCTTGAGCGATGAAGCTTCGGCCTCCTTCAAACCAAGATCCTGCTGAGATACAGCAACGCTCCATAGCAGAGTCATTCTCATATCATCCGATAGTCCGCCATGTTCGTCGGCATATTCCAGTGCCTTGATGGCCACATCTATCGAGCCCTGATAATCTGCCATCGTCAAGCGCAGCTGCGACAAACGGCCGGCCATAAAATAGTAGAAATCGGGATACTTCTCGGGGTCGGTAGTGCTGTAGAGCTTCTCCCAGTAATGCTCGGTTACCTGCTTCTTGGCAATCATATCGTAACCTGCACCACGCATAAAGTCGGCCCACTCGGGGGTGTAATCGCCAGTATTCTGGAAACTGTCGATAAGCACCATCAGACGGTCGAAATTCTCGGTACGAAAACACGTGTTAACTAAACTGTCAGCGTAACTGCTATGCGACTCTGACTTCTGTTCATGACCGCACGAGAACATGGCGATCAATACTGCCAATACGGCAACTTTTAGGCTAATAGATCGTTTCATTGGTTAGTATTTGGTTGCAAATATAAGCAAAATGTAACAAAGTGCCACATATTTTTAGCAAAAAAGTTTGAACATTCAGCATTTTTTTGTAACTTCGCGCCCAAAATTAATCCATTAACTTAAAACGCCTACAAAAATCAATGAAGAAACTATTGTACTTAGTAGTGTTGCTGGTGGCCGTGGTGGCATGTCAGGAGAAACAACAACAGGAGCAAAGAACAAGTCAGTCAACAATCGACAGTATCACATCTGCCGCTATTCTGTCGCAAAGCATCGACAGAGCGATTGCCGTGATAGACAGCTTTGAGAATACAGGCGATCTGTCGTACATTATGGCGGCAAGACGTCGCGGTGAGGCTTATTTGCAATACAACATGCTGGATGAGGCCGGACAGTCGTTCAGAAAGGCTACAACCAATACCATCCCGAAAGACGGTCAAGACAGTATAAGCTACATTACATGTATTTGCAATCTGGCCCAACTGTATGCCATGCAGGGCAACTACGGCGAGTTGCTGAGTACAGCCGTGCCGATGATGGAGACACTGAACACCATGACTCCTAATCCCAAATTTGTGTCGCATTTTCATTTCCTGAAAATGATGTTGCACATGTACTTAGGCTATGCACAGGGCAAGTTAGATAGAGACGCTGATGCACAGAAATCGTACGATGCCGCATACGAGAGTCTTAAAGAGATGAGAAAACTTGATACCACATGGGGGCAAGAGTATAACTGCATGTCGGTTTTGCACAACATCACCCTGTTTAACGAGGAACAGAAAAACTACGAGAAGATGGCCTACTGGCTGGCTAGAACCGACTCGCTGGTACAGCACTTCTACGAGCGCGAAGATGCACCTGAAGCCTATAGAAATAAGGTAAAAAACAGTTTGAACGGCGACCACATGACGCTGGCGCTGGCACAGAACAAGCCCGAGGAGGCCGAGCGATATTACGAATTATTCAAGAATTCGGAGCACTCGCAGAATGTGGAAGGACGATACAGACTCATAAAGTTCTTGATTGCCACCCACCGTTATGCCGAGGCTGCCGATGCCTTCCCCGGCACTCTCAACGACATGGTGAAGAAATTCAATCTCGAGCCATCGTACGAGCTGCTGGAGATGCTGACCAAGAAGTTCGAGGCCAACATGAAGGCCGGACGTAAGGATTCGGCTTACGCCACAGCCGCATTTGTGCTCGAAAACCTCGACTCGGCCATCACTCACGAAAAGCGAGGCGAAGCAGCCAAACTGGCCACCATCTACGAAACCAAACAGAAGGACGAGGAGATAGCCCAGCAGCAGATAGAACTGAATCGCCAGAAGATATTTGCACTGATGATTGCCATGGGCCTGATTACGGCATTCTTCATTATCTATACCTGGTTCCGCCGTCGGGCTGCCAAGCGTATGGCCGAGATGAAGGCTGCCCAGGAGCGCATAGAATCAGAGCTCCGCATCGCTCGCGACATACAGATGAGTATGGTGCCAAGCACCTTCCCCGAGCGCGAAGGTCTGGATATGTACGCCCAGATGACGCCGGCCAAGGAGGTGGGCGGCGACTTGTACGGTTATGTGCTGATAGGCGACAGGTTGTATTTTGCCGTGGGCGACGTTTCAGGTAAGGGTGTACCTGCATCGCTCTTTATGGCCCAGGCAACCAGACTGTTCCGCACCTTGGCGGCTCAGGGCATGATGCCGGCCGAGATATGTACTCGCATGAACGATGCACTGACCGAAGACAACGAGCAAGGCATGTTCGTTACCTTCTTCCTCGGTCTGATTGACCTGCAATCGGGCCATCTGTCGTTCTGCAATGCCGGTCATAATCCTCCCGTCATCGGCGGTGGTGAGAACAATGGCGACTTTATGAAGATGGAAGCCAATGCACCTATCGGACTGTTTCCTGATATAGAGTACATAGGCGAGGAAATGGCGAGTGTCAAGGGCCGCGCGTTGTTCGTTTACACCGACGGACTGAACGAGGCCGAGGATATGGGAAAGAACCAGTTTGGCGACGACCATCTGCTGGAGATTCTGCGCAACACCAAGTTCGACTCAGCCCGCCAGGTGATTGAAACGCTGGCTGCACAAGTAGAACAGCACCGCAACGGCGCCGAACCAAACGACGACCTCACGATGATGTGCATTCATGTAAACTAATCAGAATAACAACATTGAAATATCCCAACAATCGAAGGTTTGCAATTTAGTGTTGCAAACCTTTATTTCTATCAATCTATCATTCTATCATCAAGTATATATTCTAAAAATTAAATAAAAACTTGTTTTTATTTGGAACTTATCGATAAAAATCGTATATTTGCCCCGATTTTTAATAGAAACTCGAGTATCAACCCGTATAACAGCCCAAAAAAATGATAAAACATCTACTCAACCTCAACAAATCTACAAGGATCATTACAATCCTACTCGCCGCCCTACTCTTTTTGCCCCAAAGCACGCTGGCAGAAGAGACATCTTTTAAAGACAATCTTGGAGGCACATGGTATGACTCAGATGACTCAAATGCCACTCCTATTGGCCCAAGCGCCTCCTACACAATCGCTGCAGGACAAAAACTTGAAATCTTTAGCAGTGCCAGTGGATATCCCCAAAGCGAAAGTTCCATAGGATATTATGTCATGAAATCAATTAGGTTTGCAATTCAGCAGACATATACCTCAAGCCAAATAACTGTTACTTTATCACAACCATCTATAGCAGGAGGATCAGATTACACTGTAATAGGAGGTTTGAACCAAAGTGATCAAGTGTTCTCATGGTCATTGAACGAATACTATCCAACTGGTATTGACTTGAAGCAGGACCAGCGACTTAAATTAATAATAAAGAACAATTCAGAAACAGAGAGTATACCGTTAACTATTTCGAGCATTGAGATTGTTCCAATTTATGATATCACTATTGCAGGAACAGAAGTAGATGGCGACAATGCCTCGAATATTTTTGCAGGTGGAGAGAATGATGGAAAAGTTTCATTCACCCCAGCAACAGGCGACACTCCCGCCACCCTGACACTAAATGGAGCAAATATTGAAGGAGGAGTTTCTTGCAATTTAGATGCGCTTACTATCCATTTGTCTGGAGACAACTCTCTCGAAAGTATAGAAGGAGGCGGTTCACTTACATTTAGCGGAGAAAATAATGCCACATTATCGCTTAATTTCAGCGATGGCATTATGAGAGGCTTCTCCTCTGTAGACTTTGGGGGATATAATCTGCTTTCAAACTCTTCTCCTGATGTTCATTATGACGACACAGATCATAGACTTGTAGACTATAACAGTGATAATGTAGCAGATTTGACACTCACAAAAAAGACAATATATCCAATTTGGGTATATGATGATGCAGGGAGTGACTTCAATTTCAAGCAAATAACAGAAGATAATAAGACAAATGTTCTAGGTGACGATTACTCATCAGTTAGTTTTGACGGAAATAATACGTTAAATCTAAAAGGTGCACAAATAGCGCATACCTTTTATGATTCTTTCATTATTGGAGAAAGTCTAAATAATCTTACGATTCACCTTGTTGGATATAACGAAATCGGCGGATCCGACAGAAACGCCTTTAAATTTCTAGGGAATAACACCACGTTATCTTTCACGACGAGCGAAACTCTGCCAGGCTGTCTTGTAACATACGGCTCTCTTTCTCATGGACAAAAGGAGGATATAATTTATGCAAATAGTCTATCATATAATGCAAGCGATAAAAAAGTCTGCGTTCCTACCGCAAATAATACGACTACAACATATATTACCGGCCCGACATCGGTAATAAACCCGCAAGATGGTGTAGTATATATGTATACAAATCCATCAGCATATTATGCTTCCAGCGCAACATTAACCGATAGAAGCGGCCATGCGCCTACATACATAAAAGTAAGTTCTTCAACGGCAGGAAGCACTAACACTGCAGCCCTTTGGCCGACTTCATTCCCCTCATCACAAACAATAAATAAGGTTACATTACAATTTGATTGGGGAACCTGTTCAAACAAGGATGTTACAGTACAGATAAAAGGAATAGAAGAAAAGACAGGAGAAAACACCACATGGGTGGATAACGGTGAAATCAATTCTGGAGATGAGCCTATTTCCCTTTCAAGAGCGAATGCTGATGGCATTCTTGAAATACCACTGACATCAGCTATAACCTCAGAAAACATCCAACTATACTTCTCTTCTTCGCAATCGTTCTCTATTGTTCCGCTTTCTGTTTCATTGAAAACAGGAGAAACAGCAACCTTGAAATTCGAGGGGCTTAGTGATAATTACGTAAGAACAGTATATGGCGAGGACTTCACCAAGCCAACACTTACAAATAGCAATAATCTTACATTAACCTATTCAAGCGACGACAACAGCATTGCCACAGTTGATAAAGATAATGGTGACATAAACATTGTTGGTTTAGGAACAGTTATGATTTCTGTTACTGGTATTGATCCAACAGGAGTTTATGTGCCAGCAACAGCATATTATGATCTCTCAGTGAATCTTGCAGCCCCAACACTTACCCCTGAAAGCGGTGTATATTTTCTAAACGACGGGAAGTTCACTGTAACTGCTTCAACAACAAACAAGCTGCCTGCAGGATATGCACAAGAGGACTTTACTATTGAAATGGCAGTTGACAACGGAAGTTCAAGTAACAAATCCTCTCACGACTTTACAACCACAGGATCTCATAGCATTATGGCGCGTTCATTTATTGATAATCCTGACGCTCAAATGCCAATAGAATTATATAGCAATGAAGCATTTTACTCTTACATAATCCACAACAAGCCGACATTTAGCGTTAATGGCGACACATATGATAGTGAACAGAGAGTTAAAATAGGGAATCTCCCGTCTAATTTTTCTGCCAATACAGAAAACTACCCACAAGTATGGTACTACCTTGGCGATGATGAAGATAAAGCCACACAATACACATCTGCAGATCAGGAAATTAGCGTATCTGAATCAACAAAAATATCAGTATATATACTTGATGAAGATTCTGGCAAGGTTGTTAGAAGCGCCAATGTAGAAGCAGAATACGTAATCCGCCATAACCCAGATCTTTCATTTGTTGACGCCGACAACAAGCCTGTTGAGGAAGCCCAATATACAATCGGACTAACAGATCAGGCACTCCCAACGCTTAAGAACGAGAATGGGGTTAGTGTTTCTTATGAAAGCTCTAATTCCCAAGTTGCAACTGTTAGTGAAACAGGTATTGTAACTCCTGTTGGAGTAGGAACTACGACTATATCAGTCTCTTCTGCTGCAACCGCTAATATTACTGCTGGTGAAGCTTCGTATACTCTAACTGTATACAAGGCTTTAAGCCACGAGAGCATTAGCATAGAGATTGCTGATGCCACTTATTCAGGCGAAGCACTGGAACCTTCTGTAACAGTAAAGGACGGTGAAACTACATTAACACAAGCTGTTACTGCTGATGATGGTGACTACACCATATCATACAGCAACAACACCAATGCTGCAGCATCTTCTGATGAAGTAGCTCCAACCGTTACCATCACAGGTAAGGGAAATTATTCGGGCACAGCAACAAAGACCTTCAGCATTACTACTCAGGCCATTACTGGGGCAACAGTTACTATCAATCCAGAGGCTAACCTTGTATTTGATGGTACAGCAAAGCACCCTGAGGTTACCAAAGTAGCAATTGCAGCAGACGGAGCTACAGGAGTTAGCGAGAAGGTATTTAATGCCGAGACCGACTACGATGTAAGCTACAGCGATGGATGTACGAACGTAGGAGAATACACAGCTACAGTAACCTTCAAAGGCAACTATAGCGGTACTGCTACAACCACATTCAACATCACTGCAAAACCACTTACAGAGGCTACAATTGCAACCATCGCCGATCAGACATACTCTGGTAATGAGATCAAGCCTGAGCCTGCTGTCAGCATAGTACTTGTTACTGAAGCCGAAGCAACTACTCTGGTAAAGGGCACAGACTTCGAGTACAGCTATACAAACAATACAAACGTTGCAGCATCTTCTGATGAAGTAGCTCCAACCGTTACCATCACAGGTAAGGGAAAT
>NZ_CAMJFM010000002.1 GCF_946404925.1 uncultured Prevotella sp. | reverse complement strand
AAATCATTTATGCACGTAAAGGGGTAGAGAAATTGCATCCAGTAAAAAGCCCTTTGCGTAATATCGCCTACGAAATGTTATTTGAACAGTTACAAAAAGCCATCACGAAATCAGACCACCAAGATATCTGATGTTGCAGAAAATTTGTTGCAAATAGCGGATTGCGCCAATCTCTAACCTTCTGATAATCAGCAATAATATGCCAGAATCGCGCAACAACACGACTCGGAAGATTTGCTTTATTAATATATTCCTTATAACTTTGCAGCAAATTCTTATCATTTGTATTCGTCAAGTGATAAACGTATAAATCTTATTTTTAATTAACAAATAAAAGAATTTTAAATTATGAGAAAAGGAATTTTATCAGTTATGTTATGGTGCACATTGCCCATATCAATTCTTGCACAGGTTCAGACAAGTAGTGACGGTCGAGTTTATCTTAACTCAATTTATCAGGTTAACAGGGCATCAGTAACAGCGGGAAATGCTTCCTCATACAATTTCTCCACTGATTACAAGTTTGGATTGTACGCATATGCCCATAACAATATATTTAATATTGGAGTAAGAGGAACTGCCGTAGGCGATGACACATCAAGGGCTATTGGTGTTCAGGGTGTAGCTTCCAATTCAACAGGATTCAATTGTGGCGTATTAGGAGCGATAAACGATCTTACTAATTATGGAGCAGGTGTTTTCGGAACACTTAGTAATCATCAGGCAGGTAAACCAATATACGGCAGATATGCTGGTTACTTCTGCGGAGAAACAAAAGTGGAAGGTACGGTGACAGCGACCAGTTTCGTTAACACTTCTGACATCCGCCTGAAAGAGAACGTAACTTCGTTGACAGCAAGTGATGTTTCAGGTAGCACATTGGCTGATGTTATGAGTATGGATGTTATAGAATACAATTTTAGAGATATTGAACTGGAACAGAGTGACACTGCAACGTGTTTTGTGAAAAGGGAAGCTGAACCTGACAAGAGGAAGCACTTTGGTCTTTCTGCTCAGGAACTACAAAAGATATATCCAAATCTAGTTGTTGAAGGTCAAGATGGATACCTTGCTGTTAACTATATAGAATTGGTTCCTGTACTTATTCGTTCTGTACAAGAATTAAAGCAGGAACTAGATGAGGCAAAAGGACTATCAAGCAGAACCCGTGGAACTGCAGGCGCCATGGATGCTATAAAGAATCACTCTATACTCTATCAGAATTCACCAAATCCTTTTCAAGATAATACAATCATTCGTTTTAAATTGGCGGACGAGGCTATAAACGCATCTATTTGCATCTTTGATATGCAAGGTAAGATGTTGAAAAACTTTAATGTTACAAAAGGAGAAGAAAGTGTCTCGCTAAGTGGGTATGAGTTAGGCAAAGGATTATATCTTTATTCCTTGATAGTCAATGGTCAAGAAATTGATACAAAGAAAATGATCATAATCTAATTAATACAATTTGATTTATAAAACTTTAATGACAGGAGAGTATAGGCAACCATGCGACAGCGAATCAATGAACTAGATTTTTTGAAAGGCATCTTCATCATTCTAATGATTACCTTTCATTTGGTCTTCATCAGCGATTCATACCCGTATGTCAAACGGGTTGTCTATACTTTCCATATGCCAGGCTTTTTGATTATATCGGGCTATTTATTAAACATTAGTAAAACTCAGAGAGAGTTTGTGAGAACAATGCTGGGTTATGTCATTCCATATTTCATTATGGAGAGTGGTTACATTGTAATGGCCTCAGCATTGCCTATACGCGAACACATCGACATACTGACAGTAAGGGCGTTTTTTGACAGATTATTTCTTCATCCTATCGGACCATATTGGTATTTACATACATTAATCTGTTGTGGTATCACATACATGGTGATGTTCCACTTCGTTCCATTGAGAACCAATTCAAGAATCATTCTTCTAGGAATTCTCTTTCATGTGTTTTCTAATATGTTTGGAGTTATGTCATTTGCCTGTTCATTATACTTCTTGGCTGGAGTGACCATACGGCAAAGTGGTATTTCTTTTATGGATGTCTTTCAACAATCGCCTTATGCAATTCTTGCTTTTGTATTACTGGCGATATATCCACATAACCTACTAATGGAACAATGTGGGGGAGTACTGATGGTTTACATGGTAATTGTAGGACTCCTTTTCGTCTATTCTCATGTTGGCAAAAAAATACACTCATTATTGACTTTCTTAGGCATGAATACAATGCCTTTATTTCTGTTTTCTCCAATCTTCACGTTTCTTTGTAAACCCTTAGTACCTATTCTACAATTTGATCCAACGAGGATTATATTTCTTTTTGTATCACTTGTAATATGTGTTTTAGGAAGTTTTTCCGTCGAATGGGTAATGGATAGAATAGGCATTTCCAGATATTTCTATTTTAAATAAGGGGGCATAAGTATTTGACACATCCTCTTTCTACAAATATAGAGACGTTCTTTCATAAAATATGATGAATATGACAAAATTCACGGCCAAACATTTAAAAAACATTAAATTCTGCATTATTCTGAATGTTTTGCGAATTAGTTTACATACTATTTAGTATCTTTGCAGCAAACTGATTGATATTTAAATTGTATTTCGTATGGCAAAACTAAATATTGGAATGTCTTTTTCTGGAGGTGGTTACAGGGCTGTCACATTTCATTTGGGTACACTTTCATTCCTGAATACGATTCATATCGATGATGGAAAATCATTGTTGGATTGTGTTTCAGTAATGCCAACCTGCTTTATGGCTTATATGTGTGTTCACTTGCTAACGCGCCTTTATCTTGCTTTTTAACTATTAATGAATCAAATCAAGATTTATAAGATTCCTTGGCAACATAACAAGAAAACAAAAGAATTCAAATAAATACTATTGCTATGGATAAATCTCTTTATGACTATTGTATTTCACATATAATTAAAAATAGCGAACCAGGTTTTTCGTTTGTGAAGGAGTTTGTGGGTATTCTTGTGAAAAACAAAAATTTACTCCAAATCAATAACATAGTAACATACTGGTATGTAAACCAAGGATATGATGGCATAAGAGAATACTTCTATTATTCTGAGAACTTGAAGTTTAATCTTGGTTTCCTCAATCTGCCAAGACTCTCTATGGAAAAGCATTGGATTAGTTCTGACGATTCAGAATTCTACCAATTTGTTATGGATTCCCAATTCACGACTAAGCATATTCTTGCAATTCCAATTAACCATCATGAACAAGATGATGGGTTGTTGGCAGCAAGAGGAGTTGTACTTCTGTTTTCACAAATAGGGAAAATAAACATACTTCCTGAACAAGTGCACAGTTTTCATTTAATCTTAAATTGTAAAAGTCCCAATATATATACTAGTGATTCTGTTGTAAAAGCTTTTAAGGAATTGTCGTATTACCCTAATGACCATGAATTGTCGTTCATGCAAGGCTATGCTGACATAGGGAAATCGCTTGATACGATAGCTTCTAAACATAAAGGAACGGATAAAGATTTTCCTGGACTTCGGCATTTCTCATTTTGGCAAATCAGGGAAGATGCAAAAGGTCAAAAGCTTTTTACTAAGGAATTCAGTAGAAATACATATAATAGTAACTCACGTATAGATACACATAAGAATCTAAGAGCTACAGATTACCATTACTTGTTTGAATGTACTCAAGATTATAATGTATATATTCAGAGTCAAACGTCTTCTGTAGTCAAATATCTTTCATTTACTGAGGCAGAAAGGTCTTTCAAGGATAAAGATTATTTTGTAAAGATTGGTTTGACAAATGAGAATAGTACAATTATAGTCGTTACGATAAAAAATGATATAAATACAGATTACCCATCAAATATCTGTTGTTACTATATACGTGATATTATCTATAGTGTTTTCATTTGCCAACAATTGACAGCTGATTATACGCATGAACTTGTAAGAAGAATCGGAGAAGAATCCCTTTATTGTCAAAATACTATTGTGTCTCAAATGATGCTTGCATCCCTACAGCTTTCAGAAGAAGAAAAATTCTATCGGGAATCTGCTAAAATTCTATGCAAGGCCAACGAAGCTTCAGACTGCTTGATATACACAATTAACGAATTGGGAGAAGTTCTATTAAAATCAAAAAAAGTTCCAGATGGTACAATTTCAGGATGGGTGATGGACAATAACGGAAAACGTTTTTACATTCCTGATGCATATTCATATGATAAACCGTTTCTGGACTGGCTATCTACAATTAAAATTGTTGAGGATTTACCTTCCACTTATTCAGAAATTAATGATTATTATGAAAATGAAAAATCTGAATGTGTTAAGTCGGCTATGGTTATAAGAAAAACATTGAACTCAGATACTGGCCGTTGCGTGATTATTCTAATTAATCAAATCCATAAACCAAGTAGCTCCTGTGTGTATTTCCACAATGTATTCCTCACAGATAATTATCAAGTAACACATCCGAGTGGAGCTTTCTTGTTACAATATCAACAATTGCAAGATTCTATTAAAAAAAAGCACTATTTGTTGAGTAAGCTACGTCATGAAATACCAAACTGTTCCAAAGCAATAAGGACTGGAATTTTGAAAATTCAAAACTCTGTAAGGGAACCTGATTTTGTCATCAATAATGTCTTGACAATTGCCAACAACGTACTTCTAAATAATAACCGTATTTATCTGTGGGCAGCTTTTTTTTCTGCCTCAGACTTTACTTTTGAGCAATTTACAAAGGATGCGGATGAAATTAACATCAAGACTTTTCTAAATTCATATATAGAAACCTTTCGTGAAGAGGGCCTTTACAAAGGTGTTGATGTCTATTTCTCCTTGGAGGAAGAGTCTATATCTGTATATGGTAGTAATTTCTATCAATTAGCAATAGTAAACATTGTAATTAATGCCATCCGATATGCAGCAGAAGGCACCAGAGTGAGCATACAGGTCTTCAGCGATAGAATAGAAGTGACCGATATTGGCATTGCAATTCGAGAGGATGAAAAGAATAAGATATTTAATGAAGGATTCCGTGGTAGAGAAGCTAGAACTATAGATGGCAAAGGCATGGGCTTTGGCCTTTATCTTACCAAAAAAGTCCTTGATGCCCATCATTACGCGATTGAAGTCAATTCGGAAAAAGTCGCAAGTGAAAACATCTATTCCATGGCTGCAATACTAAGGTACCTAGATAGCCTCAATGATCCTAAAAAAGTTAAAGAGTTTATTTATAAGGATTTAAGAGACAGCCAGTATAACTATGCAATGGAACTGTATAAAGAAATCCGTAATCACAAGTATATTGAAGATAGAACATTGATTAATTATGAAACAGATGTTATCCGATTCTGGCTTGATTACCTTACAAGTAAGCATGCGGTATTTGTGGACATGCCTAAACGGATTTTTAATCGGGAAATACATAAAGTCAAATTTACTATTTATTTCTAATGAAAAAAATACTACTATTGGACGATAACCCTCAAAACAATGAGAGTTATATCAACAAATTAAAAAACAAGTTCTACGTTGAAGAATGCATTTGGATGGATTCTGCAGAACGACTTGTAACAAATAATGATTTCGATGTGTTTGTCATAGATGTAATGATGCCCACTCAGAGTTTAGATACCATGGATGAAATTCATACGGGTTTCTACTTCTACAAACAAAGAATAAAGTGCTTGAATCTGAAATGTCCCATTGTTTTTTGGTCGTGGCTAACAGAATCAAGTTATAAGGAGTTTTGGGTAATACCACCCGAAAACACACACTTCTTGCACAAAGAAGAGAACAATAGTCACCTTGTAAAGTTTGTTGAATCATTATTTAAGAAATAGCAGTTTGTCCATGAGCACAGTTTGGAAGAAGCGAAATCTCGGATATTTTTACCATTTCTCCGTTATTATTCTATGTATGAGTAATTCGGTTTTCCTGATTTATCATATTTCCGATTATGATATTTACTGGGATAACACAACAAATATCTTACTCACTATAATAGGATTCCTGTTCGCATTTGCAGGAATCAATATATATTCAATTTTTAATACTAATATTGTTACTGAGAAAGAGAAACTGACAGATTTAAGTTCAAAACACAAAGAGCAAATTGCTCGTTCAAGATTTGACATGGACTCTTCTTTGTTATTGATGAATATCGTTTCTACAGGTATAATGGTCTCAACAGCAAAGCAGTTTAATAGTCAATATATAGAACAGCTTCGTGGCATAAAAAAAATGCTCTCCCAATTAAAGTCAAAATTGGTGAAATTAGACAAAAAAGGGGAGAGTTCTTCTGAGCAGTTCAAGGACCTTATGGGCAAGCTTTTGGATGTGGTAAGGAATCTAAGAAACCAACTAAATTATCACAAAGAAATGGTTACAGTACATTCAAGATCCTCATTTTTCAAAAGAATTTCCGAAGAAAATCGCGAAATGGCCCTCGCTCATATAGACAGCTTGTTAACTGAAATAAAGTATATAGAAGATTATTGTGCTGAGAATGAGTTTAGCAGAAAGACTATAGCCGAAAATGATTCCCAAAGAAAGAACTTATGGTCAACCTTAAAACAATTGTTGAGCAATTTTGGATTATAAAGTTCTTGAAGAAGTGCTGCTTGACTTGACTGGTGGTGCGATATTGTACCAGAGGAATTTAGAATAATATTTATGATGTTTGGGAAGAAGTATCATAGATAATCTGCACCACCATTGCAGCGGCAACAGGTGATGTGGACTCAATTTATTGACGGTTCTGTTTGCTGTTGTATCCCTATCTCGGTAGAAGTTCCAACGTCAGACAGACGTTTTAGTACATCGGTCTGCCCATCAGTAGGTTCATTATATACTGTCGGTAATCGGCTTATCTCTTCGCTCGTAGAAGAACTTTGGGTTGTCGTGGCTGTAGATGGCGTATGCCAGACGGATAACCATTTGGATAAAATGCTCACGCTCGGTCATCTGTATGCAAGCTTGCATGACTCTCGCTAAATCGCAATTTTCAAGGTTATACACGTCGATGTTTCAGTCGTGGTGATAGGGGAACAGACGGAATGAGACGTGAGTGTCCTATTCGTGCGCGATACCTTTATTATATATGCTTAATCTGACGGTACACAATAGCGACTGATCTCAACTGAAAAAGGTTATCACTTTTTGGAGAGTTAAACTTAATTGGTTATAACAATAGTTGCTGTTTCACCAAAAGCGTTTACCTCTTTTGATTCCTATAACAATAATGGTTCACACTGGAGTGTCCCATCATCTTGGCGATGCTTTCCAGACAGATGCCTTCAGATACGAGCATCGTGCCGAAGGTGTGATGGGCCATGTGCACCGAGAGGTTTTCAGTCCTGCCGATGGCAAAGCCCATTTCGTGGATGTCAGTCTAGGCATTGTTGAGGATGGGAAGCGGAAAGACGGGCTTCTCGTCGTCGGTGGTGTTGTACATGCCGAGTATCTGCTCTGCTATGGGATGCAGGGGGATGAACGACTCCACCTTGGTCTTCTGGCGGTTGATGCGGATGTAGCGCCGACCGTCGGCTGTCTTGCCGATCCATGTTCACTCCGAGCAACATCAGGCGGTTGAGCAAGATGAGACAATAGTTTGAGTGGGCTGGGGCGAAGTTTTTGCCTTTCACCAGATGTACCTTTTAGCCTTGTCCGAAGGCTTCGTCTATCTCCGTCTGGGGATTTTCCTTCTTGCCGAGCGAGAGCAGGTACTCTTGCTGTTGGGCTTGCAGGGATTTACTCTGGCGGTAGGTGTTCACCTTGTTCAGTTCGTTGGCACGGATGCGTAGACGCTCACGTCCACATTCGCCCATCTGTAGCAGGGTGGTCGGCTTTTTTTATTTTCGGTGACGATGTTCTTCAGAATTTCGGAATTGATGGCATAGTTAAAAGAAATATCAACCTTACGCAAAATAAATAATTGATTCTATAGTAAAAAATTCTGTAGAATATTTGTTTGATTCAACTAATATTTGTAATTTTGTACCCGCAATTGAAGTCGATAAAGAGTTATTGATGTCTACGCAAATCGCGGAGAATTTCGGACTCCTGTATGTAACTAATTCGTAACCTCTTCAAAATATTGGCTCTAATCATTGCTGAAAGTCAATAAGTTATCAAAAATCGGCGGTTTTCCCTAGGAGAAAACATCGTTTTCCTGCCCCATCTGCCACCTGCCACCCATCTGCCACCACCCCACATCACCCATAAACAGGGCGTTTCAGATAGGTTGGTGGCAGAGTGGCAGCAATTTTTCAAAAATTAATATTGAAGGATTAATGTTTGGCGGGGCTTTAGCTCCTGATTCTTTGAGAGGTCGAAATAGCGATTGGTCAGGATGTCCTTGGCCTTGGGGGTCTTGCCGATGACTTCGGCGTAGCGCTTGACATCGAAGGTGGCGGGCTTTGAGGTGCCATTAAGCACGGTGAGAGCAGTCTTGCCCTTGTACTGACGGGCGATGACGTAGATGCCGTTGAATGGCGTGAACTGTGTCTGCTTACCCTTGATGATGACATCGTTGCCCTGACGCCAATGGAGCAGACGTGACAGCCAAGAGAACATAGCCTGCTCAGTCTTAGAACGTCCCTCCTTAGTGAAGCAGTTATGCGTATCGCCAGGGAATCCGCCAGGGAAGTCCTTACGCACGTTGCCATCGGTAATCTCCTTGGTTCCGTTCATCAACACCTCGGTACCATAATAAAGCTGAGGAATGCGGTTAACGGTGAGCAACAGGGCCAGCGCCTGCTTCAGGGCGAGTGTATCCTTGCCATTGCCCAGGAATCGGTCAGTGTCGTGGTTCTCGATGAAAGCCATCACACTCGATGGGTTGGGATAGAGATAATCGTAGACAAACGAGTTGTAGAGACGATTGAAACCGTTCCACCAGCCATCGGTCTCCTCGGTCTTAGCCTGATTGAGTTTGTCGAAGAATGAGAAGTCCATCACGGTCTTCAGATAGGTGTTCTTCTCAGAGAGCTTTGAATCCTTCTGCCAGGCGGCGGTATAGGCAGGCTCTGTAACCCAGGTCTCGCCTACGGTGTTGAAGTTAGGATACTCAACATCGAGCTCCTTAAGCCACTGGGCCATCGCATCGGCGTAGGCATAAGGATAGGTGTCCATGCGGATGCCATCGATACCAACCGTCTCAATCCACCAGATAGAGTTCTGGATAAGATAACGCATCAGGTGAGGGTTATGCTGGTTGAGGTCGGGCATTGAAGGCACGAACCAACCCTCAACAGTCTCCTTGAGGTCAATCTCAGAAGCGTATGGATCAACTACCGGGGTGAGCTTGTAGCTGGTCTGCAGATAGGCTGACTTGGCAGGCTCCGAGCCATCGGCATTGGCGGTGAAACCGGTCATAGGGTCGCGACCGCTATTCTTTTCTGTGAGCCACTCGGGGGTGTTGAGCCAGTCTTTGCTGGGCATGTCCTGAGTCCAAGGGTGCTCAAAACCGCTGTGGTTAAAAATCATATCCATCACAATCTTGAGTCCCTTCTTGTGGGCCTCATCGCACAGCAGCTTATATTCCTCGTTCGAACCGAAGCGGGGGTCTACCTTATAATAATTAGTAGTAGCGTAACCATGATAGGTTGAGAAACCATTCTTGGAATCGGGCGAATCGTTCTCGAGCACTGGGGTGAACCAGAGGGCTGTAACACCCAGTTCCTTGAAATAGTCGAGGTGCTCGCGAATACCGTTCAGGTCGCCACCATGGCGCAGACTGGGTTTAGAGCGATCCTCAACATAATTGCGCATACCCTTTATCTGCTTGGGGTGGTTGGCACCCTGTGCAAAGCGGTCGGGCATCAACATATAGAGCACATCGGCATTGGTAAAGCCCATACGCTTGTCGCCGCTCATCTCGCGCTGCTTGAGCTGATACTGCACCTTGGTCTTTCCAAAGTTCAGCGTCATGGTGCCTGGCTTAGCGTTGCGCAGGTTCATATAAATAAGCAGATAGTTGGGCGAATCGAGGCGAACCAGACTGTCGATGACCACACCGGGATAATCGGTTGTAACACTTGCAACATCGCGGATACCCTGGCCGTAAACCATCAACTGCACCTGTGGATTCTTCATGCCTACATACCAGTCGGTGGGTTCGATACGGTCAATCACTGTCTTCTTTGCTGCACTCATTGATAAAACGTTTGCCATCAGAATGGCGGTTACTAATAAAATTCGTTTCATTGCTGTTCTTAGTTTATTCTCTGCTGCAAAGGTAGGGATTTTTCCGTCACGTTGTTCGCGCTAGAAATGAAATCCCACCAATGGCAGTGGCAAACGATTGCACAACCCTACCCTTTGTACTCGGTTGGCGTGACACCGAACTGTTTCTTGAACACCACCGAGAAGTGGCTCTGGGTGCTGAATCCGGTCATATCGGCTATCTCGGCCACAGTATGCTTGCCGCCCTTGAGCAGTTCGGCCGCACGGTTCAGCTTGTAGGTACGGAAGAAACTGCTGGGGGTCTCGCCGGTGAGACCCTTGATCTTGTAATACAGCTTGGTGCGCGATATGTAGAGCATCTTGGTGATGTGAGTCACGTCGAGCTCGGAGTTCGACAGCTCTTCCTCCATCAGTTTATAGAGCTCCTCCATAAAGTGCTTATCCTGCTCCGACAGGGCATTATCAACACTTTCATCATCAGTCGTAGTGGCCTTGGTAAGCAACTTGCGCACGCGGTCGCGGTTCTTAAGCTGCGACTGGATGAGGGCCGACAGCACGGCTGGCTCGAAAGGCTTGGTGACGTAGGCATCGGCACCCACATTCAGGCCCTCCACCTGGTTCTCGGCGGTAATCTTGGCCGTAACCAGGATGACGGGGATATGACTCAGCTGGATGTCCTGTTTAATCTCCTGACACAGCTGGTAGCCATCCTTACCCGGCATGGCCACATCGCTCAGCACAATGTTAGGCTCCTCGGCCCGCATCTCCTCGAGGGCTGTATCGGCATCGAGACAGGTTATCAGGCGGTAGTCGTGCGAGAACAGCAGGCGCATGTAGTTGATGATCTCGGTGTCGTCGTCGACAATGAGAACGGTTGGACGACTGTCGTCGTCATTTGAGAGGGGTGAGATTGCTGGTTCTGGTTTGTCAATTATACGGAAGTCAGCTACGCCTTCGCCTTCCAATGGGCGGCGTTCCTCCTCGGTATAAGCCTGTTCGTTCATCGGATATACCAGTGTAAACATAGCTCCAGTACCTTCCTCACGATTTCCTGCAGTAAGACTGCCGTGATGGAGCTCTGCCAGACGGCGTGCATAGTACAGGCCGATACCTGTTCCCCAGTTTACAATAGCTTTTGTCTGATTGTCCAGCTGGTAGAATCGTTTAAAGATATTCTCCTTCTGCTCCTCAGGTATTCCTTTTCCTGTATCGGCAATAGCAATCTTTACCTTATTGTCGTTTACATCCAGAGAAACATCGATATGTCCGCCTCTTGGAGTGAACTTAAGGGCGTTAGACAGCAGGTTGCTTATAATCTTTTCCAGTTTATCACCATCTGTCCATGCCATCAGCTGGTCTTCCATACCAAAGCGGTTCAGCGTTAGTCCCTTCTCCTTAGTATTAAACTCAAATGTATCGCAGATGTCGTTCATCAGTTTCACCACATCTATCTGTTCTACACTCAGGCGCAGAGTGTCGTTCTCCAATTTATTGAAGTCCATCAGCTGATTTACCAGTTTGAACATTCTCTGAATGCTGCGCTGGGCAATATTAAGCAGGCCACGCTCTTCGCCATCAATAGAGCCGCTCTTAGCTAATTGGCCTACAGGTCCAGCAATCATCGTAAGTGGAGTACGGAACTCATGGGCGATGTTTGCAAAGAAGCTCATGTTCATCTGATTGGTGCGCAACTCCTGCTCCTTCTCCATCTGCGCCTGACGGGCTGCACGACGGGCTGCCACAACACGTTTGGCATTACGATACAGATACCAGGCCAACAGTGCTCCTAATGCAAGATATATCATCCATGCCCACCAAGAGAACATTGGTGCAGGCTCAACCACCACACTTATCTTACGTTCATCGCTGGTTGCTTCATCACTGGCACTGTCTGAAGTACGCACTCGGAAGGTATAGTGTCCCGAAGGCAGATTGGCATAGCCGGCAGCATGACGGCTTCCCGCATCTATCCAGTCGTTATCAAACCCTTCCAGTTTATAATAATAATGCACTCGCTCGTATTCGCCAAAGTCAAGGGCTGTATACGATATACTGAAACTGTTCTGACTATGCTCCAGATGGATTTCGTTACAACTGTCGAGCATTGTTTCTATAGGACCGCCAGCCACAGGGCGTACCAGTTGATTGTGGATCTTCAAATCACAAAATTTCAGCGGGAGTTTACGCAGCGTGTCTATCTCGGCAGGGTTGAACATGGTTACACCATCTGATCCACCAAACACCAGACTGCCATTAGGCAACTGGCACGAAGCACGGTCGCAGAACTCGTCGCCAGCCAGTCCGTCGGCCTTATACAGGGCAGTAATGCTACCTGTCTTGGTGTCCAGACGGTTCAGTCCCTTCATCGTACTTATCCACAGATTACCCTGCAGGTCTTCCTCGATGGCACCCACATCCGAGCACGACAGTCCTGCTATGCGACTCATCTGATTGGTCTTTGGATTGTATCGCAGCAGTCCGTTGCTTACAGTACCTATCCAAACGTTGCCCTGCTTATCCTGATGCATATCAGTTGGGATATACACACTCTTGCGTATGCAACGCTGCATATCGGGAATCTCCTGCTGACTCAGCTTTCCAGTCTTGGGGTCCATCTTCATTATCTGCTGGTAGAATGCCGAGATAAGCATTGTACCATCGCTAAGCTTCAGCAGCGATGGGATAAAAGTAAAGTCCACATTGAATGCCTGCTTAGGCTCAGGCTGACTGGCACCTGGACGGAAAGCAACTATGTAGGTAGAACTGGTTGAAGCCCATACCGTTCCGTCATCAGTCTGTTCAAAGTCCATTGTCGACCACACCGGCCACTGGCTCAATATATTCAGTTGAGTACCATCATACCGGCACTTCATCACAATATTTGTAGTCGACAGCCACAACAGCCCGTCGCGGTCGCAGAAAATATGGGTTATTGCATTTTTCTTCTCACCAGCAGGCAGTCCGGCTATCTCTATCTGCTCAGCCTTCTGTATGGCGGGATGATACACAAACAAACCTTTCCTAAGGGTTGATACCCACAGATTCTCTTGCTTGTCGATAGCTACTGCAAACACCGATGAGTTCTCAATCACACGGTTAAGATAGTTGTCGGTACCTCCGAATTTCTCCTTATAGTAGTAGTCGGCAAACAAGCCCTTATCGTATGTTCCCATCCATATATTCTTACGCGAGTCCTGGAATATCTTCGTCACGTAGCCATCGGGTACAGGAACGGTAAAATTGGCATCATGCTGTGCATGGAGTGTATGTGTCAGCAGATTCAATTCAAACATTCCGTTGCGCGAGGTGCTCAACAGAATAGTATTGTTATTCAGCAGACAGGCTGCCTGTAGGGCACTGCTGTGTGCCGTGAGCCGTTCCAGCATGTCCTGAGGAAGCGGTATCGGCTGTCGCGATTTTGTATCGTATAGCAATAACGTACCATTGCCCGAACAGATCAACAGACCATTGGGCAATAGTTCAAAAAAGTAGAATCCGGAGTTTTTTTCATCTTTGTATTCCGCTTTCTGCTTGAAAGTCTCGCCACTGAAAACCAGTACGTTACCAGGTCCGGCAAGTAGTATATCATCAGCGGCATCGATAAAACAGTCGCCCCACGACTGGTTGGTCACTGTGCGATTCATCTTCGACAGGAAGATATTGTGTTGCTCGTCATACTGCAGAAGTTCCATACCATTATAGGCAAATATGCGCCCCTTCTGGTCCATCAGCAACTTACGGGCATTGCGATTACCAGTTTGCATCGGAACACTCTCAAAATTGTCCTGTTTGGTATAGCGACAGATGCCGTTGACGGTGGCCACCCACAGGCGTCCTTTTTATCACATAACAGACTCTGCACCTGATTGTCGGGCAGACCTAACGAGTCGAACGTACAGAAATATTGGTGATATTCATGTCCGTCGTATCGGTTCAGTCCGCGGAATGTTCCTATCCACAACTGGCCGGAAGCATCTTCAGCTATACACTGCACACGGGTATTCGACAGCTCCTGAGCCACCACCAGGTCGTGTTCTTCATCCTTATCAAGATTAGCATTAGCCGTTCCCTGACGCTGACAAGCCAGCATCATCGTAGCGAGAAGCATGCATAGAAAGATTCTTAAATCAGGTTTCATTTTAGTCAATATTGTTGTTATTTGCTGCAAAGATAATAAAAAAGTAAAAAGTATAAAGGTAAAAAGACAAAAAATGAACGAATTCGACAACTTTTAAACAAAATGAAAAACAACCATAAAGATTTGAACAACAAGGAAAAACGAAAAACAGAATAAAAAAACATATTTTAATATAATGGTATACCTTTGCAGCCGAGAATTTGAAACCAAAGTATATTTCTAACAATTAACTCAAAACAATTAAAATCTCAATGAAAAAGAGCAGTATTTTAATGATGTTGATGGCGTTGTTTATGTCAGTGACATCTTTCGCCCAAGGAATTAAGGGCACTGTGATCGACGAGAATGGTGAACCGGTTATCGGTGCCACCGTTGCAGAAAAGAGTAATGCCAAGAATGCTACCATCACCGATTTCGATGGTAACTTCACGGTAAACGTCAAGGCCGGCCAGGTTATCACGGTAACCTACATCGGCTATCAGACATTCGAAGGTGCCGCAAAGAACGGCATGACAATCAACCTGAAACCCGACAACAAGGTTCTCGATGAAGTCGTTGTTGTAGGTTACGGTGTACAGAAGAAGAGTTCTGTAACAGGTGCCATCTCGCAGGTAAAGCCTGAGGACATGGAAAACCGTACCATCTCGAACGCCCAGCAGGCCCTGCAGGGTAAGACCTCTGGTGTACAGATCATCCAGTCGAGCGCCGCTCCTGGCAGCTCGCCTACCGTACGTGTGCGCGGTTATTCATCTAATGTAAGCTCTAACCCACTCTACGTGGTTGACGGTGTACGTCTGAGCGACATCAGCGGTATCGACCCCAGCACCATCGCATCTATGGAAATCCTGAAGGACGCCGCCTCAGCCGCTATCTACGGTGCCGAGGCTGGTAACGGTGTAGTACTGATTACTACTAAGAAAGGTAAGCCCGGACAGGGTAAGATCTCTTACGACTTTATGTTTACCGACGAGAGTCTGGCCCGCATCCCAAAGATGCTGAACTCTGAGCAGTACATCCAGTACATGGACGAGGGTAACATCTTTACCAAGGACTATCTGCTGAAGAACTGGGACGGCGTAACAAATACATCATGGACCGATGTTGCTTTCAACCACGGCCACATGCAGAAGCACGCCCTCTCATTCACCGGTGGTAACGACCGCGGTAACTACTACCTCTCGCTCGCGTACCTTAATAATAATGGTATCGTAAAGGGCGACGCTGACGTTTACAAGCGTCTCACCGCTACCATCAACTCTGAATATCAGATCAAGGACTGGCTGAAGGTGGGTACCACCAACCAGATTGAGAAATACGACGTTCGCTCGGTATCATCTAACAGCGAGTACGGCTCACTGCTCACAGCTATCCTGATGCTTGATCCTCTGACTCCTAACACATATACTGCCGACAACCTGCCTTACCAGATGGCTAACGTGCTGGCTCAGGGCAAGCACCTGCTGCAGGACGAGAACGGCAACTACTACGGCGTATCTAAGTTCTATGCCGGCGAGCAGTATCACCCCATGATTATGCGCGACAACAGCCTGGCTAAGACTCAGGGATTCAATATCAACGGATCTATCTACGGCGACTTCACCCCAGTTAAGGGCCTCACCATTACCTCTCGTTTCGGTTATCGCTTGGGCGGTACTCGCAACAACAGCACATCGCTGCCATTCTACGGCAACGCCGTTCAGAGCCGCGACTATGTGGACTACAGCAGCAGCTCTTCTACCTCTATCTACTATCAGTGGGAGAACTTTGCCAACTATATGAAGACCTTTGGTGGACACACCGTAACCGGTATGGTTGGTATGTCGTTCCAGAAGTCATCGAGCGATAACGTATCGGGCTCGCTGACCAGCAATGGCGAGGATGCCCTGAAGAAGAACGACCCACTGTTCTACTATCTGAACTACGCTAATGCTTCGGCTACCAAGGGCGTAAGCGGTGAGACCACCGAGAGCACCAAGTACTCTTACTTCGGCCGTCTGAGCTACGACTTCATGGGTCGCTACCTGTTCCAGGCTTCGCTGCGTGCTGATGCAGCCGACCTGTCTAAGCTCTCAAAGAAGACACGTTGGGGTTACTTCCCTGCAGTATCAGCAGGTTGGACCATCAGCGAGGAGAAGTTCTTTGCACCACTCAAGAAGTGGTTCGACAGCTTGAAGTTCCGTGCATCTTGGGGTCAGAACGGTAGCCTTTCAGCACTGAGCGGCTACAGCTACAGCACCGATATGGCACTGGGCGGACTCTACGCCTTCTCAAGCGGCATCAACTACACTCAGGCTGCAGCTCCATCTACCATGGGTAACGAGGACCTGAAGTGGGAGACCTCTGAGCAGCTGAACTTCGGTTTCGACGGTATCCTGTTTGGCGGTCGCATGACATTCGGCATCGACTACTTCACCAAGAAGACTAAGGACCTGCTGGTTTGGAACACTACTCCATCGCTCATCATCGGCGGTAGCACATCACCTATCAATGCCGGTAACGTAGAGAACAAGGGATTTGAGTTTGAGCTGGGCTGGCGCGACCATATCGGCGACTTCAACTACAGCGTACGTGCTAACCTGTCTACACTGACTAACAAGGTTACCTACATCGATCCTTCAATCACTCGCCTGAGCGGTAGCACATTCCACACATATACTGTAACTTACTTTGAGCAGGGTTATCCTGTTTACTACTTCCGTGGCTATAAGTTTGCTGGTGTAGATAAGGAGACTGGTAATCCAACCTTCGAGGATTTGGATGGCGACGGTAAGGTATCGGATGGCGACCTGACATACATCGGCGATGCTATCCCCGACTTCACCTACGGTATCACACTGACTGCCGGTTGGAAGGGCCTCGACCTCACCGTATTCGGTTCTGGTTCGCACGGCAACAAAATCTTCAACTGTATCAACCGTCCTGACTACGCAGCTTCAAACCGTCTGAAGGAAATCTTCTACGACAACCGTTGGACTGTTGACAATCCTAACGGAACCGTGCCCAAGGCTGGTGCATCGGATATGGACAAGTACGCTTGCTCAAGCGCTATGATCTACGATGGCAGCTACTTCAAGATCAAGCAGATTCAGCTGGGTTACACTCTGCCAAAGAAGCTCATCAACAAGGTGGCTCTGAGTCATGCTCGCGTCTATGCATCACTCGACGACTTCTTCACCTTCTCTAAGTATCCTGGCTTCGATCCTGAGGCTTCGGCCAACGCAACCTCTGGTATGGGTGTTGACAAGGGTGGATATCCTACTTCTAAGAAGGTTGTACTTGGTGTAAACATTGAATTCTAAGGAAGGTAAAAAAGTAAAAAGGTAAAAAAAGTAAATGTTATGAAAAAGAATCTATTATATATCGCCCTGATGGCCGTGATGTCGCTTACGAGCGTAAGCTGCAACAGCGAACTGGACATTGAGAAGCACGGCAACCTGGGAAGCATGGACGACTTCTATACAACAGATGAAAACGTGATGCAGGCCACAGCCTCTCTTTACACAGAGATGAGAGGTATGTACTTCAACTGGTTCTTCACCAAGAACCTTCTCTCTGACGATCTTTGGTGTGGTGGCGGTTCTCGCGGTGATAACGCTGAGATGGAAAAGCTCAACGAGTACACTTTCGGCACCGACTGCGGTATGATCCAAAGTCTCTATTCAAGCCTGTATGGTGTTATCTATAAGGCCAACCTGATTATCGACAAGACCGAGGGCGAGACAGCCGTGATGAAGCGCGCCATCGCCGAGGCTAAGGTGTTCCGTGCATGGGCATCGTTCGAGCTGGTAACACTGTTCGGTACAGCACCTGTAGTTGACCACCTGTTGACTCCCGACGAGTATCGTCAGGGTAACAGCGAGCCTGCTGCTCTGTGGGCACTCGTTGAAAGCGACCTGACTGAGGCTATCAACAGCGGTATGCTGCCCTCAAAGACCGATGCTAACGATCAGGAGACCGGTATCCGAGCCACTAAGGAGCTGGCTCAGGCATTCCTGGGTAAGGCTTACCTGTTCCAGGGTAAGAACAGCGAGGCTGCTGCTATGCTCGACAACGTGATCAACTCAAATAAGTACGCCCTGTTCAGCGGCGACTACGATCTGCAGTTCCATGCAGCTTACAACAACAACTGCGAGTCGATGTTCGAGCTCCAGAAGCGTAACGACACCGAGCAGATGTGGAACCAGATGGATATGGTATTCATTATGCAGGGCTGGCGTACCAGCGTGCTGAACTACAGCGGCAACTACGGCAACATTCTGGCACAGGGTATGTACGGATTCAGCAACCCACGCAAGTCGCTCTACGATGCATTCGTAGCTTGGGAGGGCGCCAACGGTAAGCGTCTGAACAAGACCATCCTGACCTACGACCAGGTATCAAACAATGGTGTAACACTGCAGACCGGACAGTTCCTGTATGGTAGCGAGGGTTACTTTATGTGGAAGAACCAGGCCTTCAAGGAGGACTGTGTATCAGATATGTCATTCTTCCAGGCAGCTCAGTACACCGATCTGAAGGTGATGCGTTATGCTGAGGTATTGCTGCTGGCCGCCGAGGCTCATCTGCAGGCAGGCAACAGCTCAAAAGCTCTTGACTACATCAATCAGATTCGTACCCGTGCCGGCGAGACCGCACTGAGCAATGTAACTCTGAGCGACATCAAAACCGAGAAGCGTCTGGAGCTCTGCAACGAGAGCGTACGCTTCCAGGACCTGGTACGTTGGGGCGATGCCGAGAGCGCTATGAAGGAGCAGGGTAAGGAAGTACCTGTTTACACTACTACTGGTGCCGAGTTCATCTACAAGAACCAGAACTACGGTTTCAAGGAGAAGAACAAGCTGTTGCCTATTCCTCTGAAGGAGATTGAGCTCAATCCTAACATGACACAGAATGCAGGATGGTAATTCTACAAAGCAAAAATGTAAGAATGTAAAAATGTAATAATGAAGTAATTATGAAAAAGTTTAGATATATACTGATGTTGCTGGTGATGGTGGGCTTTGCAGCTTGCGACAGCGACTCCATCGAAGGTCTGAAGGGTGAGTTCAGCGACGTAACCTTCTGCAACTTCAATTCGGCCAGTGTTCAGCCCACAGAGAAACTGGGCAAGGGCATCAAGGCGCTTAACACCCAGTTTACCGATGCAGCAGGCAACAGTCTGACACTGCGTTTCGGTAGCAAGGAATGGATTCTTGGCGAGGGAACCTATCAGTTGGTATCAGAGGTAAGCGCTGCCGGCACATACGCCGGTACAGTGAACGGTGCTGCCATCAGCGAGGGTAACATGGACGTGAGCATGGTAGGCGACACCTACTTCGTAAGCGGACTGGTAAAGACCAGCGACGGCAAGCAGTACAAGACCTACTATAAGGGCCCGATGACCTTTATCGTTGGCGAGGACGATCCAGAGCCAAGCGGCTACACCATGAGCATCCAGACCAGCGCAGTAAGCGTATTCGACTGGACCACCTACCAGTCAACCGTTTATCCTGATGTTACCAAGTACTCTATCACCATCAACGATCCAAGTGGTGCACAGGTAGCTTACTTCGATGTGATCAACGGCAACAACAAGAAGGCTAACGAGCTCACAGGTAGCTACACTATCGTAGGCGATGCTCACGAAGCTATGCAGATCAGTGCAGGTTACTCAGTACCCGAATACAGTGTGGCAGGCGGTACAGCCTATCTGGATGAAGCAGGACAGATGCAGTATCTGACAGGTGGAAACATTGAGATTACCACAGCTACAGGCATCGACGGCAGCACACTCTACTCGTTCAAGGGTACTGGTCTTAACACCATCGACATCACCGGCGCTACCGGCAGCGGTTCGTTCAACATCATGTTCGTATCGTACCTTGAGGTTAAGGGCTCGGTTGTAAGAGATATGACTATCGACAGTCAGATTCTTGGCACACAGATGAAGTATTCTGTTTACCTGCCCGAGGGTTGGGACGGACAGACCACACTGCCAGTGCTCTACATGCTGCACGGCTATGGCGACGACCAGAACTCATGGCTCGACAAGGGTAACCTGGCCGCTCTTACCAGCGCCGCCATCACAAGCGGCGAGGTTGGCAAGATGGTAGTTGTTACGCCCGATGCTATGCAGACCTTCTACTGCAACGGCTACCAGAACGGTATGGCTTACGAGGACTACTTCTTCCAGGAGCTGGTTCCCACCATCGAGGGTATGTTCAATGTAGGTAAGGACAAGTCAATGCGCGCCATCGGCGGTCTGTCGATGGGTGGATTCGGTACTCTGTACTATGCCGTACAGCACCGCGACATGTTCTGCTGCGCTTATGCTATGAGCCCAGCATGCTACATCGACGGTCTGCCCAACCTGTTTGAACTCTATCCATCAGCCCCTGCAGCCGAGCTGCCCGACCTGACTATGGAGGTTGGTACTGAGGACGAGACCGTTTACGCTATGTGTCCTTGGTTGGCAGGTACCATTCAGCCTCTGGGACTGGCTAACTTCGAGTACATCGAGCGTGCCGGCGTACACGATTGGGCATTCTGGAAGGGATGTTATCCAAAATTTATGACCAAACTTGGTAAATATTTCAAATAAATTTGTATATTTGCAGCGTGAATAGCTAAATAGATAATAAAGTAATGAAAAAGTTAGTAGTAGTGGCTGCCCTCTGCCTCATGGGCATGGCAGCCAACGCTCAGCAGAACCTGAGCTGGGGACAAGGTCCACAAGTTGCATCACCTGATGTACACGCCGACAACAGTGTTACATTCAACCTGATTGCCCCTGAGGCACAGAAGGTTCAGATTACCGGCGACATGCTTCCACCAAAGAAGATTGAGTTTGGCGGTAACACCTACGACACTCCAGGCGTAGTTGATTTGGTTAAGAACGAGAAGGGTGTGTGGAGTTATACCACCGAGCCACTGAAGCCCGAGCTCTACACCTACAACCTGATTGTTGACGGTGTAAAGATTATCGACCCACTGAACGTTTACAACATCCGCGACATCAACAACCTGTTCAGCGTACTGCTGATTGGTGGCGACCAGCGCACTGATCTCTATAAAGTAAATAAGGTGGCTCACGGCACAGTGAGCAAGGTGTGGTACGAGAGTCCTACTGCAGGCATTACCCGTCGTCTCACCGTTTACACACCAGCCAGCTATGAGACCAGTGGCAAGGATTATCCTGTATTCTACCTACTGCACGGTATCGGTGGCGACGAGAACGCTTGGAGCGAGCTGGGTCGTGCTGCACAGATTATGGACAACCTCATTGCTCAGGGCAAGGCCGAGCCAATGATTCTGGTGATGACCAACGGCAACATCTCGCAGGAGGCTTGCCCAGGCGAGACCAGCGAGGGCTTCAAGGTGCCAACCATGATGCTGCCTAAGACCATGGAGGGAAGCTTCGAGACAGCATTCCCCGATGTAGTGAAGTTTATCGAGAAGACATATCGTGTGAAGAAGGACAAGGCTCACCGTGCCATCGCAGGTCTGTCGATGGGTGGTTTTCACAGCCTCTTCATCAGCATCAACAATCCTGATATGTTCGGCTACGTAGGACTGTTCTCTGCAGCCGTAGATCAGCAGCAGGCCGATCCCAAGGGATTCCCCAACATCTATGCCGACCGCAATGCGAAGATCGACAAGCTGTTCGCTAAGAACCCCAATCTGTTCTGGATTGGTATCGGTAAGACCGACTTCCTCATCAAGAACAACAACGATCTGCGTGCATACCTCGACTCTAAGCACCACAAGTACACCTATCTGGAGACCGATGGTGGTCACATCTGGCGCAATTGGCGTATCTATCTCTCAGAATTCACTCCATTATTGTTTAAGTAATAGTTTATGAAGAAAAACGTTATTATGGCCGTGGCAGCAGCTGCACTCGTAGCTGGCTGCGCCACTGCCGACAAGCAGAATCCCAAGAACACCATCAACCAGGAAGAAGTGATGGCAAAGATGACACTTGAAGACAAGGCTCACTTTGTGATCGGAACTGGTATGGCTGGGTTCTCGGGCAACGACGCTGTTATCGGCGCTACCCGCAGTCTGGTGCCTGGTGCCGCTGGTACCACCTACCCTCTCGACTCATTAGGAATTCCTGCTGTAGTACTGGCCGACGGTCCTGCCGGACTGCGTATCGACGCTAAACGCGAAGGTGATTCTGCCACTTACTACTGCACCCACTTCCCTATTGGAACCCTGCTGGCCTCTACTTGGAACACCCAACTCATTGAGCAGGTGGGTCAGGCTATCGGCGAGGAGGTAAAGGAGTATGGTGCCGACGTGCTGCTGGCTCCTGCACTCAACATTATGCGTAACCCACTGTGCGGACGTAACTTCGAGTACTACTCTGAGGATCCAGTGGTGGCTGGTAAGACCGCTGCTGCCTACATCACCGGCGTTCAGAAGAACGACGTTGGTACCAGCATCAAGCACTTTGCCGCCAACAACCAGGAAACTAACCGCATGAACAACGATGCGCACATCTCGCAGCGTGCCCTCCGTGAAATCTATCTGAAGGGCTTTGAGATTGCCATCAAGGAGAGTGCACCTTGGACCGTGATGACATCATATAACTACATCAACGGCATTTACACATCCGAGAGCAAAGACCTTGTAACCACCATTCTGCGCGATGAGTGGGGCTACCAGGGCACTGTGATGACCGACTGGTTTGGCGGAAAGGATGGTGCCAAGCAGATGTGGGCCGGCAACGACATGTTGCAGCCTGGTAAGGCCGAGCAGTTCGACAGCATCGTAGCTGGTGTTAAGAGCGGCAAGCTGGCCGAGGCCGATCTGGACCGCAATGTTCAGCGCATTCTGAACCTGGTTGAGAAGAGCCCACGATTCCAGGGATACAAATACTCTAACAAGCCCGACCTCGAGGCTCACGCTGCCGTGACACGCCAGAGTGCTGCCGAGGGTATGGTGCTGATGAAGAATAACGAGGCACTGCCTTTCGCTAAGAACATTAAGAAGGTAGCCCTTTACGGTAACACCTCTTACGACTTCATTGCCGGCGGTACTGGTTCAGGTAATGTGAACCACGCCTACGTTGTTTCGCTGCTCGACGGACTGAAGAATGGTGGCTACACCGTTTCTGACGAGCTGAAGAATGCCTACACCGCCTACGCTGCTGAGTGCAAGGCTAAGACGGAAGCCGAGATTGAGGCTGCTGCCAAAAAGGATCCAAAGAACGCCATGCTGCTGCGCTTCATGCCACGTCCACTGCCTGCTGAGAAGCAGTTCAGTGCCGACGAGCTGACAGCCCAGGCTGCACAGGCCGATGTAGCCGTCATCACACTCGGCCGCATCTCGGGTGAGTTCATGGACCGCAAGGCAGCCGACTTCAACCTGAGCGACTCAGAGCGCCAGCTACTGCAGCAGGTTTGCGATGTATATCACAAGGCCGGCAAGCAGGTAGTAGTTCTGCTCAACATCGGCGGCGTGATCGAGACAGCCACCTGGAAGGATCTGCCCGATGCCATCCTCTGCGCTTGGCAGGCTGGTCAGGAAGGTGGCAACAGCGTTGTCGACGTTCTCAGCGGCAAGCAGTCGCCAAGCGGAAAGTTCACTATGACTTGGCCTATTAAGTTCACCGATGCATACAGTTCAAAGAACTTCCCTATCGACCAGGATCCACGCATCGACATGATGAATCAGGGTCAGAAGGGTAACGTGAAGAACGTAGACTATACCGACTACGAGGAGGACATCTACGTGGGTTATCGCTACTTCGACTCGTTCGATGTACCCGTTAGCTATCCATTCGGTTACGGTTTGAGCTATACCACATTCGAGTATAGCGACGCTAAGATTACCGAGAAGGGCGATGCCTTCGAGATCAGCGTGACTGTTAAGAACACCGGTAAGCTGGAGGGTAAGGAGGTTGTAGAGCTCTACATCTCAGCACCCGACAACAAGGCTGCCAACAAGCCCGTGAAGGAGCTGAAGGCTTATGCCAAGACCCGCCTGCTGGCTCCCGATGAGACCGAGACAGTGACCATGACTGTGAAGGCTGCCGACCTGGCATCGTTCGACGAGGCTGCATCGGCTTGGGTAGTAGCTGCTGGCGAGTACCAGTTCCTGGTGGCTGCATCGGCTCAGGACATCAAGGCCACTCTGAAGGCCAATGTAAAGGCTCAGCAGACCAAGGTTAACAACGTGATGAAGCCACAGACACAGCTGAACCTACTGAAGAGATAATACCTAGATCAGATAACGCTAACTAACCCAACCGCCCCTTTTTTAACACAAAAGGGACGGTTCTTTTTGTGTACTCGATAAAAAGTTGTAACTTTGCAGCCGTATGAAGATATTTGCTATTGGCATGAACTATGCCGCACATAACCAGGAGCTGCACGGAACGCTGAAACGTCCCGACGAGCCAGTGATATTTACAAAAGCTGATTCGGCCATTCTGAATCAGGGTAAGCCATTCTTTATACCCGACCACCTGGGCCGCATCGACTACGAGACCGAGGTGGTGGTGCGTATCTGCCGACTGGGCAAGAACATCAGCGAGCGATTTGCCCACCGCTACTACGACGCTGTAACTGTGGGTATCGACTTTACAGCCCGCGACCTACAGCGAAAAGCCAGCGAGGCCGGTCAGCCATGGACCATCTGTAAGGGATTCGACGGCTCGGCAGTCATCGGCGAGTGGGTGCCTAAGGAGAAATTCCTCGACCTGCAGGCGCTGCACTTCCACCTGGACATAAACGGACAGACCGTACAGCAGGGCTGCACCAGCGACATGCTATACAAGATCGACGAGATTATAGCCTACATATCGAAGTTCTTCACGCTGAAGACTGGCGACATACTCTACACCGGTACACCTGCCGGCGTTGGCCCCGTAAAGATTGACGACCACCTGGAGGGCTGGCTCGAAGAACGCAAAGTGCTGGAGTTTAATTGTAAATAGAGGTGAGAGGTGAGAAGCTAGAGGTGAGAGATATGTTTATACAATAAAACATTGTATTATTCGTTATTAATACAGTGAGGATTATTGGTAGATTGATTTTTGCCTTGCTCCTGATGACCTTAGGCTTAGCGGCCAAGGCTGAGGAGCGATATGCGGAACACTCGGTGCTCCGCGAAGGCAACTGGGCTAAGATACGTGTGGCCGAGAGCGGTTTCTATCAGTTGACCGATGCCCTCATCAAGAAAGCCGGTTTCAGTGATGCCAGTCGGGTGAGAATATACGGCTACGGTGGCGCATTGCAACCTGAGAAGCTGACGGGCGACTACCTATCGGCGACCGACGACCTGAAGGAGGTGCCCACCTGCACCATCGGAGGCAAGCGTATCTTCTACGCCACAGGTCCTGTTACCTGGAGCCAGCAGCAGTCGCTGGAGCGCACACGTAATCCTTACTCTGATTACGGTTACTACTTCCTGACTGAGGCCGACGGCGAGCCGTTGACTACCGACAGCGCCACACTGGTATCGGCCAACTATCCCAGTAACAACGATTATCACCAGCTGTACGAGGTGGATAACTACTCGTGGTTCCATGGCGGGCGCAACCTGTTCGACAAAACGCTGTTCACCATCGGCATGCCACAGGTGTACACACTGAAAGCCAGCGGCACCAATGGCACCATAGGCATAGCCCTGACGGCCGATGCCGACTACGAGGCCACCATCGAAGTGAACGACTCTATTGTGGCCACCATCAGCAAGAAGGTGTCGCTCGATGCCTATACCAAAGCCGACGAAGAGCTATACCAATACCAGCTCACAGGAAAACTGAAAACTGAAAACTGTATCCGCATCACACAGACTTCAGGCGGTAACATGCGTCTGGACTACATCGACCTGCAGCACGACACGCCCACCCCACTCGACTTTGGCACACTGCCACAGCCCGAATACGTGTATCGCATCACCAACCAGGACCACCACGCCGACACAGCCGTCGACATGGTCATCATCATCCCTACATCGCAGAAACTGCTGGCACAGGCCGAGCGGCTGAAGGCGCACCACGAGCAGCGCGACGGCCTGTCGGTAAGAATAGTGCCCGCCGATGAGCTGTACAATGAGTTCAGCAGCGGCACACCCGATGCCACCGCCTACCGCCGATATATGAAGATGATGTACGACCGCGCCACCACCGACAGCGAGAAGCCACGCTACCTGCTGCTGATGGGCGACGGCGGATGGGACAACCGCATGAACACCAGCGACTGGAGCGGCTACAACCCCGACGACTACCTGTTGTGCTACGAGAGCGAGAACTCGTTCAGCCAAGTGAACTGTTACGTGAGCGACGACTTCTACTGTCTGTTAGACGACGAAGAGGTGATACAGGAGAGCAACGGCGGCAGCACCAGCTACAAGGGGCAGCCCGATGTGGCCGTAGGCCGACTGCCAGCTCGCACCGCCGACGAAGCCAAGGTGCTGGTAGACAAGATTATCAACTACGCCAACAACGCCTATGCCGGCAACTGGCAGAACGAGATATGCATGATGGGCGACGACGGTAACCAGAACACCCACATGAAGACCGCCGACAAGGTGGCCACCATGATAGAACAGAACTATCCCAACTACAACGTCAACAAGATATACTGGGATGCCTACCAGCGCACTTCTTCGTCGACAGGATATACCTACCCCGACGTGACACGCCTGATCAAGCAGCAGATGGAGAACGGCGCGCTGATGATGAACTACTGCGGCCACGGCGCACCTTACGCCATGAGTCATGAGCTGGTGATGAAGACGGCCGACTTCGAGGCATCGCAGACCAACTACCTGCCGCTGTGGATTACCGCATCGTGCGATATCATGCCGTTCGACGGACAGGAAGAGAACATAGGCGAGACCGTGATGCTGAACAGCAAAGGCGGCGGTGTGGCCTTCTTTGGCACCACGCGCACCGTATACGCCACCTATAACGAGGTGATGAACCTGGCATTTACTGATTATGTGCTCACACCGGGCATATCGATTGGCGAGGCCGTACGTCTGGCCAAATGTCAGCTGGTGAGCAAAGGCAGCGACCTGACGCAGAACAAGCTGCAGTACACCCTGTTGGGCGACCCAGCCCTGCATCTGGCCAAGCCCCAGCAGCAGATGGTGGTCGACAGCATCAACGGTGTATCGGCCTCAGAGACCATCAAGCTGGCAGCCGGCTCGGTGGTAAGAGTGTCGGGCCACATTGTGCAGAACGACGATGTAGACACTAGCTTCAGCGGCGTGGTGACACTGACCGTTAGAGATGCCGAAGAGACGATTACCTGCCGACAGAACGACACATCGGAGACCGACAAGGCCTTTGTGTATAACGACCGCACCAAGACACTGTACCAGGGCGCCGACAGCGTGAGCGAAGGCAGATTCAGCATCACCTTTGCCATCCCTAAGGACATTAGCTATACCGACGGCAGCGGACTGATGACACTCTATGCCGTGAACAGCGACAAGACGCTGACAGCCCATGGCGAGAACGAGAGCTTCGAGCTAGTGGGCAGCCAGACGGCGCAGACCGACTCTATCGGCCCATCCATCTACTGCTACCTGAACTCGAAATCGTTTAAAAACGGCGACAAGGTGAACCCAACGCCCTATTTCAGGGCAGAGCTATACGACGATAGCGGCATCAACACATCGGGCAGCAGCATAGGTCACGACCTGGAGCTGGTGATCGATGGCGATCCCACCAAGACCTACAACCTGAATGACTACTTCGAGTTCGACTTCGGCGACTACCGCTCGGGCAGCTTAGGCTTCAGCATCCCGGAGCTGAGCGTAGGCATGCACATGCTGCAGTTCAGAGCTTGGGACATACTGAACAACTCGTCGACCACCGAGCTGGTGTTCGAGGTAACCCAAGATGCCATCACCGAGTTCAACGTGGTTTGCAGCAACAACCCGGCCAACAGCAGCACGCAGTTCATCATCACTCACAACCGCATGGGCAGTGAGCTCAAGGTAACGCTGGATGTGTTTGACACCGGCGGCCGACAGGTATGGCGCCAGACAGAGAACGTGGTGCCTACCAGCGACACCTTCGCCATCGACTGGAATCTGAGTGTGGCAGGCGGTAGCCGACTGCACACGGGCCTCTATCTGTGCCGCATCAGCGTGAACGACCGCGACACCAAAACCATTAAATTACTGATTAAGAGCAATAATTAGGGCTAAGAAACGTTATTAAGATATGATGAAAATAAACAGTACATATATCATAAGGTGGGCGATGGTGGCACTATTCACTATTCGCTGTTCACTATTTACTGCTATGGCTCAGGACGACAAGAACACAATGTTCAACCCCGTAGAGCACGCCGTGATATCGCAGACCATCGCTCCCGATGCCCGTGGCGCCGGTATGGGCGATGTGGGTGTAGCCACCGACCCCGACGTAAACTCGCAGTACTGGAACCCCGCCAAGTATCCATTCTGCATCAGTCGTGCCGGCGTAGCGCTTAACTACACCCCATGGCTCCGTCAGCTGGTAAACGATATCGACCTGGCCTACATGGCCGGCTACTACCGCATAGGCGACTACTCGGCCATCTCGGGTTCTATCCGCTACTTCTCACTGGGCGAGGTGATAGCCACCGACGGCATGACGGTGAAACCCTACGAGATGTCGATAGATGCAGCCTACTCTATGATGCTGAGCGAAAACTTCTCGCTGGCAGCAGGTATACGATGGATATACAGCGATCTGCGCTACGACTACAGCGAAGACTCAAAACCAGCCTCGGCCTTTGCTGCCGACCTGGCCATGTATTATAATAACTATGTGATGCTGGGCAGTCGCGAATGTCAGTTGGGCATCGGATTGAACCTGTCGAACATCGGTAGTAAGATCAGTTACTACGGCGACGACGAGAGCCAGTTCCTGCCCGCCAACATGCGTCTGGGAGCCTCGCTGATGATACCTATCGACGAGTACAACCGCTTCTCCATCTCGGCCGATGCCAACAAGCTGCTGGTGCCCACCGTGCCCCGACAGGAGGAAGGCGAGAGCAACAGCGACTATCAGGACCGCGTGCGCCGCGAATACAGCGACATCAGCGCCATCAGCGGCATGCTGAAGAGCTTTAGTGATGCGCCCGGCGGATTCAGCGAGGAGCTCAAGGAGATACAATGGAGCGTGGGTGCCGAGTACGTGTATCACGACCAGTTCTCACTGCGCGCCGGATACCACCATCAGGACGAGTCGAAGGGCAACCTGAAGTACTTTACCGTGGGCGGTGGATTCAAGATGAACGTCTTCTCGCTCGATGTGGGCTACGTCATCTCAACAGCCCGCAGCAACCCACTCGACCAGACGCTGCGCTTCTCGCTCACCTTCGATATGGACGGAATTAAGGACTTGTTCCGTAGATAAATTATAGATTAAAGATTAAAAATTAAAGATTAAAAATTAAAGATTAATAATTAAAGATTAAAGATTAAACATTAAATATGAAGATTAGAGTTGGAATGGGCTTTGATGTCCATCAGTTAGTAGAGGGCCGCGACCTCTGGATGGGCGGCATTAAGATTGAACATAGTAAGGGACTGCTGGGCCACAGCGATGCCGATGTACTGCTGCACGCCGTGTGCGACGCTCTGCTGGGCGCTGCCAACATGCGCGACATAGGCTACCACTTTCCTGACACAGCCGAGTTTACCGACGGCATGGACAGCAAGGTGATACTGAAGAAGACCATCGAGCTGATAGCCACCAAGGGCTACAAGCTGGTAAACATCGATGCCACCATCTGCGCCGAGCGACCCAAGATGAATCCACACATCCCCGACATGAAGGCTTGTATGGCCAAGGTCATCGGCTGCGACGAGGACGACATCTCTATCAAGGCTACCACCACCGAGAAACTCGGCTTCACCGGCCGCGAAGAAGGTATCTCGGCTTACGCAGTGGTTCTGATCGAGAAATAAAAAGAGTAATGCCACAACCCTCACGAGCTGTGGCATTACAAAAGCCTATGTTTAACTAAAAATCCTTTTTCTATAAAAAGAAATTTTCAGCCCAACAGGACCAAAAATTTGAAAGTTTAAAAGGGAGCTTCACAGCGACCTCCAGTTATCCTACTGTTGAAAACTTTCTCTTACCAATAACTAAAAACCTAAAACTATAAATATTACTACTAACCTAAAACAATCTAATCTATTAACCTTTTGACGATGCAAAGGTACGACGAATTTTTGAATCCACCAAATATTTTCAAAGAATAAGTGTATAAATTAACATTATTATTGACTTAGGTCAACCAATTGTGTGCGGTAACAACAAATATTTACGTATTTTTACTTGCTTTTAACAAAAGAAGTTGTACCTTTGCAACCAAGATGAAGATACTGATAGTAAATACAAGCGAGCGAACAGGCGGTGCGGCAGTAGCAGCCAACCGACTGATGAAAGCTCTGATCAATAACGGTGTTAAGGCCAAGATGCTGGTACGCGAGAAGGAGACCGACACGCTGACAGTGGCCGAACTGCCCAAGTCGCCCATAAACCGCTGGCACTTTCTGTGGGAGCGTCTGGTGGTGTTCTGCCACCTGTACTTCAGCAAGCACCACTTGTTCGAGATCGATATCGCCAACGCCGGCACCGACATCACCAAACTGCGCGAGTTCCAAGAGGCCGACCTCATCCACCTGCACTGGATTAACCAAGGCATGCTGTCGCTCAGCAACATCCGCAAGATACTGCGCAGCGGCAAACCTGTGGTATGGACCATGCACGACATCTGGCCCGCCACCGCCATCTGTCACGTCACGCTCAACTGTCGCAAGTTCACCTCGGGCTGCAGCAACTGCCGACTGCTGCCCCGAAACGGGGCACCCCACGACCTGGCCTACCAGACGTGGCAGAAGAAGCTGGCCATGCTTCGCGATGAGAACATCTACTACGTGGCCTGCAGCCGATGGCTGGAGCAGGAAGCCAAGAAGAGCGCCCTGCTGAGCGGACAGAAGATAACCAGCGTGCCCAACTGCATCGACACGCACGTATATAAGAAAGGTAATAAGCAGGAGGCCCGTCAGCGCTTAGGGCTGCCAGCCGACAAGAAGCTGATACTCTTTGCCTCGCAGCGCGTAACCAACGAGAACAAGGGCATGAGCTATCTGATAGAGGCCTGTCAGCAGTTGGCCAAGGCCGATGGCGAGAAGCCAGGCGTAGTCATCTTGGGCGGTCACGCCGAGGAGGTGGTGGCCCAGCTGCCACTCGAGGCCTATCCACTGGGCTATGTCAACGACGAGCATCGCATCGTCGACGTGTATAACGCCGTAGATGTGTTTGTGTTGCCATCGCTGTCAGAGAATCTGCCCAACACCATCATGGAGTCGATGGCCTGCGGTGTGCCCTGCGTGGGATTCAGAGTGGGCGGCATACCCGAAGAGATTGACCACAAGAAGAACGGCTACGTGGCCGAGTATCGCGATGCAGCCGATCTGGCGCGCGGCATCAGTTGGATACTGAACGAGGCCGACTACCGCGAGCTGAGCAACAACGCCATCCACAAGGTGGCGCAGAGCTACTCGCAGCAGAGTGTGGCCATGAAATACTTAGATGTGTACCACCAGGCCATGGCCTTTAAACACTACCGCCTATGATACGCATCACCTACGTCACCATCACCTTTAACGCCGCCAAGGTGCTGCAGCGCACACTCGACAGTGTGCTCCAGCAGGACTATCCCAACATCGTGCACCTGATTATCGATGGTGCATCGACCGACGACACCCTGAAGCTGGTAGATGATTACATCGCCCGATCGAACGCGGCCGAGAACGGCCACCGCATACAGGTAACCTCCGAGCCCGACAAGGGCATCTACGATGCCATGAACAAAGGCCTGCGCAGCCTTGATGGCGACTACGTGTGCTATCTCAACGCCGGCGATTTCCTGCCCTCCCCCGACACTGTTAGCCGAATAATCACATCTCTCACCTCTCACCTCTCACCTCTCACCTCACCGCTCCCAGCGGTCATGTATGGCGATACCGACATCGTAGATGGCGAAGGCCGGTTCCTGCGCCATCGCCGACTGGCTCCGCCCGAGCACCTCACTTGGAAATCGTTCCGTCAAGGCATGCTGGTGTGTCATCAGGCCTTCTACGCCCGTACCGACTTCGCCATCGCCACACCTTACGACATGCAGTACCGCTATTCGGCCGACGTTGACTGGTGTATCCGCGTGATGAAGGCCGCCGCCAAGGAGAATGTGCCCCTGCTGAACCTGAAGATGGTAGTAGCCAACTATACCGAAGAGGGACAAACAACACTCCACCACCGTGAATCGCTATGGGAGCGATATCGGGTGATGGAGCATCACTACGGACGTGTGCAAACCTTTTTACTTCACAGCTGGTTTGCGGTCCGCTCTCTTCTTAAACACTAACTACTAACCAATTATTTCACTATGAACTTCTTCTTGTTTACAATATAGATGCCCTTGGCCATGCCGCTGAGGGCATCGCTACCCTTCTTCACCGTGCGCACCAGTCGCCCGTCGAGGGTATAAACCTTAGTTACATCCTGCTGCGCCTCAGCATTCACCGCGCGAATGCCGGTTGGAGCTACCACATCAAACAGACCTTTCTTTAAATAATAACCTCCATTCTTGAAGTCAAGGTTGTTTGTCTGAGGCGAGCCTTGATTGCTAAATATGATCTTTGCGGGCTGGGTAGCCGATGAGTTCTTCTCCTTTGTACCATCCCATGTCCATTTCCAAACCTTGTTGCCATTCTTGGCTGCGCCCAAATATTCGCAAGCCACACCAGGCCAAGTTCCTGTCTTACTAGTAAAATTATCAGCAGGCGACTCTGTCCATGCCCAGCAATAGATGGTTGCATCCCACTCTTCAGGAGCCTCGAAGAATGCACAAACCTCACCCTCGTTAACCTTACAGAAATCAGGTATCTCTACCTCAGGTTCCTGTTCTTGCTCCTTATATGTAAACACGCGGGTAATGACGCCGCTAACGGTACTGCCGATAAGCAAGCCAACCTTGAGCGTAGTGGTCTTCTCGATCTTAATCTTCGAGCCACTGTCAACCTTTGTACCATTGGTGGCTGATGGTGCAGAACCATCGGTGGTGTAAACCAGCTGGGCGCCACTTGTAGCCGAAACGGCTGTCAGTACCACATCGAAAGCATCGGTAAAGTCACCACTACCCTTATCAGCCCAAGCCGTTTCTAAGGTATTGGCCAGATAGTAGGCATAATGATAGCCCGACAGAATCTTGGTCCATTTATCGGCATCGGGTGTTGCTTTCGAGGTATTACCTACCACTACTATCAACTTATCATCGACGGTATTACCATAATAGGCCGAACTTGTCTGGGTGGGATTACCAACAAAGAATCGGGTATATGTCGAGGTATTGCTGATGCCAGCCAGCTTACGGGCCTCAATCATAGCCTTAATCTCAGGCTTGTAGGCCTGCCAGTGCTTCAGGAACACGCATGGTGTGCCAGGCATGGCCAACATGAAAGCATTTGCAGCAAGCGTATCTTTCTTGATAGGATCCTGTTCAGCATTCGAACGCTTTTCTGTATCGTGATTCTCAACAAACGTCACACTATAACGACGATACTCCGGAGTTGCAATGATGCCAGGACTACCCAACTTGGTCCATCCGCCACTGATAGCATCTCGAACGGCATAACGGAAAGGAAAGTCGAAAGCTGCACTCTGAATTACGTCGTTAACTTTCGTACCATCAATCCAATTCTTAACCTTTGTAGCATCACCGTCCCAATATTCGCCTACAGAGAATTTGGGGTTAGAATCAGCGTTGTACATACCAGTATAAGATGCTGAATAACCTTTTACCATGTCATAACGGAAACCGGTATAACCTAAATCCTCCAACAGCATCTTCAGGTAAGCCTTAACAATACGCTGCACGTTCTCGCTCTTATGGTCCAGGTCGCGCATGCCATCCCAGCCTTCGCCGGTGTCATTATTACCCAACGTAACCCCATTCTGACTGGCCCATGTCTTTGTCTTTCCGCTATCGTCGTTACCGCAGATGTCGGAAGCCAGCATCTCATAGGTTTCTCCCTTGTAGGTCTCTACAGGAAAATCAACCCAAGAGCCGTTTGCACCAATCACTTTGCGGTGATTTACCACAACATCGGCAATGGTTCCAAGTCCCTTCTCTTTGAAAGTATTAATCATTGAGCGCAGAGTTGTCTCATTACCAAACGAACTGGTATAATTTGAGAACCAATACAGGTCATCGTAACCCATTGATGTACCTCCACAGTTACCACTCTGAGGTATCCAGATCAGGTCGAAACTTGCAGCAAGGTCGTCAGCCTGCTTCTCAAGCGTTTTCCATCGGCTATCATCGAAAGAATCCCAATAAAAACCCTGCAGCATGACGCCTTTGTAGTTTTCGGGCCAACCTTGCGCCATCGATGTGATAGCCACCAGGCAGAATATCAATGTGGAGTAAAATCTTCTCATACGCTTTTAGTTATCTAATTAAATCCGGTGCAAAGATAAGGAAAAAGCCGTCTGGATGTTCTCCAAACGGCTCAAAATCTGTTGGTTATCCTGCGCAATCGGTTGCGCGATATAATCTTTAGCGTACAGAAGATTGATAATATGCCGCTGAGATATCAGCATAGCAATAGGTCTTGGTAGAACGGGTTTTGAGCATGGCAGTGTGGAAGTGGCGCTCGTTCTGAAGGCGCAGATTTTGCGCCCACGATGCTTTATGATCGCGATTGTAGGCAGTGGCAAGGAATCGCAGCTGCTGCAGGGGTGTGAGCGACGAGAGTTGTGGATGACGAAGGTACATCAGTCGCATAAAGATGGCGAGATAGCGACACTGCCCCACCTCAGTGCTAAGGCGGCTGACGCGCGCACGGCGGGCATCGGCATCATCGCGGACATTGAATACAAAGCCGAATTCGCGTGCTAAAGGCGAGCTGTTATACTCGACCTCGATAGCCTCGGCAAACGAGGGCTTCATCTGAAAACGACCTATGGAGAAGTCGGCCTTATCCTTGCCTCCCACCACATAAAATCCGCTTACTGCAGCACGCTCAATCTCATCCTGCCACATGGAATAGCGCACCAACTCGGGGAAAACCACAGCCTCGGCTATGCGCGCATCTACACCAAAATCGCTGAACACCGACTGCCACTCGGCACGATGCTGGGCGGCATAGTTTGCAGCATCGGTCCAGTCGGAGCCGAACTCCTTAGCGTAGTTGGCCGAAAAAACTGTGGTGCTGCCCCATAAGAGCAGCAACCACAGAACAAAATACCGACTGAAAAAACGCATTACTTATAGTTTATATAAGCACTTTAGAATCTTATTGCCATCGATGACTACCCACTCCAAGCGATCGCTCTGAGCCTTGAAGGCTACAGGACAATAGGTGGTCATCGAGTTAATGATAAGTTCGCCACTCTTACTATATTCTACCACGCGCTTGCCACTGCGGCTCTTGTAAGTACCATAAGGAGGCGTAGGCAGGTTCTTAGCCTTGCGATAGTTGCGATCGCTGGCTTGGCGGTTCAGTTTGTCGAGCTCGGCCTGACTAATCTTGCGAAACTTGCCATTCTCTACTACAGCAGCGCCATTGGGGCCAGAGGCTAGCAACGGGAAGCTGCCACTGATGCCATTAGGGCCGTTGAGTGAGAAACCACTACCTACCTCTACATAGCCTCGATTCTCCCACGATGCAAACACATAGCCCTGAGGAAGCTGATAGAGGGTTGTCTCCTCTACAGGGGCGGCATCGAGCTCAGGCAGGTTGGCATAAGCCTCCTGAAGCACATTAGCCACAAACGTAACGGTGTTAAGGTCGGCACGGCCAACTACACACTGAGGCACATCGCCTGTAGCCACAGCCTTGTTCACAATACGAGCGTACTCTGAGGCGAACTCCTGAGAGTTGTTGATGCGGCGCTGCAACGAAGCACGATACTCCTTGGCAGCCTCAAGTCGATAGTTGTAGAGCATCTTGTCGGCCTCGTCGTAGAGAGCATCTACCTTGGCCTGATCATCTGTTGCGAAAATCTGCTTATAGATGGCCTGGAGCTTGTCTTTATACTTGGCGCCGATGGCATCGTAGTTATGGTTTAGCTCGGTGGTCTCTCTATCAAGAAGTCGCTTTGTCAGCTGTGCCAACTCTGTCTCCATGGTGCGGGCTCCCTGTCCTATCTGCTTAGCCTGCTCACCCATATCCGACGCATTCTGGGCCACCTTCTGCATCTCTTGAATAAACTCGGGATGATTCTGGATATAGGCCACCTGCTCAGCTTCACTCATCTTCTCGAACTTCTCAATTTTAGCCTGAAGCGAGTTGGTTACGCCGAGTTTCGACATGGTCTCATCCCCATTACTACCCACAACGGCATATACACGCTCTTCGTAGCGCTTACGGAAGGCCTCAAGTTCGGCATCAGAGCAACTCTCATCGGCATATTGCAATTCGGTCACACGTGCTGTAACAGCAGCAATCTTCATGTTATAGGCATCGCGCTCTTCCATCGTGCTACGGGCCATCTTCTCGGCAGTTGGCAATGGTGGCAACTCGGCCATCAGAGCACTGGCTGTAGAGGCCTTGCTGGGCGTGTAGGTTCCGTCCCATACGACGGTCGACGTACGACGTTTGGGGATGACATCGGTAGCCTGAGGCTCCACGGGCGTATCGTCGGCCTCGGCTTCCTCCTGATTTTCCTCATTGATGACTACATCGCTACTCTGGCCGATAACCTTGTTAGCGATTTTCTGCTTGGCCCTATCCTTAAGCCCTTTAAGGAATCCCTGAGCCTGAACACCTGAAGAAAATGCAACAAGTGCTACAATGGTTAATAGTATCTTCTTCATATTGCTGATTTGTTGATGATAAGAATAATTTGTGGCAAATATACGAAAAAAGCCGTCTGGATGTTCTCCAAAGGGCAAAAAAAATTGCAACATTATGTGTAATCGGTTGCGCGACTTCCTGAATAAAATAATTTATATGGAATTTGCTGCCACACTGCCACCAACCTATCTGAAATGCCCTGTTTATGGGCAAAATTGGGTGGTGGCAGATGGGTGGCAGGTGGCAGCAAAAAAATTAAAAAATCAAATAACACAGAAGATAATGCTTTTGTGTATTTTCATTATGCCTTATAGCCTGTAAGCCACAGATACATGAGCTGGTCGGCTACGAAGTATTCGCCAATGCTGCTGGTGACAAGGCCAGTGGAAAGAAGTTTCTTTATGGCTTGCTGGACGCTGCTGGCCGATGTAAGGTGATGCCTGCGGATAAAAGCACTCGATGTGATTTGACGTGCATGCCCCTCAGTGGCAATCGCGTAAAGAAGTTCTTTTTGTGGCAATGTAAGTCTGGAGAGCAGCTCGCTGTAGTGATGATCAGCTTCTTTAATCATAAGACTTATCGAGTTCTTGATGATGTCTAATGTACACACACCGCCCTTTGGTGTCTGTGCATAGGCTTCTCTGAATGTTTTCTGATTATAATAGGTGTTACCTTCGAAAAGATGATATACATAACTGACAGAATCGGAATCTATCTTTCTATCATTAGCACCGAAATGATAGTTTACGAAATCAGTATACTTATCTTCTTCCAATATCTCAAGGCTTTGAATATCGGCGCTATTGTAGAACGGACGTGCTGAGTCGAGAAACATCTCTTCTAATAGGTGCCTCTCGCTACCTGCAAAAATAAACTGTGCATTAGTTACCTTCTGCATCTGTGTTCTAAGTGTTGCCTCAATGTTTTTCTCTGGATAATTGGTTATCTGTTGGAATTCATCGATAGCTACGATACATTTTTTGCCCGCGAGTTCGAGTGTCTTGAAGATTTCTTCAAGCGAATAGCTTGGATTCTGGATGTTTCCGATTGCCAGTCCGAATACAGGAAGTGATGTCATAGGGTCGATAGTGATGTTTCCTATGAGCGATTTCATGGTGGCCAATGCCAGTTTCTGCATTTTCTGCCCTTTGCTGGCAAGGGTGTTGAATACGGTTTTACCGAGTTCGTATGTAAGTTCTTGTATAGACGAGGTTTTAAGTATGTCGACAAAGAACACAATATAGTTATCTCTGATTGCGGGCTTATCGAAACAATGATAAATAAGTTGGGTTTTACCCACTCTGCGCGGCGACATCAATACGATGTTGGCACCAGAAGTTATCTTTCGAATCAGCGTTTCTGTCTCTTCTTTTCTGTCGCAGAACAGCTCTGCAGGAATTTTTCCTGTTGTGATAAAGGGATTAATTGTAATATCCATAACTCATTAATTTTTCTGCAAATATAGGGTATTTTCGCTATATCGCCAAGAGATTATTCAAATTTAATTATTTATTTTGAATAATTTAACTTGAATAATTGAAAATGAATAATTCCAGAAACAAAATCAAGCGGGCCGTTGCGATGAGCGGCCCGCTTGATTTGCATACTGAAAGCTGATGTGGCAAGTTTATTGAAAATACTTCGAAGTTGCTTCGACGTTGAAAAAACATACAAAGCCACCACATCCGAAGAGTGCTGGCTTTGCTGATTGATTATGCCTCTCTGTAGTATGAGGGGCGAGCCCCTCAAGTGCAGGTCTTAGGCTGGGTTATATGCCCATACAGCTCGTGGCACCGAGTGCCGTTACGATGGCTGTAGCAACAGATGCTATGATCTGTACGATGAATTTAAATGTTTCTCTTTTTGTCATAGTTATAATCTTTTCATTTTATCATTATTACATTTTTAAATTGTACAAAGCGGGTAGGGGCTTAGCCCCTGACCCCTTTGTGCTTAATCACCGTCGTCTGGCAGACCGCCGCCTGTCTGGCTGCTGGTTGGGGTATCGCTACCGCCATTGCCGTTACCATTCTCATTGTCCTCGATGTCGCCGCTATCGCCGCTAGTTACGCGCTTCAACACGTTGCCATCCTCGTCGAGGCAGGTAATCTGAATCGAGGTATTCTTCAGTTCATCCTTCACGTCGGTCGAAGGGGTGAACACGATGCGGCGGGTGGTGATGAGGCCCGTCTTTACCTCCTCCAGGCTCTCTACGGCCTTACTGCGAACACCGAATCGCATGGTTCCCAGTCCTGGCAGAGGTACAGAGTGGCCCTCGGTGGCCCACGTACGGATTACCTCGCCTGCAGCATCCCAAGCTGCCTTGATCACTCCCGCAGAGATGCCGCTGTGAGTAGCAGCCTCTTGGAATACCTTCTTCTCCTGGATGGAGCTATACAGATCGGGGCGCATCACGAACTTCTTACTTCCAGGCTTGTTGCCGATTTTAAGCACTCGGCGCTGTGCAATTACTTTAATTCCCATAATTCAAAATAGTTTTTAAATAGTTTGTTTGTAAATAATAATTATCAATTCTCTGTTGTCGCTAATCAATCGGCGCCAGACTGCCTATTAGTTGTAACAATTGCTACTATTAATGCGCGCAATTTCTAGATTTAATCCTAGCAAAAATTACTCTTAATGGCCGCTCTTTGCCTTTCTCATTTTGACAATGCAAAGGTACAACTTTTTCATTACTCTACCAAATTATCTGCTTGCAAAGTGCACGTTTTTACCACCCTGTTTTGCACACTCTGCCTGCATCGGTTTTCAGTTAATTCAGTTTTCAGTTTTATAATGAGCGGTGTTTTTTACCAACCAAAATTTTAGTATTTATATATATAAATACTAAATATATTATTAACATAATTTTATAATCTTCTATCTATCTCCGTTACACCTTGCCTAAGAAACTGAAAACTGAAATACTGAAATCTTTTATTATCACTTTTCTGGCTACTCATGCTACATTGTGCAAATTTCTTTGTACCTTTGCGCCTCCACAATGAAATAGTTTATGCAGATATGCAGATTCAAAATAGTTGCGCTACCCTTTTATGAGGTTGGCGAGTGTTTAAACGGGTTTATGGCTGAGGCCTCGGGCCGCATGATGACAGTGCGCCCAGACCCTACTAACGATTTCGATCCTAATGCCTTTGGTGCCTACGACTGGGAGGGGCGCCATGTGGGATATGTGTCGCGTAACGACCTCGATGATGCCTGGCGCGCATTGCGAGGCAGTGGCCGCCACTCGCTTAGAGGCCGAATAACCGAGACTCATGCCGAACATAAATACCTGATGTTTGAGTGCAGTGTAGAGGTTATGGCTGAGGCTGTTGACCTAAACCCGCCCACGCCATATCTGGAGTGGGAGTATAGCGGCCCCACGTTAAAGTATACTCAGCAGATGGTGACGCTTGATTACATGATGGATGAAATCAGTGAGCGACTGGATGAATATAGCACTTGGACTGAAGATGATTGTGGCGATTTTGTGAAACTTACAGAAAGATTCTGCGATTTGTCGAAATACGATTTGAGTGGCGACATTAGCGACTATCGCAAGCGCCTGTGTATCCAACTGCATGCTCTGGCCAACGACATACTGATGCCGCTGATAGAAGACCTGCAGATGGCTGCAGGCCGAACCGGCCGCGAAACTCACGGCGGCAGCGTGCTCGACTACTGGATGCAGATACTGGCCGAGCCTAAGGTGGTAAAACAGTTATTGGTTCACAGGCAGGAGTATGATGTAGAAAAGATACGCGAGCAGTTAAAACTGTTTCCCGATTCGATGTATAACGAGTGGATTGAGAACCGCGAGCGCTTTGTGCCCAAATTGCTTTACCACCACATACCTCGCCATGTGCTCTGGCAGTTTGTGTCGGGTATAGCATTCTGCGAGGCTGTCAAGGTTCGCGAGCAGGAGATTGCGGCAAGCGCCATAGATCATAACTATGTAAAGTTCAAACCCGAAAGCCCTATATATCTAAGTAGAGCCAAGGGACAGAAGATTGATATTATTAGAGTTCTCGATGTATTATACGATCAAGGCAGATTTTACGGTAAAGATGGTGCCAAACTTACTAAGAAAGACTTCTTTTCCACAATGGGAGATGCTATGAATACCGACCTGACTAATTACGACAAGGATCTATCGCGATCGATGTCGGACAGCACAAAACTTGAAAAGCACCTGAAGGTATTCGAAGATATGAGAGATAAGATGAAAGAAAAGTGGAACTCGAAATAAAACAGTAGAAATCATCGTAGGGTTATCATAGGGTAAACGAACCGTTACACCAAAACGATATAATTTTGCACCCGCATTGGAGAAATCTGATGCGGGAATTTTTTTGTATTAACCCGAGTGGAGTGAGAATCTCATGAGGTAAGCCCGGCCGGCGTTAGCTGCTCTTCTCACAAAACACGAAGGTGGAAGATGAAACTTAAAAGAGTAAGTGCAGATGACATTAATTTAGAGTTGCTGATAAAGGCCGCGCGCGAAGGAAAGTTGTATATAGACTGTACTGCAGGCGCTGCTGATAAAGACCAAGTTGTAAAAAAGGTGCGCGCGTACGTAAAGCGCATTGACCGTTTGGCAACACCAAGATTCCGCATGCTGATTGACGATGTGTGGAATCAGATCCTGACCATTAATGATTTTGTGGAATACCTTGAGCCTGGCACCAAAGCACGCAAATGCCGTGAGTTTGATAAGTATAACGTTATGCGCATCATAGGTGTGCTGCGCGAGAAGAATGTATATGAGCCCATGAGCGACCGGAAATATAGTGCATTGCTAGAGCCGGAGGAGAAGGAGAGCCCTTATCGCCGCTATCTTGGTATGGGCATAGAACAGCGTCAACTGCTGATGGAAATCAGGCGAATTGTGGCAAAATATCAACTTTAACTTTTGGGTAAAATCGAATGTTTTTACCCATTTGATATTCGCCGTACTTTTGCACCCGAATTCAAAACATTAACAATAAAACAGAATAAGAAAATGAGAAAGAAGAAAGTAACAATCCCCGTAAGCTATGCATACAACGAACAAGGCATAGCAATCAAAAAATGCTGTGCATCGTGTGCCTTTAAGGAACTGACAAACGGCCGTAGAACCCGCCGCTGCATGGTGCGTGATGAAAGTGTGAAACCCCGCGAATATTGCTGTCTGTGGTCTATGAGCAGTCAGTTTAAAGCAGCAGGTACAGCCCATGGCAAAGTAAAGCGTAAGGAGTATCTGGAGTTTCTTGTAGAGCAGCGCAAGACCGAGCAATATGCTTGCCAACTAAATGAGGATTTCAAGCCTAAAAGATTGGCACAGATACGCAGAGAGTTCGAGATTAACTATTGTTCAATATACGAAAATATTTAAAATAGGAATTAAAATGAAGACAATGATTTTGAGAGTTAAAAAGTGCGGAACAATGACAACCGTACAGAGTGAGAAAACCGAAGGCGGCGTGCTGCATAAGCGCACACTGGTGTTGCAAGAACTGGGTGGCAAGTATGCTAACGCTTATGTGGTAACAGCACTTGGCAATCTGGCAACCATCGAGTTTGCTGAGAATACGCTTGTGGCCTGTGACATGCGCTTTCAGGTTAGAATGTACAATGGGCAGGCATTCATGGATGTAGTAGCTAACGAAATAGTGAAACTTTAGTAAAAATGAAAACAAGGAAATCAGAACTTTTAGGAAAGCAAGTCATGCTTGAGGGCTTGATGGCCTTTGGCAAGTTGGAGAACGGACAGCGCACGCTCGATTTTGAGTGTTACTTCGTGTTTACGCTCGACGACGATCGCATCGACGAGCTGCCGTATCTGTTGACGCGCCAGTCAGGCATAATAGCAAATAAAGTATTGAGGAAGATACTTTTTGACAAGGAGGTGATGCAATGAGTTGTTATTACGTTTATCAAAAGGATGGCGGCGCAAAGTTTATGTGCCCCATCCATACCAGAGAGGAGTATCTGGCGCTACGCAACGGCGGCGAGCAGAAGGCTGTTTTGGCTGCTGTTCGAGGTGGCGATGAATCGCGCAAGAGAGACTTGGTACAGTTTAACTATAGCTGCCTGCCAAACGACGACGGTTCGCTGAAGGGCTCAAAGCGCATGACCACCACGGTGGCGATGGATATTGACCACGTTCCTGACGAGGAAATGCTGCCACTTAAGGAACGCATACTTGCCAAAAAAGACGAGCTGGACTTGAAGATGCTCGAAGAGAGTGCCCGAAAGAAAGGTTATCATTTGGTATTTACACGTCGTCCAGAACTCGATCAGGAATCCAATTTGATGTGGGCTAGTCAACTGCTTTCGGTTAGCTACGATGCCCAGGCAAAGGACATAACCCGTGTTTTCTTCACAACCACCGAGGCCCAGCTGATATACCTTGATGACAAGCTCTTCGAGATAGAAGAAACTTTAGGCACGGATTATCGCGGCTTTATAAATAAAGACACGGCCTTCGACACTGAAAAAAACAGCGTTTCTCTAAAAGAGAGCCGTGTAAATCCGTGCCCCAAAAAATATCCCACGGAATACCACGGCATACCATTCGAGGTGATACTGAAAAAGTACTGGGAGATGAACAACGGCGGATATGAACCTACCATCGGCGACAGAGACACTCTAACCTTCCAGTTGGCCAGCGATCTGCGGCACATCTGCGGCAAGAATGCCGATTGGTTAGATCAGGTAATTCCATGCTACGACGATTTCCCAGTTGAAGAGAAACGGCAGAAGATTGCTAATGCATTGGCTTCGAAATACGAAGGAATGCCATCAAGACTCAGGAATGTGCTCGATGTACTGGAGAAGCCAAACCTGATAAGACAAGGACAGATGGACAAGCAGAGTTTATATCCCGTTGAGCAATCTGTTCCACCAGAGATGCCTGCAGACAAGAAGTTGCCAAAACTCATCAGACTACTCACTAAGAATGTGGCCGACAGGTATAAACCACCTGTAGCTAATGCCGTATTCCCGCCGCTGGCCACACACCTGTGTGAGGTGCGCTTTAACTACACCGACAATGTGGAACACGAAGCCACGCTGATGAACTGCCTGATGGCGGGCACGAGCAAAGGTAAAGGCTGCATTGATGCACCCATAGAACACATTATGGCCGACATTAAGAGGCGTGATGCAGAGAATGCCCGTCGTGAGGACGAGTGGAAGAAGGACTGTCAGCGCAAGGGTGCCAACAAGGATAAGCAGCTACGTCCCCAAGGACTGGTGATACAAGAGATTGACTCGGACATGACCAAACCGGCACTGGTTACAAGAATGGACGAATCGGAAGGCCACTTTGTATATGTAAAACTTAACGAGATCGACCTGTTTGAACAACTCAAAGGGCAGACTGGCAAACAACATTTCCAACTGATGTGTCTGGCTTTCGACCCTGGCGCAGAATACGGTCAGACGCGCGTAGGCACGCAGAGTGTAACAGCACGCCCCAAGTGCCGATTCAACTGGAACGCCTGTACCACTATCAAAAAGGGACGACGATTTTTCAGAAACGTGCTTACCGACGGCCCTATCAGCCGAATAAACTTCTGCACCATCGTGGGCGGAGAGATTGGCGAAAAGCAGCCCGTGTTCGGTAAATACGATACAGCGTTTGACGAGGAACTCAAGCCTTATATCGACAATCTTACAGCTGCTCGTGGCTTGATAGACTGTCCGCAGGCATTCAAGTTGGCTAAGAAACTGCAAGACGAGGTAGCCGAGATAGCCCGTATGAGTCAAGACCAGACCTATTGGGACCTGTCGCACCGAGCCATTGTTATAGCGTGGTTAAAAGCGTGCGTATTATATGTGGCAAACGGACAGAAGTGGGAAAAGCAGATTGAAGAGTTCTGTCGATGGAGTTTGCATTACGACTTGTGGTGTAAGATGGAGTTCTTTGGTGCCGACATCGACCGCGCAGAGTACGAGGACGATAGGGAAGGTCATCGTGGACCTAAGAATCTGCTGGAGTTGCTACCCGATACGTTTACCATCGACGATGCTAAGCGCGTTTGCCAGCAACAGGGAAAGGACGCCAAGCGTGCATCGAAGATGATAAGCACGTGGAAGAGTAGAGACTATGTCATTCAGATTTCAGATTTCAGTTTTAAAAAGATCAAATATAAGAAAGCATCATGACACCAAGAGGAATTCGAAATAATAATCCACTGAACATCCGCCGCAGCAAGGATAAGTGGAAGGGCATGAGTGCCCAGCAGACAGACGCAAGTTTCTGCCAGTTTGAATCGATGGAATGGGGTTGGCGCGCAGCCTTCTGGCTGCTAACCCGCACCTACTACCACACGTACCGGCTGTTCACCATCCGTGCCATCATCAGCAAGTGGGCGCCGCCGCACGAGAACAACACCAAGGCCTATATCGCCAACGTCTCGAAGCTGACGGGCATCGGCCCCGACGAACCCATCGGCATCCCGAGCGATCAACCCGCCCGCTGGCTATCGGTCGCCGCCGCCATGGCTATCCAAGAAACCGGCACCGCCGCCCTCGATTACTTCGCCATGCTGCGCGGATGGACACTCTGCCGCCAAGATTGCTAGAAACAATAAAAACAAGCGGGCTGCTACAGAAGCGGCCCGCTTGAATTAATATGAGGGGGATGAATTACTTCTTAGTAATCTTGCAGTAAGACTTAGTCTCGCAGAGTGGATAGAACTCAATGTGAACATCGCCTGAAACACTTACAGGAATGTTGTCATTTGATCCATTGATGATGTTATCGGCAGTTCCGCCCCAGTTACCATCCTCAGTGTCCCAAGTGCCATTACCCTTGAACTTGATAACACCTGCCTCAGTGAATGTAGCATCACACTCCCAACAGAGTTTATCGAAGTTGTAGGTCATCTCAACACCCTTATCCCAATCGTTACCAACAGCGCTACCTACAACAAATACGCTCTTGATAGGAATGAGTTTGAAGGTCATATCGGCAAGATTAACATCAGCGCGATAGAAACCAGGCTCAGGCATAACGTTACCAGAACCACCATCGTCAATCAGTGTACCTGACAAACCATCGGCATTGAGCGTACCAGTTCCATAGTTACCTTCATCCCAATTATCAGCTGCACCACGGAATTTGAAAGCTCCCTTTCCGTCTGTCCAACTGTCTTCCTTGGCGTAGAAGAATCCAGTATATGTACCATTTCCGTCTGCACAATACAGAGGCTGCTCTGTGCCACCCCAGCTATTGTTTACACCTGCTTCATAGATGTACTGCTGGAAGTTGAGTGGAGTGATGGTGTAGGTGAGTGTTGCCATGTTAATCTGTACACGGATGAACTTAGCAGTACCATCAACCTTGAACGAGCCATCGTCACTGAGTGCACTACGACGAGCTAGCGAACCGGTCAGACCGTTTTCGCCATTACCAGATGTAGTACCATAGAGCTTAGACCAGTCGTTATCATTCTTGATAGCATCACAAGCCTCGTCGTCGCCAATAGCGAACCAGATGTCGCCGCCTGTACCCTCAAATACATAGGTAAATACAGGATCGTCAATTACGCTTGCGCTGCTGTGAGAGAACTTCTGAGACTTAGTCTTAGCTGACTCAGCCCAATCCTTAGGACCACCTACGATGTAGTAGTTATCAGCTACGTTGATGGCCTGAACGGTGAAGGTGTAATCCATCATATTGATGGTAACCTTGATCTTCTTAGCTGTACCAGCAGCAACCTTGAATGAGTTGTCGGCACCCAGGTTGTAGCGGAAGTCAAGACGACCTGATGTAGCCTCGCTGTTACCGCCTACGATACCAAACAGCTTGGTCCAATCGCCATTACCGATAGCCTCACATGCCTCATCGTCGCCGATAGCAAACCATGTGTCACCATCAGGTGAAGCATCGAATACAACGGTGAATACAGGATCCTCGTAAACATCAGCACCACTGTGATCGAACTTAACCATCTTCTCGACAGCAGACTTCTGCCAGTCGTTAGGACCACCTACCAGATAGTAGTTCTGAGCGATAACCACCTTCTTGAGCGGAGTGAACTGAACGTTGCGCTGAGCAAAGTAGTTCTCGCCTGGCTTACCTACGATAGCCTCGGCTGTTCCAGCTGTAACGGTGTGGATAACAGTACGGATGTAAAGAGGTGTTTGGGCTGGATTGCGGGTGATATTGTAGAAATATGCATCCTGCAGATCGCTGGCCTTAACGCTGATCTCGTTAGTACCTTCAAGGCTGTTAGCATCAAGAGTGATGCTCTCGGCAAAGTCCTCGGTCTTTGAGAACTCAACCAAAGCCTTAAGAACGGTATTAGCAGGCATAGCACCCTCAGCCACGCTAACTGTACCGATTGCGATGTCCTTGTTGATACCAGTCTCCTCGTCGATATAGTCAGCCAGATTGATGGTGGTTGCCGAAGCGGCAGCAACACTTACGTCGCTAGCCTTAAGCAGGCTCTCAGGCAGATTGGTCTGTGGCACGAACTCGGTGTCGAAGTCCTGGTTACAGGCCACGAGACTCATGCTGAGAAGAGCCATTGTATATAAACCTAATTTTTTCATCTTGTTATTCATTTGATTAAACTACGTTATAATACTGACGAAATTACTTCTTAGCGAACTTAACAGTACCCTTGTTCAAATCGACAGTGAGCTCCAAATCGCCACCAGGGAATCCAAGGAATGTGTAAGATCCCTTACCCTTAAGGATAGTGCCATTGAATACACCACTACCGTCAAACTCGAACTCAGTTGCATTATCGTCAACCTGGAATCCATAAGAGTCGCCACCATCCCATCCGGTAAGCTTACCGTAGAAGCGGAAGGTAAGATCGCCCTCAGGCATTGTAACTGTGCCATTGTATACACCGCTACCAATCTCGGTCTCCATGATGAACCAGTTGCCCTCAACAAGCTTATCCTTGTTGCTAGCAGAAGGCTCAGGCCAACCGCAGCAGCTACCGATTACCCACAGAGTGCCCTTGCTTGGAATGTTGCAGTAAGCAGCCATGTGGTTGAAGCTAACAACATTAGAAGTAATGGTAGTGCCAGGAACAACATCAGAAGCTGTGGTCTGGATGTTTGCGGTTACACGCATGTCAACCTGACGGAAGCCCATGGGAACGTAATCGTCTTCAGTCTTGAAACCATCGATCTTACAGATAGCCTTGGCAATCTCCTCGCCACTGATATTTGCTTCGCAAGAAGTGAAACTGGTTTCCAGTTGCTCCCATGTTCCACCCATGCCAACCTCAATCTTATAGTTAACTACGGTATTTACACCATAGTTGGGCTGAGTCCAAGTCAAGTGTACAGTATTGTCAGCAGTAAGCTGGATATACTGGTCAGCCAAAGGTGATTGGTTTACCACAAATGTATTGGCTGTGTGATTCGGGCCGAGTGTAGGATTGTCGTCGCGGTCAGAATCGCAAGCTGCGAACAGCATAGCGAAAGCAGCGAACAGCAAACCACTCTTAAAATATTTAGTATTCATAATTATCAATTTTCAATTATCAATTTTCAATTATTAATAACCAGCGTTCTGCTTCAGATTTGGATTAGACATAACGTCGCTTGAAGCCAGAGGGAACAGATTGTACTTAGCGTCGACAGCGTGAGGAGTACCTACGTTGCTGTTCATACCCTTGTGTGACCAGAGGTAATCGCCTGTGGTAAGAAGGTTGAAGCGAACCAGGTCGCTACGACGATGACACTCCCAAGCCAGCTCGCGAGCACGCTCGTTGATGATGTCAGAAGCCTTAGGACTAGCAATCTCGCCTACACCTGCACGGGTACGGATCGCGTTGAACTTAGCGATACCGTCGCAGCTTACGCCACCTACTACCTGGCACTCAGCCAGCATCAGATAAACATCGCCCAGACGGAATACTGGGAAGTCGGTGTCGGGGAATGAATTAGCATCAGCCAGAATGCTACCATCAGCCTTGAGGTTGGTGAACTTGGTGAATGCATAGCCACTGAAGAAGTCGCTTACATCCTTAATCTCCTTGCTCTGACCATTGGTGAAGAATGTGGCACGCTGGTCGCCAACCTCAAACTTATCAACGAACTGAGGAGTTACGCGGATACCACCCCAACCGTTACCACCAAGACCATAGTCGGCGTAATTCATGTTACCGCCCACCTGAGCATTGATGATATAGGTAGTACCACCATAAGCCTGAGTATTGATGTGATCCTGGTATACACTGAAGATAATCTCGTGACCTACGCCCAGGAACTGGTCGTTATCAGCGCAGAACAGCTTCCAGTAATCGTTAGCACTCTCGAGCTTGTAGCCCAGGTCGATAATCTTCTGGCAATACTCAGCGCACTTCTGATAGTTTGCTGTACCGGTGTAAACAGCTGCATTCAGATAAAGCTTAGCCAGAATCATATAGCAAAGACCCTTACCGGCGCGATACTTCTCAGGATCGGCAGGAAGAATATTTGCAGTCTCTTCCATATCGTTAACCAACCAGTTAAAGAGATCGGCACGACTAATCTGCTCGGGGTTAGCACCACCTACCTCAGAATTCTCGTCGGTGAAAGGTACGTTACCAAACAGGTCGATGGCGTGCAGATAACTCAGACCACGGATGGCGCGAGCCTCAGCGCGATACTGCTGCATAACGGCATCGTTGCTGCCCGACTTATCAATCTGGCGAATCACCTCGTTACAGATAGAAATCTGATAGAACACGCGGCTGTAAGCTGCACTTACAAATACGTCGCTTGCAGTCCACTGCAGTCCGTGCAGATCCTTCAGGGTCTGGTCGTTCCAACCGATAACGGCCTCATCGGTAGGCAGCTCCTGCATGTTGTACAGAGCGCGCAGATACTGACCGAAACCACCATCGATACCTTCGATATCAGGACTACCGCTATCACCATCGGGCGAGCTTACAGAAAGACCTGAGTAGCATTTTGCCAGCATTTGGTTATATGCCTGTGTGCTGGTAAGCACATTCTCTGGAGTGTCGAGGTTTGGATCAATTGGAGTAACATCCAGATCCTTCACACATGATGTCAGAGACACGGCAGTAGCAAAGGCAAAGCTGTATATTCCGTTTTTCTTTATATTGAATTTCATATTCTTATCCTCCTATTAATTAAAAGTTAAAGCTTGCACCTAAGATGAAGTTGCGTGAGCGGGGATACATGTTGTTATCGATACCATTACCTACCTCAGGATCTACACCCTTATAATTGGTAATTGTAAAGATGTTCTGAGCGGTGAAGTTAACACGTACCCAGTCAGTAATATTGTAAGCCAATGTCACCTTGTCGAGCTTCAGGAACGAAGCGTTCTGTACATAGTAGTCGCTCTTATACTGAGCCTGTGCAAAGTTGCTGAAAGGAGCTGTAGCCACGCGGTTGCAAATAAAGTTGTTGGTCCACATGTCGGCCTTCATCTCAGTGTTAGAGGCGATATTGTTGTATACATAGTTGCCAAGGCTTGAGCGGAGTGATGCAGAGAGAGTCCACTTCTTGTAGCTCAGCTCAGTGTTCAAACCGAGGTTAACATCTGCATCGGGCTTGTAGTATACGTAACGGTCGTCGTCGGTAATCTGTCCGTCGTGGTTACGGTCAACATATACGCCCTCAAGTGGCTTGCCATCCTCGCCGTAAACCTGCTGGAATACGAAGAACGAGCTAACAGGGTTACCAACTCTATGTACCTGAACCTTATTACCTACACCACCAGAGATATCACCAGTCTCGACACCAACATAACTTGGATCGTCGCTAGCTGTCAGACGTGTAATCTTATTCTTGTTATAAGATACATTCAGACCAATCTCCCAACGCAGGTCCTTCTTCTCGATGGGCACTACATTGATGGCACCCTCGATACCCTTATTCTCCAAGTCGCCTACGTTCATCAGCAGGTAGTTGGTAAGGTTAGTACCAGCTGCTACAGGAACCTTGTTCAGCAGGTCCTTAGTCTTGCGCTGATATACATCGATGCTACCATTGATGCGGTTACGAGCGAAACCGAAGTCCAAACCAATGTTATAAGTTGTTGTCTCCTCCCACTTAATCTGAGCAGCATAGCCCTTTGGAGTAATTGGGGTGATAACAGTGTTACCGAACTGGTAGAGTGAACCATTCTGGTTGGTGTGATATGTTGGAATAGAAGGATAGTCACCCTGGTTGATGTTCTGCTGACCGGTGATACCATAACCCAGACGCAGCTTCAGGTTAGACAGCCACTCGACATTCTTCATGAATGGCTCCTCGCTGATACGCCATGCCAGAGCTGCTGATGGGAACAGGCCCCACTTATTGTTCTGGAAACGTGATGTACCATCGTCACGCAGTGTGAAAGTGAGGAGGTAACGGTCCATCAGAGAGTAGTTCAAACGTCCATAGAATGAAACGAGGAAACTCTCAGTCTTGAAAAGAGGCTCAGAAACAGGATATGCAGTATTGCTACCATCGTTTGCCATCTTCTCGTCGGTTTTCTCGTTATAGAAGTGCTGCCAGCTGTAACCAGCCAAAATATCGAAGCGGCTCTGAATCTCTTTCAGCTCCTTAGCGTAAGCCAGATAGAACTCGAGAGTCTTGTCGCGACGTGTCTGAGTGTACTTCTGCCATGAACCGGTTCCGTTCTCTACCTTATTATGATAAGAAACCTCACTACCCTGCTCGGTAACATTCCAACCTGTAGTGGTTGAATAGTCGATACCGAGGTTCAAGTTAGCACGCAGGCCATCGAGGAACTTAAACTTATAGTCGAACTGTGCGTTACCTACGAAACGACGTACGTAAGAGTCCTTGTTCTGCTGATTAAGCTGAGCTACTGGGTTAAGAGTAGACATGGTGTTAGGTGCACCATTGCTCTCCCAACGGAAGTAACTACCATCGGCATTGTAAACAGGCTTCAGAGGATTGTACTGAACTGCAGAACCGATAGCGCCCTCATCAGCAAATGAGTTGTGTGTAAATACGCCCTTAGCATTCAGGTTGATAGTCAGACGATCGTCGAACAGTGTAGGAGTAAGGTTGAAACCTGCAGTACCACGAGTCATGCCTGTGGTCTTCAGTGTACCACTATTGTTCAGGAAACCTGCACTTACGCGATAAGGCATCTTGAAGCTACCCTCTTTCGCAGAATAGCCACCTGCAACGCTGGCGTTGATTTCCTCGGCAAATGCATTCTGGTAAATCTCATCCTGCCACTTTGTATTGGCATTACCCAGAGCGGCAACAGCAGCCTCCTTATCACCATAGTTTGCCATGAAGAACTCACGGAACTGATCAGCACCCAGCACGTCGACCTTCTTAGCTACGGTCTTGAATGTACCGGTCATGTCAATGTTGATACGTGGCTTGGCACCAGCCTTACCCTTCTTGGTGGTAATCAGGATTACACCGTTAGATGCACGGCTACCATAAATAGCAGTAGCAGAAGCATCCTTCAGGATTGAGAAGCTCTCGATGTCGTTAGGGTTAATGGTGTTCAGCACATCACCACCAGAAATCTCAGTTGAACTGATTGGCAGACCATCGATAACGATCAGAGGGTCGTTAGATGCAGAAAGTGAAGAACCACCACGGATACGGATCTTTGATCCAGCACCAGGAGCACCACTGTTAGTAGTAATCTGCACACCAGGAGTCTTACCCTGCAGCAGATCGGCTGGTGATGTGGCAAGACCCTTGTTCAGCTGATCGGCCTCAACCGACATAACCGAACCGGTGGCATCGCTCTTACGAACGGTACCATAACCGATAACTACTACATCCTGCAGAACAGTCTGGTCGTCCTGTAGAATAACAGTTACATTTGGTGCGGCCTTAACCTGTGCGGTTACATAACCAACATACGAAATGCTAAGCGTAGCACCCTGTTTAGCCTTCAGCACGAAATTACCGTCGAAATCAGTGATGGTAGCGGTCTGTGTGCCGTCTACGCGTACTGTTGCGCCGATAATGGGTTCGCCTGTAGCATCTTTCACATGGCCTTTTACGTCAATCTGAGCAAAGGCACTGACCGATAGGAAAAGCCCTAAGATAAGGCCAAGCATCCTAAGCGGAAATTGAATGTTTACCTGCTTCATCATTACATTTTAAATTAGAGTTAATTTGTTATTGTTATATCGTTTTAAGCTTCTATGGAGCTTTAATTTACAGTTTTATCGGTGCAAAGATAAGTTTCTTTTGAATACATTATCCTTTTTTTTGTTTAAAATTGTTATTTTCTCGATGCAAACGTTTGCATTATTGCAAAGAATTATTATCTTTGCCGCGGAATAATTGACAACCGATGGAAGAAAAAGCGCCAATGACAATGAAGGACATAGCACGGGAGTTCGGTATTTCCGTGGCTACGGTATCGCGTGCACTCAAGGATTCGCCCCGCATCAGCGAGGAGCGCCGAAAGGCCATCCAGCAATACGCGCGCGAACATAACTTTTATCCCAACGCCATCGGCGAGGCGCTGCGCCACAGCCGTATGATGCCACAGAGGCTGATAGGTGTGATAGTGCCTGAGTTTACACACTACTACTTCTCGTTGATTCTGACCGGTATCGAAGAGACGGCCAGGGCCCGCGGCTTCAACATTATAGTGGCGCTGAGCGGCGAGCAGTATGAGCGCGAGGCACAGATATGCGAGAACTTCCACCGATACAAGGTGTGCGGCGTGATTGTATCGCAAGCCAAGGACACCAAGAACTACGATCACTATCAGAAGCTGATAGACGCCGGCATACCCATGGTGTTCTATGATAGAATATGTACGGGCGTGAACGCCAGTCGCGTGGTGGTAGACGACTACATGGGCGCCATGAACGCCGTGAACTATCTGATAGAATCGGGCTGCAAGCGCGTAGCCTTCTACGGCGGACCGATGCAGCTGGAGATATCGAAAAACCGATTTAACGGCTACAAAGACGCGCTGCTGAAACACAGCATACAGATAGACGAGAGCATAGTGACGGTGTGCGACAACCGCGCCATGGCCGAGGAACAGACACCCAAGCTGATGGCGATGGACAATCCGCCCGACGGATACTTTGCCGTGAACGATGATACCGCCATTGGCATACTCTATACACTGAAGCACGCTGGCATACGGGTGCCCGAGGATGTGCAGATATGCGGATTTACCAACGGACAGCGTGCCGTGGCCTGCGACCCGATGCTGACCACCGTGGAGCAGCGCGGCCACAAAGTGGGCGAAGAGGCTGCTACCATACTGATGGATAAGGTAGAGGGTCTGACGCCACTGGAGAAGATAGAGAAACGGGTGGTGAGGACGAGGCTCGTGGTGAGAGGAACAACGAAATAATTGACAATTGATAATTAAAAATAATAGAACTATGAAACAAAAACCGGATTTATCGTTTTGGAGTTTATGGAATCTGAGTTTCGGATTCTTTGGCGTACAGATAGCCTACGCCCTTCAGAGTGCAAACATTTCGAGAATCTTTGCCACACTTGGCGCCGATCCACACAACCTGAGCTACTTCTGGATATTGCCACCATTGATGGGAATACTGGTGCAGCCCATAGTAGGAACACTGAGCGACAAGACGTGGACCCGATTCGGCCGACGTATACCTTACTTATTTATAGGAGCCGCTGTGGCAGTGCTCGTAATGTGTCTGCTGCCTAACTCGGGCTCATTAGGTCTCACCATCAGTGCGGCTATGATGTTCGGACTGATAGCGCTGATGTTCCTCGATACCAGTATCAATATGGCCATGCAGCCATTTAAGATGCTGGTGGGCGACATGGTGAACGAGAAGCAGAAGGCCAAGGCTTATAGCATCCAGTCGTTTCTGTGTAACGCAGGTTCGGTGATGGGATATGTGTTCCCATTTGTTTTCACATTCATCGGCATCAGCAACGTGGCCGAAAAGGGCGTGGTGCCCGATTCGGTAATCTGGTCGTTCTACATCGGCGCAGCCATCCTGATTCTCTGTGTGATCTACACCACATCGAAGGTAAAGGAGTGGAATCCGCAGAACTATGCCGAGTACAACCCCGTATCGGAGGAGAAGGAAGAGAGCGCCAACTGGATTACGCTGCTTAAGAATGCACCATCTACATTCTGGAAGGTAGGACTGGTTCAGTTCTTCAGCTGGGCAGCCATGCTCTATATGTGGAACTACACCACAGGCGCCATCGCCGAGGTGGTATGGGATACGACCGACGCATCGAGCGAGGCATTCCAGGAGGCAGGCAACTGGGTAGGCATCCTGTTTGCCGTGCAGGCCGTAGGTAGTGTGATTTGGGCTGCGCTGCTACCTCAGTTCAAGAACACCAAGCTGGCCTACTCTATCAGTCTGGTCATCGGTGCCATCGGCTTTATCCTGGTGCCATTCATCCACGACCAGTATGTGATGTTCATCCCATTCCTGATGATAGGTTGTGCATGGGCTGCTATGCTGGCCATGCCATTTACATTTGTGACCAACGCGCTGCAGGGCTACGGACACATGGGTGCATACCTAGGACTGTTTAACGGCACCATCTGTATTCCACAGATTGTAGCAGCACTGCTGGGCGGTGTGATACTCTCGGTAGTGGGGCACCACCAGTCTACCATGATGATTGTAGCCGGTGTGAGCTTCGTCATCGCATCGCTGTGCGTATTTGTAATTCGCGAGAGAAAGTGAGAAGGTGAGAGAGTGAGAAGGTGAGAAATATGGTAAAATATCTAATGAATAATTGGTGGCCGAAGGTACTGTCGCTACTTATAGCGTCTCACCTTCTTACCTTCTCACTTTCTCACTCTTCAGCAAACATACTGACTGAACGATATAACCTGTCGTATATCAACCTTGACAACGGGTTACCCCATAACAACATCAGCTGGCTGTTTACCGACTCGAACGGTTTCCTCTGGATAGCCACTTACGGCGGCGGACTGGTAAGGTACGATGGTTTCAACATGATGACACCTGCACTCGGACTGAAGAGTCTGTCGTGCAAATCGGTGACCGAAGACCGGTTTAAACGTCTGTGGGTAGCCTTCGACGAGGGCACCAACGTGATAGACCTGAACACCATGCTGCCCATAGTGCCACAAACGGACAAGGGCGACATCGGTGAGCTGCTATCCCAGCCCGGCGTCAAGACCTTTTGCGATGCCCAGGGCCGCATCTGGCTCATCACCACAAGATACGTGAACCTGATAACCTTTGCCGACGACGGCAAGATAAGTCGCATAGCCACTTACCGCTATACCGACAACACACCCGAAATCAGCGTGCGCGATATAGAAGGTAACGGAAACGTGTGGATAGGCATAGACAGAGGCATATACCGAATGGTTGAGAAGAACGGTCAACTGATACGTGAAGAGATATCATCGCTGCTGAAACCGCTCTACGGTCTGTACATCACCGACATGCTGAAACGTGGCAATGTGGTGTGGTTCAGCACCAATCACGGATTGTATCGCTACGATCCGTATCTGCATCAGTTGGAACAGACGCCTACGCAAGCCCTGTCGCACGAGTTTCTGTCGCGCCTGGCGCTGATGCCCGACAACACGCTGTTGGTTGGCTCGCTGTGCGGTGTGAACATCTACGACGACAAGACCAACAGCTTTACGGCCTGGACGCAGACCAGCAATCCACCGCTGAAAAACGACTTTGTACACAACCTGTGGGTTGACAACGGACTGATATACATAGGTACCGAGGCCGGCGGCGTGGTGCGACTGGTGCCCAGACAGCTACTGTTGCAAAACAGCGTGCATACGGCCGACCCTGGTTCGCTATCGCCCAACCCGGTGAATGCCATGTATGCCGCACCCGACGGCACATTGTGGGTAGGAACGGTGGAAGGCGGACTGAACCGCCGCCTGAAAGGAGAGCGCAACTTTACACACTACACCAAGGAGAACTCGGCTCTGCCACACAACAGCGTATCGACACTGACTGCCGACGGCTACGGTCGGTTGTGGATAGGCACCTGGGGCGGCGGACTGTGCTGGATAGACATGAAGAATCCAAAAGCCATCGTGCGACTTGAACTACTGCCCGAGCAAGCCCGACTGATGAACTTCATAGGCGCCATGGCCTACGACCACATTAACAACGGCATGTGGATAGGTAGTAACGACGGTATGTTTTTCTACAGCTTTAAGACCAACCAACTGACTGAGCCTTTCGAGGGCTGCCAGTTGGAGCGCGGTTGTATCGGTTCGATCATTACCAAGGACGGCCACCTGTGGATGGGATGTATGCAGGGCGTAGTGATAGTTGACCTGAAATCGGAGAAGAACGGCAAATTCGAGAACCGCGCCATCAGACACCTGTTGGCCGACCCGAACTCGAGGATTGTAGATAAGATATCATCGTTCTGCGAAACCAGCGATGGCACTCTGTGGCTGGGCAGCAACGGCTACGGTTTATATAAACGCGTGATAGACGACGATGGCAATGAGCGCTTTGAAGTGCTGACACAGGCCAACGGATTAGTCTATAACGGCGTGAAAGGTATTGTAGAAGACCGCAACGGTCGCCTGTGGATTACCACCCAGAACGGTCTGTCGGTATACGACCCGAAACTGCAGGCGTTTACCAACTACTCGCAGTACGACGGACTGATCAGTCCGCACTTCTACTGGAACTCGGCCATCAAGGATGCATCGGGCACCATCTGCCTAGGCAGCGAGGCCGGACTGATAGAAATGATAGACGACAACACCGACACGCACTACCACGGACACCTGACGTTTACCAAGCTGATGGTTGACAACCAGGAGGCCATAGCCGGCAGCGATTATCTGGAGGAAGACGTATCGGTGGCCAAGACCATCTGCCTCAAAGAAGGGCATCGGTCGTTCTCAATCGACTTCTCGGCACTAGACTACGGCTACGAGATGCAAGGCGTGTACAGCTACCGCCTGAAAGGCTTCGATAACGACTGGGAAGTGCTGAAACCCGGTCAGCACTCGGTGAGATACAGCGCCCTGCCCGCTGGCAGCTACACCTTCGAGGTGAAATACAAATCGGTACAGATGGTCGGCGATGGCGATACCATATCTATCGACGTGATAGTAAAACCTTACTTCTGGCGCAGCTGGTGGTTCCGCCTGCTACTAAGCATACTGTTTGTGGCATTACTCGTCTATATATATAATAGGTGGGAAACGATTGTGAAGCGCCGGGAAGCCGAACAGCTATACAACCCCATCCGCAAGGTTCTGGAGGAATCGGAAGATCCACGACAGTTGCAAACACGCATCCAGAACATTCTGGATAACCAAGAGCGCTACAAGAAGAGTGTGACCAAGAGCGTTGAAGCCGACCGCGAAGAAGTGATGAAGAGCACCAAGCCGTTTATGGAACGAGTGATGGAGATTATGGAAAACCACTACATGGACTCAGAATTCGGAGTGCAGGAGTTCTGTGATGCCTTAGGCATGAGCAGAACGGTGGCCAGCAAGCACTTGAATGCTGAAGCAGGCCTGCCCGTAGGACAGTTTATACGTAACTACCGACTGAATATGGCTAAAGAGATGTTATCGTCGAAGAGTGGCAACCGCAATATTACCGAAATAGCATATGCCGTGGGCTTTAATGACCCCAAATATTTTACCCGTTGTTTTACTAAAATGTTTGGAACCAACCCCAGTTCGTGGTCTTGATTTATCTCAAGAACAGGTCTTGACATAGCTCAAGAAGTGGAAATTTTGCACCTTAGAGGACAAAAATCGTTTTGTCCACCTTATAAATCATTTTGTCCACCTTGTCTATTTGTTATATGTCTACCTTTGCCGCCAAACTTAGTATAATTAACTAATTCAAAATTAAAACTTAAAACAATTAACAATGAGAAAACAAGTATTATTCTCTGCGATGCTAACGTTAGGTATGATGGGAGGTCTGACAGCCTATCCTGTTCCTGCAATGGCATTAGTGGCACAGCAAACCATCAAGGTTAGCAGCCAGGTTGTAGACCAAGAGGGAGAACCACTCATTGGTGCAACAGTTAAGTTGAAGGGCGCTCAATCGGGTGTCATTACCGACTTCGATGGTAAATTTACTATCGATGCACCTGCAAATGGTACACTCGTAGTGAGCTACGTAGGTTACAAAGATCGCGAAATAGCTGTACGCGGACGCGCGATTATTGAACAGATTCAGCTTGAGAGCGATGCTCTGATGCTCGATCAGGTGGTAGTAGTAGGTTACGGTGTTCAGAAAAAGGCCGACCTGACCGGTTCTGTATCTGTCGTTAATGCCGACGAACTGAAACGTGTATCGCACTCTAACATTTCGTCGATGCTTGAAGGTAAGGTGGCTGGTGTTTCAATCACCTCAGACGGACAGCCAGGAGCAGACCCAACAGTACGTATACGTGGTATCGGATCTTTCGGTAGCACTGCCCCTCTGTACGTTATTGATGGCGTACCTATGGGTACGTCTATCCGCGACTTCTCACCAAACGATATCGAGACCATTCAGGTGCTGAAAGACGCATCAGCAGGTGCTATCTACGGATCGCGTGCTGCTAACGGTGTGGTAATCATCACAACCAAGGGCGGTAAGAAAGATCAGCCTTTGAAGGTAGACTATAAGGGATACTTCGGTGCAGACATCGTTTCGAACGACAAGTACGACCTGATGAATGCCGACCAGTATAGTAACTACCTCGGTGTTGCCGCAGCAAACTCTGGTACTCCACTCCCTGGTGGCTATAGTCTGGGTGCAGATGGCAATTATCACTTCCAAGATAATACCAATACCGACTGGTTCAAAGAAGCTTTCAAAACAGGTATCCGTCAGAACCATAACGTAAACCTGAGCGGTGGTGGTGCTCACAATACATATAATATAGGTCTGGACTACTACGACCAGAGAGGTACTATCCAGGGTACAGGTCCTGACTTTAAACGTTATACAGCTCGTATCAACAACACGATGGACACCAAGTTCATCAAGTTCCGTACAAGTCTTGTATATTCACACTCAGACCAGAACTCTACATCTATTTCAAATGCAAATGAGTATATCCAGGGTCTCTATGGAAATCTGGGCAATGTACTGGCAGGCGTACTGAATATGCAGCCAACAATTAAGGCTTATGACAACTCAACATGGGTATTGGATGATGTAGTAGGATCAGCCAGTGGTTGGAAATACGACGCTTATGGTTACGGTGTTTATTACGACACAGTACATGGTGATATTTCTGCCATGAACCCTCTGCTGGTGAATAATCTGTTGCAGCGCAACACTGTTGTTGACCGCTTTATGGGTACAGCCTCAGCTGACGTGGATCTGCTTGACATGATTGGAATCAAGTCGAAGAATCACAATCTTACATATAAGATCAACCTCTCTTACAGCACAACAAGTTGTAATGACAAGACCTGGATTCCTGCATGGGTTCAGAGTAACCGTGTATATCTGGCAAAGGAGAATGAGCGCCTGACAAAGGGTCATCGCAAATATACCGATGCTCTGATTGAGAACACGCTGACTTACGATGGAACCATCGGTCTGCACCATATCAACCTCGTTGTAGGTCAAACTTATGAAGAAGAGAATACACAGACCCTGACTGCATGGGGCATCAACATGAACGAGCCCTACTTCCTGCAGATTCAGAATGCACTGACCCGCGATGCTAATTCTTACGAGTACAAGCACACGCTGGCATCTTATCTGGCTCGTCTGAACTACGACTTCGACGGCAAGTATCTGCTCTCTGCTATCGTACGTCGTGACGGTAGTTCACGTCTTACACCTGCAAAACGCTGGGGAACATTCCCATCAGTATCTATCGGTTGGCGCTTCGATAAAGAAAAGTTCTTCCCAATCGACCATAACATCGTAAACATGTTCAAGCTGCGCGCCAGCTATGGTGAACTGGGTTATGAGGCTGCTGTAGGCGACTACGCTATTCAGGCAACTATGGCTCGTAATAACATGACTTACAGCTTCGGCAACCAGCCTGTAACAGGTTCGGCAATATCAACATTCACAAACGAAAACCTGTTGTGGGAGAAGAGAAAGACCATGAACATAGGTCTTGATCTCGCTTTCTTCAATAACCGTATTGAATTTACTGCAGAGTGGTACAAGAACAAGTCAGAAGATCTGCACTATGGTGTACCTGTTCCTGCAAGTGCAGGTGTATCTAACTCAAGTGTAACGATGAATGCAGCCTCTATGGAGAATAGCGGTTTGGAATTCTCGGTTACCTATCGCAATCGTGACCACGCTCTGAAGCATGAGATTTCAGCCAACCTGAGCACTCTGAAGAACAAAGTTACTTCACTTGGTTTCGGAACAGAGCAGTATATCACCGGTTCTTATATTACTAAGGTAGGTGAGGAAGTTGGTAAATTCTACGGTTGGGACTATCAGGGAATTATTCGTACCCAGGATCAGCTTGACGAGTTGAACGCCATCGCACAGGCAAACGGCTACACTGAGTACCAGGCAGGTGCACAGGTAGGTGACTGCTACTACCGCGATGTGAATGGTGACGGACAGATTACTGCCGACGACCAGACAGTATTGGGTAGCGGTCTACCAAAGATCAGCTTCGGTCTGAGTGCACATTTGGAGTATGGAATCTTCGACATGAGCATCTCTACTTACGGAGCACTGAACTATCATGTTACCGACTATCTCTATAACACAATGAACTCAAGCTATGGTTACGGCAACAAGCACGTGAATGTGCTTAGTGCAAACCAGTGGGATGGTGGTACTTATGTATCAAATGTTCCTCGCACTTATCTGTCGAATCTCGGCACACTGGCCTGGAATGATCTGTTCAGCTGCCGTCAGATTCAGAATGCAGCTTATTGGAAGATTGCCAACATAGAGATTGGCGCTAACCTGCCTAACAAGTGGTTTGGCGGATATGTTAGTGGTGTTCGTCTCTATGTATCTGCCCAGAATCTCTTTACCTTCAGCGGTTATAAGGGATATAACGTAGACTATTCAGGTGGCACATTCACCCCAGGCTACAACTATTGCTCGTACCCCACACCACGCAGCTTTATGGCAGGTCTTAACTTTACCTTCTAATGTATAATTATAAAATGAAGAAGATTATGAAACTATATAATATTTCATTAGCACTCCTGTTGGGTGCCGCCGCACTCACTTCGTGTGACAGCAAGCTGGACGTGGTAAACCCCAACCAGCAAACAGCTGCAACCTTCAAGGAAGACCTTAGTGCTTTGGAGGAGACTGTAATTGCAGCATACAACCACACCCGTATGGAGGGTACTTATGCCCGTGTAGGCTACATGCTTGACGTGTGCCGTGGCGACGAAGTATGGAATTCATCACAGGTATGGTATATGCCTTTTGATGACCTCAACGTAGCTTTCACTGACGAAATTGGTCAGTGGTCGTGGCGTGACTGGTATTATACCATCAATGTAACAAACTACACTCTTTCTGTACTTGGTGATGACAACAGTGCTCTTACTGAGCAGCAAAAGCGCATCAAGGGACAGATGCTATTTATCCGTGCCCTTGGCTATTACAACCTGGCTGGATACTACCAGAATCCTATTCTGATTACAGACTACAACACCTATTCTACACTTGAGGGACTATATGGTTCAAATGCCACCTATGACGAAGTGTGGGATCAGGTTGAGAAGGATTTCTCTGAGGCAATGACTCTGCTGCCAAGCCGTGATGCAGGTGGTGAGTGGGCTAAGGGTCGTGCCACATGTGGTGCTGCCGCCGGATATTATGCCCGTGCTCTGATGATGCGTCATAAGTATAGTGAGGCACTCACCGTGCTGAAGGCAATCATCAATGGTCAGTATGGTACATATAAGCTGATGGCTAACTACGGCGACAATTTCCGTGAGGGTCCTGCTTACGAGAATAACGACGAAAGTCTATATGAGGTACAGTTCTTGGACTATGGTTCACAGGGAACCGACGATGAGTGGACACCAGTAAATACCAGCGCCAATGCCACACAGGGTTCGGCTATCGAATCTAACTTCGGTCCTGGCGACTGTGGCGGTTGGGCTGACCTCTCGGCTTCTCCATGGCTCTACAATCTGTTTAAGGCAGAGAAGACTACCAGCGGTTCACTCGACCCACGACTCTACTGGACTATCGGTACCTATGAGCCAGAATGGGACGGGTTTGAGTTTGGTAATGTTTGCTACACTGTTCCACAGAGTGCCGACTGGGGTAACCTGAGTATCCCATTTGTAACCAACAACAACTATGGCGGACTGCCAGTGGCCAAGCACACTAACCTGCGTACTGGTATCTACGATAAGGTTGTAACAGGTCTGCACTGCGGTATCAACCTCCGTATGATGCGCTACTCTGACGTACTCCTCCGTGCTGCCGAGTGCGAGAACGAAGTTAACGGTCCTACTCAGCAGGCTATCGATTGGATCAACCAGGTACGTAACCGTGCCGGTCTGGCAAATCTGAACCTCTCTGATTTCGCTGGTAATGCCGACAAACTATTCGAGCAGATTGCTAATGTAGAGCGTCCAAAAGAGTTCGGCTGTGAGTTCGGTCGTGGTTTCGATCTACTCCGCTGGGGATTCTTCTACAGCGCTGAACGTCTGCAGCAGATGAAGGAGCATGCAGCTGTTAACTTCTGGACAAAGGCAAACTACAATGATGGCGTTGTTAACTTCACACCGAAGGATGCTGTGGATTATAGCTCATGCAGCAAGAGTTCATACGACACGTTCGCTGCTGGCCATGAGTTCTTCCCTATCTATCAGGGTACACTCAACGACAACCCCAACCTGGAGGGTAACTCTGCCAACAAGAATACCAGCAATGCTGAATACTTTACTGGTAAGGGCTGGACTATTCACCCTGTAGTAAACCTCAAATAATTGATAAGTGACAATTGATAATTGATAATTAGAAAAAAATACAATTATGAAATATCTAAATAAAATATCTACCGCTTTCTGCGCAGCAGCCCTTGGCCTGATGTCGCTAACGAGCTGCGAAGGCGGTGACCTGTTCAGCGTAAACGCTCCCGACTGGCTGTCGTCTAAGGCTGATTCTATTGCTGCAGAGAAAGCAAAGAACCAGGGTGGCGATGTTATTGAAGGCCTGGAGGAAGACGTATATACAGTTGGTGCCACAGACTATAGCACAGGCTGGTGGGCACAATTCTCAAAGTACTACCAGATTCCTGAGGGACAGAAGTGGATTGCCCAGTTTAATCTGAACATCAATCCTAATGCTTCTAACACCTACAAGAACTACGCCATGATTATCTGTAACGACGAAGATCGCGGCGCAGCCAACTATAAAGAGTATGGTGCTATCCGTTATGACTTCCAGCCCAGTGGAAACTCTGAGTGGGGTGATTACATCGACCGTAGTCTCGCTACGAGCGACCTTGAATTCCAAACCGACACAGATACTGGTGTTGACAAACTCGGTGGAAAGGTTACACTTACCGTAGATCGCACGAATGGCGGTCTTGAGGTTACAATGACGAATGGAACTGTAACAAAGACATACATTCAGAAGTCGCCATTGGTAAATCTGAATGCAGATGCTTCTAACACAACCATCCGTTGCTTCCTCGTTCCAGAAGGTTCTTACATCAGCTGGCTGGGTTCTACCATCGAGCCTATTGGTGGATTCACCTCTAAGGAAGACAAGCAGCCTCTGTCAATGGAGTTGACAGGTGTTCCAAGTGAAGTACTTGTTGGAACCAGTCTTAAAGACGCTATGGCTAAAGTTACAGCTGTTGTAAACTTCGAGCAAGGTGTTAGTAAGAATGTTACTGCCGACGACCTGATATTCCAAGCTATTCCTAATATGGAGGATCTCGGACAGAAGACACTTGTTGTCATGTATAATAAAACATTCAAGGGCGAACTCTGTACTACACCTATTTCGGCTATCAAGACCTTCAGTGTTGTGAAAGAGCTTTCTGCATTTACTCAGACAGTTGTTGTTCCAACCCCACATATCCTTGGTGCTGAGGACAATTCATCTGGATGGTGGTCTGCTCACACAGAAAACATCAAGGTTGAGCCAAAGGAGACTAAGGTCGTAAACTTCACGAACTACACTACTGGTGCAAACAATTGGAACAACTTCGTGATTGTTCTTAATAAAGCAAATTTTGCAGAATATGCAGTAGTACGCTCTGACAACTATGGTTGGGGTGACGGATATGCAGCTTGTACATCTAGCGGTGGTCAGGAAGACTGGGATACATGGCGTGCAGCTATGAATGGCGCCAAGGTTACAGCCTATATCACCAATAATGGCGATGGAACAGCTGACGTTAAGGCTGTGATGCATGGTACCGATGGTGTTGACTACACCCAAGAGTACAAGGGTATCAACACTGTTGATCCAGACGACATGTACTTCCGCTTCACTATTGACGGTTGCCATCTGGTATTTGATAACGAACTTGGTGCTTCTGATTGCAGTAGCGGTTGGTGGACTACGCACTCTCCATTAGTAAAGGTTGGCGCACATCAGGTTTGTACCGTGAACTTCACCAACTACACCTCTGGTGTTAACAACTGGAATAATTTCGTAGTTGTTCTTAACAGAGCCGACCTGACAGAGTACGCAGTGGTTCGTGCCGACAACTATGGTTGGGGCGACGGCTATGCTGCCTGCACACCAAGTGGCGGCCAAGCAGATTGGGGCGCATGGCTCGGAGCAATGAATGGTGCAAAAGTAAGTTTGAAGATTGCAAACAATGGTGACGGCACTGCAGATATCAAGGCTGTGATGCATGGTACTAATGGTGTAGATTATATTCAGGACTATATTGGAATCAATACGATTGATCCTGAAAACTTCTACTTCCGTTTCACTGTTGATAGCAGCTATCTGGTATTCGAATAAAATGCAATCACTAAGCGAGGCAGGCAAAAGTGCCCTGCCCCGCTTTCCTTTTTGAATCTGATAATGTCTTAAATAATAGGTAACATGAAGAAAATGTTTGCTAAATGGAGTTATTATGTGTTGATGGTTTTTAGCTTAGCTGCCTGCAGTGGCGGAGGCGATGACCCAGAACCAACTCCTACGCCAACACCTACACCAACAGGAACTGTAACTGTTTCTACTCCGCAAGTGTCGGATGTATCAACCACATCTGCCAAATTCAAGGCACAGGTAACGGCTTCGTCTGGGCTTAGTATTACTAGTCGTGGATTCTGCTATTCTACGTCTAATAATCCTACAACATCAGATAAAACCGTAACCACCCAGCTTAATGATATGCTGGCATCGGTAAGCGGACTTTCGGCTAATACTACATATTATGTCAAGGGATTTGCTGTATCTGCACTTGGCACAACATATTCTGAGGTTACCAGTTTTAAGACAGACGAGAATTCCGGCTCTGATTTAGATACCTATGTAGCTCCATCCTATGCAGATGACTATCGTAGTATATCAGACTGGTCAAAACGCTCTCAATGGAATCTTGCTAATGTGCACGATCCCTCAGTAATGCTTGCCGACGATGGCTACTATTATATGTATCAGACCGATGCTTCCTATGGCAATGCCCACACAGCAGGCGGACACTTCCATGCACGTCGTTCAAAGAATCTCATAGACTGGGAGTATTTGGGTGGCACTATGACAGCTGCACCTGCATGGGTAAAAGACACATTGAACAATAGTCGTGCACGTTTCGGCCTGCCATCAATCAACAACCCCAGCTATGGTTACTGGGCACCTTGCGCTCGTAAGGTTAAAACAGGTCTGTATCGCATGTACTATTGCATTGTAGTAGATAATTATATTCTTACAGGAAAGACAAATACTGAGGCTAACTTCGATAACTCGTGGACAGAGCGCGCTTTCATCGGTGTGATGGAAACCAGTGATCCTGCCTCTAATAAATGGGAAGATAAGGGATTTGTCCTTAGTTCTATGTCAGACAAGGGAAAAAATTGGGCTCGTAGCAGCACAGGAGATTGGAACGGCTATTTCTACTATAACGCCATCGATCCTACGTATATCATTACACCTTCTAACGAGCACTGGCTCATCTTTGGTTCATGGCATTCAGGTTTTGCTGCGCTGCAAATAAATGCTGACACAGGAAAGCCAATAAGCAAGATGCCTGAATTCTGTACATCTATGTCTGAGCTGAATAAAGTGATGAAACGTGTATATACACGCGATAAAAACAGCCGTTGGCAAGGTTCCGAGGCTCCTGAGGTCATTTACCACGATGGATATTACTATCTATTCATGGCATATGATGCTCTTGACGTACCTTATAACACACGCGTTGTCCGTTCTAAGAACATTGATGGTCCTTATCTGTCTATAAATGGCACTGATGTTACAAATAACGGTGGTGATGCACTGCCAATTATGACCCATCCTTATAAGTTCAGTAGTGGATATGGCTGGGTTGGTATAAGCCATTGTGCAGTATTCGACGATGGCAATGGCAATTGGTACTATGCTTCACAACAGAGATTGCCAACTACAGCTGGTGGTAATGCGCCAAATGCTGTAATGTTAGGTGGTGTGCGTTCTATTCGATGGACTAAAGACGGCTGGCCTGTAGTTATGCCCGAACGTTATGGTGCAGTACCAAATGTAGCAATCACAGAGGAAGATATCATTGGTACTTGGGAACATATAGACCTCTCATATAGCTATGGTAAGCAGAAGACTTCGTCGGATATGGTTTTAGCAGCTGATCATACCATTACATCAGGAACCTGGAAGGGTGGCAAATGGAGCTTTGATGCTACAACAAACACATTGACAGCTAATGGTGTGGAGTTGCTGCTACAACGAGAGTGCGACTGGGAAGCCACTCCAAGAAAGCACACCATTGTGTATGCTGGCATCACTAACCAAAAAACTTATTGGGGAAAGAAAAAATAAAAGAATTATGAAGAAATCCATCATCATTATGGTGACACTCATAGCGGGTGCCACATTGGGATTACGATCTCAAGATAAAGCGCCATACAAGCCATTTGTAACAGATATACCCATGGTGCACGACCCCGTGATGACCTACGAAGATAGCACTTATCATATCTTTGCCACAGGCTTGGGCATACAACATATGACGTCGGCCGACCGCAAGAACTGGGCTGTGCATACAGAGCCCGTCATGTCGGTTATCCCTAAGTGGGCACACGACTCTGTGCCAGGTTTTACCCACCATGTGTGGGCACCTGATGTCATCAAGTGGCATGGCAAGTGGTGGATGGCTTACAGCTGCTCCACCTTCGGCAAGAACGGCTCGACCATCGGTCTGCTGTCAACACGCAAACTGGCCTCAGGCATCTGGGATGATGAGGGTTGTATCGTTACCTCGCGCGGCGGACGCGACAACTGGAACGCCATCGATCCAAACTTCGTTATCGACGATAAGGATCAGCCTTGGCTGGTTTGGGGCTCGTTCTGGGACGGTATTCAATTGGTCCGTCTTGACACCACCATGCACATAGCCAAGGACAGCAAACCGCAAACTATCGCTCGTAGATTTAATCTCGACAGTAAGGCCAGCAAGAACGCGCTGCCCATCAATCCTAACCCGCCAAAGAATCCCACATCCGACTTTGCCGGACCTAATGCCATCGAAGCGCCATTCATCTTCAAGCATGGTGACTATTATTACCTCTTTGTGTCATGGGATTACTGCTGCCAGGGCTCAAAAAGCAACTACCGCGTGGCCGTAGGTCGCAGCAAGACGGTTGAAGGGCCATACCTCGACAGTAAAGGTATCGACATGCGTTATGGCGGGGGCAACCTGTTTATCGAAGGCGACAAAAAGCAGTTCGAGGCAGCCGGCCATTGTGCAGCATATCATATGGATGATCAGGACATCTTTATCTGCCATGGCTACAGCATCGACCATCAGGGTGCATCCATACTCATTCAGCGCCCCATCAGCTGGACAGCCGATGGTTGGCCTACATTAAAGAATTGATAATTGACAGTTGATAATTAAAAAGTGAGAATGCGAAAAGTAATGAGCTCTATAGGTAATTTTATAAAGGTTAGTAGTAATATTTGGTTGATGGCGATCACAATGCTTTTCGCTTTTCACTTTTGTTCTATACCATGTTCTGCCCAATCATGGACGGCCGACAACGGTAATGGCACGTACACTAATCCCCTATTCTACGATGAGTTCTCCGACCCCGACATCATCCGTGTGGGCGACGACTACTATCTGGCCGGCACCACCATGCACACCGTGCCAGGACTGGTCATATTGCACTCAAAGGATCTGGTAAACTGGGAGAACATATCGTATTGTTTCGACCGCTTCGACTTTGCCGACGATGCGTTCTCGCTTAAGAACCACAAAGAGATTTATGGTCAGGGTGTATGGGCACCAGCCATCCGTTATGCCAACGGACAGTTCTACGTGTTCACCAACATCAATGGCAAAGGGCTGCAGTGCTACACCTCGAAGGATATCCGCGGCCCGTGGCAGCACCACAACATGCAGGGAAACATCTACGACCTGTCGGTACTCTTCGACGACGATGGCAAGATATACGCCATCCACAAGTATGGCGAGGTACACTGCACAGAGCTAAAACCCGATATGAGCGGACCGGTTGAAGGTACTGACCGTGTGATCATCCCCGAAGGTAACGCTATCGGCGAAGGTCACCACATGTACAAGATCAATGGCATGTACTACCTCATCTCTACCGACTATAGTCCTAACGGTCGCACACTGTGCAGTCGCGCCAAAAGCATCTGGGGGCCTTACGAAACCATCACCATTACTGCCGATGAAACCTTTGGCTATCATGCAGCACCACTCACCCAAGTGCCGCAGGGCGCAAAATACCGCATCGGCGAGGATGGCACCAAGTTCGGCATCCCCGCTGTTGACAAGGATGCCACTGCATGTACCAACATCCATCAGGGTGGCATCGTAGAGGATCAGAGCGGCCAGTGGTGGGCACTACTCATGATGGACTTCCACTCCATCGGGCGCACCGTAACCCTTGCCCCCATCACATGGAAAGACGGTTGGCCCATGTTGGGCCTGGAAGGCAACCTTGGCCGTGCTCCCCGCACATGGCTCAAGCCGAACATCAATGCTGATGTAAAGCCTCATGCACCTTATGAGCGAAATGAGGATTTCAATGCCAAAAAACTTGGTCGTGTATGGCAATGGAATCACAATCCCGATGATACTAAATGGGGCTTAAAGAATGGCCGTTTGCGTTTGCAGTCGATGCCTGCCGAGCAACTGATGTGGGCTCGCAACACCCTTACACAACGAGTTATCGGTCCAACAAGCATTGCTACTGTTAAATTATACACCAAAGGAATGAAGGATGGTGATGTGGCCGGACTTGGTAACATTAACGTTCCCTGTTCATGGATTGGTATCGTGAAGGAAGGTAAAAACCTCATTCTCCGCTGCTTCGAGCAGGCAACAAACGACACCACAGACATTCCTCTCACCTCTCCGCTCTTACCTCTCACCTCTAAAATTTGGCTCCGTATGGTGGGTGATTTCGACCACGACCGCGCCCACTACGAGTACTCGCTAGATGGCACCAGCTATCAGCAGTTAGGTCGTGAGATGCCGCTATCTTATCAGCTCATCTCGTTCCAGGGCTCGCGCCATGCGCTGTTTGCCTTTAACCATAAGGGCAAGAATGGCGGCTATGCCGAGTTTGATAACTTTACCGTCAACGAGCCACAGGCTGACCGCAGCGGCAACATTCCTTACGGCAAGACCTTTCGCATCATCAACCTGGCCACCAACAAACCTGCCATTGCCCTGAAACACGGCCTACTCCACGACACCGAGGCTAACGACAAAGGAAAACTGACGCGTTTCCGCATCATCGACAAAGGTCAGGGCAAGGTCATCCTGCAGTGCGAGGACGGGCGCTATGTATTTGTATCAGGCTTCAGCATTGCGGGCGATGTACGCCTGACTACCGACGAGACGAAAGCTGAGGTATGGATGTGGCAGGACTACCTTAATCATGAGTTCATGCTCATGTCAATGCGCACCCACCGCTACCTGGGCATGAGCCCCACCACCGGCAGCCCCTACTCGGCCGACTACCCAGGTGCCGACCCAGCCCGCCGCAACGGCGCCGTCTTCCGCTGGGAATAAATACTTTACCTTGAAATGGGCTGATGATGTTGATAATCGTAGAGGGTAAGGCGGCGCAGGTGGTAGTAGGCCAGCCAGTAGTTCTGCAGAGATGCTATCTGGTTCTGACGGGCCGTCTGCCAATGACTCTGGGCTATCGATAGGCTGTAGGCATCGGCCTGAGCCTTAATAAAGCGCTGCAGCGTCTGCGCATAAGCATCCTCTGCTATAGTAAGAGCTTGACGAGCTGTCTCTACAATGTCCTGACGTTCGTTGAAATCGGCTACGGTAAGAGCTACATCCAACTCAGTATCACGGGCAGCCTCTTGCTCAGCACGCTCGGTAGCCTCAACAGTGCTACGTGCAGCAAGGTATGCATTCTTGCGCTTGCCCCAATCCTTAAGGGGCACTGAGAGGGTGATGGTAGCCATATCCTGCGACAGCAGATGGCGATAGGCATCGGCAAAGCGGTCGGCCACCTGGTTCAAACCGATGCTGGCATCGAGGCTCATACTGAAGTTCTTCTCGATACGAGCACGCTCGGCATCGCGACGAGCTTCGGTAACTGCCTCGCGCGAGCTGAGATACTGCGGGTTATTCTCACGGGCATGCTGAATAGCCTCTTTGGCATCAACATGCAGATTCTGCATAACTGCAGGAATGATCAGTTCGATATTGGTAGAACGCTCCATACCAAGATATGTGGCCAGATCCTGAGCAGCACGGCTACGGGATATACGGGCATTGGCAAGTGTGGTACGGGCATTGGTCTTTTCGAGCTCCAGAATGCTGAGCTCGGCCTTTGAGATGCTGGCGATGCGGAAACGGCGTTCGGCAATAGAATAGATAGTATCGCACGAAGCAAGATACTCTTCGGCCATACGCAACTGCTCCTGAGCAAGGGCCAAGGTAAAGAACTTACCAACAGCCTCCTCGCTGATGGTCTCGATTCCATAGGCAAGCGTCTTCTCGGCCAGCGTCAGCTTCATTGGTTCTATCTGGCGGTTCCACTTCAGCGGATTAAAGAACAGCAGGTCTTGTTTATAGCCCACCTTGATGGGCACACTCATATACTGTGTCTTATCATCATCTCCAAAAGTGCGCAAAAACCCCAACTGGGTTGAGCCATAGAACTCACCACCCCAGCTCTCCATGGTCTGAGTGGCATAGATACCCGCCTGAGAGTAGAACATACGCTGCTGACGATAAACATCAAGGTCCTCAGCCGAAAGGTAGCGCTGAGTCATATATCGCTGATACATGATAGGTGTAGACTCGAGCGAGAACTGCGGCTTGCGAGATGCCTGCCACGACAGATACTTATAGCGCGAAGCATCGTAAACGCTTTGATACTTCTGCACGGCCAACGAACTATCGGTGGCTAATCGCACGGTGCGATCAAGATCGAGCGTAACACGCTGCTGAGCAATTGACAATTGACAATTGACAATTGATAATTGGGCTGCCGCAACGAAAATAAGGAATCGTTTAGTAATCATAACTATCAACTTTCCATTTTCAATTGAATTGTAACGTTCATGCCATCGAAGAGCGAGGTGGCATCTGTGATGCGAGCACGGAGGGTTACAGCACCCTGCTGATCGACCACAGGATTAATCTCGGTGACAGTAGCCTGATAACGGGCACCACTATCAGCCACAGGCACAACGGTTACCACCGTACCTACCTTATATTTTGAAAGGTCGGCCTCCATAACGCGGAACTCAACAGTCATATTGCCCGAAGCGATGACACGACAAACGGGCTGTCCGGCCTGCGCCAACTGATGTGCCTGAACAGCAACATTAGCCACAACCCCATCGAACGGGGCCGTAAGCACACCGCTACGCAATTCGTGCTGAGCTGCTGCAAGCTGGTTCTTGGCAGATGCCAACTGACTCTTAGAAAGAGCATAACCAGATTTCACGTCGGCATTGTGCTTGACACTGGCTGGGATAGACGAATCCTTGTCGGGGTCGTAACCCTGCGATATGATGACATCTTGCATTTGCAGTCGAGCCTGCTCAATCTGCAGCTGAGCCTGTTCGATGGCTCGCTGTTGCTGGGAAATAGCATTACGCAGTTTGAACTGATCGAGTTGTGCCAACACCTGTCCGCGACGAACATGCTGACCATTCTTTACCAGCACGCGCTCGATGGGCAGAGCCGTCTCAAACGCCAAGTCGGCATACTGCTCAGCAACAACCTTTCCCATCACACTGGTTCCACTTAATGATGGAGTTGCCTGGATTACTTGTAACGAATCAGCAGTTTTTGTTGAATCCACAACATTACTTGCAACAGTCGAATCTGAGGCAGTCTGTTTAGAATCATTTCCCTGACACCCCATCAAAATGGCCGATGCTGCCAATATCACAATTGTTTGTCTATTCATATTCATTATGATTGTCTTCTTCATTTCCTTTTATCACTTACTCTCCTTCTAAAGCTGTCTCTGAGCCATCTCGTAGAAGATGCCCTTGCGCTCCATTAGTTCTTCAAAAGTACCTTCCTCAGCAATATGACCCTTATCGAGCACGATAATGCGGTTGCAATGGCGGATGGTGCTCAGTCGGTGGGCAATAACCACACGAGTACATTTCAAACGGTCGAGATTATCGCTGACAGCTTTCTGCGAGATATTGTCGAGTGCTGACGTTGCTTCATCAAAGAAGATGATGTTAGGCTTAGAAATCAGCGCTCTTGCAATAAGGATTCGCTGTTTCTGGCCGCCACTGAATCCGCCACCACCTTCGCTCACAACAGTGTGGAGTCCCATAGGCATGCGTTTAACATCCTCTTCCAGACACGCCATACGCAATGCATCCCAGGCATCATCATGAGTGGCCCATGGGGCGGTGATGGTGATGTTATGGAACAAGTCGCCAGTAAAAAGACTGCCGCTTTGCAAACAGCAACCAATTTTACGACGGAGCGATGCCTTATCGACCTTTGACAGATCAAAATTGTCGTAATAGATACCACCGCTAAGAGGCATCTCGAATCCAAGCATCAATCGCATCAGAGTACTCTTACCACAGCCCGACTTTCCCACGATTCCAACATATTCACCGGCTTTGATCTTTAGCGAAAGGTCGTCAAGAATCAGTGGTCCATCTTCTTGATAACGGAAGGAAACTCCCGAGACCTCAATACTACCAAACAGATTTGCAACCTGCGGAGCCTTCTCCTCCATTTCAGGCACCGCCTCGAGTATTGGCTTTACACTTTCCAGGAGAGGCTTTATCTGCGCTAAGCTTGGAACTGCTAAATTTAGCTGGGCTATTGAAGCTGTTATCATGCCAAAAGCAGAACTGAAGGCTATATAATCAGAGGTAGTGACTCCGTTAGACAGAGTACTCCAGAAGATAAGCATCGTGCCACCTAATCCCAAAAATGCAGTCAAAGCGGGGTAAAGACGTCCCTTGAAATTAGGATTATAAATATAATGCGATGCATCGCCATAAACATCAAGCCAACGGGCAAAGGCACGGTTTTCGCTACCTGTAAGTTTAAGTTTCTGTATGCCAGCAAAAAGGTTGTATTCCAATCCACTTAAAGCAGCAGATTTTTTGATATGCTTCTGAAGTATATCAACAGTGCGCCAGTAATTAAGCAATAATACTACAGCTTGGGCAACGATAATGCCCATGGCAGGCCATAAGAGCTTACCGCCATAAATATACACCTGCACAAGGTAAATAACGCTAAGCACTGCCGAAAGTAACGGACCAATAATAGATTCATTAACCAACGAACATAGTGTAGAGACATTATTGAGTTTTGCCGTTAGTTCACCGCTTGAGTTCTTACTGAAGAACGTTGGCGAAAGAAGAAACGTACGCGCCATTACCGCATTCTGAACATGCATCTCAACGATATGCTGGATTCGAATGATATACAGGTTGCGAGTAAATGTAAGTAGCAACGTACCTATAGTAGCACCAATAAGCAAGCCTGTGATAGGCAACAAGTCGACAGCATCTCCAGTTGGAATGACGGTATCAAATATCAGTTTATTGGCCATAGGCGTAAACATACCGAGCAAAATCACCACCAGAGCACACGCCAAAAGCAACAAGGCATTAGGACCAGAAACTACACCCCATGTAAAAACGATCAGATCTTTAAGTTTCAAAGGTTTAAGCGGTAAAGCCTTTGTAAACGTGATGGCCTTAGGCTTAAGTTCTTCGGCCATCTCGCGATAACCTACTCTACGTATGCTACCATCCTGCATACGATACTGATAGCCAAGACCTGACCTTGTGGGAGTGAATGCCACAAGACGTCCATCCTTAGCATAGCCCAAAAGCGGGCCCACACACTCGCGCCACCATTCACCAGTAAGATGAATGTCGCGCATCATGATGCCACGAGGACGAAGAATACCAGTGAGCTGTTCCTCGGGCGACAGAAGATCATATTCATCCAGCTCATAGTCGGTTATACCAAGAGCCTCCAGCACCTGACGCAGCGCGCTCTCATTGTCCTGAGGTACAACGCGTTTACTACCCAACAAACCCAGTCGCTTGCTGGTTTTCTCGTTAACCTCGGCCAGCGCAGCACTCTCAGCTGCACGTCGTTTATTTATCTGGTTGAGATATATTGCCATAGATATTCACTATTCGTTATTCACTCCTCATCAAATCTCTGTAGAATCCTTCAATATTAATGAGTTCCTCATGACGGCCTCGCTGCAGGATCTTTCCCTGATCCATAACGATAATCTCATCACAATCGCGTATGGTAGAGAGACGGTGAGCAACAATAATCTGAGTTGGCCCCATGCGACGTATACGCTTCATCACCTCATCTTCAGTCTTAGGATCAAGAGCACTGGTAGCCTCGTCCATAATAAGGACAGCAGGCTCCTTGGCTAATGCAGTTGCGATTTCCATGCGTTGTCTCTGTCCGCCAGAGAAGTTCTGACCACCCTTGACAATTTTGGTTCCAAAACCCTCAGGACGACTCACGATATCGGCACGTATCTGAGCATCATTACAAGCCATCATAATGGCAAAATCCTCGATACTGGTATCCCACATTCGTATGTTCTGTGCCACGGTATCGTCGAAAAGCACCACGTTCTGATCAATCACAGCCACTGAGTTTGTAAGTTCCTCGTTCGAAATACTCTCAATGGGGCGTCCATCGAAAAGGATTTCACCGCTCCATGGCTTATACAAGCCCGAAATAAGCTTTGCCAATGTGCTCTTACCACAACCTGAAGTACCTACAAAGGCGACGCTATGACCTGGCTCGATTTTTAGATTGAAGTCCTCAATAAGAGGCGGTTGCAATGGTGAGTAACCAAAAGTAACATTCTTCAATTCCAGTAATCCGGTCAGTTTTCCCTTCATCACTTCACCTTCATGGTCTCTATGATCCTCGGGATATTTCATAACGTCTTCTACGCGTTCCATCTGCGAACGCATCTCGACAATTGTCTGTGATGCATTAACAATGGCATTTACAGGTTCGAGGAATGAACCCATAAATCCTTGGAACGCCATCAGCATACCAACAGTCAGTTCGCCTTGCAGAATAAGATAAGCGCCGAGCACCAAAACGGCCATATTTACCAATCCTGTGGCCAGAACCGGAAGCAAAGCCATACGCGTCTGTTCTCTGTCGGCATTACCGTTTATATTAAACTTATGCGCCCACAAGCCACTCCAGAACTTAAAGAAACCTGTTTCGGCTCCAGCAGCCTTAATACTTTCCATATTGTCGATACAAGATATCGTTGCAGAAAAGTATCGTCCCTCACTCTGCTCCATCGATCGGATAAGATTGATGCGCAGGGTTGAGAAATATTGTACCAAGCCAAGGTTTACAACTGCAGCGAAAATACCTATTATCGTAAGCCATGACGAGTAACTGAACATCAGTATCAGGTATAGCACCAAAAGACCTATATTAATAATCTGTGGTGCAAGCACTTCTATGAGCGAGTGCGAAATCTTCTCGTTAAGGTGCATGCGCTGCTGTAAGTCACCAACATTTCGCATCGCGAAGAATGCCATCGGCAGTCGCAACAAATGATGCAGATACTCTTTATTTCCCTTCAAGGCTAAAGAGCCTGCTACTCGTTTCACATAACGACTCTGTAGCAGTACGACAAAAAAATGATAAATCGCCAGGGTTCCCATACCCAAAAAGAACCAGTTAGCCCAGTCAGCATTCCTTCCAGAAAGAATTTCATCAAGGAATATGCGGGTAAACAATGGTGTAAGGAGCGCCACAAAGGCTGCCATCAGTGCAAAAGAGAAGGTAAGCCAGAAAGCCTCACCAGCCCCGATTAGGTTACGACGGACATATGAAAGAATGCTTGTATGCTCGCCCCCCTTCTCAAAGTTCTCACCAGGTTCAAAAGTTAAACAAACGCCAGTAAAATGCTTGCGAAACTCCTCCATAGGCCACTTAACAGGACCTATACCAGGATCATTAATACACGCACGGCCTTTACGGTCAAAACCACGAAAAACCACAAAATGCTCAAAATTCCAATGGATGATGGCGGGTTGCTTACCATCAAGAGCTTCTGCAGTCATACGGAAACCCTTAGCTTCAAGACCATAATTCCTTGCTGCACGGAGTATCGATTTTGCCGATGATCCGTCACGACTAACTCCACATGCAGCACGTACCTGTTCCAGAGGCAACCATTTACCATAGTGCGCCAATATCATAGTGAGTGAAGCTGCTCCACACTCCACCGCCTCCATCTGCATGATCTGCGGCACCTTCGCTACTTTGTTTCTACTCATAGTCGATTAATTTCCACTGATCGTTTCCACGGCATTATCAACTGCGCCTATAAGTACACGCCATACGGGCTTTTTCTTAGTTATTATCTGGATGTTACAAAGATCACCATTACCCACAACAAGTTCACGACTCTTCTCACGACTCCAAACAAGTTCACCATTCTGATCATCAAGCACAACGCGAACCTCATACATCGCCTGTCCATCTGGGACGAACGATGCCAAAGGGTCAAGTTTGATTCTGCTGATGATTTCCTGACGGGTGGTGGGATACTGTTCGATTCCAACAACCTTACCATAGGCATAACCCCAATTCTCGCGCTCCAAATTAGCAGGAGTAGCCTGAACCTGCTGACCTAACTTCAGTTTGTGCAGGTCGTTGTAGGTAACATAGCATAACATTTCACGCCCTGTCATCTGCTTATCTTGCGGCAACAGCCATGCCACGGGTTGTCCTGCCTTAAACTCAGTACCTAATGGCAACGTCTGGATGACAACACCATTACGTGGAACTTGGACAGAAGTTGTAGATAAGGTATTGCGAATCTCCATGATAGGCGCACTATTTGACACTGTGGTGCCATGACTGACCAACACTCTACTTACAACCCCATCATAGGGAACACTTACTGGGGCAGCTTCGCCAAATGGGAAGACCACACCTTGGGCTGTTACCTTATAATTAATGGTACCAAACACACACCAATAAGCAACAACTACTATCATTGCTACCATTGCACCAAGCACCAAACGGAGCTTAGGAGATGCCACACGAGCCATCTCTTCGGCCTCGCTATGATCATCCAGTGCCTCAAGAGCTTCTTTATTGAATATTTCTGCCATGGGTTATGAGCATTCTATGGTGATTATACATTTTATCAAACACAACAATATCGTTACCATTGCCCTTTTAGGGCGATAGCAACGAACTTGTTTGTGAAGTTTTGGAGAACATTTTATTAGAACTCCTTCTTTTTTAGACCCCTAATAAGAGAATCATTTCCTCCAGCAGCCTGATCCAGTTCCTCCTCACTGAGTGCCTGCTCAAGTTTCTCGTTATTTACGTCTTCTGTTTTCATAACGTTAAAATTCTATTAACTAATACACAAAAAATGTCACAATTATTTGAACGGGTTTCTAGCCGTCCTAGCACCACCAGTCACTACATCAAGCTCATCTGCGAGCTCTTTGTTTTCTTTCTCCAACGAATTGTTCTCACGTTTTAGTCGGTCGTTCTCAATGGCTGTATCGGTAATGCGGTTATGGAGCATACTGTTATACACAATAAGCACAAGCACTACAACAGCAACCAGGCCAATCAAGATGATTATTAGTAATGTATCCATATTTATAAATTTTAGTTTAAAGAGTTAATTCAATCCTGCACGGCGCATCTTATTGCGCAACCTTTCATTTTCTTCGATGAACTTTGCGAGCGCGGCATTCTTATCACTAAGTCGCCATCTGAGATAGATGATGACTGCTACCAACACAAGCACTACCACGATGATGGAGGCTGCAAGTGCTACTGCGATGATTAGGTCTACTTCCATTAGCTTCTTATTTTTGGTGCAAATATACGGCAAATTATTGAAACTTTTGTGCCAACCCTACAAATCTTTGTGCCATTTCTGCAAAAAATGCAGTTTTTTTGCTGATTTATCCACTTTTATGTGTTACAAGCCACTTTTCGATAGTCAGAGGGCGACATACTGTAGGTGTCGTTGAACAGACGATAGAAAGTGCGGCGTGAAAGACCACAAAGCTCGGCAATAAGTGCCACAGAGTGGTCAGTAGTGGCCAAGAGAGTAGCAGCATGACGTAAGCGATAGCCATTGATAAAATCAGCTGGCGTTAGGTTAGTACACTCACGTATGGCATCATATACATAGGTACGATTGGTTCCTACAATCGCTGCAATAGTATCCTGATTCGTTTCAGGTTCTGTAAATATGTCAGGATTCTTCATTATCTCGCATATCTGACGGTAAAGTTGCTGGTTAGCATTAAGACTTGCCTCAGGTGTTGCTTCAAGTTTTTCGATAACCTGTTGCTGTTCTTGTTCACGCTGCTCAATCTCCTCATAGAGTTTTCGGTTCTTTGCCATCAACACCTTATTATATTTATAAGAGCGATAGAGCAGGTATGAAATAAGAACGATAATGAGCATAGCCGAAATAAGCAGCACGCGATGTATACGGGTCTCGAGCTTAGATTTCTCCAAAGCTATTTCCTTTTCGTGCGTCTGATATACGACGGCCAGCTCGGCAGCATCGTTCTTCTTCTGCCACACCAAAGCAGAGTCGATAGCCTCACAGATATCGGCACCCAATTTTAAAGCGACATCTGCATGTCCTGCTTTATAATTTGCCATAAATCGTGGAGTGAGACGGTAGCTGATGTTTTCGAAATCCATCCGTGCATCATCATTGTCGGAGAAAGGACCATCCAACAATTCACAACATTTTACAGCCTCTTCATAACGGCCAGCAGCCATTAGGTATTCAAGAGCTTCTGACACAACGAAGGAGTTAACAAACCTACTGCGAGGAATAGCATCATAAACAGCAGCAGCTTCACGTGCATGTCCCGTTGCCTGCAACAATATGGCCTGCATAAGAGACCGATGCCCTCTGTATTCCTCTATCAGAAGCGAGTCGCCATGTTGCTCGTATACAGATAGTTCCTTCTGAAAGCGCTCGAGCCAACTATTGGCTTCGGCATAATTCTTCTGTCCACAAAGATGAAAGAAGATATTGCTTTCAATAACCATCATATTGAATTTTCCACAACCTTCGCCACCATAAGTATCACAGGCAACTTTATAGGCTCTATCATAAGCTTTTGCAGACTCTGTATCTTGATTAAGGTCTGCATAACAATAAGCAATCTGCATTAACAAAGACCACTTATATTCTGCAGGAAAATCCTTGTTTTGTTCTGCCACTTTAAGCATTTCGGTAGCAACAGCCAGCGAGCCTTCTATATCTGAACGCATACTTAGTACAGCTGACAGGCGATAACCGACCTCAGCATAAGTGTCCCATTCCTGAGCGGGTTTAGCCTTCAACACATCATAGGATTTCCTATAATACAACTCGCCAAGACGTTTCTGATACGTGAAATCGTAAGCCTTTCCACGCATAAAATCAGCACAAGCCGTAGAAATATGGCCTGAACGTTCCAAACTGTCAGTCAACAGCAGGGCGCGTTCCTGGTTTTTATCTCTGATTGCCAGATTGAAATCTCTTATAGCATTATCTTTATCTACACTGTGCTCATTATTAGTACAGGCGATAATGGTTAGCAGGAGAAATATTATTATTAGGTTTGATTTCATATTCTGATTAGTAAAGTAATAATAATCCGGCAAAGCCCGCGTAACATATCATCCTAATGGGATTAATCTTAAGATACCCCGTGCCAAAGGCGGTGGCGATTAGAAGAGCGCAGCTGATAAAGAACTGCCAAAGATTCTCGAAAGGAGTTGAGAAGTTCTCCTTATTACAAAGTAGCAGTGTAGCAGCTGCAAGGAGTCCAACTACTGCTGGACGCAGACCAGTAAATATAGATTGTACCAGCGGAGTGTTCATGTACTTCATAAACATTCTGCTTATCAGTATCATGAGTATCAGCGATGGCAGCACCAGAGCAAAAGTGGCCGTAGCCGAACCAAGAACAGCCATCAGATGTCCATAGCCGGCATTATGTATAGCAGTATATCCGCAGTAAGTGGCCGAATTGATGCCAATAGGCCCTGGAGTCATCTGTGAGATGGCGACAATATCAGTAAATTCCGACGTTGAGAGCCAATGATGGGCTTCAACCGTCTCATGTTGAATCAGCGACAGCATGCCATAGCCCCCACCAAAACCAAAGAGGCCTATCTCGAAGAACGTTATAAAGAGACTAACAAATATCATGATTGGGTGGGTTTAATATACATACCGTAGAGATAGCCAGCAAGGCCAGCAATCAATATAATATAAATAGGTGAAACGCCGAGAGCCCAGATAGCAAGGGCACAAACGACGGGGATCCAGATGGTGTACCAGTTGAGTTTGGCTCGTTGACCAAGACGGAAGGTTGGTACAGCAATCAAAGCTACGACCGCAGGACGAATGCCTCGGAAGACAGCAGCAACAATTTTGTTTTCCTTGAACTGACTAAAGAATATTGCAATAGCAAGGATTATCAAGAACGAAGGGAGTGCTGTGCCAAGGGTGGTACAGATGGCACCACGAGTCTTGCGCAGCTTATAACCGATAAAAGTAGCGATATTGATGGCAAATACGCCAGGACAACTCTGGGCAATGGCTATCAGGTCGAGCATCTCATCCTTTGACACCCATTTCTTATTATTCACCACCTCTTCTTCTATCAAAGGTATCATGGCATATCCACCGCCAAGGGTGAATATGCCAATCTTAAAGAATGTCTTGAATGATTCCCAGTAAATATTCAATTTAATGTTAATTTTTAATCTTTAATTTTTAATCTTCTCCTCGACCCATTTACGTGCATTGACAAAGGCCTCAATCCAAGGCGTTACCTCATCGTTGCGACGGTCAGCGGGATACCAGGCATTCTGCCATGGGAATACGGCGCGCTCCAGGTGTGGCATCATGCAGAGATGACGACCATCAGCAGAGCAGATACCAGCAACATTATAATCTGATCCGTTAGGATTAGCTGGATAGCCAGCGTAGTTGTACTTAGCAATCACGTTATACTCGCTCTCAGCCTCAGGCAGCGAGAACTTACCCTCTCCGTGAGCAACCCACAGGCCCAGCTTGTTACCACTCAGTGAGCCGAACATCACGCTGTTGTTCTGAGGAATGCTCAGGCTGATGAACTCACTCTCGAACTTATGAGAGTCGTTATGCAGCATCTTAGCACCATTGGCTCCTGTGAGACCAAGCTCTACCATCAGCTGACAACCGTTACAGATACCCAGTGACAGGGTGTCCTTGCGGGCATAGAACTTATCGAGCGCCTCCTTAGCCTTAGGATTGAAGAGGAATGCACCAGCCCAACCCTTAGCAGAACCAAGTACGTCGGAGTTAGAGAAACCACCGCAGAATACAATCATATTGATATCCTCGAGTGTCTCACGACCAGAAATCAGGTCGGTCATCATCACGTCCTTCACGTCGAAGCCTGCGAGGTAGAGACAGTAAGCCATCTCGCGCTCACCATTGGTTCCCTTTTCACGGATGATAGCAGCCTTGGGGAGGTTTGAGGTTTGAGGTTTGAGATTTGAGGTTTCTTTCCAGCGGTCGGGGTTGAGACCATACTGGGCGAGTTTACCTGTGAAGTCCTTATTGAACTTCATCTCCAGAGGCTGCTTCTTATAGTTCTCGAAGCGCTCCTTAGCCTTACCATTGAAGCTCTGCTTACGATCGAGCAGGTAAGAAGTCTTATACCAAACATCACGCAGAGCGTCGATATCAAAGTTCATTTCATTATCGCCAGCCTTTACTACGATGCTGCGGCTGTCTTCAACAGGATAACCGATCTTAGCATAACCTACGCCCTGCTCCTCCATGAAGTCCTTGAACTCCTGCTTGTACTCATCGCTTACCTCGATGACAACACCAGGATTCTCTGCGAACAGAGCCTTCACAACATCGCCATCCTTACAGATATCGTGCAGATTGATGTGCATACCGCCCTTGGTGTTGGCGAAGCACATCTCGAGCAGAGTAGTAATCAAACCACCAGCCGAGATATCGTGACCAGCCATAATCCAGCCCTTCTCTATCATATGCTGAACAGCCATAAAGGCATCAGCAAAGTACTCAGCGTTCTTAACAGTAGGAACATCATCGCCTACCTTACCCAGACTCTGGGCGAAAGCAGATCCACCAAGGCGCTGCTCGTCGAACGAGAAGTCGATATGATAGAGTGATGCGTTCTTGTCGTTAACCAATACTGGTGATACAACTTTCTTAATATCAGAAACCTCACCACCAGCAGAAACAATCACGGTTCCTGGAGAGATAATTTTTTCTCCGTTAGGATACTGCTGACTCAAAGAGAGCGAGTCCTTACCAGTTGGAACATTGATATGCAGGTCGCAGCAGAAATCGCTCAGAGCCTTAACGCCCTCATACAGACGGGCATCCTCACCCTCCTGAGAGCGACAAGGCCACATCCAGTTGGCACTCAGACTCAGCGAATCCATTCCTTCAGCCAGTGGAGCCCATACAATATTGGTAAGAGCCTCAGCTACAGAGAGAACACTTCCTGCAGCAGGATTAGCCAAACCTGCCTGTGGAGCATGTCCGAGAGCAGTAGCAATACCCTTCTTGCCACGATAGTCGAGGGCTACAACACCACAGTCGCTCAAAGGCAACTGGATCTCACCCTGACACTGCTGACGGGCAATTTTACCCGTTACAGAGCGATCAACCTTGTTAGTCAACCAATCCTTACAAGCCACAGCCTCCAGCTGGAGCACGCGCTCCAAGTAGTCCTCAATCTTATCCTGAGTGTAGGTTACGTCCTGATAATGACGCTCTACGGTATTATCCTTCATGATGGTCTTTGGCGAGTGACCGAACATCTGAGCCACATCAAGGTCGAATGGCTTCACACCATCGCCCTGCTTGAACGAGAAGTGAGCATCGCCAGTTGTCTCACCAACCACATACAGTGGAGCACGCTCGCGTTCAGCGATCTTACGTACATGTTCAATGTGCTTCTCGTCGATCAGCAAGCCCATACGCTCCTGACTCTCGTTGGCAATGATTTCCTTAGAACTCAGAGTCTTGTCGCCAATAGGCAGCTTAGTCATATCGATTTCGCCACCACACTCCTCTACAAGCTCAGAGAGACAGTTCAGGTGACCAGCTGATCCATGGTCGTGGATAGAAACAACAGGGTTCACATCCTCCTCACAGAGCGCACGAACCAAGTTGTAAGCACGCTTCTGCATCTCAGGGTTAGCACGCTGAACGGCATTCAGCTCGATACCATTGCTATAGCGACCTGTATCTACTGATGATACAGAACCACCACCCAGACCGATGCGGTAGTTATCGCCACCTACTACAACCACCTTGTTACCCTTCTGTGGTTCCTTCTTCAGGCAGTCGCGCTTGGTGCCGTAACCTACACCACCAGCCAGCATAATCACCTTATCGTAGGCATACTTCTCTTTTCCCTCCTGATGCTCGAATGTCAGTACCGAACCACAGATCAGTGGCTGGCCGAACTTGTTTCCGAAATCAGATGCACCATTAGAAGCCTTGGTCAGGATCTGCTGAGGTGTCTGATACAGCCACTGGCGCACGGGCAGAATGTCCTCCCAGTCGCGAGCAGCACCCTCATCGTCGTGCAGACGTGGATAGGCTGTCATATAAACAGCAGTACCAGCGATAGGCCAAGAACCTACGCCACCGCCCATACGGTCGCGGATTTCACCACCAGTACCTGTAGCAGCTCCATTGAATGGCTCAACAGTTGTTGGGAAGTTATGTGTCTCGGCCTTCAGCGAGATAACACTCTCGATGTCCTTTACCTGGAAATAGTCGCTGGTGCTCTGGTCTTTCGGAGCAAACTGCTCAACAACGGGGCCCTGTGCAAAAGCCACATTATCCTTATAGGCCGAAAGAATCTTATTTGGATTCTCCTGTGTAGTCTTCTTAATCATGGCGAAGAGTGAACTCTCCATCTCCTTGCCATCGATGATGAATGTACCACCAAAGATCTTGTGGCGACAGTGCTCAGAGTTGATCTGTGCAAAACCGAAAATCTCAGAATCAGTCAGAGGACGACCGTTTTTCTTCTCCAGTCCATGCAGATATTCAATCTCCTCGGGCGAGAGAGCAAGGCCTTCCTTTTCGTTATACTCCTCCAGATTGTCCACATACTTAATGGGCTCAGGCTTGATGTTAATAGTAAAGATATCCTGATTCAATCCATCATACATGCGCTGCAGCATCTCATCGTGCTCAGCATCCTTACTGGCTGCGGGATAGTATTCCTCTATACGCAAAATGCCGCTGAGTCCCATATTCTGAGTTATCTCAACGGCATTTGTCGACCAAGGAGTCACCATTTCGCGACGTGGACCTACATAGAATCCATCCAGCGTCTGGGCATCCAGCATTGTAGCGCCGCCATAAAGCCAGCTTAACTCATTAATTTCCTGTTCACTAAGTGCGTGATCAACCTCAGTGGCAATCACCGATTTTTGTGGGGTCTGAAAGAAGCGTATCATACCTTATTTATTTTATATTTTCAATTTTGCGTGCAAAGGTACTATTTTTTATCTTAAATAACAAATTTATCTACCAAAACATTTTGAACTTGATAACTTTAATAAAAAAGAAGTTACGTTTCATGGTCAAAGAAACGTAACTTCCTCGAAAAATTCTCTAGATAATTTATCCAAGAGGACTAACTACTTCTTTTTCTTGGTCGTAGCAGCCTTCTTCTTGGTAGTAGCTGTAGTTGTTGCGGGTTTAGGAGTCTTGTCGACATAAGGAACCTGATTCATCAGAACCCAAGCCGACTCATAGACGAAGTTCTTAAGGGTTGCAGGAACATCGGCCGACTCATTCAGGAATTTCTGGACCTCGGTCTTTGCCTCAGCACTCTTGTGTGGGGCAATCAGTGTTCTGGCCCAACGACTTGGGAATGCAAGACTATTTGTCTTCTGAATCTCAGGCAGGGCCTTAAGTCCTTCTACGATGTATACATTACTCTGTGGTTCGAACACATCAGAGTTCAGCAGGCGGAGCGCATTAAGCGCCCACTGCTCGTTTACACGATTCTCGGCCTTAAGCAAGCTCTTGAACACCTCTTCGCGAGCGCTGGCATTTGGATGAGTTGCCTTACTAACAAAGTCGAACTCCTGACGCAACTCGTCATTTCCTGCGGTGATAAGACGGTCGCGCTCTTTTTCAAGAATCTGGTCACGACGGTCAGGACGAGTGATGGCCAAGCGATAGGCTATCTCCATATAATCATGCTCATCGAGCACCTCCTCATTATGTCTGTCAAGTATGGTCTGCATTTTATCCAGAACCTCTGGCGAGATAGCACTTGTTCCCAATTTACGCAGAACCAGCTGGCGACACTCCTTTGTCTTGTTCTCACCCAGAAGATCCCAGATAACAAGTTCCAAGGTACATCTTTGCTGCAGGGTAAGATCAGAGGCAATCTTGTGCATCTGGTTGATAGCTGTCTCCATGATAAGGGTATTCTTCTCACGAGGCAGGAAGCGGAACAACTCGCCAAAGTGTCTTGGATCAACCTTACCCAACAGATAATTGTCGTGAATAAGATTAAGCAGAGTGTAACGGTTGATATCGTTACGGGTTGTAATCAACTTGGTTGGCAGAGTCTTAACATAGTTGTCTTCGAGTGTGAAACGTCCGTATCCGCGACCATCCTGATTAGGGATGATATAGGCAGGAGCACCGCCTTTCTGCTTGAAAGTCATTGTAGGCTGCTGCATATCCACCTTGATGGTCTGTGCCTGTCCCATATTGCTAATCACCTTCAGCTCAAACTTCTGGCGCCAGCACAATCCACGTCCATAAGGGTCGGTCTGCGAAACAACCACCTGACCATCTTTATATGTACAGGTAATGACAGGCATACCCTTCTGCTTTACCCATACATCGCTGAACTGACGAACACCTGCTGCTGGAGCCTGCTTGTCGAGCGTCTCAACAATCTGATCCCAACTGATGTGGCCCATATAATGATCGCGCAGACATTGCTGCAATCCCTTCTGCATCTCCTGGGCACCCATTTCATCCTCCATCATACGCATCATGACAGGGCCCTTGCAGTAGTTGATGTTATCGTACCACAGAATTGGGTCATGAGGGTTGTCAACCTCTTGTGCGATAGGGTGAGTGGCCTCGGTGCGATCCAAAGCAATAGCATTTCGCATATATGTATTCATGAAGCTAACCTCAACCTCCTCCTTCTTATACTGACTACGGGTAATCTTTGATGCCATGAAATTAGCCAAGACCTCCTTTGCCCAAGGCTCATCGATAGCAGTAATATTACCAAACCAGATGTGAGATGTCTCGTGAGCAATCAACTCCGTACGCTTCAAAAGTTCCTCTTTCGATGGTTTCTTGCCAAGGAAGATAGTCTTATCGCTCAAAACGATATAGCCACGACGCTCAAGTCCACCAAGCTCGAGACTTGGAAGCACAAAGATAACACACTCTTTCTCGTATGGATTTCCAATGCCTGTGTAGCCTTCCATCCACTTCATTGACTTGGCGACCTCCTGGAAAACCTGATCTATCTGAGCCACCTTGTTAGGATCGGTCTCTGTGTACAGCACACGCAGATTACGACCATCAGTATTCGAAGTCTTCTCAAACAGTTTACCTGTAACAAAGCAATAGTCAACAGGAGCAATCTTCTCGGCCATATCAACTGTAACCGACTTCCATCCTGCTGGGGCATTAATAGTGGTCTGGAACTGGCCGCGCATTTCGCTATCATCGAAACATGGGAAGAGTGCACGACCCTCATCGGCCTGCACCTGAGTATAAACCACATTCCCACTATGGGTCAAGGCCTTCTCCTGGCTGGTAAAGTCGATGGCAACCCTGTTGGTTCCTGGCTTGAACATCTTGCCTGGGATAATGATCTTATCGTTCTGGACCTTAACGCTGGCTTTCTTTCCTTTACCTTTGTTGGCTTTATATACCATCACATTACCGGGAATTCCCTGGAAATCGAGCACAACATCCTGCTTCGACCTGAGATCGAAAGTAATGATAGCCTTTCCGCTCACCTTCTCTGATGGATTCTCTGGGATATCGAATGTAAGCTGGTATAGTATACCACTTATATTACCCCTACGGTTGTCCGCCTGGGCATTAACACTAAGCGCTAAAAGGCTTAGAATCAACACAAATAGACCTTTGACTGTTTTCATGTGACACATAATTATTTGATTTCTGCTTGCAAATATAGTCATTTATCTGCAAACTACCATCAAAAACGCCATATTTTTTTGTCTCGAGGGCAAAAAAAGTGCATTCGTTTGCCCGTTGTAGGATGAACAAAAGCTATCGATTCTGCCTGCAGATATAGCCTATCTGCCTTATGACCATAGAGTTCATCACCAACAATAGGGCATCCTAATCCCAACTGATGGGCACAATGCATTCTGAGCTGATGAGTGCGACCTGTGTGAGGATAAAGTGCTAATAAGGTAACGGTTTTTCCCTCCCACTCAGCCGTTTGTTGCACTCTATATTCGCTGATAGCTCGCTTCCCGTTTTCAAGGTCTACTATCTGACGCGGGCGATTAAGCGGATCGCTATTAAGTGGCAAGTCGATTACCCCATGTTCGCTGGCCACTTTGCCCTCAACCACAGCCAGATATTTCTTTTTGATGGTGCGAGCGGCAAACTGGTCTTGCAGATGGTGATAAGCTTCGGCCGTCTTTGCCACAAGCATAATGCCCGATGTAAGCAGATCCAAGCGATGAGGCAGCATCGCATCAGCCCATCGCTCCTTGGCCCAAGTAGCCACAGAGTAATCGTCGGCCTTTCCTGGCACACTCAGCATGCCTGCAGGTTTATATACCGCAGCTATTGCATCGTCTTCATAGATCATCTCAACACCTTGATGCAGAAAGCCTGAGGTTTCGGGATCTGGATCTACATCCAATCCTTGCAGCATCCAAGTTAGTACGGGCTTGCATTTACCTCTGCATGCAGGGTAGAACTCGCCATGATGGCGAATCTCACTTTGGGGCGAAGGTCCCCACCAGAACTCGGCCATACATATAGGCTTCAATTTGTTCTGATAAGCATATTGCAAGAGTTTTGGAGCACAGCAATCGCCTGTACCTCCAGGGGGCAAAGGGAATTTCTTCTGTATTTTGGGATTCTGATGATAGTCATGCCATATTTCCACCAAATCTCTCTCTTCGCCATTGGCATTCAACATGCGATACTGCCGGAAAAGCCACAATTGCAAATCTTGCGACATTCGCTTAGAGGTGAGAGGTGAGTGGTGAGTGGTGAGAGATATTTCCCGTTCCTTCTGTTTAAAATAGCCATCAGGCTGTTGGGCATCAAATACGGGCGGTACGAAATACGCCCAATCGTTACGTCCTTCAAGTAATCCGGAATATGCAGCCAGGAAGCCTAACTCGCCATCAGATGTTTCGGCCACCAGCACGCCAAACATCTTCCCTTCACTAGGGTTTATCCTCTCAATCTCATGCTTTAGTTCATCGCACACCAAGAGACAAAGTGGATGTGGTTCGTAGCAGAATGGCCAAGTGAACCGTTCTGGTTTGGCTATGTCGGTATGCAGAGGGTGGAGCCTCATAGCAGGTCCAAGCATTTCTCTATTGGGATACCACGATTCTTATCATCGGTATCCTTATAGCGCTCAATCATACGGAATACGGTATCCATCGCTGTACGAGTGCTCACCTTCAAGCTCTCGCCATTCAGCAGATGACCTATCAATACAGCAGAGAAGATATCACCTGTGCCATGAAACAATCCAGGAATCTCGTGATACTCCAGATGGAAATAGCTATCGTCGAAATGGTTATAACCCACAACAGCGTTTCGTCCGTCAACCTTACAACTGGTTATCAAAGCCGACTTGGTTCCTATCTTACGCAGACGGTCAAGCAAATCGCCAGCCTCCTCCCAACTGATACCCTCCATCTTAATCGGGGTCTTGGTAAGATAGCATGCTTCGGTATAATTGGGGAAGGTTAGATGAGCCACCGATACCATCTCGCGCATCAGTTCCACCTGACGCTCAGTCATACCGTTATAGAGTCGACCACCATCTCCTAGAATTGGATCTACAAATACCGTAGTACCCTGCTCACCCTGTTCCTTACAGTATCCAGCCACAAGTTTGGCTTGCTCCTCGCTAAACATCAATCCCGTACAGATGGCATCGAAACCAAAGCCGAGTTCCTTCCATACAGGCAGAGTGCCACGGATATATTCGGTGGTATCCTGGATGTTAAACTTACCATAATCTAAGGTATTAGACACAAGTGCTGTTGGCAAACTGTATGTTGGAATGCCAAGGTAAGATAGGATAGGCAGCATGGCTCCCATGCCAACCTTTCCGTAACCTGCTATATCGTTAACTAACAATATTTGTTTCATTTCGGCTGCAAAGTTACAATTTTTTTTGTATCTTTGCAACCGATTTATGGAAAAACTGCAAGATTCGCCAATATTGGCGCTCCAAAAACAGCGGCAGTTACTCCAGACTGAGTACGAAGCCGAGAAGGAAGCCTTCCGTCAGCAGACAGAAAGTATGGGCCTGCAACGGAAGGTGAAACGTGGTGATGTATGGTTCCCGCTCACAATAGGCAAAAGCTATTTTAACTCGCTGAACCAAAGGGTGATAGAGGTATTCCGCGAGACCGACGAAGATATAGAGCACAACTTTGAATACGGCAAGCCCGTAGTCTTCTTTAGTGTTGATGGCGATAAAATCAACTATTTCAAGATGACGGCCAGCGTTAGCTATGTGGATGGCAACAGGATGGTGATAAGCGTACCTGAGAATGGTCTCATCGATGTACAGACTGCTGCAAATGTCGGCGTACAGCTATTCTTCGACGAGACAAGCTATAAGATGATGTTCAACGCCCTCGATAAGGTGATTAATGCCAAAGGGCGCTTGGGATATCTGCGCGACCTATTCTATAATAGGGTTAAGGCCGAGACTTTTAGTTTCGCGCCGTTACACTTCTCCTACCTTAATTCCACCCAAGAGGATGCTGTGAACAAGGTGCTTAGAGCCAAAGATGTGGCCATCGTTCACGGACCTCCAGGAACGGGCAAGACAACAACGCTGGTTGAAGCCATCTACGAGACGTTGCGACGCGAGAGCCAAGTATTGGTTTGTGCACAAAGCAATATGGCTGTCGACTGGATATCAGAGAAGCTGGTTGACCGCGGGGTTAACGTATTAAGAATAGGTAATCCCACGCGCGTGAACGACAAAATGCTGTCGTTTACCTACGAGCGCCGTTTCGAGGCACATCCCGACTACGAGATGCTTTGGGCATTGAGAAAAGCCATTCGTGAGGTCCGTGCTAATCGTAAATCAGGCGACAAGAAGTTCCACCAGAAGGTAGAGCGACTGAAGGAACGGGCCTATGAGATAGAAATACGAATAAGGAACGACCTATTCGGAGAGGCCAGAGTTATAGCCTGCACGCTTGTGGGCTCAGCCAACCGTCTGCTCGATGGCCAGAAGTTCGGCACGCTTTTTATCGACGAGGCAGCACAAGCGCTCGAAGCCGCTTGCTGGATCCCTATCCGCAAGGTATCGAGAGTGATTCTGGCGGGCGACCATTGTCAGCTACCCCCTACCGTTAAGAGCTATGAAGCCCTGAAAGCAGGACTTGGCAAGACGCTGATGGAGCGCATCGTAGAGAACAAGCCCGAGGTGGTGACACTGCTGAAGATGCAATACCGCATGAACGAGGAGATTATGCGATTCTCGAGCGACTGGTTCTACAACAACCAGGTGGAGAGTTCGCCAGATGTGAAATATCGCAGCATCTTAGACCTCGATGTACCTATGAGTTGGATAGACACTTCGCAATTCGACTTCCCCGAGGAGAGCGGCATTTCGTTCAAAGAAGAGTTTGTGGGCGAGAGCTTTGGTCGCATCAACAAGGCCGAGGCCGAGCTAACCATGCTGGCTCTGGAGCAATATTTCGAGAAAATCGGTAAGGAGCGCATTCTCAATGAGCGCATCGACGTCGGTGTCATTTCGCCTTACAGGGCACAGGTACAATATCTGCGCCAGCAAATCAAGAAAAAGGAGTTCTTCAAGCCATTCCGCAGCCTCATCAGCATCAACACCGTTGATGGATTCCAAGGTCAGGAACGCGACATCATCATGATATCGCTGGTACGTGCCAACGACGATGGTCAGATAGGATTCCTACGCGATTTGCGCAGAATGAATGTGGCCATTACCCGCGCCAGAATGAAACTGATTATACTTGGCGATGCATCAACGCTCACCCGTCATCCATTCTACAAAAAGCTATACGAATACATCGATGCTCTTTAAAAAAACTTAATAAATGTTTGCGAGTTTCGTTTTTTTGTCGTACTTTTGCAGCCATGATAAAGATAAAAAGAGTAGAGACCAAACATGAACTGAAGCAGTTCGTACAGTTCTATTACGACCTATACAGAGGTTGTGACAGCGCTGTCCCGTTCCTCTATTCCGACGAGATGGCAACACTGCGTCGCGACAAGAATCCATCATTCGAATGCTGTGAAGCAGAATATTTCCTTGCCTTCAAGGACGGTAAGATAGCAGGACGTGTGGCAGCTATCATCAACCACCGCGCCAACGAACGCTGGGGTTGCAGACAGGTAAGATTCGGATGGTTCGACTTTATCGATGATCCAGAAGTAAGTAAAGCCCTGCTAAAGGCAGTTGAAGATTGGGGTAAAGCCAAAAGCATGACCGAGATTGCTGGTCCGCTGGGCTTTATCGATACCGACCGCGAAGGCATGCTGGTTGACGGTTTCGACCAGCTTAGTACCATGTATATCAACTACAACTATCCTTACTACCCACAGCATATAGAGCAGATGGACGGATTCAATAAGGATAACGACTACGTAGAGTGCAAGGTAAAGGTGCCCGATGAGGTTCCCGCCAAGTTTGCCAAGATTACCCAGATGGTGCGCGACCGTTATGGACTCCGTGTACACAAGTTCACCCGCAAGGAGCTTGTTAGCGATGGCTGGGGCCGCGAGGTATTCCATCTGCTCAACGCCACCTATAAGGATCTGTACGGATTCTCAGAACTATCTCAGCGTCAGATAGATAAGCTTGTAAACGCTTATATTAAGATTGCCGACCTGAATCTTGTTACCGCTATTATGGATGGCGACAAGATGGTTGGCTTTGGTGTTACATTCCCTTCGTTCTCACGTACCTTGCAGCGCACTCGCGATGGTCGCTTCCTGCCCTTTGGCTGGTGGGAACTGCTCAAGACGCTGAAATGGCACAACACCGATACCGTCGACTTGCTGCTGATAGGCGTATTGCCAGAATATCGCGGCAAGGGTGCCAACGCGCTCATCTTCGACGATCTGATTCGTCAGTTCCAGCGTTATGGCTTCAAGTGGGCCGAGACCGGACCACAGATGGAGTCGAACGAGGGCGTACTCTCGCAGTGGCAGTATCTCGAGGCCACTATTCATCGCCGTCATCGTTGCTATCGCAAAAAACTGTGATTATGGATATGACTTTGGAATTTGTATTGCGTATCTTTGTGGCAGCCCTACTTGGTGGTGCCATCGGTCTTGAACGCGAGTATCGCGCCAAAGAGGCCGGATTACGCACCCACTTCCTTGTTGCATTAGGTTCAGCCCTGTTTATGGTAGTGTCGGCCTATGGTTTCGAAGGAGCCATGCACACCCCTGAGCACCGTTGGGATGTATCGCGTGTGGCAGCCCAAGTCGTTTCGGGTATCGGTTTCATTGGCGCTGGTACCATCATCTTCCATAAGAGTGAGAATGTGGTGCGCGGCCTTACCACAGCAGCAGGTCTATGGGTTACTGCTGCCATCGGACTGGCCTGCGGAGGTGGCATGTATATCCTCTCCATCGCATCAACCATTCTGGTTCTTGTAGGCTTAGAAGCCTTCAACTTCGTTCTTCGCAAATTCGACCGCCATCGCGGAAACCAATAACATTTAAAAGCTTTATAACTATGAAACGAATTCTATTAATCTGTATCGCAGCATTGTGCATCATCAACATGTCTGCACAAGTAAAAATCAATGTCGAGTCTCTTAATGACGCCATCGAGCAGTTCAACCAGACTAAGGACAGCAACAAGAAGAAGTGGGGTAAGAACCTGCTGGAGCTTAACAAGAAGTCGCCCACCATCTCTTACAAGTTCGAATTCCCCATCGAGCCAGAAGGTACTAAACTTGACATCGAGAAGGTAAAGACTGCCATCGCCGCCTTTATTGAGGCAAAGCCCTATCAGCGCCAGATTGCAGTAGATTGGGAGAACAATCAGGTAACACTGGTCGATGCCTTTGGCGAGGTTGCATCGCGCAAGGGTTATGGTGGCAAAACGTTCGATATGTACGTTCAGGCTGCTGCACGCATCGATATCACAGCAGAGGCAAACAAGCTCGTACTTGCAATGACCATCGACAGGTATTACTACTCAAACACCTTCAAAAGCATCGAGGACTGCTATTGGACCTATATCAATCGCACAGCCCCATTTACTTCTGTAAACAAACAGGAAGACGCCATCTACACCGATGCCTACATCTCAACCTGTTCAAGGTGTTTCAGCGATGCTTCAGAGTTTATCACACTCCTACTCTTAGCTTACGACACCACCGAGGATGAGTAATCTTTAATTATAGGGTTCTGGTTCGACGATAACCACGTAGAACATATCAACACCTACGATTTCTACAAACAGAAGCTCGATTACCTCCACAACAACCCCGTTCGCCAAGACATCGTCGCCCGCCCCGAGGATTACCTCTACAGCTCCGCCCGCAACTACGCCGGACTTGATAGTTTATTGGATGTAATTGTAGAGCAATAATCTCTCATCGCCACCAATAGTTTTGGTACATAGTTCTGGCGCATTTGAAATGCGCCAGCAAATAATAAGTGCATTTGCAATGCACAACAATCCATTAGAGTGATGTCATGCAATACATCCAACCACATTTCTTCAGACGATGCTTTAGTAAAATCAATATAATAATGGTGCCGAGCAATTGGCACCATTATTATTTATATGCAAAAGAATTGAATTTGATTTCTTGATCTTTACTCTATTTGAGTTTTACTTTTTTCTATTATTTAATTTGAATATCTCTTCATATACTCATTTATATCAAAATCATTAATCCCCATAGAATAGGCTGCACGAGATGGATGTCGTGGATTTCCCATTTTTGTTGGTTCCCCAATTTGCTTCCATTTTGGATTTAATGGTTGAAGCAAATCAACTATATCTTTTAGACAGTCTTTTAAATAGGGCGCCACATTTATTGTATTACCAAAAGCTAGTAGTACATTCGGATTTTTGTTGCTTCCGATAATATCTTTAATCTTCTGTAGATTTTTCTTATGCAACTCAAAATCAATATTTCGAGGTAAGGCATTTGGGTCTGTACTACGTAATGGATAGAGATTCATCATAGCAAAACCATCAAAACCATTATTGTCGACAAAACCAACAACTCTTCTCATAGTTGGATCAGAATCTGTATCTGTTGCGGTACTTGGATTTATTCCAAAAACATAAAGCATATTCTTTCCCTCCTTAATTAAAGCATATCGGACAGAATCTCCCTCTGCCACCATTTTTATATTATTATATTTCTTCATATGTTTCTTCTTTTAAAAAAAATACTTAAGTCGTCTTGATTATACTTTTTGTAATCATTTTCATTTTTAGCGTAAATAAACTCTCTTTCTTCCCATGAGGTTAGGTTGTTATTTATAAAAGACAAATTTTTAATCCAATTTCCGTAACTATCATATGTGTATTGTGAGGAAAGTACAAGAAACGGCTTGCTTTCTCCATATTTGTATTGGCTTGTTTTAATCAAATTTCCTTTACTATCATAATTCAACACTACACTAAGCAATTTTTCCTTCTTCCCATTAAACATTGACTCAAGCGTATTATCTATCCTAATTGGCCGCTTGTTATTGTCTAATTTAATCGTTTTTACATCCCAATAAAAACCTTTATTTTCACGAATAATGTGATTCAACCCATTAAATATCTCTTCTTTTTGAAGACCTTTTTCGCCATATGTTGATATTTTCTTTACGCCATTATTATAAGAATACGCTATCCTTTCTGTTTGCGTCTTTGAGTTATCAAAAATATCAAATACCTTTGTCTCACTTATATTTCCATTTGAATTATACTCATATATAAATTCTTTAGCACGAGAATTTCCTAATATTTTTACCTCTAAACCAAGGTCTTTTTTTCTTATCATTTTTCCCTTTGAGTTGTATTCATATTCATATTTATTAATACTGGTAGTATCACAATGGTCATTATTACCGTATTCAATAGTCATTGTACAGGTCAGATTCCCATACTTATCATAATCGTATTTTTTAAATTCCGTGGGAGAATAGACTCGCTTAGCAAGATTGCCATTGCTATAAAAGATTTTTCGGCTGTCTTTTGAACTCGTGCGCTTAATCTCTCCAAAAGCCCTTTCGAACTTACAATCTTTTTCCACAACAACCACAACGGGGCCTTTCAATTGCATGTCTTTTCTTGTAATGGACTCTTCTTTCTCATCACAGAAACCTTTTTGAGGTATTAATACAAGAGCGGTAATTAACAGTAAATTGTACATAATTGTTTTCTTGTCCTTTTTCATAACGCTTACTTTTTTTATAGTTTTACTTATGTTATATTAGTTATTGTTTTTTGCAAAAGTAGTAATAGTAGAATAAAAAAAACGTGAGCAATTTACATCGCTTACGTTTCAGAGGTATTGGGGATAACCTTAACTGCTTAAACGAGTAAATGCCCACGCCAAGCGGCGTGAACTATCTACTTCAGTTCTTGCAGTTTTCATCAAATTCCCCAATTATCTGAAACAAGAATCAAAAGTGGACGTTCTGTCTTATGTCCTTATTGTAATCTTAGCCCATAGGCAAATCTATTTTATAGGGTTCAACATATATTCATTTGTTTGCAAATATAGGTATTATAATTGAAACTTCCAAATGTTTTGGCGAAAAAGTTTAATTTGTGGAATAAGAAAGGATGATTGATGTCTTATATAATATATGTACGTGCGTAGAGTCTATTGGCTTTTGTGCATTCTTGGACAAGCCAAGCGGCATGGCCGAGTTCAAATGCGACAGAACATAGCGATATGTTTTTATAATATTCCCAATAGGGGAACGAAATGTTCCCTAGTTGGGAACAAAGTGTTCCCTAACTGGGAATCAATCGTTCCCTTACTGGGAACGTTTTTCACTTGTTTTGATGAAGATTTCGTGGTATTAAAAATGTGATTTTTATAAGTTTGATGGAAAAATCTCTCCATCTCTCATTAAATCTCTCGAAACGCCCGTATACAAAGGGTTTGAGAGGTATGAGAGATTCTTAGAATCCCTCCCTAATCCCTCATGAATCTCTCATATTATCCCTCCAAAATATCATGCCTAAAGCCAAATTTTAACATTTGAAGAAAAAACGCAAAATAATGGCCGAAAAATTTGCAAACCGGATATTTTTTTTGTATCTTTGCACTCGAAAACGCACGCTATGAAAAGCGCGCCAATTGAAGACTAAAAAAGTATGGAAAATAAGGAGATTATGCGTGGGGCATGCTGTGCCTCACAGGAGGTAACGCTCGCAATCGAGCTGTTCCTCATGGAGAATTACCGCTTCCGTCGAAACACCCTGAACGGAAAGGTAGAATTTGCTGAACTGCCTAAGGCAAGTGTTTCTGCCGATGGCAATACTGCTGTTGAATCCAGCAGTCTCTCGAACGATTCTGATGAATCGAATCTGGTATTCCGTCCTCTGACAAAGGCGGCTCTGAACAGTATCGTGATTCGCGCCAAGCGCGAGCAGATTCTGGAGAAAGGTAGTCCTAAAACAGAAATCACGGAGTATGTGGAATCTGAGGAGGTGCCTGAATACAATCCTGTGCAGGCTTTCCTTGACAATCTGCCCAAATGGGACGGCCAGAACCACATAGCAAAGGTTTTCAGCCGTATTCCTGGTATCAGCTCTGAGCAGCTGAATTATCTCACTATCTGGCTGCGTTCTTCTGTGGCTCATTGGAAGCAGATGGATATGCTGCACGGAAACGAGTGTGTGCCTACCTTTATAGGTCATCAGGGTTGCGGAAAGACCACCTTTGTGCGTCGACTGCTGCCTCTGGAGCTTCGTGAGTATTATCTGGACCATCTGAACCTTGGCAACAAGTTCGACAAGGAGATGGCGCTTACCAACAATCTCATCGTGAATCTCGATGAGCTCGAAGCCATCAGCGCCTCACAGCACGCCAAACTGAAGCAGACGCTATCAGTAAGTAAGGTGAACGGTCGACCTATCTTTGGTCGCACCCAGGAGGATCGCCCTCGATATGCATCGTTTGTGGCAACCACCAACAATCCTCACCCGCTGACTGATCCTACAGGTAGTCGTCGATACATCTGTATTCAGATACCCGACGGACTGCTCGTTAACAACGAGGGCGACATCGACTATGGACAGCTTTATGCTCAGGTGGTTTACGAACTGCAGGAGCTGAAGGCTCCCTATTGGTTCTCGAACGACGAGGTGGCCCGAATCCAGCAGCTCAATCAGGAGTTTATGGAGCAGAAGGACCTTGGCGAGATGTTTGTGGCATGTTTCCGTCAGCCTGAAGAGGGCGAGGTGGCAAAGACGATGAATTGCGACCAGATGATAGAGATGATGCGCAAGAGTTATCCTTCGCTGCCCAATACCGTTGGCAACAAGGTGCGACTGGGCAAGACTGTAAAAGCGCTGGGCTTTAAGTTCAAGGAGAAGGCTCACATATCTTATTATGATGTGGTTCCAGTTAAGGTGGCATGAGGGAAAAAATGAGAGATTATTGAGAGATTAGGGAGAGATCCCGGAAATCTCTCACCCCTCTCAAACCCTTTGTACACGGGCGTTTCGAGAAATTTGATGAGAGATTGAGAGATTTTTAATGAAAACTTTTAAAAAACAGAAAAAATGGAAGATATAAAACTGAAAGCAAAAGATATCCCAGGTGGATATGCGCTGTGTTTCAACAGCGAATGTGATAAAAAAGAGAAATGTATGCATTATCAGGCCCAGCTGGTGGCTGAAGAGCGAGACAAAGGCTCTGCAGTTTATCCTACGGCTTGGCGGGGAGGCGAGTGCCGCTGCTATAGCGAGAAGAAGCTGGTGAAGAAAGCGTGGGGCTTTTCGCAGCTATATCGTAACCTGCCCACCTACCTGCGGGCTGAGGCTCGTCGTAGCGTCAGCGCTCTGTTTGGTAGCGGTAATGGGCAGTACTATCGTGCACATCATGGATGGATTATGGTCTCGCCTAAGCGGCAGAAAGAGATTATAGAGGTGCTGGCTAAGTTTGGAAGTACCGATGTTAAGTTTGATCATTATGTAAAGGTTTGGGATTTTGATTAGTTCAGCTTCGCTGTGTACAAATCATGGGGTCGGAGAAAATGATCACATTCTACGACCCCATAAGTCCAGCGTGCCTGACCCCGTGTGTATTACACTTAATTCTTACTAAATATCAGGAGACCACGGACGGAATACGGGTAGGACTGTGGCTCATTAGCAAACGAGGCGCTCGCATTCTCCCCCTCGTGGAGGGTCTTGAGGGTAATGCTCACAATCCATGCGTTTGAAGAGCCTTCTACCGCACTTGTCCAATACCAGTAATTCCCCCATCCCGGGCAGGCGGCGAGCATCTTGTCCCTGAAGCCATTGATGGGTTTCATACTATTGCCTGTGCGTTCTGTGGCGTCTCCCGTTACGGCACAGCCCTTGAAAATCGCTTCCCAGTCAGCCACATCCGGCAGATACCAGTTTGCACCTTCAACTTTAGGAAGGCTTTTGATATATTCCTTGGCTTCCTCCCAACTGACTTCCATGTTGGGGCCGTCGGTGATTTGAATGGCATAACCCCAATGACTACCATCCACACTTTCAGTAATACAGCCAAACATAGCCACGGCTTCCGTGCCCGCGGCTGTGGCGGCAGCAGGATTCAGATAAGCCTTGCCGTCGGTGGCAATCACCCAGCCCACGTCCGCTTTAGTCAGTTCGCTGAGGGCCTTCACCGTCGCTCCTCCCACGTTGGGCACGTCGCCTGGCACGTCGCCAACTGGGTTGTCCTCAACTGTACACGAGGTAAACATCACACTTGAAATGGTCATGCCCAACATGAGGGCTGCCATCTTAAAAATATTGTTCGCTTTCATATTATATTGGTTTTATTAATTGTTAATCGTAATATGCTTCTTTTTAGAATTCAATAATGTACAGTTTTCCAAAACTGTTTTTGTTGGGATGAAAGAAATAATAGACAATCGAAAAATACCATTCCCAATATGTAACATCGCCCTTTTTCAAGTTAATGGTATATGAGTTGTCTAAATGGTAAACAGGTAAATAGCTTTTGTTAATCCAAACACGTTCTCCGAAATCACTGTATTTCCATTTCCCCCAGTTGTCCTTTAAAACTTTGTACGCTTCCTTGGCGACAGATTCACTGGCAGTTAAATTGTCACGATGCTTTGTTGGATTTCTTTTATCCTTAACCAGTGCAAGCAAGCCGAGTTTTCCAAAACTTCTCTCGCGGATACATTGATAATCTCCCTCTTTACCGTCCGGGCCTTTCATCTTATATACTTGCCACAATTTGAAATCCATGCCGTCGTCACTCCCCATCGGTGGCCATAAGCTTTCGGGGATGAATTGTATGGAAGTGAAATGGCGCAGGTCTGTTGTGCTTGAATATGTCATTTCGGCTACCATCTCTTCTGAACTGGATGGTGTGAAATATATTTCTCCCTGGGCTGCTCCATTTTCATCCTTTGGGTAGAATGTTACCACATTAGGAGCTGTTTCTGTTATCTCAGGATTGTCAGGCAGCCACTCGTTAAAGAAGGAACGTGCCTCAGCCAGATCCTGTACACCGATGCTTAATACGGTAGTGTCTTCGCGATTGAGTGGCACTCCATTCAGACGACGCACAAAGTTTCCAAGCGAATCAATCTCAACAATGTGGTTCTGAAATTCCATCAGTTGGTTCGAGGCTGTCTGAGGAATACCTTCTACGTAGCGCAGAACCTCTTCATCGAACTGTGGTTCATCTACAGGATTATCCTCAACTGTACATGAGGCAATCATCACACTCGAAATGGTCATGCCCAACATGAGGGTTGCCATCTGGAATAAGTTTTTGGTTCTCATAATCATTTTTTAATTGGTTTGTAATTCTGATTTCGGTTGCAAAATTAATATAGGTTTTCCGTAACTGCAAGAAACTTGATGCGTAGATTTGGGCGAACGCCCGAATGTATGCCTCTTTTGCCCGAATGTATGCATGATTCTATATACATTGTCGATATTCTGAGGGGGTTAATCCATAACGTTTCTTAAACTGCAGACGCAGGTTCTGAGGGGTAAAGCCAACGGCATTGGCGATGTCGGCGATGCTTTTATCGGCCTGGTTGTGCAACATATCGTAAGCAGCATCCAGTCGTACGTTGTTGAGATAGGCCGGCAACGAGAGTCCGCCGGCATAGTCGTTAAGTAGTTGGTTCAGCGTGTGACGCTCGATGTCGAGTTGCTGGCATACGGCATCGCGGTCGATATTGACATCACGGAAGAGCTGCTGCTCGTGAACGAGCGCGGTGAAGCGTTCGAACAGCGACGGATCGGTAGTCTTCTTTGTTTCTGTAGCCTCGGTACTGTTCTTCTGATTCATATTGTTATCGATGAGCAAGACCAGTGCCTTGTTCTTCTCTAACGTCAATCGGCGCTGATAGAAGAAATAGACGGCGAATGTCAGAACGGCTATTAAGGCGATGACTACGGCGATGGTGACGATACGGAAGATGTATGCGTCGGCCTCAGCCTGTTGGCGAGCCAACTGTTCTTCCTTAAGCTGATAGATGGTGGCCAGTTCGGCGGCTTTACTCTCACGTTCCCAGACTACGGCCGAGTCAAGGGCGTTGCATATCTGTGCACTGACGGCTGCTGCCGAGTCGCGTCGCCCTGCTCCAACATTGGAGCGGTATTTGGCCAGCATCAATCCTGCTAAGGTTCCGAGTTTAGGCCGTATGTGCCAGGCATGCATGATGGAGTCGAGTGGCTGGAAGATATCGGCAGCCTCGTCCCATCGCCCTGCAGCCTGCAGATAGCCTGTGGCGTCGATACGTCCATCGGTAGATTTTCCAAAGTCGGTCTTCATGGCTTCCTCATAGGCTTTGGCGGCTTCCCGCGAATGGCCCAAACGCTCATTGATTTCAGCAGAATAGATCAGTATGCGCCCACGGCTACGGTCAACTCGCTGTGGATTGGCTATCGGCAGGGCAGCATACTGCTCCAAGGCCTTCTTGCTGCGATTCAGCCAATAGTCGGCCTCCTCAAAGTGCGACTTACCCAAATAGGGAATGACGATATTGATGAGCATCACGATGCGGTTGTAGGCTTCAGTGCCGATGGTGTCTTTCTCTGCCACGCGATCGAAGATGTCCATAGCACGGGTAAGGGTCTTTCTGCCCTCGTCGTACATATTTAGATTTATCTGACAAAGACCGATGGTGTAGAGCATGCTACTATAGTCGGGCTCGCCTGTGTGACCACGCGCTTCTATCGCTTTAACAGCAGGCATGGCCGTCTCAAGAGCCCCTTGCGCATCATGCCTCCAATTCAACAGCATATCTGAGACGGCACTTGCAGCCATGTAGTAGGCGTGATGGTTTTCACGGCGCTGCGTGTCGCCGTTGAGTGCCGTCTGGAAATAGTGCAGAGCCTCCGGGTAGTCTCCCTTTATCAGGTTGGACTCTCCACGCCAGTAATTGGCCTGTACATCAGTCATGGTTCCACAGGATTCAAGACTGTCGGCCAGAGCCAGTATTCTCTCATCGTCTCTTTCCGCCTGATACTGCTCCAAGGTTATCTCAGTATCTGCTATCTGAGGGGTGCCGTTCGAGCCATTGCCAGAACAACCAGTAAAGAGTAAGATAAAAAAGATTACATACAATTTAATAATGTAATCTTCGACAGTTGAGTTAACTGAACGCCTGGGGGGGATATTTATTTCTATCGTCTCACGCACTTTCTTCGTTTTTTTTCATTAACAGGTGCAAATATACGAAAAGTTTTGGAAACATAATGCCATTGTCCCACTTTTTTATGAAAAGTCGCATCAAAAAATCATGGGGTCGGAGAAAATGATCACATTCTACGCCCCCATTAATTATGAATCAGAAAATCGCCCGTCATTTCAATTTGAGAATGGCGGGCGTATGGTTTAAACAGCAATTAGCAATAAAAACTTCTTTTACTTGAAAATCTTCTGAGCGAACATGGTAAGGTAGATACGCCAGTTGCGCCAGATGTGACCACCATCGGTCTCTACATATTCATATTTATAACCCTTGCTGTCCCAGTAATTGCGCAGGTCGACTGTGCTCTGATAAAGGAAGTCGGTCTTACCCATTCCCATCCAGTAGAGCTTTGGCTTGCTACCAAACAGCTTAGCACTCTGCTGTGCGAAAGTTGGATTGTTTTCAATCTGCTTAGCAAAAGAGTCCTGGTAACCACCATTAGCCAAGTGCAAACCAGCAGAGAACAGTCCGAAATAGTCGAACTTGTTAGGATAGAGCAGACTTACGTGGAAAGTGTGACCACCACCCATTGACAAACCGCAGATAGCACGGTGTGAGCGATCCTTAAGTGTGCGGTAGTTGGCATCAACGTAGTTTACGATATCCATGAAGCTCTCTGGGATAGAAGCAGCTGCAGGAGCGGTAGGACCTGTACCACCATCGCGGAAGCCAGGAGTGTACATACCCCATGACCACTCGCCAGGAGCAGCCTGACAGTTAGGATTGCCATTAGGCATAACAACGATCATAGGCTTAGCCTTACCTGTAGCAATCAGGTTATCGAGAATCTGAGCAGCACGTCCGAGTTCGCTCCAGGCGTTCTCATCGCCACCTGCACCATGAAGCAGATACAATACAGGATACTTGCCACCCTTGTCGTAACCAGCTGGTGTGTAGATGGTCATACGGCGCTGCATCTTCAGCGTTGGGCTGTTGTACCAAACCTTAGAAAGGTTTCCGTGAGGAACCTCGTTTACTTTGTAGAGGTCGCCCTTATCACCCTTCTGGTCGCTAACTATAAAGATATTGGTAAAAGAAACAATGTCGCGGTTTACGTAGATATTAGCGGGATCTTTAACACCAGTCATACCATCGATATTAAAGGTATAGCTGTACATCTCAGGAGCCAGTTTATCGGTGGTGTAGCTCCATACGCCATTCTTGCCTTCCTTCAACTGTGCTACTCCTGGAGCATCGTACTTGCCATAACCAGGAATCTCGATGGGCTGTGTTGGCAGGAAATCGCCTGTAACCTCAACCTTAACGGCCTTAGGGGCAAAGAGGTTGAATGTAACTGTTCCGTCTTTGTTAACAACTGGAGATTGAACACTGGCACTGTTGAAGAGTTTCTCCTGTGCCGAGGCTCCGAGGCAGACTGCTGCAAGAGCCAAAGTTAGAATTGATTTTTTCATATGTTTGTTATTAGTTATTTAAAAAGTCTCTGTGCAAGCTGGTGCAGATTGTTGCGCCATGTGTACCAGGTGTGTCCGCCTGGAGCTGTATAATACTCATACTTAATGCCCTCAGCATCGAAAAGCTTGAGTGTGGCCAAGCCATTCTGGTAGGCAATATCCTCAGGATCGCCCTGGGTGAACACAAGCTGACGAACATTCTTCTTGATGCCAGCAGCAGCCTTGTTCAGGCGCTGGCGGTAGCCCTCGAACTGCTCTTTCTGAGCGGGGAACCAACCTGCGCTGAGCACCCAAAAGTACTCGAACTTGTCGTTATCGTTCAGGATGGTCTCCATGGTCTCCATACCTCCCATCGAGAGGCCGGCCATAGCGCGATGCGCCTTGTCGGTAAGCACGCGATAGTTATCCTCGATATAAGGAATGATGCTGGTAACAAGGTCCTGCTCGAAGAGGGGTACTTCGTCCATCATATTCTTTACAGGAATTGAGCCGTTTGGCATCACCACAACCATAGGTTTCATCTTGCCCTCGGCCAAGAGATTGTCGAGGATGTTGCAAGCACAACCTACTCCAGGCCATGAGGCATCGTTGTCGCCACCGCCATGAATAAGGTAAAGCACGGGAAGCTTTTCTGAACTCTTCTCATAACCTGCAGGAGTCCATACATGCAGACGGCGCAGGGCATTAAGAGGCTTACTGAAATAATAACGCTGAGCCAATGCGCCATGGGGAACATCCTGACGCATATCGTAGAACTGCTTGCCATCACCGATGTTGGCGAGAGCAGAAGTCTCAGCAGACAGAGCACCCTTAGGGTCCTGAACCTTCACGCCATCGACAGTGAAGTTATAGCGATAAACACCATCCTTCAAGTCGCTGATAACTGCTGTCCACACGCCGTTATCGGCCTTAGTAAACTGCAGAGGCTTGCCCCAAGGCATGGCGTCGCCACCAAAACCTACCTGCTTGGCGTTAGGCGCATAGATACTGAAGGCCACCTTACCACCACCCAGATTACGAACTGGCTGGAGTGTGTCGTTGGGAGTTGGCTGCATCTGCCACTGTGCCATCATAGGCACAGAGCAGCATGCAAGCACTAACATCGAAAAAAATTGTTTCATTATCGCTTAAGCAAATTGAGTTTCACATTGGGTTTCATCACGTTGTTCACCTTCTTGGTCCAAGCCTTAACGTTGGCAGTAGCCTTAGCCTCAACATCGTTGGCCGATGAACAGATCAGGAAGTCGTAACGACCAGCATCGGTCTTCCAGGCAGATGCCTTCTCGTTGAACGATGCAAGATCCTCGGTCTTTACAATCATAGTAACAGTCTCAGTCTGTCCGGGCTGCAACAGCTTGGTCTTGGCATAGTTACGGAGCTCCTTCTCGGGCTTGTTCAGCTTCTTGCTGTTTGGTGCAGCAACGAAGAGCTCAACCACATTACGACCTGCCTTCTTACCAGTATTCTTCACATCAACCTTAACGGTAAACACACCATTAGCCTCAGTAACCTTCAGGTTCTCGTAAGCAAAGGTGGTATAGCTAAGACCGAATCCGAATGGATAGGCAACTGGCTTGCCAAAGCTGTCGAAGTAGCGATAACCTACATAGATATCCTCCTCGTAGTTAGTAAAGTCGATATTAGCCTGTGGCTTGCGCTCCTTGGGGGCCTGATCCTTGTTATAACCCCACATGAACATAGCGCCAAGTGTCTTATCGTCAACATTGCTGGGGAAGTTCTTATCAGCGTATGCATCGCCATACTTATTCTGGAAGGTCATAGGCAGTTTGCCGCTTGGGTTAACCTTGCCCGAGAGCACATCAGCCACGCTGAAGCCACTCTCCTGACCGCCCTGCCAGGTGCAAACCAAAGCATCGATCTGATTCTGCCATGAGGCCACATCGATAGGACTGCAGATGTCGAGCAATACGACTACCTGCTTGCCTTTAGCATGATATGCCTCGCTAACAGCCTTGATCAGCTGCTTCTCTCCTTCCTTCAGATAGAAGTCGGCCTCGCTACGATCGGCAGCCTCACCGCTCTTGCGACCCAAAGAGATGATAGCCACATCGCTACCTTCGATAGCTGCATTGAGCTCATCGGCAGTAAACTGCTTCTCGTCAGCACGTGCTGGTGGCATCAATGAGAATGGGGGGCGACCATTGGGGAACAAACGCTTCTCCTCAGCAGCGATGTGCTGGGTATAGGTACGGATTAATGGCTTGTAAACCTCGTATCCTGCAGAACGCATGCCCTCAATCAGAGATACTGTATAGTGACCAACTGATGTTCCGCCAAAGCCTGAACCACCAGAGATCCAATCGTAAGAGGTGCATCCAAACAGAGCAACACGTGGCTTTGAGGTTTGAGATTTGAGGTTTGAGTTTTCAAGAGGCAGAACGCCGTTGTTCTTCAGGAGCACGATACCATCGGCACCTACCTGGCGTACCACCTGAGCATGAGCCTTCAGGTCAGGCTCGTTGTTATACTTATAACCCTTGAAGTTATGAGTCTTTACCACATATTCTAATATACGCTTAACGTTAGCATCGAGCACTTCCATTGGCAACTTGCCGCTCTTGGCAGCCTCGTAGATGGCCTTATACTGCTTGTCCTGACCAGGCTGCAGCATATCGTTACCAGCCAACATAGCAGCAACGGCATCATCGCCAGCATTCCAGTCAGAAACATACATACCCTTCCAGCCCCACTCATCGCGAACGATGGTGGTGAGCAACTCACGATTCTGAACGGCATAAGGGCCATTCAGCTTGTTATATGATGTCATGATGGTCCAAGGATCACTCTCCTTTACCATAATCTCGAAAGCTTTGAGATAAATCTCACGCAGAGCACGCTGAGATACCTGCGAGATGTTGTTATTACGGTTTGTCTCCTGGTTGTTGGCTACAAAGTGCTTGGGGCAAGCAGCTGTACCCTCGCTCTGCACACCTTTTACATAACCAGCAGCAATAGTACCCGAGAGGTAAGGATCCTCTGAGTAATACTCGTGGTTACGTCCACACAGCGGATTACGAATCAGGTTCATGGCTGGTGAGAGAATCCAGTCGAGACCAAACTCGCGAACCTCATTACCAATACCCTGACCAACCTTGAATGCAGCCTCGCGATCCCAAGTAGAAGCGAGTGTCATAGAAGCCACGAAATCGGTAGGATAATAATCATTATGATCCCACGCACGTGTAGCATTCATACGCAAACCCTGCTGAGAGTCAGCACAATAGGTCTCAGGAATACCAAGACGATTAACTGAGAAAGTACTACCAGCTGTACCTGGGAATTTGGCATCATCGTTGAAATGCATGCCGCGTCCCAGCACCATGTGACATTTCTCTTCGAGGGTCATCGCCTTAACCACCTCGTCGATATTCTTCTCAGAGAGAAGCGGCAAAGCCGAGCGATCTGCCCTAAGTTGCTGGGCCGACACGCCAAGGCTGCAGCCGAACGACATAGCCACAGCCATCACAACCAAACTAATTTGATGAAACGAAATCTTCATTGTTAGAATTATATTTTTTAGTTATTACAAATTCTGGTTTCTGGGTGCAAAATTACACATACATCAGCAAAACACCTTTCTGCTGTGTTCGTTTAATTTTCGATGTTGTTCAAAAAAGTCTCCTCGTTTTCCGATTCGTTCAAATCCTTTTCAATTTGTTCAAAATGGACAGGTTTAACTAGCTAGACATGCATAAACTTCAATGTCTTAGCCTGTTCCAGCATCTTGTCTGCAAGAATCATATTCGACTCGCTCTCGCCATTAATGGTATCATATATGAACCATAATCCTGCACGTCCGCCCCCACTCTTCAGAGTATAAACAATACTGAGATACTGCAAGCCAACTGTTTCAGAAAGGATATCCAAATCTGTTACAGCCAATTGCGACAAAGCTAATTGATATGCATCCTCGCTATTCTCGTCGATAAATCGCTGAACATCTCCAAGAGTCTGCAATCTGAATGTTTCGAGAATAGGGAGGAAAGGCATCAGCGAAACAGGGAACAGTTCTGCCTGATTCACAGCAGCAATACGCTGATTAAGTCGGTCGAACGGATGCAGTTCCAAATAACTGCGGAAAGAATCTGTTGACAATGGCACATCATCAAGCTTACCGCTTTTAACCAATGACTGTACCTGTCGGCGATATTCTGTCATAGTGGTACGCAGACGGCTGAATTCATCGTCAGCAAGTTCAAGCATGCCAGCAAGACGACTGAACTGTCGCCTATATTCTGGTGGCAGCTTTACGGCACCCTTGTAGCCGATATCGTGCTCAATAGCCGACCACACATGTTGCAGGGCTGTGCGCACCTGTATCTCAAAGGGGATACCACTAAGCGGACCCTCCTTCAGATGACAGATAAAATGTATAGAGTTATAACCAAAGCTGGTCAACTCATGGAGTTTTCGTTTATCTACAGAATTATCCCAATCTATAACAAACTGCCTCTTCATGATGGCAGCCACCTTGTCAACATCGTCAGTATAGAAGGTAATAATGCGCAATCCAACCAGGTCGGTGATATCTTCCAGATTCTGGTATTTATCACCTTTACGCTCCAGCTTTCCTATGAGCGACTGTTCGGTTTTAACGCGATGTTCGATAGAGTTCAGCTCTATGCCCTGATTACGAATGACTGTACACAACTGGTCATTGACCAACTGCTCCAGTTTCTCCATCTGGGGACGATACTTGCGGAACTGCTCTATCAGTTCTTGACAATGTGGTGACAGGTGGTTCATCGTTATTGGTGGTTATAATTAAAGGAGCTTCTGGATTTCAGCATCAAGATCTTTTATCTGGGCAGCACGCTTTACAAGATTGTTGCCACGATCTATGATAAAGAAATCAGGAACAGCCTGAACATTGTACAACATGAGGCGTGAAGAGTTGATGCCATCCTCATCGCGAACGTTGATCCAAGGCAGAGCTGCTGTCTGCTGCTTCCAGAAGTGCTCGTCTGGATCCAGACTAACCTGGAAAATCTCAAGTCCCTGAGCATGATACTTGTTGTAGAGCTCACGCAGCGTTATGATACGAGCAGGAGATTCCTCCATTGCAAAGATATGGAAGTCGAGCAATACAACCTGACCCTTAAGATCGGTAAGATGACGCTGAACGCCCTTGTTATCAAGCAGAGCGATATCGAGCACGCCAGCCTCCTGGACCTTGCTTGCATCTACCTGAATATCAGCATTCTGAGCCTCAACGATTCGCTGATTCTTCATACCCTCGATAGCGATGTTATGCAGGTTCTGTCCACGCTCAGCATGTGGGTAATAAGTATCCCAACTTGTAGCCACAGCAGCAAAGGCCTTGATGTCGTCTTTATTGTTACGTGGATTAAAGATCAGATAGTTGCCAATAGCCTGGAACAGAGCAAAATAGGCGTATGCCTTGTAAGGCTCCTTGTAGATATAATTGCGCTTAACCTCGTCCTTATATGCATTGATAAGAGTCTGGATGCTGTCGTTAGCCTTCACGATGCCAAGTTCGGTGTTGCTTTGCAGGGCAATAGCCTTAGCCTGAAGATCCATCTGCTTAAGAGCTAACTCACGAATCTTATCGCAGTTATCCGAACCACTTACGGTATAGTTAGATGCCATACCAGGATACTGACCCTTAACCTGTACAGTCTCGGTTGAATCGATACTAACATTGATAATCTGATCGGCTATGCGAAGACGATAGAACTCAGGTGCCTGATTAGCTGCCTCGCTGAATGAGAAATCGCCATCCTCGCCCAACTTAACAGAATCGAGCACGTTGATACCCTCAAGACCTACGTTTTCGAAATAAAGCACAGAATCCTTGGCACCAGAAATCTGGCCCTCGACGGTAAACTTATTGTTGTTGCATGCTGCAACTGATAATGCAGCCAGAACCACAGCTGCTGCTTTATAGATATGTTTCATTTTTAATTAGAATTTACGTTTTGCGGGTGCAAAGATATAACTTTTTTCATAAAAAACGAAAAATATTCACTATTTCTTCGTTTATTAATATAATTATGTGTAACTTTGCGCCTGTTTTATATATATTAGATGTTTTAAACAAGATGAACGTAATTACGAAGACCCTTCAATTGGCTGATGGAAGAACCATCACCATTGAAACCGGGAAAGTGGCAAAACAGACCGATGGTGCTGTCATGTTGAAGATGAACAACACCGTACTACTAGCCACTGTTTGTGCCGCAAAAGATGCAGTTCCCGGAACAGATTTTATGCCTTTGCAGGTAGATTATCGTGAACAGTACAGTGCAGCCGGACGTTTCCCCGGCGGATTTACCAAGCGCGAAGGCAAAGCCAGCGACAACGAAATCCTGACATCAAGACTGGTGGACCGTGTGCTCCGCCCACTCTTCCCCTCGAACTATCACGCTGAGGTGTTTGTAAATGTGATGCTGCTCTCAGCAGATGGTGTTGACCAGCCCGACGCTCTGGCAGGTTTTGCTGCCTCTGCAGCTCTGGCTTGCTCAGACATTCCTTTCGAGTGCCCCATCAGTGAGGTTCGTGTAGCCCGTATCAACGGTGAATATGTTATCGATCCTACCTTCGAGCAGATGAAGGAGGCCGATATGGATATCATGGTTGGTGCTTCGGCCGAGAACATCATGATGGTAGAGGGTGAGATGAAAGAGGTGTCAGAACAGGATATGATCGGCGCCCTCAAGGCTGCTATGGAGGCTATCAAGCCTATGTGCGAACTTCAGGCTGAGCTCTCAAAGGAGCTGGGCAAGGACGTTAAGCGTGAGTACGATCACGAGGTTAACGACGAGGAGCTGCGCGAGCAGATGAACAAGGAGCTGTATCAGCCCGCTTACGATGTTACCAAGCAGGCTCTCGAGAAGCAGCAGCGCGCTGAGGCTTTCGAGAAGATCCTGGCCGACTTCAAGGAGAAGTATGCTGCCGAGCATGCCGACCTGACTGAGGACGAGATGGAAGAGAAGTACGCTATGATGGATCGCTACTACCACGATGTAGAGCGCGATGCTATGCGTCGTTGTATCCTCGACGAGGGTATCCGTCTTGATGGTCGTAAGACTGACGAGATCCGTCCTATCTGGTGCGAGGTTTCTCCTCTGCCAATGCCTCACGGAAGCTCTATCTTCACTCGTGGTGAGACACAGTCGCTCTCTACATGTACCCTTGGTACTAAGCTCGACGAGAAGCTTGTTGACGACGTGCTTGAGCATGGTTATCAGCGCTTCCTGTTGCACTATAACTTCCCACCATTCTGTACTGGCGAGGCTAAGGCTCAGCGCGGCGTAGGTCGTCGTGAGATTGGTCACGGACACCTGGCATGGCGCGGTCTGAAGGGCCAGATTCCTGAGGACTTCCCTTATACCGTACGTCTGGTTTCTCAGATCCTCGAGTCTAACGGCTCTTCTTCAATGGCTACTGTATGTGCTGGTACACTCGCCCTGATGGACGCTGGTGTTCCTATGAAGAAGCCTGTTTCGGGTATCGCCATGGGTCTGATTAAGAATCCTGGAGAAGATAAGTACGCTGTATTGAGCGATATCCTCGGCGACGAGGACCACCTGGGCGATATGGACTTCAAGACCACTGGTACAAAGGACGGTCTGACAGCTACCCAGATGGATATCAAGTGCGACGGTCTGAGTTTCGACATTCTGGAGAAGGCTCTGATGCAGGCTAAGGCTGGTCGTGAGCACATCCTGAAGTGCCTCACCGACACCATCGCTGAGCCACGTGCAGAGATGAAGCCACAGGTTCCACGTATCGTTCAGCTCGAGATTCCTAAGGAGTTCATCGGTGCTGTGATTGGCCCTGGCGGTAAGATTATCCAGCAGATGCAGGAGGATACCGGCGCTACCATCACTATCGACGAGGTTGATGGTGTAGGTAAGGTTCAGGTTTCTGCTCCTAACAAGGACAGCATCGATGCAGCCATCGGCAAGATCAAGGCTATCGTAGCTATTCCTGAGGTTGGCGAGATTTACGACGGTGTAGTTCGCTCTATCATGCCTTACGGATGCTTCGTTGAGATTATGCCTGGCAAGGATGGTCTGCTGCACATTTCTGAGATTGACTGGAAGCGCCTTGAGACTGTCGAGGAGGCTGGCATCAAGGAGGGCGACCACATTCAGGTTAAGCTGCTCGAGATCGATCCTAAGACAGGTAAGTACAAGCTCTCTCATCGCGTACTGATTGAGAAGCCTGCTGATTATGTTGAGCGTCCAGCTCGTGGTGAGCGTCGTGAGCGCCCTGAGCGTAATGGTGAGCGCCGTGACCGTCGTCCAGACCGTGGCGATCGTCGCAATGGCGAGCGTCGTGAGCGCCCTGAGCGTGGCGAGCATCGTCCTCGTCCAGAGCAGCAGGAAGCTCCAAAAGAGAATCAGGAGCCAAAAGACTTCAGCGACTCATTAGACAACATGGATTTCTAAGAAAGAAATCTTAAAAATACAGAAAAGCGTTAAATTTCTCTAAATTTAGCGCTTTTTTCTTTTGCGCGTACATTATATAATAAAAATAGTTAGTACCTTTGCACACCGATTTAGGGGAGAGACTTAGAATCCCCGTGAAATGTTGTGTGAATAGCGGTGTCTTTGGCCGGGCATGGCGGTTCGTGAATCAGCGTTTCAGCGCAAGTTAGACTGACAACCGGGAGTTAGACCCTGGGAGTGAGTTTATGCGCGTACATATTTATATAATAAGTTAAACTGTTTTTTAGTAGTAAATTTAAAAATGAACACTTTGAGTTACAAGACACTTTCTGTAAACAAGGAAACAGCAAAGAAGGAGTGGGTGGTAATCGATGCCACAGACCAGGTTGTTGGTCGTCTCGCTTCAAAGGTAGCTAAGCTGATTCGCGGAAAGTACAAGCCAACTTTCACTCCACACGTTGACTGTGGTGACAATGTAATCCTTATCAACGCCGATAAGGTAGTTTTCACTGGTAAGAAAGAGACCGATAAGGTTTATACCCGCTACACAGGTTATCCTGGTGGCCAGCGCTTCAACACTCCTGCTGAGCTTCGCAAGAAGAACGGTGGTGTTGACAAGATGCTTCGTCACGCCGTTAAGGGTATGCTGCCAAAGGGTCCTCTGGGCCGCAGCCTGCTGAACAACCTCTTCATCTACGAGGGTACAGAGCATCCACATGCCGCTCAGCAGCCAAAGACTATTGATATTAACCAGTATAAATAATAAGGAAAGATGGAAGTAATTAACGCAATAGGTCGTCGTAAGAGCTCTGTAGCCCGTGTATATGTAACTGAGGGTACTGGCAAGATTACGATCAACAAGAAAGATTTAGAGGTATATTTCCCATCAGCTATCCTGCAGTACGTGGTTAAGCAGCCACTGAACCTGCTCGAAGTAGCTGAGAAGTATGACATCAAGGCAAACCTCGACGGTGGTGGTTTCACTGGTCAGAGCCAGGCTCTGCGTCTCGCAATCGCTCGCGCTCTCGTGAAGATCAACGAAGAGGATAAGAAGAAGCTGAAGGATGCAGGTTTCATGACACGTGATAGCCGTGAGGTTGAGCGTAAGAAGCCAGGTCGTCCAAAGGCACGTCGTCGCTTCCAGTTCAGTAAGCGTTAATCCCGCTGAAGAACTGAGCGCAAGTTTAGTATCTAAACCCGCTGGATTCCTTTGGACTACCATCGGGCTGATTCTAAAAAGAATTAAAAAGAAAGTAAACAATTTAAAGGAATTAAGAAAATGTCAAGAACAAATTTTGAACAGTTGCTGCAGGCTGGCTGTCATTTCGGTCACCTGAAGCGTAAGTGGAACCCCGCTATGGCTCCTTATATCTACACCGAGCGTAACGGTATTCACATCATCGACCTGCATAAGACAGTAGCCAAGGTTGACGAGGCTGCTGAGGCACTGAAGCAGATTGCCAAGAGTGGCAAGAAAATCCTGTTCGTCGCTACTAAAAAACAGACAAAGGAAGTGATTGCTGAGAAGGCTGCAAGCATCAACATGCCATACGTTATCGAGCGCTGGCCTGGTGGTATGCTCACCAACTTCCCTACAATCCGTAAGGCCGTTAAGAAAATGGCGAACATCGACCGTCTGATGCAGGATGGTACCTATTCTAACCTCTCAAAGCGTGAGCTGCTGCAGATCACTCGTCAGCGTGCTAAGCTTGAGAAGAACCTGGGTTCTATCGCTGATCTGACTCGTCTGCCAAGCGCACTCTTCGTTGTAGACGTTATGAAGGAGAACATCGCCGTTCGCGAGGCTAACCGTCTGGGTATCCCCGTATTCGGAATCGTTGACACCAACTCTGATCCTAACAATATCGACTTCGTTATCCCTGCTAACGACGATGCTAAGGACTCTGTAGAGGCTATCCTGAATGCCTGCTGCACTGCTATCGCCGAGGGTATCGAGGAGCGTAAGGTAGAGAAGGCCGACGAGAAGGCTGCTGACGCTCAGGCTGAGGCTGCTGAGGAGGCTAAGCCAAAGCGTGCTCCACGCAAGGCTCGCAAGGACGCTGAGCCAAAGGCTGAGGCAGAGGCTGCTGCTGAGTAATACATTAAACATTTAAAGATTAAACATTAAATTAAAATGGCAATTTCAATTGACGATATCAAGAAGCTTCGCGCAATGACCGGCGCTGGTCTGGCTGACGTAAAGAAGGCTCTGACCGAGGCTGAGGGCGACTTCGACAAGGCCAAGGAGCTTCTCCGTGAGCGTGGCCTCGCTATTGCTGCTAAGCGTAGCGACCGTGAGACATCTAATGGTTGTGTACTCGTAAAGAGCGTTGATGGCTTCGCTGCTATGATCGCCCTGAAGTGCGAGACCGACTTCGTAGCTAACGGTGCCGATTTCATCGCTCTTACTCAGAGCATCCTCGACGCTGCTATCGCTGCTAAGGCTAAGGACATTGAGGCTGTTAAGGAGCTCACTCTGGCTGACGGTCAGAAGGTTCAGGATGCAGTTACTCAGCGTTCTGGTATCACTGGTGAGAAGATGGAGCTTGATGGCTACCTGACTCTCGAGGGTGAGAACATCGAGGTTTACAACCACATGGGCAAGAACACTCTGTGCACCATGGTTCAGACCAACAAGCCAGCTGCTGAGCAGGGTCACCTGGTAGCTATGCAGGTAGCTGCTATGAAGCCAGTAGCTCTCGACGCTCAGAGCATCGATCCAAAGATTCTCGACGAGGAGTACAAGACTGCTGTTGAGAAGTCTAAGCTCGAGCAGGTTCAGAAGTTCGTTGATATGAAGCTCAAGAAGGCTGGTTTGAACCCCAACCTCGTTGATTCTGAGGATCACATCGAGAGCAACATGTCAAAGGGCTGGCTGACACAGGAGCAGGCTGACGAGGCTCGCAAGATCATTGCTGACGCAAAGGTTGAGGGCGAGGCTAACCTGAAGATGCCTATGATTGAGGGTATCGCTAAGGGCCGCGTTGAGAAGTTCAAGAAGGAGAACTGCCTGGTTGACCAGGAGTTCCAGTTCGGTGATGGCGACAAGGCTACTGTTTCTCAGTGGCTCGCTAAGCAGGACAAGGATCTTAAGATCGTTGCTTTCCAGCGCTTCACACTCGTAGCTGATTAATAAAAAGCTATATAGTAAGGTCGGCATTGCGCAAGCAGTGCCGATTTTTTTTGTGCCAACATGCCATAGTTACAATTCTTTTTCGTATATTTGCAGCGTAAAATCCAAAACAAATGAGAAAAGTAATAGGAATAGGAGAAACAATCCTCGATATCATCTTCAAAGACGAGCAGCCCATTGGCGCCGTTCCTGGAGGTTCTATGTTCAACGGGCTCATCTCGCTGGGCCGCGCTGGACTCAATGCTTCGTTTATCAGCGAGACGGGCGATGACCGTGTAGGCAAGCGCATCATCAGCTTTATGGAGCAGAATCATGTTGATGCATCGAACATCAGCGTATATCCAGAAGCCAAATCACCTGTATCGCTGGCATTCCTCAACGAGAACAACGATGCTGAGTACATATTTTATAAGGACCATCCACACGACCGCCTGGAGTTTGTAACTCCTGATATCAACACCAACGATATTGTGATGTTTGGCTCGTTCTACGCCATCAATCCCGTTATCCGCCCGCAGATGCTGGCATTCCTTGAGTATGCTCACCAGAAGGGCGCCATACTCTATTACGATGTCAACTATCGTGCATCGCACAAGAACGAGGTAGTAAAAGTTACGGCCAATATCCTTGAGAACTTTGAGTTGGCTGATATCATCCGTGGTAGTTCGGAGGATTTCGAGGTGATGTTCAACAAGAAGGATGCTGACAGCGTGTATCGCGCACAGATTGACTTCTACTGCAAGAATTTCATCTACACCCAGGGCGGCGAACCAATTGAGTTCAGAGCCAAGGGCGGCATTGCCAAGCAGTATGCCGTGCCTGATACCAAGACCGTTAGCACCATTGGTGCTGGCGACAACTTTAATGCCGGCTTTGTGTATGGCCTCATCAAGTATGGCGTTACACGCGATATGCTCGACGAGGGTGTGGCTGAGGACGTTTGGGATGCGGTTATCAACGAGGCCAACCAGTTTGCTGCCAATGTGTGTGCCAGCATCAACAATAGCGTTGATCAGGACTTTGCCCAGCAGAAGCAGCAAGAGCTGGAGGCGGCCCTGAAGGACATGGAAGAGAATAATCAATAAACATAAAAATGATGAGTGATACCATTAAGTACATCGGTGTCGACGATCTTGACATTGATCTGTTTGAGAGTCAGTATGTGGTGCCCGAGGGCATGAGTTATAATTCATATCTCATTGACGATGAGAAGATTGCGGTATTGGATACTGCCGATCGCCGCAAGGGCGAAGAGTGGAAGGCCAACCTGAAGGCCGCACTCAATGGGCGCCAGCCTGACTATCTGGTGGCTCACCACATGGAGCCCGACCACGCTGCGCTCATTGCCTGGATGCTAGAGACCTACCCTAACCTGCAACTTGTATGCAGCGCTCAGGCCGTAAAGATGTTGCCCAACTTCTTCGAGGGCGTTAACTTCGAGGGTCGTGTGATGACCGTTAAGGAGGGCGACACACTCTCGCTGGGCCAGCATGAACTGAAGTTTATCGGAGCAGCAATGATACACTGGCCAGAGGTCATCATGAGCTACGACAGCCTGGACAAAGTGCTCTTCTCAGCTGATGCATTCGGAAAGTTCGGCGCATTGGTCAATGAGACCGACGATTGGGCTTGTGAGGCGCGTCGCTACTATTTCAACATCTGCGGCAAGTATGGTTCGCAGGTACAGATGGTGATGAAGAAGCTGGCTGCAATCGATGTTCAGGCCATTTGTCCGCTTCACGGTCCTGTGCTCAAGGGCGAACAGTTGGCAGCTGCCATCAAGCTTTACGACACATGGAGCAAGTACGAGCCCGAAAGCGAGGGTATCCTGATAGCCTACGCCAGCATTCATGGCGGAACGGCCGCAGCTGCTGAACGTCTGGGCGAGATACTGCGCGAGAAAGGTGCTCCAAAGGTTGTGGTGAGCGATCTGAGCCGCGATGATATGGCCGAGGTGATCGAAGATGCTTTCCGTTATCCCACCGTTGTTGTAGCAGCATCGAGCTATGACGCTGGTGTGTTCCCTGTGATGCACGATTTCCTGTATCACCTGCAGATCAAGAACTATCAGAAGCGTCGCTTCGCCATCATCGAGAACGGCAGTTGGGCACCAACAGCAGGCAAGGTGATGCGCTCAATGATAGAAGCATTAAAGGATTGCGAAATCGTAGAGCCAATGGTCACCATCCGCTCTCGCATGAAGGCTGCTGATGAACCCCTGCTAGAGCAGTTGGCCGATGCTTTGCTGAAAAAGTAATTTTAGGCACGGATTAACGCGGCTTTTAAATAAAAGACACGGCTTTCGTCGAATAGAAGGCCGTGTCTTAAATTATAATTTAAGCCGCGTTAATCCGTGCCTAAATTTATTTAATAAGCTCGCTGATTTCTTCCAAGGAATCAGCCTTTTTTATGTATTGCTGCCATTCTCCGCGAATCATCCCTTTGGCCTGCAGACCGTTAAGCAGCGCTATCAGCTGATTCCAGAATCCCTTCATATTATATAGTATCACGGGCTTGTGGTGATAGCCAATGGTGGCCGAAGCAGCAACGGTAAACACCTCGTCGAGCGTTCCAAGACCACCTGGCAGGGCGATAAACACATCGCTCTGGTCCATCATCAGCTGCTTACGGTCAGTCAGGTTGTCGCAAGGAATCTCCACATCCACGTAATCACTCGTGCGACCAGTCTCCTCTACCTTCGTTGGCACCACACCAATCGTATGTCCGCCAGCCTCTTTGGTCGACTTAGCCACACACTCCATCAAACCCTGGTTCACACCACCATACACAATGGCGTGCCCATTCTCAGCCGCCCACTTGCCAAGTTCTTCAGTCAAGGCGAAGAACTCTGGGTCAATCTGCTCATTGGCAGAACAAAAAACACATATCTTCATACTGATTGCAAAGATAACAATTTTATCAATAAGACGGATGCCTATCTCGCAAAAAAGCAGAGCGTTTAACTATAATTACACTCTGAAAAGGAATTGTTGATTGGCGTATTCCCATTGAGCCACGTGGAAGCGGATGAGCCGCGCCAGAAGCGTGATGACCTTATGGCGAGGGATTTTGGAAAGGCGAACCACTTGGTTGAGAGTGAGTTGTTGATCCTGCAAGGTATCGATGAGCTTACGGACAGTATCTGTATAAGTCATCATAGTGCCTTGCGGCTTTTGTGCTTCGCGCCAGATGGCCAGATGAACGGGCGAAGCTACTATGTTTTCATCAGCAATGCGGATATAGGCACGCTGGCGCCCTTCATCATCTATGGCGCAGATGGGGCGTTTATCTGATGGCGGAACTGTTGCAATAACGATGGTTCGACCCTCGACATGATAGGTATCAAACTTGATGCTGGCTTGCGGACGGCAATAACGATAAGCAGCTTGGTGCATCATATAGATTTCCTCCTCATCGCGAACGCCTGACATGTGTCCATCGTCGCGAACACCAATCAACAATCGTCCGCCATCAGTATTTGCAAAGGCCGATACCGATTTGGCCAACTTCATCGCATCGGAAACACGATACTTAAAGTCCTGCTGCTGATGCTCACCCTCGTTGATAAGGCTCTGTATATATCGCTTGTCGTCCACTTAACTATCGAATTATAGTGCAAAAGTACTAAAACTAATGGACATAAGCGAACTTTTACACATCTTTTCAACATTTACCTTTAGTATAACCCACAGTACGCCCTAAGCCGCACTCCAGTACTTTAACTGGAGTACTACAGTACTTTAGGCAGAGTACTCGAGTCCTCCTTACTGAGGACTGGTGAAACTTAATTAGATTTTTCAGAAAATATTAATTAGACCTACTGACCTACCATAATCGCTCGAAACGTCTCTATTTAAAGGCGTCTAACAATGGTAGGTCTGTAAGCGAGACCTACCATAGACCTACCATAGATATACCATATCATTACCCTGGTAATTGAACTATAAATGGTAGGTCTGTGGTAAGTCTATGGTAGGTGTTAAACGAAGACTTACCATGCTACAGCCCCTGTATTTATACAGGTTCCAGAAGGATATGGTAAGTCAGGAGGTTTAATAGCAAACAATTATCAATATGTATTTTACTCATTTTCTTGTTAGTATCGGCAAAAAGTTGTAACTTTGCAGCAAAATAGAATAGGTATACAATTTTTAGACATAACAACTTATGAAGAAACTATTTTTATCAATGGTAATGAGTGCATGCGCTGCAACAGGGTTTGCACAGAAGACACTTGTACTCTACTATTCAGAGAATGGTACAACCAAAACCGTAGCAGAGGAATTGCAGAAACAACTGGGTGCTGACATCGAGGCTGTGGAGGCTGTAGAGGCTTATACAGGCGATTTTCAAGCAACCATCCAGCGTGGAAATAAGGAGCGTGAGAGCGGCCAGTGGCCTGCTATCAAGCCCCTCAAGAAGAAGATTGCCGATTACGACGTGATCTTCTTGGGATACCCCATCTGGTTTGGCACTTACGCCAACCCGATGGTTACACTCGTAAAAGCAGAGGACTTTGCAGGAAAGACCATCGTGCCTTTCTGCACCTTTGGAAGCGGCGGACTGAACACATCATCGGCCGACTTGAAGAAGGCCCTGCCAAAAGCAAATATCAAGAAAGGTTATGGCGTACGTACAGCCAGAGTGGCTAAGGCTGCTAAGGAACTGAACCGCTTCTTGATAGAGAATGGATATAAGAAAGGTAGCATAAAGAAGTTGGCCGACTACTCAGAACAGAAGCCCGTGACTGCTGCAGAGAAGGCGCTGTTTGATGAGGCTTGCTCAAGCTACCAGTTCCCCTTAGGCACCCCCGAGACGGTGGGTAAACGCGCGACTGCAGACGGTACTGACTATGAGTTCAGCGTGAAGAGTCGCGGTATGGACGGCAAAGAGGCAACCTCGACTATCTACGTGACGGTAGAGAAGGGCGCCAAGGCCGAATTTACTGAAGTTGTAAGATAAAATTAATGAAGACATTCGAAGAATTAGGTGTTTGTGAATCGATACGCAAAGCTATCGATGAGTTAGGTTTTGTACATCCCATGCCAGTACAGGAGGCGGTGATACCGTATCTGCTGGCTAACGAAAAAGATGTGATAGCCCTGGCCCAGACGGGTACAGGAAAAACAGCCGCATTCGGCATACCCCTGCTGGAGCGCATAGATACATCGCGCAGAGAGACCCAGGCATTGGTGCTATCGCCAACACGTGAACTCTGCTTGCAGATAGCCGACGACCTGCGCGACTTTGCCAAATATATGGACGGCGTGCATGTGGAAGCTGTTTATGGTGGCGCTGCGATAGAGCCACAGATGAGAGCCCTGAAGAAGGGCGTAGAGATTATCGTGGCCACGCCAGGACGACTGGTTGACTTGATGCATCGTGGCTATGCCAAACTTGAGCAGGTAACGAATATCGTGCTGGATGAGGCCGACGAGATGCTGAACATGGGCTTCTCGGATAGCATCAACGAGATATTCGAGTCGCTATCAGAAGATCATCACACGCTGATGTTCTCGGCCACCATGAGCAAAGAGGTGGAGCGCGTGGCTAAGAAATATCTGCACGACTACGAGGAGATAGTGGTAGGTAGCCGCAACGAGGGCGCAGAGAGCGTTAACCACATCTATTATATGGTGAACGCCAAGGATAAGTATCTGGCGCTGAAGCGTATTGTAGATTACTATCCACGTATATTTGCCATCATCTTCTGTCGCACCAAGGTAGAGACACAGGAGGTGGCCGATAAACTCATCAAGGACGGCTATAACGCCGAGTCGCTGCATGGCGACCTGAGTCAGCAACAGCGCGACCTTACGATGCAGAAGTTCCGTAACCACCTGACCCAGTTGCTGGTGGCAACAGATGTGGCTGCACGCGGACTGGATGTAGACGATCTGACACACGTCATCAACTTCGGATTGCCTGATGACATCGAGAGTTATACCCATCGCTCTGGTCGTACAGGACGAGCAGGAAAGAAGGGTACATCAATATCTATCGTACATAGTCGCGAGAAGTTCAAGATTCGCAATATAGAAAAAATTATCTGCAAGGAGTTTGTGAAGGCAGAGATACCATCAGCTGAGGAAATCTGCAAGAAGCAGCTCTACAAGGTGATGGACCAAATCGTAAAAACGGATGTTGACGACGAGGAGATTGCTCCATTCATGCAGGATATCAATCGCTATTTCGAGTATATCGACAAGGAGGAACTGATCAAGAAGATTGTATCGCTAGAGTTTGGAAAGTTCCTGGCTTACTATGCCGAAGCGCCTGAGATTGAGGCAGTTGTGCCCGACAAGAAGGAGAAGAAGCCCCAGAGCGACAAGCAGAAACTGCAGAACAAGGCCCAGAAGGGTTATCGTCGCTTGTTTATCAACCTGGGTAAACGCGACGGTTTCTATCCAGGCGAGCTGATGCAGACGCTAAACCGCTTTGTTGGAGGTCGCCAAGAGGTGGGACATATCGACCTGCTGGACACCATCTCGTATTTCGAGGTGCCTGAGAAGGATGCCAAGAAGGTGATGATTCAGCTGACAGGTATCAGACATAAGGGCCGTACGGTGCGTTGTAATGATGCCGACGAAGGCGGAAAAGCACCTGAGGGCAAGAAGCCATCAAAACAGCGTCGCCCTAAAAAGGACAATTGGCGCGAGCTGATGAACAAAGCACCCAAAGACCTGAAGGGGAAGGAGCCAGACTTCAGTGAAGAAGGTTGGGCAATGCGCAAACCTCGTAAAAAGAAGAAATAATTTTTTAGGCACGGATTGACACGGCTTAAATAATATTTAAAACACGGCTATTACCATTGGGTAGTAGCCGTGTCTTTTATAAAAAGCCGTGTTAATCCGTGCCTAATATCACTTAGCGCCGATCTCTTTGATTAGACGGTCGGCTTTGCCCCAAGTCTCCATCATATAGAGCACATAGCGGATATCAACTCCGATGCAGCGAGCCAGCTCCTTATCGAAGAAGATGTCTGAGCTGAGTGAGTCCCAGTTGCCATCGAAGGCCAGACCAATCAGCTCGCCCTTGCCATTAAACATAGGTGAACCAGAGTTACCACCAGTAATATCGTTGTTCGACAGGAAGCAGAGGTGCATCTTGCCTGTGGTCTTATCGGTATACTTGCCAAAGTCCTTCTTCGAGAGCAACTCCTTCATGATAGGCTCGGTCTCGTAGTCGATAACACCCTTCTCACCCAGAATCATCTTCTCAACCATGCTCTCAGCAGTTGTATAGTAACCTGAAGGCTTGCCAGCCAGCAGGTACTCGCCCACCTGACCGTAGCTCAAACGCATGGTGAAGTTTGCATCGCTATAGTTAGGCATATCCTCTTCCATACGCAGCTTGGCGGCACAGAGGTAACGCTCCTGAATAGCGATGGAATCGTAGCCTGCAGTTACCTCATCTGCGAGACTATAAAGTACGTTGTTGAGGCTCTCACCAAAGGCTACACCAGGATCCTTACTGAAACTCTTCTTATTTATATAGATTTTCTTTCCGCTCTTCATCAGCTGTGACTTCTTGTAAAGATAGTCTATATACTTCTGGTAATCGCCACCAAAGTCGCGGTCTACAATCTGATAGAAATCTGGCAGATATTTCTCTTCTACCTGCTCACGATAGAACTTCATGGCTGCAGCCTGAATCTCCTTGTCAGTAGCTTCGTCCCACTTGTTGCTATTATCTTCGAACTCAATATACTGACTCTTTGGCTTGTTCTCATCGCCCTTTACTGTAGATCCGTTATGAGCACGATAAGCACGACGTGTTAACTCGTCGGCGCTACGTCCGCCAAAGGTCTCATTAAAGTAGGTAAATGCCTTAACAGCCTTGAACTGCTTGGCGTAGAGGCGCTCCAGTAGCTCGAAATCGAGTTTCCCCTTAAGGAATCCGGTAGAATCCTGCCACTGACGTATCTTCTGCTCAAACTCGGCCTTCTGCTTGATAAGTCCGATAGAGTCGATACACTTGTTCATGCCGATAGAGTTCTTCCAGTAGTTAGAGCTCTGGGCATATTTAGAGTCGTACTTGATACGAACAGCCTCATCAGCACGCATGTGGCGAATCATGATGTTCTGCTTCACCTCGCGAGTCTTGTACATAGGCTCGTTCTGGGCATCGCGACGTTCCTTGATACCATAGCTCGACAGATAGCGGCTGGTAGAACCAGGATAGCCAATGGTCATTGAGAACGAACCTGGCACATAACCCTGCAACGATACAGGAGCCCACTTCTTGGGGTGATATGGTACATTATCCTTAGAATACTTGGCCGGGCCACCTGTCTTGGGATCGACATAGATGCGGAATACTGAGAAATCGCAAGTCTGACGAGGCCACATCCAGTTATCGGTCTCGCCACCAAACTTACCCATTGACTTAGGCAAGGCAAACACCAATCGAACATCGTCGTAATCGCGATAAGTAGTAAGGTAATACTGATTGCCCTCGTAGAATGGCTGGATAGTAATATGGAGTGTAGAGTCTTGCTTGCGGATGTCCTTCAACATGACATTCTCTATAGAATCTACAAACTCGGCACGCTTAGATTCGGGCAGCTTGTTGAGTCCCAGCGAGTCGAGATAGGCAGTAATATCCTTCTGTTCGATCATGAAACTAACAAAGAGATTCTTGTTAGGCAGCTCCTCCTCGTACGAGTTGGCCACAAATCCGTTCAACATATAGTCGTGCTCAACAGTAGAGTGACTACGGATAGCCTCGAAACCGCAATGGTGGTTGGTAAACACAAGTCCATCTGGCGATACAACAACACCAGAACAATAGCCGCCAAAGTTAACCACGCAGTTCTTTACGGCATCGTCGCCATTGTACAGAGCACCGTATGGCAACTGATAGTTCTCCTGCTTCATGGTCTCGTAGACGGCATTTGGCAGGTTGTACAATGTCCACATTCCCTCATCGGCCTTAGCTGATGTAAGGGTGCATGCGGCAAGTAAAGTAATAAAAAGTTTCTTCATATCTTATCTAGTTTTCTTGAATTTCTTTCCAATAACGGGCAAGCTGCTCAATGGCATATCGCACTTGATGATTCGGTAGATAAAACCACAAATCAGGAAGTTGTTGATGATGAACAATGCCCACTCTGGCCAATCAGTTTTGATGGCAAACCACTTCATCATGCCGAAGAGAGTCATAGCAGCAATAAAATAGTAAATGATATCCATCATAGGATATGGAATAGGATTCTTCTTCTGGCCTACGATATAGCTCAGCACCATAGCCGTGCCATAGCCAGCAAGGCCTCCCCAAGCACAAGCCCAATAGCCAATTTTAGGGATAAAGATGATATTGATGGCAACAAGCACAATGCAGCCAACCAACGAGAACCAAGCGCCATAGATGGTTTTATCAATCAACTTATACCAGAATGACAGATTGAAATAGATACCCATAAATATCTCGGCCATCATAACGATAGGCACAACGCCCAGTCCTTCGCGATAATCGGCACCAATGATAAGTTTTAATACAGGCATCCAACCCATCACACAGAGAAAGGCCAGAAGCGTAAAGATAATAAAGTACTTCATGGCCGAAGCATAATACTGGGTCTTATCAGAATCCTTGCTCTTTGCAAACACGATGGGCTCGTAAGCATAGCGGAAAGCCTGGGTAATCATGGCCATAATCATCGCTATCTTTACACACGAACCATATACCCCCAACTGCACGTTGGCATCGGCCGCGTCAGGATAAACCAACGGAAAGATAATCTTATCAGCTACCTGGTTCAGAATACCTGCAATACCTAAGATCAATATGGGCCACGAGTAGCTGAACATCTCGCGCAACAGTTTTCCATCGAACTTCCACTTGATGCGGAACAAATCAGGCAGGAAGAAGAAGGTGATGAGACCCGTACACAACAGGTTGATAAAGAATACGTAGAATACTGATGTCTTACCCAACAATACAAAGTAGATGACATTCAAGGCGATGTTTATCACGATGAACAGCATCTTGAGTGATGCAAAGCGGATGGGACGTTTCTGGTATCTCAGATAGCTGAAAGGCAGGGCCTGGATAGCATCAAGCGCCACAACCACAGCCATCATAAGCAGATAATCGGGATGTTCGGCATAGCCCAAAGCATTACTGATAGTGCCGATAAAGCCGAATACTAGCAGCAGGAATACTGCCGTTAGCGAACCAACAGTAGCAAAGGCCGTTGAGAAAACGGTATCCGGTTTACATCTCTCATCGTTAGCATATCGGAACAGGGTTGTCTCCATGCCGAATGTCAGTATCACCAGAATCAGCGCTGTATAAGCATAAACATTGGTGCTGATGCCATAGTCGCCCGAATCCTTGGGCATATAGTGCGTATAGAGTGGTACCAGCAGATAGTTCAGGAATCTGCCAACGATACTCGAGAGGCCATAGATGGCCGTGTCTTTTGCTAATGATTTGAGATTTGCCATAGTTTATCCAAAGAATAAGTATGCTATTGCGATAGCTGCAATGATACCTGCCAAGTCGGCAAGCAGTCCGCAAGCTACAGCGTGACGGGTCTTCACAATGCCCACGCTACCAAAATAAACTGCTAAGATATAGAAGGTGGTATCAGTAGAGCCCTGGAATATACAACTCAGTCGACCTACGAATGAGTCGGCACCATAGGTGGTCATAGCATCTACCATCATGCCTCGAGCCCCACTTCCTGATAGCGGCTTCATCAGCGCTGTGGGCAGAGCACCCACAAAATCGGTATTGCCGCCACAGGCCTCAACACCATATTTGATGCCATCAATCAACATATCCATAGCCCCAGAAGCACGGAACACACCAATGCCAACAAGTATCGCTACCAAATAAGGGATAATACGCACAGCTGTGGTGAATCCCTCTTTGGCTCCATCAATAAAGGCATCATACACATTGATTTTCTTGCGTACTCCTGCCAGAATAAAAGCGATGATAATCATCATCAGCATGATGTTAGCAGCGCTGGTGCTTACCTTGTTCATCAGTATAGAGTCCATCTGTCCGAAGCCCCAGATAACTCCAGCCACTACCAATGCTGCTCCACCAAGAGTGAGCAGGATGGTGCGATTAAACAGATTGATTTTCTGGAAGATACTTGTGATGGTGATACCCGCAATGGTCGAGAAGAATGTGGCCAACAGGATGGGGATGAAAATATCGGTAGGCTGTGCAGCTCCCATCTGAGCGCGATACACTAATATAGAAATAGGTATCAGCGTGAGTCCGCTGGTATTCAGCACCAAGAACATAATCATTGGATTCGAGGCTGTGTCCTTCTTCTGATTCAGATCCTGCAGCTGCTCCATCGCCTTTAAACCAAGAGGAGTTGCAGCATTGTCAAGACCAAGCATATTGGCTGCTATGTTCATAAATATAGAACCCGTAACTGGATGCCCCTTAGGGATATCAGGAAACAGTTTCGTGAAAATAGGACTCAGCAGTTTAGCCAACACGTTTACTACACCACCCTTTTCGCCAATCTTCATAATACCAAGCCAAAGCGAGAGAACTCCCGTTAAGCCCAATGATATTTCGAAAGCAGTTTTAGACGAGGAAAACGTTGAATCCATCATTGCTGGGAAAACATCAAAGTCGCCCCAGAAGATTAATTTTACCAAAGCAATAACAAAAGCGATGATAAAAAATCCTACCCAAATCCAATTAAGTACCATATCAGCGTGCAAAGTTACATCATTTTTCTGATATAAACAAGCAATTATCGCCAATAATAAAAAAAGTGAGCGTTTACTCACGTAGACGCTCACCCCCTTAATTTAGTTTGTTTAAGTATTTGATGCAAAGTATTTGGTGAAAACCAAATTACTCATTTTCACGCTGCAAAAATACTAAAAATCCTTTGCCGTTAGCGATTATCTCTGTTAATAATCCTTAATCGCACTCATTTTACCCAAAAACAAGAAGGACATCTACTCCCGCAGATGCCCCTCCCAACAATTTATTAAAGTCTTATTTCTATTATTCTATAATCATTTTCTTTCCATTGATAATATAGAGTCCCTTTGTTGGGTTCTTTACACGCTGACCACTCAGGTTGTATATAACCTTCTCGCCCTGCTCGCAATCATCAATGAAAGTATTTTCAATTCCTGTTGTTCCCTCTCCGCCAATACCAATGGTACGTGTACGAGCTTGAGCAACAGAAACACGCAGATATGCATGACCTGCGGCAACTGTTGCTTTATTTACGCCAGTCTGTGCAAACACCGCAACTCCATTCTTTTCTGTAAGAACATAATCAGTTGAGGCATTTACATCTGTATCTGCAGATACGCCAATAAGCATGTTGCCTTCTAGTTCATCACCACTTTCTGCAACAGGAATTCTTGTTGTAGTACCCTTTAACACAAGACCTGTTCCTGCCTTAACAGTTCCATATACTCTAAGCAAATAAACATTACCATTTTCTACAGTCTTAGCATAATATGCCTCGATAGTGCTTATTCCTGTGAAATCCAAAGCCTTATCACTACAGAAAGTTGCAAAACCAGTTGTCGATGTAACAATTGCCTCTACTGTTTCGATTTCAGCAAATGTAGCACTAACAGTTACATTCTGCGATGGCATTACAAACGTTCGAGTATTACCAGTACCATTCAGTTCAATGTTAGTTTCATCAGCACTAGTTACCGTAATTGTCGCAAGTTTATAGCCATCGCTAGGAGTTGCTGTAATAGTAACTGTAGTTCCAGCGGTAACATCTGTAATTGGTGAAACAGATATCTGACCATTAGCTGGTTCGCTAACAGTTACAGTAAATGTTGGAACGTCTGCCTCTGCCACAGTCAAAGAATAGCTTGCTGATGCAGAATAATAAACGGCCGTTTCTGCAAATGATGCTGTAATAGTTGTTGTGCCAGCTGACACAAGAGTTACAGAGCCGTTGTTAGATACCGTTGCCACACCTGTATTTGATGAGCTATAGGTAACACCCTCAAGTCCTTCAGGTGATACAGTAAGCGTAGGTGGTGTAAATGTCTGCTCCATCTTAGCCGAAGCTGTCTCCTGAGAGAATGACATAGTTACATTTTGTTTTGAAACAGTAAGTGTATAACTTGCTGTTGCTCCCTTGTGAGTATCGGTTTCTATGAATGTTGCTGTGATAGTCGTTGTACCAGCACCAGCAATTGTTACTTTTCCATCTGCAGCAACTGTAGCAACATCAGTATTTGATGAACTATAAGTAATACCATCCAATCCCTCAGGCGATACTGCCAGCGTTGGAGCATCTGCCAAAGGCTGGCCAATTGATGCTGTCGTTGCTGATGCTGTTGTTGCAGAGTATGTAAGAGTAACGTCTGTCTTGGATATTGGAGCATTACCGAAGCTATTTGCAACAACAGTTACTTTTGATGCGACAAAATCTGTTCCACCAACTTTAGCCCCATTTGCTTTAAAAACAGCAAGCGATGTCGCATCTATTTTGTACTCAACATATCCATATGCCATTGTTGCTTTTTTCTCAGCACTTGAATAAACGCTTATAATACCTTCATTATTACCATCAACGTTGATTTTTTTACCTTGTCCATTTTCTACATATCCAAGCTGAACTTGCCATCCTCCTCCGCCTACGCCATAAACACGAACATATACATCACCAGAGGTTCTATTAAACAAATCAGCATCAATACTAATACCTTTATTACCAAAATCCCAATCAAGGCTGTATCCACCTTCTGACCATGCAGATTCTTCAACACCTTCTCTAAATGTTGCCGTGACAGTAATATCCTCATTGGGCATTACATCTGGAAGACCTTCCCAGCCCACAAAAACATTACCTCCTTTAGATGGATAAGTAGCTGGCATCGGTATAGGGTCACCATCCTCAACTTCTATAGTACTAAAGACCTCGTTATTTGCCATAAATGTCACGGTATGTTTTACAGCAGCCTCATTTACCAATATAATTTTTGTAACCTCAACATTGGTCAGATTCACAGTTAATGATCCATGGCTATTTATTCGATCTGCAGTATTATCACCAAACACTATGTCAAGATGACCATCTGTAATTAAATCGTTTCTTGTTTGGAGTGCCCAAGTATTTCCCCATTTTCCTGCATCTGGGAAATTTTTGAAATCTGGATTAACAGAATCATTGATTTTAAAATCAATTTGCCAATAGTTATCATCTTTCTGCCCAATATAGAATTGAAGCTTAGTACCCTTTTTAGCGTCCTTAAGCATATCTTTGGTCAAACTAATACTTCCACCATATTGAGCAGTTGTCCAAATATCATCTGCCTTTACGTTGTTTGCTCCTGCCAGCAGGAATGCTGCCATGAGAAGCGTTCTGATTATATTCTTTGTTTTCATAATTTTGGTTCTCATTTTTTAGGAGTTAAACATTAATGATTGCGACGAATCAGCACTGGGCCATTATCATAACCTCCAGTTGTATCGCCATCTTCTTCTGTTACAACAGTTGTTGATCCAATTGTAGTAGTCACAATGTCAGCACTTCTATTGGTGTATGTATCCCAGCTGCAATTGTAAAGTTTGGAATCATCCTTATCACCTTCCCAGAACTTAATAATGCTATTTGTTACCCAATTTCCAAATGAGGTGTAGGCATCTCCAATAACATTTCGCTCCTTTGGCCACTTTGTACCAATTGCTTTCACACAGAATTTTTGAGGAGCCTCACCCAGATTACCTTCCAGTTCTTTCACCTCGTTTCCAATCCTAACTATAATAGTTATATCCTTAATTGACGCTATATCGTTAACAGTAAACTCAACAGGTCCACTTGTATTGAAATATGGATTACCATAGGCATCATTATCGCTTGCACAGGTATTGATTATTACATTGTTTGGCTGGCCAAATGCAGCATGAACATCCTTATTAGCTACAGTTATTGGATAAGTTCCTCCTGCCGCGAGCAGAATGATATTGGCTTTGTAAGAAGTACTGTTCAATACCTCATTTTCGCTAAATACCGTTCCGCCTTTCTTAACAGTGGTTTTTGTGTACTCTTTCACCTCGTAAATATAGGCATCGAATACTACATCGTTAAAGTCAAGGTCGTTTCTGCTTACTCTACCTAAGTCTTCGCAGAACACACGTCCCTGTTCTATCAACTGAGTTGTTGTGTACACCTCTGTTGTTGTCTCAACCTTAACTTTACCAGTAGTTGGATCGTCTGTAGGAATTGTGATTGCCCCGAAACCGGGATTACATGTTGATGCAGCAATAGAGATATTAGGATAACTTCCATTAATATAGATATTATCCTTTGAACAACCGTTTGCAAAAGCTATAATTGGATGATCTGCCTGGCCATCATTACTTGTGAAGCCTGTATTGCTATCAAAGTGTGTGTCAGCCACGATAGCCAATTTTCCACCATAGGTTACATCGAAACCTTGGTTAATATTACTTGTCTTAATGTCCTTAGCCTGAAATACTGCATATATGCTACCGTCAGTTGGGCCATAAATACCATAATTGGCTTTAGTGGCATTCATGTATGCCTCATTGGTCACCTTGAAAACGGAACCTGCGCCCATATAAATGTAGAATGGGCCAGAACCTGGGGCATTGTCCTTAGTTGCTCCTCCGTAGAAGTTCTTTGTTACTACACCAGCGCCAGTGTCCATACGGAAGCCTAATTCACCTGAATTATCTCCATGATTAATGTTGAAATCTTCATCAATTGTCAAGAAACAATTGTTGATAACGTCATTACTACCAGCAGTGTAATTAAAGTACTGAGTGCGATAGTGACCATTGTTTACCCAAGTGTTATTGTTTGAGTCAATGTCTGTATTTCCACTCAGAGTTACGTCGCCATTATTCTGCACATGTCCTGAACCTGCTGTATGAAGTCGAGTAGCGGTTATTGTTCCATCATTTACTATTTCAGAATCATTGTTTTCTACGCTGATTTCTCCTGTAAGTTCGATTGTACCTTGGTTGTAAACCTTTCCTGTACCAGCTACTTGGAGACTTCCTGCCTTTACTGTTCCTGCATTATAAAGCAATGAAGTTGAAATCTGTAACTTTCCAGTGCATTCAAGTGTTGCGCCTGGTGCTACATAAATTCTCACATTACTCTGTCCAAAAGAATACTCGTCAAGAATAAGCTTTGAACCAGCAGTCAGATACAATGTACTATTGGGGTGTAAATAAAGTCCATTAGCAATCTGCTTATCTATTGTACCAACGACATATACGTTTACAGCATATCTATCGAATTTTAAGTCAGAATCACTGCTACTAATAGCATAAGATCCATTTTCTTCAATAATATGATATGTTTGGTGACCTCCCCATGGGTCTGTAAGATCTGCCAGTGCTGGTACACCTTCTGGTACATCTGTTTTATAATCAGATGCTGCTGGCGCTGTAGCAAAAACGTGAGTTGCTGCTATAGTTCTTGTTCTCAAAACAGATGCTCTACTTTGGGCATTCGTTCCAAATCCCCAATCCTGATTGGAATCGATAGTACCAAACTCCTCTTTGAAAACCTGTTTGTAGGCTTCTACTTTAGCTTCAACCATCGATCCATAGATTTCGTCGTGTTGGCAACTGGCAAAAAATCCTCCAAGGACTGACACCATTGCCCCTGCTATCAAATACTTCTTAACCATATAGACTTTAATAAAATTGTTACGTAACTAAATCGATTTCTGGGTGCAAAGTTAGTACTTTTTTTTATTTGTTATACAAATAACATAGTTAAATTCTGTAAATATTTAGAAAATATGCATCAATTATCAGATTATTTTGTAATTTTGACCGCAAAAACAAATACAAATATGCGTAAAAGTCTGATTATTACTATTATAGCAGGAATTGCTGTCTTTGCAATGATGTCGTGCAACAAGAACGTCTACGACGAGAAAACTCACGGAGAGTTAATACATTATTACTCTTCTGTAGATAGCGTAGACCAACAACACATGTGGATGCTATCACAAACCAAAAGTCTGCGATATCAGATTCCTTCAGGTTCCACATACGAACAGTTGCGTATTTATACAGCCAACCCACTTACAGACGAGAATGCAGAGTTAATGAATCAAATATATGTTTCAAGCGGTAAATCGGGTGTACTTTCTATTGATGTACCATACTTGCTTACAACTCTTTATGCAGCATTGGTAGATGCAGACGAGAACCTTGCGGTTATATCATTCTCTTCTTCTCAGTCGTCAATTGATTTTACAGATGTTACTACAGGAAAAGCGATTTCCTCGCTAAAGCCTCAGACTTATACATATCTGTTTGAGGAAAACTTCCCTGCTCCTGGAGATTACGATTATAACGACGTAGTGCTCCGGGTATCTCAACAACGCACTGCCGAGAATCAGATAACCATTAAAGTGACCCTTGCCGCTGTTGGAGCTGATAATTTATTAGCAGGCTGCATCAGATTAGTGGGTTATAAGTATGAAGATATTGATTCTATATATACTACATCAGGCGAGTCATTTAATGATGGTATAAACGATCAGACGCTATATCCTTTTGGACAAATATTTAGTGATAAAACATCTGTCCGATCTCATTTGTTAATGGGGCGTAGCAAAGAGGCTGTACTTAATCTGTTTTGCGATGCACATTGGGCTATGGCATTTAACGTAAATGCCGAATACGGACTATTCCAACGTAAGAAATATAATGTGACTACAAGTTCAGGTGATAATTATCAGTTACGTTCTACACGCACTCTTAGTTACGTCGTGACATTTAAAAACGACGAAAGTCATCAATCTGTTATCGGTTCTCTCGATAACTTCACCCCCATTACTCTTGATCCATTTATCATAAATGATTATAATAGTGGAAATTTTGAGATTCATACTGAGCAGTTTAAAGAAGCCAAGATTCTGACGCAAACAGAGTATAATATGCCTTCGTTCAAGGATTTACCATGGGCACTTATGATTCCTCAAGCAAACTTCCTATATCCTCTTGAGGGCACAGAAATAGGATATCGGAAAAAGACGGAAAGTGGTGCAGTTGCTATGTTTGGAGCTTACACCACAGTTGGCCATTCATTTGGTGAATGGGCAGAAGATCATAATAATTTCCTTGATTGGTATCTTTATCCCAACAAACAATTAACGTTCTAGTATGTTGCTGTGAATCAATATCTCCCAAAAAAACGAGAGAGGTATTCGCATCACACGAACACCTCTCTTGAATTATATAATTAATTGTATTTGATTGTTCTTATTTGCGCACCAGATTGGATGTCGGACGCTCATACCAATCGGAAACATCCTTTCTGGTAGCCTCGTTAACTTCAGCAGCCCATGTAGCAAAGTCGTTATAGGCGTTGCAAATATTGGTGCGCTCAATAGGCCATGCCCAATCGTATGGGATTCTGATGCCGCAGGGGTTCTTGCCAGTTTCTGCGATACCGATATGCTGATCCTTGCTATCACCACCTGAAGGAACGATACTCCAATCGGCTGTGGCAGGATCGTAGTTTACAGGTTTGTCAATAGTGATGGTCACAGGGTTCGCGTCTACACCTCTGCCAGTGTTCACCATTACCCCCTTACCAACTCCGAAGGCTTCGTGAACCTCGGTAACACCTTCCTGCCATTCGATGGCTGTCTCGCCAAGGTACACAACGTTGTCGTATTGACAACCAGCGGCCGCAAGTGTCACTTTCAGATGCTGTTGGTCTGCAGTCTCTTGCACCTTAATCACAACGTCGTTCATATCATAGTCACTCTTCAGATTGCTATCCTCGAAAGCGTACGACCAAATTAGGGCCTCGCTCTTTGTCTGCCGTTTGCCTTCTGTCAGCGTCACAATCCAGTCGGTGAAATAACCATCGCTCTTGCCAACTTTTACCCACTCTGTCAAGCTCTTGTCTTTAACGGGAAGATAACCATTTTCAACAAGCTGCTTGATTCGAGGCAGGTTGATTATACTCTGATAGTAGGTATCGCCTACCATCACGTCCTTTAGCACAGGAGCATTCTGAATTGTGCTAATGGTTGATGCCTGTGCACGATTCATGCTAACGGTCTGAGGCAATGTAACTTTGTCTGCAGCCACATAGAAATTTGTATTGGTGGTAAGCCAGCCACAACCCATAATGGTCTTGTACCCATCATAGTACTCAATAGGATAATATTTTGTAGGGTCGGCTATTTCTACAATCTTCTCACCATCCCATGCATACTTTGGAGATTCAGCAGCTTGATCGTAGGTTGCATAAATCACATTGCCAGCATCATCCTTTGCATAAGCCTGCTCACCTTCGGCAATAGCGAGATCAAAGCCGAGAAATGAACGGTTCCACTTGTCGGTAACAGCCTCACCGGGGTTACCGTTTTCAGCAGCCCAAGCGTCGATGGTAGCAGCCGAAACAAGTGCTGCCTTATTGTCGTGATGGTTGCTGGAACCTGTCTCATGATAGCCGAAGCAAGAGGTATCGTCAATGTTTACCATCAGCATAATCTTGTCACTATGGTAAGGCCCATCATTAACATTTCCACCATTATCGAGGACATTATTACTCACTGAGCAGTCGCCTGCATTATAGTTGTTAATATGCTGATGGTTAGCACCTACGGTCAGCAAATTCATGTTGTTGCTGTTGTAGACAGAGCCATTGGCAGCCGTAATATTCTCGGAAGAAGAACCTGCCTGAGCAGAACCTCCTTTATAGACTTGCTGCACAAAGAAATGGCGCAACTCTGGATCTTGATAGCCTAGATTGGGGTTAGCCTGAAAATACATCCTTACGCGGAGTTTTTGGTCATCAGTTAGCGGGGTAGGAACAATCCAACCTCCAAACTCCTTATCAGGGTCTGCCCACTCATTAGCGTTGGCATTGATGCCAGTGCTAGTTGCAGGATAGTCTGCACCCTGGTTGCTACGAGTACTTGCAATGGCGCGAGTACGAGCAACTTCAGCCCATGTATCTATGACACCGTCTTTTACATTGGCATACTTAAATGATATCAGCCCGTCGCTGTCGGCAATACCAACAACAAATGACTTCTTATAATCGGGGATTTCAAGTTCAGCAACCAAATTATCACCGCCCTTAACAGTCTGCTTCAAAAGATAGTAGGCTGTCCCGTCAGTGGTTGGATCGTTGGCATACACATACACCGTATAGGTCTCATTACTATTGCCGGGAATGGTCAGATTGATACTGCCCTTCGTCGTCATCGTCCATGCCTGATCCTCAGGGATACGGAAACCCAGTGCCTGCTCTGCGTTGTTTAGAGCTTGCTGTTCACGCTGCTCTTCGACATTAAACTCCTTCATACAGGAGGTGATTGACAGACCTAGAGTGAGGGCTGCAATACCATTCAAAAGGTACTTTTTCATACTCTATAAAATAGTTAAAAATCAGCTAAATGAATTAATTCGGCTGCAAAAGTACATACTTTGTATGGAAAAACCAAATACTTTTGCAAATATTATACGTTTCTGTGTAAACTTTTAACAAATTGTCATTATTAATACTTCCTGTTTGGGTTCTTTGGGAACCATCCTTTCTCAACTCTTTTCTTCTGAGCAAACAGTTCGCCTATTCCCCAAAGGGCAGAAGCGCCGAAAACGCCTACGATAGATGATATGATAGCATTCTCGATGAACAAAGCACCTACTATACAGGCGAGACCAACAATAAGATAGAGCACCCATGGGCGTGTACCCCAATAATACTCCGTTTTTATAACGATAGGGTGCCAGATGCCTATGGCGAGGAAAGTGCAGACTGCGATAATTATTCCTGTAAAATACATATTCAATTATTAAAAACTTTTTAACCAAGCTTTGAGTTCAAATACCATCTGATAGTGATACTCAAAGGTTTCACGATAACCCCAACCATGTCCACCAGTAGGATATATATGGATTGATGCAGGAACATCGTGTTTATACAACTGCTGATAGTAGCCAAAGCCATTACTTGCCGGCACTACTTTGTCATCATCACTCAAGGCAAGGAATGCTCGAGGCGTAGTACGATTAACCTGTAATTCGTTACTAAACTCTGATTCAAGTTTTTTCATCTCCTTCTTACTCTCCACAGTGCCTAAGAAATTATCATGAGAGCCCATGTGGGTAAAGCCTGGCTCCATCGTTATGACGGGATAGAAGAGTATCTGGAAGTTTGGCGCAGCATCTCCTTTTGAATGAGTAGCAATAGTTGAAGCTAGATGTCCACCTGCCGAAAAGCCCATAATACCGATATCATCAGGATTAACATGCCACTCTGTTGCATTGCGACGAACAGTCTTTATAGCCTCCTCAGCATCCGACATTGGCACCATACGGTTGCCATGAGGCATACGATATTTGAGCACGATAAGTGCAATACCCTGAGTATTGAAAAATGGCGCCCACTGGTGACCCTCATGATCCATAGCCAGATGGCTATATCCACCACCAGGACAGCACACAACAGCTCTTCCTGTAGCTTTTTTGGCATCAGGCAGATACACAGTCATCTCCGCCTCATCTTTTTCGTCAGTACTTGCCACCTCGGGTGTATTTGGCCATAATTTCATTGTTGTTCCTTTTTGTGCAAAAGCTGTGGTTGTAAAGCCCAACAGCAGGGAAAATAGTATAGTTTTCAAACTTTTCATTGCTTTAAATATGTTAATCGCGGTGCAAAGGTAATAATTTTATTTTTATTTTTGTATCTTTGTCGCCATAAACTTGAAACTAATGGTAAAAAAATGAAGAAGATCCTGTGTATAGCTGCACTTGCAGCAATCTCTTTTAGTGCAAACGCCAAGGTAAGACTTCCACATCTGATTAGCGACAATATGGTGTTACAACAGCAAACCGAAGCCCGTTTGTGGGGTTGGGCCAAGCCAGGACAAACCATAAAGGTCAGCACATCGTGGAGCAATGACATCGCAACAACCAAGGCTGACAAGCAAGGCGAATGGCTTATTAAGGTGAAGACACCAAAAGCCAGCTACACCCCGCTCTCGATAACATTCGACGATGGCGAGAAAGTAACCATCAAGAACGTCCTTGCTGGCGAGGTATGGGTTTGTGCAGGCCAGTCGAATATGGAGATGCCGGTCAAGGGATTCTGGATGTGCCCTGTTAAGGATTATAATCAGGTAGTTATTGATGCTAAGAACCACGAGGGGATACGTTCTGTCAAAATACCAAGCATCATGTCGGCCAAGCCACTCAACGATGCCCAGTGCGAATGGCGTGTATGTTCGCCTAAAACTGTTGGCGATTTCTCTGCCACAGGATATTTCTTTGCCCGCACCATGCATCAGGCTCTCGACATTCCTATCGGACTGATAGAGGCCAATAAGGGAGGTTCACGTGTAGAAAGTTGGCTGACAAAAGAGAATCTTGAAAAATATACCGATGATCCTACCGACTCGGTAGCCATCAGCAAGAAGTGGGCTCAGTACGATTATTTGCGCTCACTATTGTGGGGCAACGGCACGTTTAACCCCATTCTCAATTTCACCGTTAAAGGCATTCTGTATTATCAGGGATGTTCTAACGTTGGCGATCCTGGCGATCAGTATTCTAACCGCCTGAAACTGTTGGTAGACCAGTGGCGCAACCAGTTCAAGTTAGGCGAGATTCCATTCTACTTTGTACAGATAGCCCCCTATCGTTATGACGATGACAACAACGCTATTAGTGGCGCCCTACTCCGCGAACAGCAGTTTAAGGCCCAACAGATCATCCCCAACAGCTCGCTGGTTTGCATTAACGACCTGGTATATCCTTACGAATTCAGCCAGATCCACCCTGCACAGAAACAGCAGGTTGGCGAGCGTCTGGCCTATACAGCACTGAACCGCGATTATGGTTTCGAGAATGTACTCTATAAGAGTTCAACTTTCAAGGATATGACCATCAAGGATGATACCGTTTACATTCATCTCGACAACAACTACCACACCGATGCCCCATTCGAAGACATTCAGGGCTTCGAAATTGCAGGCGACGACAAGGTGTTCCATCCTGCCAAGGCAGTACACTTCTGGCAGCCAGGTGGTGGTTATTGGGACGAGGCTATCAAACTCACCTCGCCTGATGTCAAGAAGCCTGTGGCCGTACGTTATTGTTTCCGTAACTTCCAGATAGGCAACGTCAAGAACGGAGCCAATCTGCCATTATTCCCATTCAGAACAGACAACTGGTAAACCAACATGACAGAACATCCATTAGAAGTTTTCCGATTCTGTCCCAAGTGTGGCAGTCAGGACTTTGAGATTCACAATGCGCTGAGCCGCCACTGCGCTCAGTGTGGTTTTACATTCTATCAGAACCCACGTGCATCAACAGCTGCATTCATTCTGAATTCAAAAGACGAACTCCTTGTGGCCACTCGAGGCAAAGAGCCTGCCAAAGGAACGCTCGACTTGCCTGGCGGTTTCGTTGATAACGACGAGAACGCCGAAGAAGGTATGGTTCGAGAGATTCAGGAGGAAACAGGCCTCGTCATCGCCCCCGACACCGTAGAATATCTGTTTTCCATACCCAATGTATACCGTTACTCAGGCATGGATATACATACGCTCGATTTCTTCTTTGTATGTCATGTAGACGAAAATGCCGTTGTAAAGGCTGCCGACGATGCAGCTCAACTACAATGGATACCCCTAAACGAGGTCTATGTAGAGCGCTTCGGACTGCGCTCTATACGTCAGGCAGTACACCGTTTCTTGGCTCAGAATTGTTAATAAAAACAAAAATCTTCTATATTAATAAGGTGGAAGAGAGTTTTTTGCTTACTTTTGCAGCCCGAAAGATTATAATGTGACAGAGATATGCAAAAGAACTTAGTGATAGTGGAGTCACCCGCAAAGGCAAAAACCATTGAGAAATTCCTAGGAAAGGACTTCAAGGTTATGTCGAGTTACGGACACATCCGCGATTTGAAGAAGAAAGAAATCAGTATTGACGACAAGACACTGGAGCCAGAATACGAGATTCCAGAAGAAAAAGTAAAACTTGTAGAAGACTTAAGAGAAAAAGCTGCCAACGCAAAGACTATATGGTTGGCATCCGATGAAGACCGTGAGGGAGAAGCCATCTCTTGGCATCTGTGCGAGGTACTAGGATTGGATAAGGATAAGACCAACCGTATTGTATTCCACGAGATTACTCAAACAGCCATTCTTGATGCCATCGAGCATCCACGTCATATCAACATGGATCTGGTTAATGCCCAGCAGGCACGTCGTGTACTCGACCGTCTGGTAGGTTTCAAGCTTTCACCAGTATTGTGGCGTAAGGTTAAGCCTGCACTTTCGGCCGGTCGTGTACAGAGTGTGGCTGTAAGACTTATAGTAGAACGCGAGCGCGAGATACAGAACTTTACCAGCGAACCATACTACAGTGTAAGTGGTGTGTTTGCCATTGCCAATCCCGATGGTTCGGCATCAGAAGTCAAGGCACAGCTCAGCAAGCGTTTCAAGACCGAGGCCGAAGTGATGGCATTCCTTGAAAAGTGCAAGATGGCCACATTCACCGTCGAAACCATCACCAAGAAGCCAATGAAGCGCACTCCGGCACCTCCTTTCACTACATCTACACTACAACAGGAGGCTGCACGTAAGCTTGGATACTCAGTTAGTCAGACCATGATGATAGCCCAGCACCTTTACGAGAGCGGTCGTATCACATACATGCGAACCGACTCTGTAAACCTCTCGCAACTCTGTCTGAACGCCAGCAAAAAGGAGATTATCGATCAGTATGGCGAGAACTACAGCAAGACCCGCAAATATCACACAAACTCTAAGGGTGCCCAGGAGGCTCACGAGGCTATCCGTCCATCATACATGGAGAAGAGCAACATCGAAGGCAGTGCACAGGAGAAGCGTCTTTACGAGCTTATCTGGAAGCGCACCATTGCTAGCCAGATGGCCGATGCCGAGATAGAAAAGACAACCATCACCATCAAGAGCGATGATGTGGATGAGGTATTTACAGCTCAAGGCGAAGTAGTTAAGTTCGATGGATTCATCAAGGTATACCGCGAGTCATCCGACGACGACGATTCATCAGAGGACTACAGCCACTCACTGCCAGTCATGAAGAAGGGTCAGGAGCTTGTACGTCGCGAGATACTTGCCACCGAGCGTTTCAGTGCCGGTCCACAGCGATACACCGAGGCAAGCCTGGTACACAAGATGGAGGAACTTGGCATTGGCCGTCCTTCAACCTATGCGCCAACCATCTCTACCATCCAGCAGCGCGAATACGTCATGAAGGGCGATCGTAAGGGCGAGGAGCGTTTCTATTCTATCTATCAGCTCAAGGGCAAACAGATTACACAGAAGACTCGCAAGGAGATGGCCGGCTCTGATAAGGGCAAGCTCATTCCTACCGATATAGGTACTGTGGTTAACGACTTCCTGATGGAAAACTTCAGCGAGATTATGGACTACAACTTCACCGCCAAGGTTGAGCAGGACTTCGATAAGATTGCTGAGGGCGACGAGAAGTGGAAGGACATGATGAAGCAGTTCTACAAAGACTTTGAGCCTACCGTCGAGGAGACCATGAACAGCCGACAGAAGTTCAAGGCCGGCGAGCGCTTGCTGGGTACCGACCCAAAAAGTGGGCGTCCGGTATATGTAAAAATAGGCCGATTCGGACCTGTAGTACAGATCGGCTCATCAGAGGATAAGGACAAGCCACAGTTTGCCCAGCTTCCTAAGGAGCTGAGCATGGAGACCATCACGCTCGAAGATGCTATGGAGCTATTTAAGCTGCCACGCGAACTTGGCGAGTTCGAGGGTTCAACAGTAACTGTAGGTGCCGGCCGATTCGGTCCATACGTCAAGCACGAGAACCTGTTTGCATCGCTGCCCAAGACTACCGATCCTATGGCCATCACCCTCGATGAGGCCATCACCCTGATTCAGGAGAAGCGTAGATCCGAGGCTGCCAAGCACATCAAATTCTTCCTCGAGGATCCTAAACTTGAGGTTATGAACGGTCTTTATGGCCCATACCTGTCGTACGATGGCAAGAACTACCGTCTGCCCAAGAACTTGCACGATACAGCCAAGGATCTTACATATGCAGAGTGCATGAAAGTAATTGAGGAATTCGAGGCACTTAAAAGCCAGACCAATGCGGGCAAGCAAAAAAAGGCACCTGCCAAGAAAAAAACAACCAAAAAGGCAACAGCAAAGGCATGAACCGAATTATCCTGATAGGCTACATGGGAGCCGGTAAAACCACTATCGGCAAGGCGCTCTCAAAAGAGTTGTGTGCCACATTCTACGACCTTGACTGGTATATCGAGAGCCGCATGCGCAAAACGGTGGCACAGATATTTGCCGAAAAGGGTGAAGAGGGGTTCCGAAAAATGGAGTACAACATGCTGCACGAGGTGGCCGAGTTCGAGAATGTCATCATAAGTTGCGGTGGAGGCACACCCTGCTTTTTCGACAATATGGACTACCTGAACCAACAGGGCAAGACCGTCTACTTGAAGGCCGACCCCGAGGTGCTGTACAACCACCTGCTGATGGGTAAGGTAGAGCGACCGCTTATTAAAGGCAAGAGCCCCGAAGAGCTGATAGCCTTTATCCGCGAACAGCTACAGAAGCGCGAGCCATACTACACCAAGGCCAAGTACACACTCGATGTAAGCCTGATGGACAATTACGAGAAAATTAAAATAAGCGTTGACAAGATAAAAGAAATACTTGATTTATGAAGAAATGGACGATAGAGGATTCTAAGGAGCTCTACAACATCAACGGTTGGGGAACCTCCTACTTTGGCATCAACGACAATGGCGATGTCTACGTCACACCTTGCAAGAACAATACTCAGATTGACCTTCGCGAGGTGATGGACGAACTGGCACTGCGTGATGTCACACCCCCAGTACTGTTGCGTTTCCCCGACATTCTCGACAACCGTATCGAGAAGACGTGGAGCTGCTTTAAGAAGGCGGCCCAGGAATACGAGTACAAGGGCGAGAACTACGTGGTCTATCCCATCAAGGTTAACCAGATCCAGCCCGTTGTCGAAGAGATTATCTCGCACGGTAAGAAGTTCAACCTTGGTGTTGAGGCCGGTTCTAAGCCCGAGCTGCACGCCGTGATTGCCGTGCAGTGCCAGAGCGACTCTATCATCGTCTGTAACGGATATAAAGACCAGAGCTACATCGAGCTAGCCCTGCTGGCACAGAAGATGGGTAAGCGCATCTTCATTGTGGTCGAGAAGCTGAACGAGCTCGAAATCATTGCCAAGGTAGCCAAGAAGATGGGCATCCGTCCTAATATAGGTATACGCATAAAACTGGCTTCAAGCGGTTCAGGCAAATGGGAAGAGAGTGGCGGCGACGCCTCGAAGTTCGGCTTAACAAGTGCCGAGCTCCTGGAGGCCCTGGAACTTCTTGATAAGAAGGATATGCGCGATTGCCTGCGTCTGATTCACTTCCACATTGGTAGCCAGATTACCAAGATACGCCGAATCCAGACAGCCCTGCGCGAGGCCTCACAGTTCTACATCCAGCTGCACAAGATGGGCTACAACGTTGACTTTGTAGACTGCGGTGGCGGACTTGGTGTTGACTACGACGGAACCCGCTCGCCATCAAGCGAGAGCTCGGTCAACTATTCTATCCAGGAGTATGTTAACGACTGTATCTACACCTTTGTCGATGCAGCCAACAAGAATAATCTGCCTCACCCCAACATCATCACCGAAAGCGGCCGTTCGCTGGCTGCACACCACTCGGTACTGGTAATCGATGTGCTTGAGACAGCATCACTGCCCGAGATGCCTGAGGAGTACGAGCCCGATGAGAATGCCCACCAGCTGGTTAAGGATCTGTATGAGATCTGGGACAACCTCTCGCCACGCAACGTACTCGAAGACTGGCACGATGCCGAGCAGATACGCGAGGAGGTGCTCGATCTGTTCTCGCACGGTATCGTAGACCTTAAGACACGTGCAGAGATTGAGGCCATGTATTGGAGTGTTTGTCACGAGATTAACATCCTCACAAAGAGCCTCAAGCATATACCCGAGGAGCTGATGAACATCGATAAGCTGCTGGCCGACAAGTACTTCTGTAACTTCTCGCTGTTCCAGAGCCTGCCCGACAGTTGGGCCATCGACCAGCTCTTCCCCATCATGCCTATCCAGAGGCTTGATGAGCGCCCCACACGAAATGCTACACTCCAGGATATTACCTGCGATAGCGATGGTAAGGTAGCCAACTTTGTTACCAACCGCAACAACTCGCACTCGCTGCCCGTACATGCACTCAAAAAGAACGAGCCCTACTATCTGGGCGTGTTCCTTGTAGGTGCTTATCAGGAGATTCTGGGTGATATGCACAATTTGTTTGGCGACACCAATGCCGTACATATCTCGGTGAAGGACGGCAACTACCACATCGACCAGATTATTGATGGTGAGACTGTGGCTGAGGTGCTCGATTATGTACAGTACGACCCCAAGAAACTGGTACGCCAGCTTGAGGTCTGGGTGGCCAAAAGTGTTAAACAGGGCAAGATCTCGCTCGAAGAGGGCAAGGAGTTCCTGTCAAACTATCGCAGTGGATTATACGGTTACACATATCTAGAATAATAACTTAAATAAAAAACCTAACTATGCAGTACCAACGTCATATTACTCTACCTAACGATGTGCAGGCCACAACCGAACTCGGAATGTTCGTCGAAGAAGTCTGCGAGAACGTTGGATTCGACATGGGCACCACATTCAAGCTAAACCTCGCCATCGAGGAGGCTGTGGTCAATGTCATGAGCTACGCCTACCCTGCAGGTACCAAGGGCGATGTTGACATCGATGCCGAAGCCGACGATGAACAACTCAAGTTTGTAATCAGCGACAGCGGAACCCCCTTCGATCCTACACAAAAGGGCGAGGTCGACACTACCTTATCGGCCGAAGAGCGCGGTATAGGTGGATTAGGTATACACCTGATCCGACAGATAATGGATACAATTAATTACGAGCGTGTGGACGGCAAGAACGTGCTCACACTCCATAAAAAACTCACTAAAAACTTATAGCGTTATGAAGACAACATTTAAGGAAGAAGACAATTATTTTGTAATGTACTTCGAGGGCCGTCTCGACACGGCAGCATCTGCCCAGACTGAAGAGGACATGAAACCACTCTACGACTGCTCGGGCCACGACATCATCCTGGACTGCACCAATCTTGAGTACATCTCTTCAAGTGGTCTGCGTCTGTTCCTCGCATTGCTCAAGACTGCTAAACCAAAGGGCAGCCATATCTACATCCGTGGCATTAACGAAGATCTGCGCCAGGTATTTGCCATGACTGGCTTCATCAATCTGTTTGAGTTTAAATAAATGAAACAGAAGCTCACTATTGTAAAAGTAGGAGGAGCCGTAGTCGAAGACGAAACTCAGCTCTCCCTACTTTTAAGGGATTTTAGTGCCATCAGTGGGCATAAGGTATTGATACATGGTGGTGGTCGCCGTGCTACTCAGGTAGCAGCCAGCCTGGGCATCGAGTCGAAGATGGTGGGCGGCCGTCGCATCACCGATGCCGACATGCTGAGCGTGGTAACCATGGTTTATGGCGGACTGGTAAACAAGAACCTTGTGGCCCGACTGCAGGCCAACGGGGTTAATGCGCTTGGACTTACCGGTGCCGATATCGACGTGATTCGCAGCCATAAGCGTCCCATCAAGGACGGTGTAGATTTCGGTTTTGTAGGCGATGTTGACAAGGCCGACGGCCAGATGCTCTCTAAACTCATAGAGGCTGGCATCACCCCCGTTATGGCCCCACTTACCCACGATGGCAAGGGCAACATACTCAACACCAATGCCGACACCATTGCCAGCGAGACTGCTAAGGCCCTGGCCCCCTTCTACGATGTTACACTCATCTATAGCTTCGAGAAGAAAGGCGTGCTTAGCAATCCCGACGACGATGACTCCGTAATACCTAATATTACGCGCGCGGACTTTGAGCGATACAAGGCCAATGGAACCATCAGCGGTGGCATGCTGCCTAAGATTGAGAACGCTCTGAGTGCCATCGATGCAGGCGTTAGCAGGGTTATCATCACCCTGGCCACAGCCATCGACGGAGAGAGCGGCACAATTATTTCGTAATTTTTTTGTTTTACTTGTAACTTTTGCCCCAGGCTATTCGTCATATAATAAGAAGAGGATGAAAAAGATAAGTTTCGAAAACGACATCTTGCCGCTGAAGAACGAGCTCTACAGGCTTGCCCTCCGCATCACCCTCAACCCTGCAGAGGCAGAGGATGTAGTACAAGACACGATGATAAAGGTCTGGAACCGCCGAGAGCAATGGGATGAAATAGAATCTATCGAAGCCTTCTGCCTCACCATTTGCCGAAACCTGTCGCTCGACAGGATGCGCAAGCTGGAAAACCAGAACCAGAGCCTCGAGGAGGGCGACCACGAGAAGCCCGACCACAGCTACGCCTCGAACCCTGAAGAACAGGCTATGCAGCGCGACCGAGTTGAGCTGATACGCCGATTAATAAGTGAACTGCCCGAGAAGCAACGAAGTGCCATGCACCTCCGAGAGTTTGAAGGCAAAAGTTATAAAGAGATTGCGTCGATCATGGCCATCAGCGAAGAACAGGTGAAAGTAAACATCTTCCGAGCCCGACAAGCCATCCGACAGAAATATATAGAATCAGAGAAATATGGACTATAAGTACATCGAACAGTTGCTGGAGCGCTATTGGCAGTGTGAGACAACACTGCAGGAGGAATCTATTCTGCGTTCTTTCTTCAGTCAGGACGACGTGCCTACTGAGCTCGAGCAGTACAAGGCATTGTTTGCTATGCAGCAGCAAGAGCCTACACTGGGTGATGACTTCGATGCCCGTATACTCGCAATGGTGGGTCAGGACGAAAAGCCAAAGGCCAAGGTTGTTACCCTTACCTCTCGCCTTATGCCCTTGTTCCGTGCAGCTGCCGTTGTGGCCATCATCCTTACTCTTGGCAATGCCGCTCAGGCACCATGGGATCGTGGATGGGATGACCCAAAGGACGCTTATGCCAAGTTCCAGCAGATGCACGAGGCCGACTCTGTTAACACCCTCGGCACCATTCAGGCCGAGAACATCACCGATACGGTGAAGGTGGCTACAGACAATCCCACCATTATTGAATAAGATATTTTTTTCTATGCTTTCTTTATAAAACAACAAGTAAAACAATTCAGAGATGCTGTGAAGCATCGTTTCTCTCAAATTTTTCAGGAAATACTAACGCTGAAGTTAAAGGCTGCCTCCGATCACCTCGGTAGCAGCCTTCTTCAATTGTATCTGGAGTTCCCCTCCTGAGTTCTTGGACGAGCCAAGCGGCAAAGCCGAGCGGGAGGGGCCAGGGGAGGTCTGATCAAGCTCTCTTCATCCTGATATTCAACTGGTAAATTGCCGGAAGGAATATCATCAGCGAGCAGCCCACAGCCATCAGCACCCTTGCATCGCTACCAAACATCTGCAGCAGAGTTAAATCACCCTTGCTGGCAGGGTCGATAGCCATCATGATATGCGCTATAGCAAAGGCCACCGAGTTGTTCACCCAGTGCACCATCACACCTGGCAATATGCTGCCTGTGCGATAGTAGAGCCATCCCAGCAGTAGCCCTGCAAGGAAAGCATGCGGCATCTGTGCCGGATTAGCATGTATAAGCGCAAATAGCACTGCCGATATGGTGATGCCCACCCAGTGGTTCTCGTTCCACTTCAACAGCTCGCGCAGCACAGTGCCACGCATAACCATCTCTTCTACCAGCGGTGCACCAAGGCCCACCACTACGTAGCCCCAGGGATTTGCTGCCAAGCTCACAAACATATCCTCGGCCCAGTTAGGCAACTCAGGCATCGCTTCCTGAAGCCACTGCGATGGCACCAGCAGTCCTATTGATGCCATTGCGCACCAGAACAACACAGCCCAGGGGCGGGTACGTATCCAGTTTGGCGAAACCTCGATCCATTTCAGCCTCAGGAATACTATTACAGCAACTATATCGCCAGCCACCGACGAGGCTATCATGCAAGGCACATTGTTAGTTACGTCCTCGTGCGTAATAAGTTTCCAGAGCAAAATCACCACCGCTCCAACCGCTATTTGTATGGTAAGAAACAGGATGGTATATAGTATAGCCTTTTTCATTGTTTATTTATTATTTGTTCTACTTTTTTCTTGTCTTCTTCCAGCTGGGCCACCAGCGCCTCGGGGCTGTCAAAACGGCGCTCATCGCGCAGTCGCTGCACAAAGTACACTGTTATCGTCTTGTCGTAAAGATTGCCCTCAAAGTCTAGGATATTCACCTCGAGCGTCTGTTTCTGTCCGTCAAAGGTTGGTCTTGTGCCAATATTCATCATCGCAGGTCTTTGCTGGCCATCACCCAGATCAGCCTTCACGGCATAAACACCCGATGCAGGTATTACCTTTCCATCGTTTTCGGGTTCCATATTGGCTGTAGGGAAACCTAATGTACCACCAATGTGCTCGCCGGGCTTTACAGTACCCGTCAGGCGATACTGGCACATCAGTAATCCCGATGCCTCGTTCACACAGCCCTCTTCGGCTATCAGTCGTCGAATCAGCGACGAACTTACAGGCTCGGTGTAGCCCGTAAACTGCAGCGGCGTGCCTTGCACCACCGTCATATCCATCTCGCGGCCAAAGCGCACATAGTCGTCGAACCCCTCGGTGCGGCCGTGGCCAAAGCGGTTGTCGTAGCCCAGCCTTAACAACCTTACGTTAAGCTTCTGTCTCAACACCTGCTGCATAAACTCGCGTGCCGATAACTTAGCCAGTTCAATGGTAAACGGCAGCACCACCACATAATCTACACCATAAATCGACAGTCTTAACAGTTTCTCCTTCAGTGTAGTAAGCACCTGTGGCTTGTAGTTGGCATCAAACAATTCGCGTGGCTGGCGGTCGAAGGTTATCACCATCGATTTGTAGCCCGCCTGCATGGCGTCGCTCTTCATCTGCAGTATTATCTGCTGATGGCCGGCGTGTACACCATCAAACACACCGATTGTGGCTGCGCACTCAGGCAGCCCTTCTATATGATATATGTCGGTAATTATCTCCATTTGGGGTGCAAAGTTAGCCAAAAATCCTCAATTTTGCCGCGCGTAACAAACATTTTTAGTTATTTCCTCTTAAAAATTTGGATATTTAAAGAATTCTACTTACCTTTGCAGCCGCAAAACGCAATTTGCATCGGACTTGTAGCTCAGTTGGTTAGAGCAACAGACTCATAATCTGGAGGTCCCTGGTTCAAGCCCAGGCTGGTCCACAAAAAGAGTTCAAGATTGATCTTGGACTCTTTTTTTATCCCCAACAACGAGCAGCAATTTCGCGTACATATTATATTTTATTAAAAGTTTGTTAATGATTGGAATTATATACAATTTTTTCTGTAATTTTGCAACCCATAAGTGCCTAACCATAACAAAAGCGTTGGATTATAAAGAAGAAAATGAAAAAATATTTATTGGCATTAGCCTGTGTGATATCGGGCGTACAGAACACAGAAGCTCAGGAGTACTTTTCCTCGGCTTCTGATTTTGCCCGCCTTTATGTGGGAGAGGTTGAACCACAATACCAGATGTGGACGTGGAAAGACAGCCCATTCTACAAAGACGATCAAGAGATGTATAAGGGCCGCATAAGCTACCATGGCGTGGTATATAATAATGTGCAGCTGCGCTTTGACCTGTACAAGCAGAGGGTGGCAGTACTATCGCCTGAGAGTAACATACTGTGTCTGCCCGAGCAGAGATACATAGACTGGTTTGAGATGGACGGCCACCGATATGTGCACGACCCTGAAGACAGTCTGCGATATGCCTACGTGCTGAGCGACGGCAGCCAGAACGGCGTGCAGTTGTATCGTAGCATCTGGAAGATTTTCAGTGGCGAGAAAGACTTTGGTGAGAAGACGCTACTGAAGACGCTTGACCAGAAGGAACACTATCTACTGGTTACACCCGATGGCGAGATGTATCACGTAAAGAAGGCCAAGGATGTAGCCAACATATTTCCACAACAGAAAAAGCAAATCAGGCAGTATGCCCGACGAAACCATCTGTCGTTCTCGAAGAAACAACGAGAGGAGAGTCTGGCCACACTTGCTGGCAGCATCGAGGGCACACCTCGCGCTATAGTATTCACCAAGCCCGAGCCTATTGCATGCACCGAACTTGTACCCACAAAGTCCATCCCACAGATAGACGAGAAGAAGCTGATAGCCGGTATACCGGTGCTGGATAGCGACACGCTGTCGACGGCAGGATCGTCTAAGACCAAGGTGTATGTGGTGCCTGGCGTGAAGAAAGCTAAGGTGAGCGTAGCCGACGACCAGGAGTTGGCCGAAATCGTAGTTGTGGGCGGCCGACAGAGCGCCGTGGAGAGTCTTGTGATGGGCTCGGAAAAGTTCAAGCCACAGATTCTGAAGAATATCCCATCGGCCTTTGGCGAGTCGGACATTATGAAGATAGTACTGACACTGCCCGGTGTAACCACCGTGGGCGAGGCCTCGAGCGGATACAACGTTCGCGGCGGCGCCACCGACCAGAACCTGATACTGTTTAACGGCGGCACCGTCTACAACCCATCACACCTATTCGGTCTGTTCACATCGTTCAACTCGGATGCCGTAGAGGATGTAGAGCTGTTCAAGTCGAGCATCCCCGTGGAATACGGCGGTCGCATCAGCAGTGTGCTCAAGGTGAACTCAAAGGAGGCCAACATGCAGAAGCTGACGGGGTCGGCCAGCATTGGACTGCTTACAAGTAAGGCCAATCTGGAGATTCCAATCGTGAAGGACCACGTGTCGCTGCTGCTTAACGGCCGCACCACCTACAGCGACTGGATACTGAAGCAGTTGCCCGAAAAGAGCGGCTACAAGAATGGAAACGCCAACTTCTACGACTTTGGCGGTGTGCTCACATGGAAGCTTAACAGCATGCACCGACTCAAGATATTCGGCTACTGGAGTAAGGACAAGTTCTCGTTTAGCTCGGATGATAACTACGGCTACCAGAACCGTAACATATCGGCCGAATGGCGCTCGATACTGAACCAGAAGATAACGGCCACATTCTCGGCCGGACTCGACCACTACGACTACTATAACGAGGAGACCACCGTACCATCGGAGGCTGCCCGACTGAGCTTTGGCATCGACCAGCTGTGGGCAAAGATGCATCTGCGCCACCGCCTGACCGATAACGAGGTGCTGAACTATGGACTGATGGTACAGCACTACAACGTGCAAGCCGGTAAGTATGAGCCAATAGGCGAGAAATCGTGCATCACCACCAACCAGCTTGAGAAGGAGAAGGCACTTGAGAGTGCAGCATACATCGAATACGAGCGTTCGATAACCGATAAGCTGTCGGTATCGGCCGGACTGCGCTACTCGCTGTTCAACGCCATGGGTCCACGCGATGTAAACCACTATCAGGACGGCGAACTGCCATCGGAGGAGACGCTGGTTGAAACACGCCGCGAAACAGGCATCATCAAGACCTATCACGCTCCAGAACTGCGACTCTCGGCCAAATATGCGCTACAGGAGAATCTGTCGCTCAAGGCAGGATTCAACACCATGCACCAGTATATACATAAGGTGTCTAACACATCCATCATGTCGCCTACCGACATCTGGAAACTCTCCGACCTGAACATCAAGCCCCAGAAGGGCTGGCAGCTGGCAACGGGTATCTATTACGAAACACCTAGAAAGGACTACGAACTCTCGGCCGAGGTTTACTACAAGCACATCAGCGACTACCTGAATTATCGCAGTAGCGCCGTGTTGTTGATGAACCCACACCTGGAAACCGATGTGATAGCCACCAAGGGAAAAGCCTACGGTATAGAGCTGCAGGCCAAGAAGCCCACAGGCAAGCTTAACGGATGGGTGAGCTACACCTACTCGCGTTCGCAGCTGAAACAAGACGACAAGCGAGTGGCCATGCCGCTGAACGATGGCGAGTGGTATCCATCGGAGTATGACCGTCCACACGACGTGAAGGCCGTGCTGAACTATAAGTTCACCGAGCGTTACAGTTTCTCAAGCAACTTCAACTACGCCACCGGTCGCCCCACAACAGTGCCTGCCGGAAAGTACTACGACTCGTACACCCACAGATACATGCCGTACTACACCAATCGCAACACCTATCGCATACCCGACTACATGCGACTGGATCTGGCATTCAACATTGAGCCTACCCATAAGATTACAAGCTTCATGCACACATCGTTCTCATTCGGTGTGTATAACGCCCTGGCACGCAAGAATGCTTACTCAATCTACTATGTAAACGAGGGTTATGAGATTAAGGGCTACAAGCTATCTGTGTTTGGCACCGCCATTCCTTATGTTTCAATGAATATACGATTCAACTAGGAAAGGTAAAAAAGTAAAAAAGTAAAGAAGTAAAGATTATGAAATATATAGGATTAAGCAGTTCAAAGGTATATGGTATAAAGGTCTTACCTTTTTACCTTTTAACCTTTTTACTTTTTTCGCTTACTGGCTGTATTGAAGAGTTTGAGGCTGAGGTACCCGAGGACGAATCAAACCTGCTGGTTGTAGAGGGTACGATATATTCGGGCAAACAGTGCACATTCACACTATCATGGACCGATCCTATCAACGGCTATGCCGAACCACGCTGGTCTACCGAGGCACAGATATCGGTACGTGGCACCGACGGTTCGGTATATGAAACCGAGGGCGGCTACGGCAAATACACCTGCCAGCTGGGCGACCTGAACCCCGATGTAGAGTATTATCTGCACATAGAGGTAGATGGCGATGTGTATGAATCGGACCCACAGAAACCACTCCGTACAGAGAAGATTGCCGATGTAAGAGGCGTTCAGGAAAGCCAGGAGAGTGATATCAACATTCTGCTCACACCTGCCGAGCCTTTCGACAACAGCAAGACCAACTACTACTCGTGGACATACGACGAAACATGGGAGGTACGCCCAGAGTACACCACGGTGATAGCCTTCGTACCCCAAGGCATAGATAAAGGAGAATGTGTGGTGACAGGCAATCTGTGGCCCGAACGCGGATGGAAAGACCAAGCCAGCGAGACCGTGATGATAGGCTCGAGCAACAGCTACGAGGGCCAGCACATACAGCAGATGAAGCTGTATGAGGTTGACCATAGCAGCCAGCGCATGTTCTACAAATACAGTTCACTGATACATCAGCGCGCCATATCGAAGGGCGAATACGAGTACGAGAAAGCTCGAATGCAGGCAAGCGAGGACATGGGCGGCCTGTTCACACCGCAACCATCAGCCCTGCCCAGCAATATACACTGCAAGACATCGAAAAAGCGTGCCATCGGATACATCGGATGCTCGCTGAACACAAGCGAATACAGACTCTTCCTGGTCGATAAAGATTTCTATATAGAACGTCCGCGTAAAAAGAGCGACCTGGTAGTGGTAGACGAGCCAACCGTAACAGACTGCATAAAACTGGTAAACAACGGCCTGTATCTGGTTGACTGGAACGACGAGAGATATATGGGTGGCATACTGCAAACCACATGGGCATACCGATACCAGCTGGATGTGACCATCTATGGTTGTTATACAGAAAAGCCCGATTATTGGGATTCAACAGAAAACATTAGTTATTAAAGATGAAGAACAGAATCATATCACTGATGGCCGCCATGGTGCTTGCTCTGAGCGCCCAGGCTGCTAATATAGGCACCGACCGCTCGTGGTATCTTGCCGGCGAGGCCATGAAAGTAAACGTAACGATGGACAATGCCCTGATAGCCTATGCCGAGTTGTGCGATGCCAACGGACTGGCAGCAAGTGCCGTGGTTAATCTTAAGGGAGGCAAGGGTGCATGCACCATCGAACTGCCTTCAAGCCTGCATAGCGGGTTCTACGTTTTATCGGCCTACACCCGCAACGATGCTCATGTGCAGAACAAGATGGTGGCAATCATCAATCCGCTACACAAGAGCCAGGACGACGACATCACCTGGACGAAGGCCGACAGTTGCTATGTAACAGCCAAAGGAGCCGCCGAGCTGATAAACAAGAAGAATATAGAAGTACGCGAGACCGAAGGCCAGATTATCAAGGCCCGCATCAGGAATGTATATGGCGGCAAGACCTACAAGGCCGACCAGATTCGTGCATCGCTGAGCATCATTGGCAAACAGATACACTATTTTGAGGGCAGAATGATGAACGACTCGATTGTAACGTTCTACACCTTCGGCATCCATGGCAAGCAGCCATTAGTGCTTTCGGCCATCACAACAAACACCGATGTAAGTCTGCCCATCGAGATGATCAGCCCGTTTGCAACCTTGATACCAAAGAAGCTGCCACACCTGGTGTTCAACTATAACCGCAGCGAGGTAGAAGCCCGTTCGCTCGACATGCAGCGCCACCAGATGGCTATCGCACCAGCCAAACGCGAACTGCAGTTGGGTGTATTTACCGATGATGCTACAGAAGAAGCAGAACCTCTAGAGTATGACGAGATAGTGTACGGAACCAAGCCCGATTTGTCGTATAACCTCGACGAGTACCGCCAGTTCCTGACCATCAAGGAGGCTATGCTGGAGTACGTAGACTGCGTGAGCAAGAAAAGAGTGAAGGGCACATCAAAGCTGTTTGTACGCCGAGAGCAGGCCCACTACAATACCATTCTGCCATCGCTGGTACTGATTGACGGTATGCCAGTACTCGATGTAGAGCGACTGCTGAAATACGATGCCCGTCGTATCCACTACATCAACATCTACGGCGGCCAATACACATTTGGCAGTACCGTATATAATGGCATCCTGTCGTTTGTATCACGCTCCGGCCGACTGACAAACTATCCTACCGAGCCAAATATGCAATACCTGGTGTATGAGTTCTAACTACAATACATATACCCTACCAAATGGGCTCAGGATTATCCACAAGCCATCGGTGGCCCAAGTGGTTTACTGTGGCTTCCAGATAGCCGCGGGCACTCGCGATGAGCTGCCTGGCGAGGAAGGCATGGCTCACTTCTGCGAGCACATGACGTTTAAGGGTACCCGAAGCCGTAATGCCCTACAAATCATAAACGGACTGGAGCAGCTGGGTGGCGACCTGAACGCGTTTACCAACAAAGAAGACACCACATTCTATGCAGCCATCCAAAAGGAACATATAGCCAAGGCCGTAAATCTGCTGACCGATATCGTGTTTAACAGCACCTACCCTCAGCACGAAATCGACAAAGAGGTTGAGGTGATCTGTGACGAGATAGAGAGCTATAACGACTCGCCTGCCGAGCTGATATACGATGAGTTCGAGAATATGCTGTTCGAGGGCCATCCGCTAGGCCACAACATTCTGGGCCAAGCCGAACAGCTGCGAACATACAAGACTGAGGATGCACTAAGGTTCGTTCGCCGCAACTATCGCCCAGACAATGCCGTGTTCTTTATCTATGGTGATGTCAACTTTAAATGGTTGGTAAAAACCTTATCTAGTTCGGGTGCATTTGCAATGCGCCCGCAAGATAATAACGGCATTTGTAATGCCGTGGGGATTGCAAATCCCCATATTAAATCCAGCTGCATTGCAAATGCAGCTGAACAAATCGTCAAGGAGATCGGTTCACATCAGGCACACGTGATGATGGGAACCGTGGGGTACGATATCCACCACCCCATGCGCATACCATTGTATCTGCTTAACAACATACTTGGCGGTCCCAGTATGAACGCCCGTCTGAACCTGGCTCTGCGCGAGCGCAACGGACTGGTTTATACCGTAGAAAGCACCATGGTGAGCTATAGCGACACTGGCATGTGGAGCATCTACTTTGGTTGCGACCCGCACGATGTGAACAAATGTCTGCGACTGGTGCGCCGAGAGCTCGACAAGGTGATGCAGAAGCCACTAAGTGCCAACGCATTGAAAACAGCCAAGCAGCAGCTGAAGGGACAGATAGCTGTGGCTTGCGATAACCGTGAGCAGTTTGCACTCGACTTTGGTAAGAGCTTCTTACACTACGGTTGGGAGAAGAACGTTGACAAGCTGTTTGAAAGCATCGACAAGGTAACGGCCGACGACATACAAAAAGTTGCAAACGAACTGTTTGCAACCGACAAATTAAAAATATTGATTTTCAGATAGCTTGCATATACCCCCTTACCACCTTGCGGGCAGTACCCAGGCGATACTCAACACTCTTGTAGTTATCGCCCAGAAAGTCGGATATCTCGCTAACCTTCATGCCATCGTAGATGTGCAGGCGATAAACCTCACGAAAGTTCTCAGGCAGTCGGGCCAGTCCGCGTTCCATATGTTCCATAATCTCGTGCATCGAGTAGACCGAATCGGCCGATAGCTCCTCGCTACATACCTTATGGATGTAGTGCTCGTAGTCATTTATATTGGCACGATGGCGATGAATATCGAATATCATGTTGCGGGCTGTGGTATAGACCAAAGCCGGCAGGGTTGTCTCAGTAATGAGTTTGGTGGAGGTGAGCAGACGCAGAAACACGTTTTGAACCACGTCTTCTGCCTCTGCTCTTCCACCCAGACGAGAGCTGACATAAGCCAGCAGCTCGTCACGGTGAGTAATGTAATAATTGGTTATAAGGTGTTGATTATTCATTCACAACCTTTTGAATCGTTCCATCCTCGTTATAGAACAAGCGCTGAACCTTAAGTGAGCGCAGATGGGTGATATCGTTTGAAGGAACGCAATCGTGATAGAACAAGAACCACTCGCCCTTATACTCTACGATAGAGTGATGGGTAGTCCAGCCTACAACTGGATCAAGGATAACACCCTGATAAGTGAATGGTCCGTATGGGTTGTCGCCGATAGCATAGCAAAGCATGTGGCTATCGCCGGTAGAATAGCTGAAGTAATACTTGCCGTTATACTTGTGCATCCACGAAGCCTCGAAGAAACGGTGAGGATCGCCAGCCTTCAGTGGCTGTCCGTCCTTATCGAGCACCACAACACTACGAGGAGCCTCTGAGAACTGCAGTACATCGTCGCTCATCTTAACAACAAAGCTCGACAGCGCTGGCACATCGGCAGGTGCAAAGAGCTGAGTCTTCTTGTCGGCAGCAGGACCAAGGTCTACGCCACCCTCCTTGAGCAACTGCTTTGGAGCCTGATACCACTGCAACTGACCACCCCACAGACCGCCGAAGTAGCAGTAAATCTGTCCATCCTCGTCCTTGAACACACTTGGGTCGATAGAGAACGAGCCACGGATGGGATGCTCCTGAGGCACGAATGGGCCCTCGGGCTTATCGGCGATAGCCACACCAAGATGGAACACGCCATTGTAATCCTTTGCAGAGAATATCAGATAGTACTTACCGTCCTTCTCAACTACATCGTTATCCCACATCTGCTTCTCGGCCCATTTCACCTGGTCTACATGCAGTATCATGCCATGATCGGTTATCTCGCCATTCTCAACGTCCTCCATCGAAATGACGTGGTAGTCCTTCATCTGGAAGTGTCCGCCATCATCATCGAAGGCAGCACCAGCCTCCCAGTCGTGCGAGGGATATACATAGAGTTTACCATTAAATACATTGGCAGAAGGATCTGCATAATAATCTTTGGGATAAAGATAACGTGGTTTCATAAACAAATCTCCTATTATTTTTGTTATTAAACATTATTTTGGTTAGCAAACCTGCGGCGGGCAGCCAGCTCGGCCTGCATATTCTCGTTATACTCTTTGGTTATCGGGTAGTAATGCAGAGCCACCACACCAACCATAAACAAAACCGCGGGCACGATGCTCGAAACAAGTCGGATACCCATCACAGCACTCTCGTTCTGAATCGTAGTATCGCCACCCGATACATAGCCGAACATCGAAATAAAGATACCGGCGATGGCACCACCAAAGCCAAGACCTAACTTGAGCGCCAACACGATGCCCGAGAAACAGAAGCCTGTGGCACGACGATGGTTCTCGTATTCGATATGGTCGGCCACATCGCCTATCATAGCCCATAGCAATGGGATGGTAGGAGCATAAGCCAGCGAGCGCAGGAAGTTGATGAGGAACAGCAGCCCCACATCGTTAGGCTCAGGGATACAGAACAGAGCTGTGAGGAAGGCCGTCAATGTGAGACAGAACTTAAACGTATTGCGCTTGCCAAACTTGTTGGCCAGATACTGCGACAGACAGATAACGCCCACAAACTGCACGATGGCGCCCATCATATTAAACACTGAGAAGCCAACAGAGTAGGCATTATCGGGATCGAGCGTCATAAAGTGCGACAAGAAATCGTAAAGCGACTTCTGATCCACATTATACTGGAAATAGAAGTTCATGGCCGAACCCCACATCGCCAACGTTACAAACAATGAGAATGTGAGCAGAGCCATCGAATTCCATGATACGCTCGAGAACGTGTTCTTGATATCCTCGCGCACACTGATCTGCTGGCGTGGAGGTGGCTGAATACGCTCCTTGGTAACACCAAATGTTATGAGGAAGAAAACAAAGGCTATGCAAGCAAAGATGGAGATGGTTACAACCCAACCATGCTGCAAGGTACTACCCTCGGCAAAATGATCTACCATTGGCAACGTAAGACCCTGAACAACAAACTGGGCTATGGTTACTACAACAAACCTTACCGTAGTAATGCTGGTGCGCTCACGAATATCACTCGTCATCACACCACCCAAAGCGGTATATGGCACGTTGTTAAACGAGTATGCAGTCATCAACAACACATAACTGGCTGTGGCATACATGGCTACATGCGACTTTTCCTGAATGCCAGGATTGTAGAATGCCAACACATAGAACAAGCAGAACGGTATCACCGTCCACAACATCCACGGACGGAATTTGCCCCACCTCGTATTAGTACGATCAGTTAATAGGCCTATGGTTGGATCGACTATGATAGCCGACAAACTGGCTATCATCAAAACAGAACCAGCTATAGCTCCATTGAGTCCGAACACATCAGTATAGAACTTAAGCTGGAAAATCATCATCATCTGGAACACAAGGTTGGCGGCAGCATCTCCTAACGAGTAGCCCACCTTTTCGCCTAATGAAACCTGTTGTGATGTAAACTTATTCATAACTGTTGAGTAAAAACTGCTGCAAAGGTAGTGAAAAATTAGCCATCCGACATTCTAAATTGTTACAGATGCTTTTCAAAATGTGTCATTGAGCAAGAAAATGAGCCATTTTTAGCGATTTCAACGAAGATTTTGTTACTTTTGCAACATCAAACAACATTTTATGAAGAAAATATTATTATTTTGCGCTTCACTGTTTTGTCTGTCAGCTGCCGATGCAAAAATTACTATGCCCCAACTTTTTCAATCGGGCATGGTGATGCAACGCGGCAAAGTGATGCCCATTTGGGGTAAAGCCGATGCTGGCGAGACAGTAACCATAAAATTCAATAAGAAGGAGTACACCACCACCGCCGATGCCGATGGTCGATGGAGAATCGACCTGCCAAAGATGAAAGCAGGCGGACCTTATAAAATAGAGGTGAGAGGTGAGAACGGAGAGGTGAGAGAAATCTCTGATGTTTTAATCGGTGACGTGTGGCTGTTATCGGGCCAATCGAACATCGATGTACATATTGAGCGAGTTTATCCGCAATACACCACCGAGATTGATAACTACGAGAACACCTACATCCGCCTGTTTCGTGTTCAGAACGAGACCAGCACACATGGTGTGAAGGACGACATCCGTCCCACCAGCATCAACTGGAAACCGCTGAACAAGCAGAATGCATGGCCATTCTCGGCTGTAGGTTACTTCTTGGGCAAAAAGATGTTCGAGAAGAACAAGGTGGCTCAGGGCATCATCGTTAACAGCTGGGGCGGCACGCCTATCGAGGCCTGGATCAGCGAGGATTCACTGAAGGCCGACTATCCGATGCTCATCAAACGCACCCAGATGTACCAGAGCGACAACTATGTACGAGCCCAAATGCAGGCTAACGGTGCAGCTAATCAGCAGTGGGATGCCATCCTGAATCAGAATGATCCTGGCATCAAAGAGGTGAGAGGTGAGAACGGAGAGGTGAGAGAATACCCCTTCACATCCCTTAGCTATGACGATAATAGTTGGAGAACGATAGACCAGAACAACTGGATGTGGCGAGGCACGGGTAGCGTTTGGCTCCGCCAGCATATTAATATCGACAAGGCACACGCAGGCATGCCCGCCCGACTGCTGCTTGGCACACTATTCGATCAGGACATCACCTATCTTAATGGCAAGGAGATTGGTCACACGTACTATCAGTATCCCCCACGTCGCTATGACATTCCCGAGGGTTTGTTGCGCGAGGGCGACAACGTGATAGCCGTAAGATTCATCAATAAATACGGTGCTGCGCACTTCATCCCCCAGAAGCCATACATGCTCTGCTTTGGCGATGACCGTATGTCGCAGAACCCTATGCCAAAGGATGTCATCCCCCTGGGCGATAAGTGGAAGATGCACATTGGCGCCGAGATGCCAAACTGTCCAAGTGGCGATGTATCACTACAGAACCTGCCCACCACGCTTTATAATGCCGTACTCTATCCGCTGGCACCTTATGCCATCAATGGCGTTGTGTGGTATCAGGGCGAGTCGAACACAGGCAATCCTGCCCCATACGCCGACTATCTGAAAAAACTGATGGGATGCTGGCGCGATCGTTGGCAGGATCAGCAGATGCCATTTGTCATCGTACAGCTGGCCAATTATGATGGTCGTCAACAGACCGCCTTCCCACGCCCCATCACACCACAGGCGGAGCCCGTAAATAGCAGTTGGGCACAGCTCCGCGAGGCACAACGCGAAGTAGTCAAGGCCGATGCAAAAGCCGAGTTGGCCGTTATCAACGATCTAGGCGAGACTGTCGACATACATCCATTGCGCAAAAAAGAGGTAGCCGAGCGCATCAGCCTCTGTTTCGATCGCCTATTATATAATAATAAGGTGAAACTCTCGCCCGAGGTGGTATCAACCGAGGTTAAGGACAACCAGATCATACTCACCCTCGACCAGCCTATCCAGGCAGGCCAGATTGAGACCTTTGAGGTAGCAGGCGCAGATGGCAAGTTTGCTAATGCGACAGCCATTGCCGATGGGAACAGAATCACCATCATCTCCCCTCTCACCTCTCCCCTCTCACCTCTAAGCATCCGTTACGCTTGGAAAGACAATCCCCTGCAGGCCAATGCCCGTTCACTGAGTGGTCTGCCAATGAGTTCGTTCGAAATAACAATTAAATAACAATAAATTATTATGAGTACAACTAATGAAACCAAAGGCTTCTATAAGCTCTCATGGCTCCAGCGCATCGGCTTTGGCTCGGGCGACCTGGCGCAGAATCTGATTTTCCAGACGGTAGCATGCTACCTGATGATTTACCTCACAACAGTTTTGAAACTGAATCCAGCATTTGTCAGCGGACTGATTCTTGCTGTTCGACTCATCGACTGTTTCTGGAGTCCTGTAGTAGGACGTTATATCGACAACAATAATCCTAAGTTAGGTAAGTATCGTTCATACCTGCTGTATGGTGGTATTCCCCTTACAGTTGCAGCCTGTCTGCTGATGCTGCCACAGGCCGCTACATGGTCAATGGGCCTGAAGATTGTCTATGCCACCGTCAGCTACACCGTACTGAGTATGATCTACTCAATCGTGAACATACCTTACGGCTCAATCATGGCCAGTATGACTCGCGACAACGACGAGGTGCTGATCCTGACTTCAACCCGAATGGTATGTGCCAATATCGGTCAGATTGTGGTTCAGGCTGGCTTCCCTATCGGACTCGCCATGTGTGTTCACACAGCCATCGACTGGAATCAGGCCACATTTATGGCCATCGGTACTATTCCTGCCTTCGTCATCCTGCCACTGATGCCAGTGCTAAAGAGATGGCTGGGCAAGAAGGGCCTTTATTACACACTTCTCTGCATCGGTCTGGTTGGATTCGCCATCCTGTTCACCATCGGTAAGTTCTTCGATGTAGCCGACTACAATGTACTGGTTCAGACCGCTAAGGTAATGACTGGTGTTGGTCTGCTTGTTGGTTCGCTGATGTGGGCTTTGGTGCCTGAGGTTATCACCGAGGCCGAGTACCGTACCGGAAACCGCCCTGCAGCTACCGTCAATGCATTGGCTGGTGTGGCCTTTAAGGCAGGATTCTCAATTGCTGGTTGGATCACGCCATTGGTAATGGGATGGATTGGTTTCAACTTCGCTAGCGAAGAGTCAGCCCTGCCCATCGAGCCAAGTGCTTGGTTCATAGTTACATGCGTATTTGCACTGGTAGGTTTCTTCCTCCTGATGCTTTGCTTTATGGGTAGCAAGGAGAACATCACCACCACTCCTGAGAAGCCCGTTTCGTTTGGCGAGATGTGGCAGGAGTTCAAGGCCAACAAGTGCCTCCAGCTCATGCTCAGCATCTTTGTTGTGGTATTCCTGGCATCATTCATCAGCGCTCCTGTAAATGCTTATTATACCAAGCTGGCCAACTACTCTGAGATAGCACAGAATGCCATCCTTGTGTTCACCACCATCATCCCAGCCATTCTGCTCATCATTGTTGGTTACCTTATTTATAAGTATCCTCTTACCGACGAGCGACTGGATGAAATCAATCGTGAGATTGAGGCTCGTGGATAAAAGAGCAACGTTTTACGCAATATTTTGATAGAATAACTTGCAAGTTTCAAACTTTTTCCGTATCTTTGCCCACAAGAATTAATAATCGGGCAAGAGAATGAGCCAAAGAGCGATTAGACTACTAGCTTGTTTCACACTGGTCATCATGCTCTTAGCGGCATGTGGCGAACGGAAAGAGACAGGACTTGAAAAGAATACAGCCGACGGATTAGTCCTTAATGCTTACAAGCAGAAGGACTATCCGTTGTTGTTGGCTTTAGCCGATAGTCTGGGCAAGATAGGAGCCATCTCAGAGCCAAAATCATACTATTGGCGCGCTTATGCCAGCGATAAGATGAACAAAAAACGTGCTGCCGAGTATTATTGGAAGAAATCGGGCAGCTCGGTTACCGACTTCAAGAACGCTGAAGAAGTAGAATACTATGCTAAATCGGCTAGCCGTTTGGCTAACCTCAAGTGCGTAAAGGGCGACTACGAGGGCGCCTTGCAGTTTGCCATCCCCGTTGTTGAGAAACTGGAGGAACTGCATTGCGACACCACAAGCGATTACATCAACCTGCTAATATTCATTGGATGCAGCCAGTCGCGTTTCGCCCATACTGCCGAAGGTACCACCCACAACTTTGAGCGTGCCTACAACAAGCATCTGGATCACATCAAAAGCTCGCCTACCGAGGAGTCGTATAAATCCGCCATTGCAGGCATCGTTAATATAGCCTACAACTACCTGAGCATCCAGAAGTATGAGGAAGCCATCTATTGGTGCGACCGATACAAGGAACTGTTGGAGAAATACGAGGAGCTGCCCAATGCCAGCCAGGATTATCTCGACAAGCAGCATGCCCGCCAGAGCATCTATCGCGCCACCGCGCTGGCCAATCTTGGCAAACCGCTTGAGTCGTACATCGCCTATAACGAATTCCAGAATTCCAAGTTCAGTAAGAGCGTAGAAGGCATCTACGATGAAGGCGAATACCTGATCGAGGCGAAGAAATGGAACGAGGCGGCCGATTGTTTTCAGCATCTTAACAAGCTGCTGAACATCTATCACATGGAGTTTACATTCGATAACCTCCAGACCTTCCTACTCAAGAAGTATCAGGCCAATCGCATGGCTGGCCGCAAAGACACGGTTTATGCCGTGAGCACCTTTATATGTGACTCGCTGAGTGCGGCCATCGATAGATACAAGTACGAGGATGCAGCCGAACTGGCCACCATCTACGACACCCAGAAGAAAGAAACCCAGATAGCACAGCAGAAGGAGAAACTGCTGCGCGAACGCCAGATAGCTGGTATCGTTACCTTTATTCTGATTGTGGGTTTCTTCATTGCCTACACCCTCTACAAGCAGAAGTCTACATTAAAGCTCTCCAAGGCTCACGAGGAGCTAAAAGAGGCCTACAACCAGCTTGAAGAGACAACCTCGGCCAAGGAACGCATTGAGAGTGAGCTGCGAATTGCCCGCCACATTCAGGAATCTATCGTACCAAACGAGTTCCCACAGCGCGACGATCTTGAGCTCTATGCATCGATGACACCTGCCAAGGAGGTTGGTGGCGACCTGTTCGACTATCTCTTTATTGACGACAACCTGTGCTTCTGTGTGGGCGACGTGTCGGGTAAGGGAGTACCATCAGCGTTGTTTATGGCTCAGGTTATACGATTGTTCCGAGCCATGGCCAAGCGCCACTATACACCTGCCAAGATTGCTACCGAGCTGAATGCCGAGCTGGTTGAACATAACGACGATGGCATGTTTGTTACCATGTTCATCGGTATGGTTCATCTGCCCACAGGCAAGCTCGACTTCTGCAATGCCGGCCACAACCCACCAGTTCTGGGCAACGGCAGCGAGAGTAAGTTTATTACCATGGAGTCTAACGCTCCTATCGGACTTTGGGAGGGACTAAAGTTTACAGGCGAGGTTATTGAGAATATCCGTGGCCGATTGCTGTTTGTATATACCGACGGACTAAACGAGGCCGAGAACCCCCAGCTGGTTCAGTTTGGCGAAGAGCTGCTGCTTGACATTGTTAAGCGCACCAGCAATATGAGCCCGCAGGATATGATCAAGACGATGAACAGCGAGGTGAAACGCCATCGCAACGGAGCCGATCCAAGCGACGACCTCACCATGCTGTGTCTGCACGTTGAATAAATACATTACTTTTTTAGCTATATGATGAATATTAAACACCTCTACCTGTTGTTTATGATGGTTTTTGCGGCCGCAACAGCCCATGCACAGGAGCTTATCAAGAACGGTGATTTTGAACTTAACCCACGCGTTGAGCGCGGCACCAATGCCACTACCGGATGGGATAGCCGCAAGCCAGTTGTAGTAACACATGTTGACCCCATAAGTGCCGACAATCCACATTATGCCGTTATCTGCTGCGACACACTCTACAACGAGGGTGCTGGCGGCGCCATTGATGTGGTCGATGGTACCAAATACGACCTGAAGATAGCCCTGCGAAACATTCCCGCCATCAAGGCCGAGAATCGTACCGAGGGCAACAAGCTGCTGATTATTCAGCTCATCGACGAGCAGTGCAAGCCCATCGCCGAGACCACCATCAGAGTTAAAGGCCAGGGATGGCAGCAGTTCTGCAGGCAGTTCACCGCCAGCGCCACATGCGCCAAGGCCCGTCTGGCCATTATCGGCACCAGCTGCGCCAAGATTGCCATCGACAAGGTAAGTATCAAGAAACACTAATGCCATGCTACAAATTCGCTGCAAGAACAACAACGTTACAAAGAGTTTCCCCGAGGGCACATCGCTGGTAGATGTCTATCAGGAGTTTGCCCCCGATCTTAATATGACCTTCCCTGTGGTGTCGGCCAAAGTCAACAACGCCTCACAGGGCCTCAAGTTCCGTCTATATCAGAATCGCGATGTGGAGTTTATCGATGCCCGCGACGGTTCAGGCCGCCGTGTGTACGTCCGCTCGTTGTGCTTTGTGCTCTACAAGGCCTCATGCGATGTGTTTCCAGGCAGCAAACTGTTTATTGAGCACCCATTGTCGGGCGGCTACTACTGCAACTTCAAGAAGCGCGGCAACGAACCGCTTACTGATGACGATGTTAACCGCATCTGCCAGCGCATGCAGGAGATTATCGATCAGGACATGCCCTTCCGCCGCACCGAGGCCACTACCGAGGAGGCCGTACGTGTATTCAGCGAGCGCGGATTCTCGGATAAGGTGAAGCTCATCGAGACCAGCGGACAGATTTACACCGATTATTATATGCTGGGCGACACCGTCGACTATTACTATGGTCCACTTGTGCCCTCGGCCGGATATCTGAAGGTTTGGGGACTTGAGCGCCTCTACGACGGACTCATGCTGCGTGTGCCCGATAAGAACAACCCACTCAAGCTGTCAGAGCGAGTCGACATGCCTCGCACTTTCGAGATGTTTGCCGAGAAGGTACGTTGGGACATCATCATGCGCCTCTCTAATGCTGGTGATGTGAACAAGGCCATACTGCGCGGCCATGCTTCTGAGCTTATCCAAGTGAGCGAGGCCTTGCAGGAAAAGAAGATAGTAAAGATAGCCGAAGAGATTGACCGCCGATTCCACGACGAGGAGAAACCCATCCGACTGGTGCTCATCACTGGCCCGTCAAGCTCAGGCAAGTCCACCTTCTGCAAGCGTCTGTCGGTACAGCTGTTGGCCTGCGGATTGCGCCCCTACTCGTTCTCAACCGACGATTACTTTGTGAACCGCGTCGACACCCCAAAACTGCCCAATGGCCAGTACGACTTCGACAACATCGAGACCGTAGACTATAAGCTGCTGGGCGAGCATCTGGAGCGCCTGATGAAGGGCGAGGTAGTAGAAGTGCCCGAGTACAACTTCGTTACCGGCAAGCGCGAGTGGAACGGCAAGAAGTTCAAGCTCAGCAACGACAGCGTGCTCATCATCGAGGGCATCCACGCCCTTAACCCCCTGCTAACCAAGCAGATACCCGACTCTAAGAAATACAAGATCTATATCTCTGCCCTTACCAGCATATCGCTCGACGACCACAACTGGATTCCCACGCAGGACAACCGTTTGCTGCGTCGCATCATCCGCGATTACAACAAGGGCGCCTTCTCTGCCCGCGAAACCATCAGTCAGTGGAAGAGCGTTTGCGAGGCCGAGGATCAGTGGATATTCCCCTTCCAGGAAACGGCCGATGTGATGTTCAACTCGGCACTCAACATCGAGTTTGCCGTACTGCGCACCCATGCCGAGCTCATCCTGGCCTCAGTACAAAAGAACTGTCCCGAGTATTCCGAGGCTCACCGCCTGTTGAAGTTCCTACGCTACTTCATCCCCATCAGCGATAAAGAGATTCCGCCCACCAGCATCATGCGCGAGTTCGTAGGCGGCAGCAGCTTCAAATATTAACGAACTTCATATCTGCCACCACTCCAAATTGCCTATAAACAGGGTGTTTCAGATAGGTTGGTGGCAGAGTGGCAGCAATTTTCCAAAAAAAACATTCCCCTGCGGATTGCAAGGGAATGCTTTTTATATATGATGCTGAGAGTTACAGCGAGTACTCGAACATAACCATTGAGTAAGGTGCCAGGGTGAGGTTGAACTTCTTCTGGGCCTTGATGGTCTCCTTCTTTGGAGCGATGGGCTGGGCATCGTAGTTGTTCTCGTCGTTAGGCTGGCCTGTGAGAACGGTCTTTACAGCAGCCTTCTTCAGTCCAAAGCGGCTCAGGTCTACCTTGGCATCCTTAGCCTTGTCTGAGGCGTTGACCAGCTTGACATAGAGCTTGCGGGTCTTGGCATTCAGCACTACGCTCTGGCCCTGCAGGAATCCGCTCTCCTGACCCTTAGGCAGACCACTCCAACGTGGTGCTACATCAGGATTCTCGATGGTAACACAGTCGCCATAGTAGTACTGACCGGCACTCTGTCCGAACATCTGCTGAACATAGTAGCTGCAGGTGAGGTAAGGACGCTCGTTGTCGAAATAGATCATATCAGGGTTCCAGTTGGTGGCATCCTTCTTGGCAAAGAGTGGTGCATAAGATGTCATAGACACAATATCGCCATTGCTCTCTACATGGAGCAGATACAGGCCCTCAGCCAGCGCATCAATCAGCTTCTTGTCTTTAGCAGCATACTCACCCAGATAAACCTTGGTCTTGCGATCGCGTGAGTAATAGTTGTACTGACGTGAAGAGAGGAAGTATGCGTTTGGCTCGTAGTAGTGCTCATCGATGATAGGCATACCCAACTCATCGGCCAGCTTCCAGCCGTTCTCCAAGTCGGGGTTACCAGGATGAGAACCAGGACCAGCAGTACCAACAATCACAATCTCAGGATGTGCCTTGGTTACACGCTCGTAGATGTACTTGAAACGCTCAGCAAACTCTGGCGAGATGCGCTCCTCGTTACCAAGACCGAGATACTTGAGATTGAATGGTTTGGGGTGACCAGCCTCGGCACGCATCTTAGCCCACTTGTTGGTGGCAGGGTCGCCATTAGCCCACTCAATCAGGTCGATAGCCTCAGCTACCCACTCGTCCATCTCGCTCATAGGTACTACATCCTGAGCCTGATTCTTCATGCCCCAACCACCGTTGGTACCCTGACAGCTAACACCGCAAGGCAGGATTGGGAGTGGCTCCATGCCTGTATCTTCGCAGAACTGGAAATACTCGAAGTAACCCAAGCCCATTGACTGGTGGTAACCCCAGGTATTCTTGAGCTGACGGCGCTGCTCCTTAGGACCGATAGTGGTCTTCCAACGATAGGTGTTCCAGAAACCGTCGCCACCACCGTGAACCACACACCCACCAGGGAAACGCATGAACTTAGGCTGGAGGTCGGCCAGTGCCTGAGCCAGATCCTTACGCAGGCCGTGGCCCTTATAAGTATCCTGTGGCATCAGCGATACCATATCTACATCCAGATCGCCTGTGTTGAGCACCAGAATCTGGAGGGCAGCCTTCTTAGCAGTTGTATCGGCAGTAAGAACTGCTGAGTACTTTTTCCAATTGTTGTCCTTAACATCGATAACGGTCTCAGCCAACAGCTTGGGGTCGCGTGGTGGCCAGCCTTGAACAGGCTCTACCAGGGCAATACGCACCTGCTTGGCATCGCCGATGTTACGCATAAAGATAGAGAAGTCGTACTTCTCGCCAGCCTTTACAGAGATACCGGCAAAGCCATCGTTCTGGATACCAAAACCCTTCCAACCAGTATAGTCATAGTACTCCTTGGCACGCTCTGTATGCAGACGCATATAAGTAGGATTGTTGGCATTGAGGCCATTATCCATACGTGGCTCAATATAACCCAGTGAGTGTCCAGGACGAATCATGCGCCAAGCGGTGCCTGGGCCCCAACCGTCCTTCTCAACAGGGCTATACTCGAACGAACCGTTCTGTATCAACTCTGCATAGAGTCCACCATCGGCCGAGCTGCTGATGTCCTCAAAGAAAATGCCAATTAATTCGTCGCTGATAGCCTTACCGCCAGCAGGGGCTTTTACAGGCTTCTGGGCATTGAGGCCCATGGTAGCTGCCACGAGGACAGCACTAAGCATTGTACGTTTGTTCATAAGTTTTTTATTTGATATTAATTAGTCTTACTTCATAAATCTCGCCAATCTGCTTGTGGGGCTTGGCCACGAACTTTACGCGGACCTGCTTTTTGCCCTTCAGCGCATTGGCTGGAACTGGATATTCCTCGAACTTGAACTGCGAGGTGCGATACTTGCCTGTGTTGTTGACCGATGTTACCAGCACATCGTCGACAAAGATATCGAACTCGTGACTCTTCCACTCGCCTACTCCCCAATACTTCAGACGAAGGCTCAGGTCGGTCTTGCCGTCCGTCTGCATCAGATAGCTGAAGTAGTGACCATCGCTGGCATCGCGGAAGAACACATCGTTGGTGTTACCCACAAACGACTGGTCGGTCTCCATAAAGTGGTCGCTCTCAGGCTGTTGCTCGCCTGGCTGAACCTTATCCACAGTACGATCCTCGAGTGCCTGGCGCTCCTGCTCCTGCTTGGCCAGATTATCGAGATAGCCCTTATAGCTATCCTCTGAGAGAGCCAGCCAGTACATCATATAGCGCGAATCGTGGAGCTCGAAGAATGGCATCAGCTCGTTACGGATCTCATTAACCATCTTGGTAGAGAGGGTGAAGTGCAGCGGCTTACCAGCTACGGGCTGCAGCTGATTAGCGATGCTCTCGATATCGTTATTAATAAGGATAGGAGCCTGGTCGATAGGCAACTTCTTACCAACAGCCAACTGTCCGAATCGGCTGTCATCGGCTATCAGCATGGCCAGATCCTCAGTACCCGTCTTCATGGCCAACATGATGGGGCCATGCATCAGGGCGATATACTGTGTGAGGTTAGGCATATATCTCACGCTGTTGTGCATGGGGAACTGGATGTCGACCACATCGCCCTTCTTCCACTGGCGATCGATGGTGACATACGATGATGGACCAGTAACGATGCTAACGGGCTTGCCGTTCACCTTGACCTGGAACTGGCCGGGCTTTACCCAACCTGGATAACGCACCTGCATGGCAAACTTGCCCTTGCCCTGAGTGATGGTAATACGGCTTGACTCGCTATAAGGGAAGGTGGTTTCCTGACACAGCTGGATGCCCTTGGCCTTCCAGTTGAGCTCTGAAGCCACAAAAAGGTTCACAAACAGGGCATCGCCATTGTGTGTATACACAAACTGACCGTATTTGCCGTGGTTCTCCATACCTGTGCCTACACAGCACCACATGGCCTCGTTAGGCGCAGAGTAGTTGCGATAATGGCGAGGACGGGCTGAGGTAAAGTAAACATAGCCGCCATGCTCAGGATGCTGGGTAGAGAGAATATGGTTAAACATAGCCAACTCGTAGTAATCGGCAAAGCGAGCCTCTGGGTTGCGACGATGCAGATTCTCAGTCAGCTTCATCATATTATTGGTGTTACAACTCTCAGGACCATCGATGTCCTGCACAAAGTCCTGGCACGCCTCCTTGCTGGGGAAGTGCTCGCGGCGACTGTTACCACCAAAGGCCAGCGAACGCTCGCCTGTAACGATATCCCAGAAGTAAGCACCAGCGGTGTGATAAGCCTCATCGCCAGCCAGCTCGGCTATACGCTCGAAACCAATCACCTTGGGCACCTGGGTATTAGCATGCATATTATCCAGGCAATCACGGCGCTGCATCAGCGGGTTGAGCAGTCGGCGATGTGAGAATCGGCGAGCTACATCCAGATACTTCTTCTCGCCAGTGATGGCATAGGCATCAGCCAGCACCTCGTTCATACCGCCATGCTCTGTGTCGAGAATGCGCTCCATCTGAGCATCGGTAAGTCCAGCAGTCAGGTCGATAGCCCAATCGCAGAAGCCCAGGAAGAGCTGCTTGGCCTGCTCGTTGCCACAATACACCCAGGCATCACGCAGTCCGGCATACATCTTGTGTATATTATAGAAAGGTACCCACGCGCCATAGTAGGCTCCAAAGTTGCCCTTCTTGAAGTTACCCCACACACGGTCGCTGCCAGGCACACCGCCCACATAGCCCTTGCCCCATGCGGGATGGTTCTTGGCATTGGCATCGGCACAAGTTTGCAGTTCGCTGATAAAGTATTCCATACGCTTCTGGCACTCCTGGCTACCTGTGGCAGCATTGATGGCCATAGCGGTGAGATAGTGTCCACCTACGTGTCCGTCTAGTCCGTCCCAGTTAGGATACGACTTGCCCTTAGGTGTGAGTCCGGCCTCCTTGAGATATGGAGCCAGCAGTCGGTCGCAATCATACTTGAGCAGTGTGTTGATGTTCAGGTCGCGAGCTTTCTTCAGTGGTCCGTCAAGCAGAGTTACATCACCTAAAGCAAACTCATCGGCATACAACCGATCCTGAGCACAAACGCTACCAGCACCCAGGAAAAGTAGTGCAGCCAATAGCAATCTGTGCGAATGGGGTTTCATCTGATACATATTTCTATAAGTTATTATTGGTTATTCCTAATGATTTGGTACACATCTTCTATATTGTGTGTAAACGGACCCGTGTGCTCAAGCTTCAGGGTGCACATGGCGGCAGCAAACTGGCCGCTCTCAGCATAACCCATACCCTTAGCACGGGCATACAGATAGCCGGCGCTGTAGGTATCGCCACAACCCGTGGCATCAACCAGTTTGGCTGGAGCATAGGCAGGCGTCTCGTAAAACTTGCCATCGGCCAGAATCATAGAGCCGCCACCACCCAAGGTCACGATTACCTCGCGCACACCCCACTCATGTATCTGCTGGGCCGCCTCGCGTGGGTCGGTAATGCCTGTAAGCGTCAGACATTCCCACTCATTGACCTTCAAGATGGCCGTGTGCTTCAGCAGTCGCAGTTTGTCGGTCCACTCCACAGCCTTCACCTGCTCGCCATCAACCTCGCGCAGATAGCCTTGCACATCGATGCTCACATCGCCCTTACCGGCCAGATACTCTACTATCTCAGGAGCAAAGTCGTCGGCCAGCAGCGTACCAAGATGATATACGCGCGCGTGTTCATCTTTAATCTGGTGGAGCGTAAACGGTGCCGACTTGGCCAATACGCGCTGGGTGCGGTTGTCCATATTAGCGCCATACTTGTTCTCGAAGAACACATTGGTAGGACTCTCGAATGCCGTGACTCTGATACCAGCTGCGCGCAACTTCTCAACCTCGGGCATCACCTCCTGACTAACCGAGGTAATCATATGGAAGTCAACATCGTGGGGTAAGGCCTCAAAAGCCCAAGCCATATAGTAAGCCGAACCGCCCGCACAATGGGTGGTCATTGGTGGATTCTGCGTGATAATTCTATCGCGAGTGATATGTCCAATACAGCAAATATCTGTCATAATATCGACATTTGATTGAATAAAATCTTCATTTTGGCTGCAAAGATAACATTTTTTTGCTAAAAATTTTGTTTTATTCGGAAATTATACTATCTTTGCATCGAATTATTCGTTGCTACTAATATATAAATGACCAAACGAACGTTATTGCAGATTATTCTGCTTTGGATGACAATCCTGTCATCAGCGGCACAAACGGTATACGATGTGACGGCAGCAGGAGCTGTTGGTAATGGCATCACTGATGATGCCGAGGCAATACAGCGTACTATTGATCGATGCTCACAAGAGGGAGGCGGCAGAGTGCTGTTGCCACGTAATCATACCTTCTTGGCAGGTCCGATCGAACTTAAAAGCAATGTAGAGTTATATCTTGAAGCTACCGCCACACTTAAAGCCAATCCCGATGAGAGTATTTACAAACTGAGCGCCTTTGGCGAGAACCGAGGCGAGGGAATGCTGTGGCTCTGGGCCAATCATGCCGAGAATATCAGCATAGCAGGCAAGGGCACCATTCACGGCAATGGTATTGCTTTTATGGGAGCTGAGCTAAGTGACAGCTACGAGCTGAAGCCGCTGAAGGATCAGACCTTCGATCCACGTCCGCATGTGCTTACGCTGACTGATGTAAAGAACCTCACCATCCGCGACGTCACCATCAAGGAGGGAGCCTACTGGACCGTTCATCTCATTGGGTGCGATGAAGCCGTAATTGATGGCATCAACCTGCTGAATAACTTAAAGATTCGCAATGGCGATGGTATCGACCTGGATCACTCAAAGCATGTACGCATAGCCAACTGTCACATCACCAGTGGCGACGACTGCATCTGTCTGAAGAACCGTCGTGAGTTCGAACAGTATGGCTCATGCCACGACATCACCGTCACCAACTGCGTCATGTCGTCCCGTTCGTGCGCCATCAAGATTGGTAGCGAGAATATGGATTCTATCTACAATGTGGTGTTCGACAACTGCATCATCACAGGCTCTAACCGTGGACTGGGCATCCAGAATCGCGACGAGGGAACAGTGACCGATGTTGTTTTCTCGAATATCCAACTGGATTGTCGCCTGTGGAGCGATGTATGGTGGGGAAAGGCTGAGCCAATCTATGTTACCAGCTATCCACGTGCCAACGGCAATCACAAGGATGCCAACTGGCGATTCCCCAAGGGACAGATTGAAGGCAAATGCGGTGAGGTTAGCCGTATCTACTTCAACAACATCACTGCTACCAGCGAGAACGGCTGTTTCGTTGGCGGCGACGTAGCTGGCAAGGTTAGTGATATCTTCTTTAATAATGTACGCGTAAGACTTCTTGGCGAGGGTAGCCGCAGCATGGACAAGCGTCCGTGCAAGGGCGAAGGCTTTATCAAGGCCGACCTGAAGGCAATGAAGGCCATGAAGGTGCCACTGGTAACCGAAAACGCAACTGTTACGATTGAATAATTTTAAATTATCTTTTATACTAACTTTAATTAATAATTATGCAAAAGATCCTAAATCTCAAGCAAGGAACCCAGAAGGCAATGTTCTTCGTGTTCTTTTTGTTGTGCAGTACAGTGATGCTGGCACAGAACAAGGTGTCGGGAACTGTACTGGACGCAACTGGTGAGCCTCTGATTGGCGTAAGCGTTCTGGAGGCAGGAACCAACAATGGTGTAGTTACTGATTATGATGGTAACTTTGCACTCACAGTTAAACAAGGCGCCAGACTTACATTCTCGTATGTAGGTTACACCACAAAGACCTTGGCTGCTGCCAACGGTATGAAGGTTACCCTCGAAGAGGACAACAAGGTGCTGAACGAAGTTGTAGTAGTAGGTTATGGTACAATGCGCCGCAAGGACGTTACCTCGTCTATCACAACCGTTAAGGCCGAAGATCTGAACCGTGGTGTATTCACCGACCCAGGACAGATGTTGCAGGGTAAAGTGCCCGGACTGGTAATTTCTTCAACAGCCGACCCAAATGGTGGCGCAACAATCACCCTGCGTGGTGCTTCTACACTCCGCTCTGGTGCTATGTCACCTTACTATGTAATTGATGGTATTCCTGGTGTCGACCCATCTACCGTTGCTCCTGATGATATCGAGAGCATCGACGTGCTACGTGATGCTACTGCTACAGCTATTTATGGTTCTAAGGCTGCCAATGGTGTTATCATTATCACCACTAAGAAAGGTGCCGAGGAGAAGACCAATGTAACTTACAATGGTTATGTAGCTATCGATAATATCCTGAAGAAGTACGATGTGGCTACAGCTGCCGAACTGCGCGATTATGCCTCTAAGAATGGCGTAGCCCTGAAGGATGGCGGTGCAAACACCAACTGGCAGGACGAGGTTCTGCGTACAGGTATCAGCCACAACCATAACTTGAGTATCAGTGGTGGCAATGGCCGCACCAGCTATATGGTTAGTGGTAACCTCATGAAGCGTCAGGGTATTATCAAAGAAACAGGTATGGACCGCTTCAATGTTCGTTCGCTGATTTCTACTAAGCTGTTGAAAGATCGCCTCAGCATTTCTATGGGACTGAACGCTATGTATGGTAAGCATTTTGGTGTGCCTACAGGCGATAAGGGTGCTTCTGTACTCGATGCAATGAACTACTTCTCACCAACCAACCCTATCAAGAATGCTGATGGTTCTTGGTCGACTGGTGCTGGTTCAAAGAACTACAACCCTCTGGCTTTGATGTACGAGGATACCTCAGAGACTATCTGGAAGCGTAACCAGTTTATCGGCAAGGCTTCTCTTGAGATTCTGAAGGGCCTCCTTTGGAATGTAAACTACTCTTGGAGCAACTACCAGAGCACATATAGTGGTTATAATACTCGTAACTCTCAGATTGAGGGTATCGGCAACAAGAATGGTCAGGCCAGCCGTAATACATATTTTGGCCATGAGCAGACCTTCGAGACCTATCTGAACTACGGTTTTACAGCTGGTAAGCACAAAGTTGACCTGATGGCTGGTTACTCTTGGGAAAAGAAAAAGAATAACGATGGATTCGGAGTTGCTGTAGAAGGTTTCTATAATGACGATCTGAAGTGGAACAACCTGTCGTATGCACAGACAGTCCTCCCTGTTCAGAATTCTATCTCAAGTGGCTATGTAGAGAATGTCAAGAATATCTCGTTCTATGGACGTGCCAACTACTCATTCGATGGTCGCTACATGTTGCAGGCTACTATCCGTCGCGATGGTTCTTCTGTTTTCGGTAAGAACAACCGTTGGGGTACATTCCCATCAATTTCTGGTGCTTGGAACATCACAGAGGAGGCATTCATGAAGAATCAGAATCTCTTCTCTAACTTGAAGCTCCGTGCTGGTTATGGAGTATCTGGTAATGCTATGGGCTTTGATATTTATTCATCATTCGTAACTTATGGAGCTTCTGGTACATTCGTTTACGATGGTAAGACCTATCGTACTTATGCCGCCACCAAGAATGCGAATCCCGACCTGAAGTGGGAAACAACAAGTATGCTAAACGTAGGTTTGGACTTCGGCTTTATGAAGAACCGCATCAATGGTACAATCGAGGTTTATAACAAGAAAACCAAGGATCTGATCTGGGGCTATCCTGTTCCTACCACACAGTATGTATATGGCTGGATGGATGCTAACGTAGGCGAAATGACCAATAAGGGTATTGAGTTTACTATCAACATCGATGCTATCCGCACTAAGGACTTCAACTGGATGACCACTATCAACCTGTCACACAACAAGAACACTGTTGACAAGATGCAGAACGATCAGTTCCATACCACCAACCTGACACAGGGCGACCCAGACGTAGCAGGTGTTTCTGCTAACGGTTGGACACAGCGCATTATGGAAGGTGAGTCAATTGGTACATTCTACACCTATCAGTACGCAGGTACTATTAATGGACGTTCTGAGTACTATGTACTGGATGAGAATGGTAATAAAACGGGTGAGACAACCAACAACCCAGGTTTGAAGGATCGTGCTATCACTGGTTGCGCTCAGCCCAAGCTTACTGCTGGTTGGAACAACAGCTTCAGCTATAAGAACTGGAACCTTAACGCATTTATCACCGGCGTATTCGGCAACGATGTTTACAATAGCCCACGTGCTCACTACACCAGTGCACAGATGTTCTCTGACGGTAAGAACGTACTGAAGGAGTTCCTGTCTAACCCTGCTGGCGATGCATCTGGCTCACTGCCATCAGACCGTTTCATTGAGAAGGGTACTTATGTGCGTTTGCAGTCGCTCTCTCTGAGCTACACATTCCGCAACTGTTTCAACAACTGGATTCAGGATCTTACCCTCTATGGTACAGCTAACAACCTTCTTACAATCACCAATTACAAGGGGCTTGACCCAGAGGTTAACCTCGGTGGTATCGATCCTGGTATTGACTATCGTTGGAGCCGCTACCCACACGCTCGTACCTTTATGGTTGGTGTGAAGATCAACTTTGGTGATGGCAAGAAGAAATAAAGGTATTATCATTTAATAAGATTCAAGTATTATGAAACTAAATAAAGTATTTCTTGCAGCTGGCATGTTTGCTGTAGCGCTTACCAGCTGTACCAATTTGGATGTAATTCCAGATTCTCAGTATACCGAGGACCCCAGTAAGAATTCTGGTGTCGACCCCATGATTATGGTTGAGGCTAAGATGGCTGATCTTTATTACCATTTAGCGGGTACACTCGGTCGTCGTTATATGGAGGCTCAAGGCCTTGCTTCTGACGAATTCACCTGTCTGGCTTTCGATGGTGGTTACTACGATGATGGAACATATGCTCATCAGGCTCTCCACGACAGTAAGGCTACCGATGCTTCGCTCGACTGGTATTCGGAAGTAACTTCTGGTATCACAAAGGCCAACACCATTCTTGAGGAATTGGGTAGTGGTGCTTCTACACAGATGACTGCCCCTGCTCGCGCTATGCGTGCTTATTTTACATGGATTCTAATGGATAGTTTTGGCGACGCACCAATTCTGGAGAAGGTGCCTGCCGAGGGTGAGGTTGTAGCCCGCTCTCCACGAAAAGAGGTAGCAGAGTGGATTGAAAGTGAGCTCACTGAGATTATTCCTTCACTCACAGAGGACGTAACGGCCAATACCTATGGCAAGCCAACCAAGTGGATGGCAGAGGCTCTTCTGGCTAAACTCTATATCAACTGGGCTGTTTATACAGCAGAGTCGGTTGACCAATACGATGCAGCTACTGCTGCTAATCCTAAACTCGACGATTGCATCGCTGCTTGCGACGAGATTATCAATAGCGGTAAGTTCAATCTGGGTTCTGTTGATTATCTGCATAAGTTCTCTTATGACAATGGTTCACAGATTGAGGACTTTATCTACGCCATGCCCTACGACGTTCCTAACCTTTTAGGAATGCAGTATGCTCGTCCACGTTCGTTCAAACAGCTGAAAGGAATGTTGCCTACGTATTATGGATTCTCAGATAAGTTTACACAGTCGTTTGGTGGTAACATGGTAGTAACACCTGAGTTTGTTAAGTTGTTCTCTCTCGAGGGCGATATCCGTAACCTTAGCATTCAGCGTGGTGATGTTTATATTCGCGATTCTAAGACTCTGAAGCCAACTTCTGAGCCATTCATGTATAATGGCAAGCAGGTTCACTTCACTGATGAAATCGCTCTGATTAAGGAAGACAACACTATCGATGTAGGTAACGACGATGCTGCTATCCAGAAGGGATGCCACTCTATCAAGTGGTTCGCAAATCCAGCAGAATACAATGTTAAAGACAATGTTAATCCTGGTCGTAACCAGTCTAACGATCTGCCCATCTTCCGTTATGCTGATATCCTAATGATGAAGGCTGAAGCACTTGTACGTACAGGACAGAGTGGTGCCATGGCATTGTTTAACCAGATTCGTACCTATGCTGGTGCACCTCAGATTGCTGCTGAGCCAACACTGCAGGATATCTATGAGGAGCGTGGTCGTGAGTTCTTCGATGAGAACTGGCGTCGTAACGATATGATCCGTTTCGGTCACTTCGAGGATGAGTTCTTCCCACACTACAAGAAGTACGACTTCGCTAACTTCGATAAGCGTCATCGTATCTTCCCAATAGAGCAGGAGATGCTTGACCTGAACCCAGGTTGGGAGCAGAACCCAGGTTACTAATCTTTTATAGATAATAACCCCATTAATAATGCTGGGCAGTCACCGTGGTGGCTGCCCAGTCTTAAAAATAATAAGAACAATGCGACACGTAACTGCTTTATTCTTTTGCTGCATGATGACTTTATGGTCGCATGGGCAGACGCTCTGTACCCAACAGCTTCAGCATGCCATCGACAGTGTCTATGAGGCTGGTGGCGGGCGACTGACACTCAGCAAAGGCACTTACCTCACTGGAGGACTGATGCTGCGCTCTGGCGTGGAGTTACATCTGGAAGAGGGCGCCACGCTGCTTGGCAGCACTAATCCCTACGACTATCAGCCCATCGGCATCGCCCACAGCAACGACGCACGAAACGATAATGCCTCGATGGCACTCCTGATGGCCGATAGAACAGAGAATATCAGCATCACGGGCTCTGGTACCATCGACGGTCAGGGTTTGCAACTGGCACTGAACATCGATAGTCTGCACCACACAGGCGAACGCATAGACCCTAACTACAATCAGCGACGCCAGCGCCCTAGCGAGACGGCTCGCCCCAAGCTCTTCTTCCTTTACGGATGTAAGAATGTGACGGTAGAGGGTGTTAAACTGCGTAGTAGTGCTAACTGGGGATTATCGCTTCATCTCTGTAAACAGGTACAACTGCGGCATTTGGATATTGAGAATCGTGCCTATTGGAACAACGATGGCATCGACCTGACGGATTGCCAGCATGTGCTTGTGGCCGATTGCAGGATTAACTCAGCTGACGATGGTGTTTGCCTTAAGTCGTATCATGCTGATAGCGAGTGCTACGATGTCGAGATAGCCCGTTGCGATATCCGCAGTAGTGCCTCGGCCGTTAAGTTCGGCACGGCCTCGTGGGGTGGTTTCCGTAAGGTTTATGTACACGACATCAAGGTGAGCGACACTTTCCGCTCGGCTATCGCCATCGAGAGTGTTGATGGTGCCAAGGTGAGCGATGTGCTTGTGGAGCGCATCTCGGCCAAGAATACCGGTAACGCTCTCTTTATGCGTCTTGGCCATCGTGCAGGGCCTCAAGCAGGCACCATGCAGAATGTGATGATCCGTCAACTACAATGCGAGGTGCCCTTTGGCCGACCTGATGAGGCTTACGATCTTCGTGGTCCTGAGGTAGACTTCTTCCACAATCCATTCCCTGCCAGCATCTGCGGCATTCCAGAACATTGTATCGAGAATGTGACTTTAGAGGACATCAAGGTAACCTATCCAGGCCGGGCAAGCAAGTCGATGGCCTATGTGCCCCTTTGGCGCGTAAAGGATGTACCAGAACAGATACAGAAATACCCTGAGTTCACCATGTTTGGCGAACTACCTGCCTGGGGACTATACCTGCGCCACATACGCAACATCACCCTGAAAAACGTACAACTTGAACTTAGAGCAGATGATTTCCGCCCTATGATAGTTGAAGATGATGTAGAGGGTTTACAACGTTTTGAGTGACAAGCACAACAGGGTAAGATCGTCGTTGGGCTCGGCGCCGGCTCGATGGAGTGATACGGCATCCTTGAACTTGTTGATGATCTGTTCAGAGTCAAGATGGGCGGTGTCGGCCATCAGTTCTATCAGTCGCTCGTCGCCAAGTCGCTCTTTCTGCATGTTCTCGGCCTCGTTGAGTCCATCGGTATAAATCAGCAGCTTCTTGTCGCGGATATCCTCAATCACCTGACCCTTGAACGCCTTGCAATCCCAGAGACCGAGTGGCTGGTTAGTGTCGTTTATCTCGAGGAACTTGCCATCAAAGATTGGCGCATTATGACCACAGTTGCAGAACTCAAGAATGCCCTTACGCAAATCGATCATACCAATAAACATGGTAACAAACATGCTCTGCTCGTTGTCGCGGGTAAGGAATGTGTTCATCTGCGTGGCTATCTCCCAAGGCGCACGATTCTGCTGGGCTATCATGCGGAACAGATTACAGGTAATGGCCATAAACATCGAGGCAGGAATACCCTTACCTGAAACGTCGCCCACGCAGAAGTAGAGGCGCTCGTCCTGTACAAAGTAGTCGTACAAGTCGCCACCAACCTCCTTGGCTGGAGTCATCGAGGCATAGAGGTCGATATCCTGACGATCGGGGAATGGTGGGAACACTCTTGGAATCATGCCCATCTGTATATCGCTGGCCACCTTCAGCTCGCTCTCGATAGAGGCCTTCATGGCGGTGGTTTGCTTCAACTCCTTGATATACTCAACCAGCGAGTGCTGCATGTTGCTGAACGATTGGTTGAGTTTACCAATCTCGTCGATGCGTTTATCAATGTGTATCTCCTGATGAAACTCGCCCGAGGCTATCGTCTCTGCCTGCTGAGCCAGCGTGTGGAGCGGTTGCAACTCGCGATGGATGATGCGGCCAAAGACAAACAACATCACAATCAGACCAATAACTACGATGGCGATAACGATGTTATACAAGCGATTATAGCCTCCAAAGATATCACTCTCGGGACATACGATGGCCACACTCCAACCCGTAGAACCAAGTGGTTTATAGAACACATAGCTCTCGTGACCCTCGAACACAAGCTGACGCATACCCGTCTCGCCATGCTGCATGGCATGACCAAGTGCGGTAAGAGCCGTATCAGGATGTTCGAGTGTAGGCGTAAAAATGGTCTCGTTGAGTAGCTTGGTAGAGTCAGGATGAACAAAGAACGTACCACTCTGACCTATCATGATGCTATATGAATTGGGGTATGGCTTAACAGATGATACCATCTTTGACAGCCACTCCAACGAAATATCGGATGATATGGTGCCCATATACTTACCGTCAGGGTCCTTCAACGGCTTACAATACGATGCGATAATCTCCTGAGTATAAACGGCCTCAGGGTTATAGTCGGCAAAAGGTTCGGTCCATACGGGATAGTCGAGAAGCTTGGCCAACTGATACCAGTCCATGTAGAAGTACTCGTACTGGGCATTACCCTCCTGTTCGGTTTCAATGATTCCCTCCTCCAGATTGTTGTAGCTATATGCAGAGAAATAGCGGCCTTTTTCTTTGAAGAAATCAGGCTCGAAGGAGATGGAACATCCATTAAGATCGGGATTACACTCGATGATGCGCCTTGTGTAAGTAAAGATAGAATCGGGCGTATTCAGATGGCGCACAGGGAGCCACTCAAAATTATCGGTAGCAATAACCACACGATCCAGCAGACTGTTTACACGGAGTACGGTATTATCCAGAACCGCAGTAGCACGATCCATGGCTTCCTGACGTACGGCCTTACGCGATTCTACAAACAAGAATCCAAGTGCAGCCACAAAGATGATGGTGGCAATAAGCACTACGATGAGGCTTAGACGGCGTGATAGCGATTGGCGGATGTAAGTTATTGGATTCTTCATAGTTCTAATCCGCTATTAGTTGCTGGTAAGTAACATCTTTCTTAAGCATGTGGTTCTCTTTCATCAGCTGACTGGCAAACTTGACCATATCTGGACGCAAGCGAAACTCACGCTTATTCGACTTCTTGTCTATCTGCAATCGCAACACCTCTTTCAGCATCAGCTTCTGCAATGTGCGATTGGTGGCTATATGATTCGCGCGAACATATTTCATCACGATATCTACCGCCTCCTCTGGATGACTGGCTGCCCACTCCCATCCCTTGCGACTGGCCTGGGCAAACTTACGGGCCTGAGTCTTATGAGTCTCGTAATAGTCGCGACGCATGTAAACACCATCTTCCTGGATGTTATAACCATGATCGCTGAAACGATACACATTATTCTCAGTAAAGGTAAATCCCATCTGCAACAGCTGGTAATACTCGTTGTAGCTCATGGCCAGCGTGCCATCGATGGCGCCCTTCAGAAAGAGGTCCATATTCGAAGTAAAGCGAACCCACTGGTAGTTAAGATGCTCCTTGTGACTCATACACATGGCTACCTGACTGAATCCAGCCTGCCACATACCCACACGGGCACCCACTTGCTTAAGCGGATCCTTATCACGACGCGAAACAATGACGGTTGCGTTGTTCATGGATGTCTGCAGGATATTGACCAAAGGGATGTCGTTGTCTACAATCTCCAATGCCTGACAAAGCTGGAGCGTAGTGGCCTGACTCTCACGATTCTTGAGGCGATTCATGGCAGTTTGCGATACCGAAGGATGCACAATCTCTACATCAAGTCCGGCCTGCTTGTAGAAACCTTTCTCCTGAGCCACATAGTAGCCAGCAAACTGGGCATGGGCCGTCCATTGCGGTGTGAAGATAAACTTTTCGTTCACCTTCTGGGCCGCTACTGATAGACCATAAATGAGTGCTACCGATAGTACAAGAATCTTTCCCTTTATGTTCACGCCGCAAAGATAGCAAAAAATAATCGAACAAACGAAAGAAAACGCGGAATTTGTTTAAAATTCGTATTCTGTAGGGTCGTCGATACCCGCAGCAGCAAGGGCTTCCTTGCGTTCAACACAGGTGCCACACTTGCCACAATGCTTGTTGCCACCACGATAGCACGACCATGTTTCGGCATAGTTAATGCCCAACTCCTTGCCTCGTGCAGCAATCTGACCTTTAGTCATGTTGCAATAGGGCGACAGCAATCGCACGCCATTATAAGTACCTGCATGGGCAGCAGCATCGAAAGCTTCAACAAACTCAGGACGACAATCGGGATAGATGGTGTGATCGCCTCCGTGGTTGGCCATCATCACATATTGCAGATTGTTAGATTCTGCCATTCCTGTGGCAACTGCCAACATGATGCCGTTACGGAAAGGCACCACCGTAGACTTCATGTTTTCATCAGCATAATGGCCCTCTGGGATAGCATCATCGCCAGAAAGCAGCGAACTACGGAAGTACTGGCCCATAAACTCAAGGGGAATCACAATATGCTTGATGCCCAATCGTTCGCAATGCATACGGGCAAAGGGAATCTCCTTGGCGTTGTGATTGCTGCCATAATCAAACGAGATGGCGAGTGCTATACGCTCCTGATAATCATATAATAAGGTGGTTGAGTCGAGTCCACCACTCAGAATCAATATACAGTCTTTCATCTTTTCTCTGTTTTTGGTTGCAAAATTACAACTTTTTAGGCACGGATTACACGGATTACACGGATTTTTAACTCTTTACTTATAAAAAACAATGTTAATCCGTAAAATCGATGCCAAATTTTGATTATCTTTGCAGCATGAAACTAAAAACAATTGTTGTAACCGTATGTTTGCTGCTTTGTTCGATGGCGAGCTTGGCACAAAGGCCATGGGTAGGCGAACGTAGTTCGGGAAAGGTGTGGCAGTATGTTGATCCGCGTATTGGCAGCGAGGGTGTGGGACGAACATTCCCTGGGCCATCTATGCCATTCGGTATGTGTAAACCTGGTCCCGATTGTACCATTAAGCCTAATGCAGGCTGGGCTGCAATGCCAGAAGTAGTAACAGGCTTCTCGCAAACCCACGTGAGCGGCACTGGTGGCGGACAGAAGTATGGCAACATACTCATCCAACCTTTTATTAGTGAGGAGAAGCTAGAGGTGAGAGGTGAGAGAAATGACTTTTCGCAGAAAAGAGTGAACGAAGATTTCTCACTTGGCTATTATGCCACAACTTTCGAAAATGGTATCAAGACAGAGATAACCACCTCAGAGCGATGTGCGTTCTATCGCATTCACTATCCCACTAAAGATATCTCTCACCCCTCACCTCTCACCTCTCACCTCTACATTGATGCCACTCACTACTTAGGCAAGAACCCTGTTCCAGACCTCCGCGAGCAACAGCAGTTTATTGGTGGCGAGGTTGAGATTGTTAATGACCATGAGGTTCGTGGCTATTCGCGCGTTCGTGGCGGATGGAACAATGGCGATGCCTATACGGTTTACTTCTGCTTGATAAGCGATAAAGCGTTCCACCCCACCCCTAACCCCTCCCCTCATAAGGGCGGGGAGTCCTTGTTGTTTGCCGACACCTTACTAAATATTAAGGTGGGCATATCGTATGTAAGCGAGCAACAAGCCAAGCGCAACATCCCCGCTTGCGACTTCGACACCCAGTTGGCGAAACTTAGAGATAGTTGGGAATCGCTATTGAGTCGCATACAGATAAAAGGCACCGAGGCTGAAAAGCGCATGTTCTATACAGCCCTATATCACACCATGATTATGCCTGTGGATAAAACTGGCGAGAACCCCAAGTGGACAGAACGCCCTTACTACGACGATTATTACGCCATTTGGGACACCTATCGCTCCAGCTCACCACTCATCACGCTGATCGATCCAAAGCGTGAGGCCGAGATAGTAAACTCGCTGCTAAACATCTATAAACGAGAGGGTTACATGCCTGATGCCCGTAGTGGCGATTGCAACGGACGAACCCAAGGCGGATCGAATGCTGAGGTTGTGATAGCTGATGCCTATGCCAAAGGTGTTGAGGGCATCGACTATAACTATGCTCTCGAAGCCATGCTGAAGGATGCTGAGGTGGATCCAGGGGCCGACCACGAGAAGCACGGACGAGGCGGACTGAAAGAGTATCTGGAATATGGCTATCTGCCCTACGGCATCGACCGTGCTGGAACCCGCACTATCGAGTATGCCTACAACGATTACTGTATCGCCCTGGTAGCCAAAGGGTTAGGTCGTATGGATATCTACGAGCGCTACCTTAAACAATCTGAGAACTGGAAGAATCTGTGGCGTGCCGACTACGAGTGGGACGATGTGAAAGGCTACATCATGCCTAAGGATTCCCAAGGCCGTTGGCTCGACTCTGTGCCTTGGGGTAAATCGAAGGTCTATCACCCACTCATCCCCTATACCCCTATCACAAAGGTAGCACCTTGGTATCTGCCTTGGTGGAGCACCTTCTTCTACGAGGCGCTATCAGCAGAGTATTCGCTGAGCATTCCTCACGATGTGCCAGGATTGATTGAGGCTTGTGGCGGAGCAGAGACCTTTCGCAAGCGACTGGATATGTTCTTCGATCGCAAGCGCTACAACGTGGGCAACGAGCCATCGTTCCTCACACCTTGTCTGTATCATTGGATAGGTCGTCCTGACCTGACTACGGATAGAGTGAGGAAGATTATCAGCGAGAATTATAACGACCAGCCAGACGGATTGCCAGGAAACGACGATAGCGGCGCTATGAGTTCGTGGTTGGCATTCCACATGATGGGACTTTATCCCAATGCTGGTCAGAGTTACTATCTGATGCACGCGCCACTGATTTCTGAGTGGACCATGCAGCTTTCTAATGGCAAGTCGCTGCATGCAACAGTTAAGGGCAAAGGCACGCATTTTGAGAAAGTAACCCTGAATGGCAAGCTTCTGGACGATGCCCGACTTGAACACGCTGACCTGATGCAAGGCGGAGAATTGGCATTCTACGTATCTAACAAACGTATCAAGGAAGGAAACAAAGAGTTTCCAGCAAGGAAACAAAGTGTTTCTCGGCAGGAAACAGTTAGTTTCTCGGTAGGAAACTATTCAGGAACTACCCCATTCGCCAGCCTCAACATCAGCTTTACCCTGAACAAGCAGTTCCGCACTTGGCCATTAACCTATGCTTGGCAAGGCGATACATTATTAGTAAGGTGTAAAGAGGCTGTTTACAAAACACCTCGACATGTCGTAGAAAGCGGAAAAGGCTTCTGTTGGGATATCCCATCAGATGGCGCCATCTACGAAGCCAAAGGCACCTTTGCCTTCATCTCGCGCCAAGCCCTACGCGACCTGAAAGCAAAAGGCATATTCGTCTACGATGGTATCACTTGGCGAAAGATTGGCGAGGATGCTAACTCCATCCACGTTCGTGCTGACATCGATCGCACAGAGATGTGGATATCTACTAACGGCGACCTGCCTTTGGTCATCGAAATGCGAAACAATCCGCTTGGTATTGATTGGAAAATAATGAAATAGCTATGCGACGAATACTGCTAATTACTACGCTGTTTGTTTGTGTCTTTGCTTGGGCACAAACAAAGTCGCCCCAACAAATGGGCGGAGTTTATTATGCCTACCCTATTGAATCGGGCATTGACAAACCCCAGTTGCAACCAACTCCAGAAGGTTACGAGCCGTTCTACATATCGCACTATGGCCGACATGGGTCGCGCTGGCTCACCAACGATGCCAGATACACTTGGGTAAACCAGCATTTTGACGATGATAAGAACCTGACCAAACTTGGCAAAAGCGTGAAGAAGCGCTTGGTCAAAGTGTGGAAAAACGCCAAAGACAATGGCGGACAGTTGACCGCTCTTGGCGCTCGTCAGCATCGTGGCATAGCTCGCAGAATGTATAAGAACTTCCCACAACTTTTCACTTCTGATGCCCATCTAACTGCCCACAGCAGCACTGTAAACAGGTGCAAAGTGAGTATGGAGAACTTTGTGGATGAACTCAAGCAATTATCCAACACCATCCACCTAACACCCATCACCCAAGAAGAAGATATGGCCTGGATAGCCTATACCTCGCCAGAAGAGAAGGTCCACGAGAATCGCACCAACGTACCCTTGATGATTTCGCCAGAGAGATTCATCAAGGCGCTCTTTATCGATCCAACAAAGATAGAGAATCCCACCAGACTGCTCACAGAGATGCACACCATCGCATCGGACATGCAGGATGTGGAGCTGAATGTATCGCTCTATGACCTCTTTACACCAGAGGAGATGGAGGCGGTTTATAATAAGAACAACAAGAGCATGACGATAGTTCATGGCGACCTGATAGAGAACGAAGGAATACCAGCCCGCAGCGCTATCTCACTATGGCAACACATTGAGACTGAGGCAGATGCAGCCATCGCCCGTGGAGGCGTAGGCGCAGATCTTCGCTTTGGCCACGATTCTAATCTCTATCGATTATTCACATTGATGGGAATTAAACTTCGAGGCGAAGAATACAACTATATGGACGAGATTCTGCCTATGGCAGCCAATCTGCAGATGATATTCTATCGCAATGCCCAAGGCGACGTGATGGTGCAATTGCTGCACAACGAGAAGTCGATCGGCTTTAAGAGTTGGACGGAACTCAAGCAACAAGTAAACGAGCGCATTCATTACTTTGAGCATCTTCGCCAACTCTGTGCCCTCAACACAATGGTTGGAACAGCACCTTCCAATACCAAAACGGCAGGGCTTTTTGGCAAGGGTTCTGAAGAGCACGGACAAACCCTGCCAGCAGTACTCGTGCCTAACGGCCAGAACTTTTGGACGCCCCAGACTCGCGATACTGAGAAGAAGTGCGTGGCACCTTATTATTATACAGATTCGCTATTCCAAGGCATCCGCAACAGCCACTGGATAGTAGGCGGATGCACGCAGGACTATGGATCGTTTACGCTTGCAGCACTTGGTGGCAAATTACGCCTGAAGCCAGAAGAGCGCGCCACACGTTTTTGGCATTCCGATGAGATTTCGCATCCCCATTACTATGGTGTTCGTCTACCAGATGAGCATCTAAAAATGGAGGTTACAGCCACAAGTCATACCGCCATCTTCCGCATCACCCCAGAGCAGGATGGACCAATCCACATTGTGTTGAACCACAATAGCGATGAGGGCCAAGGCTATCTGGAGATTAACAATGCAGATGGCATCATCTATGGCTATAACCCAGTTCATCGCATCTATCAAGGTTGGGGCGAGGAGGCTGGATTTGACGGACATTATCTGTTGCAGGCATACGATAAAATCATAGACTCTGGATGCGACAGCTTGTGTGCCTGGTTCACCTTTGAGGGTAAGGTCAACGAGCCCATTATCCTGAAAGCATCCACATCGTTTACCAACAAAAGAGGAGCAGAAAACAACTTTGCCTTCGAGGCTGAGGGACACGATTTTGAGAGTATGATGCAGCAAACAGCCCAACAATGGATAGCTCGTTTGCACACCATCGATGTAGAGGATACTGATATCGCCAAAGTCAATCAGTTCTATGGAGCCCTTTATCGCTGCTCATTCCTGCCTCGTGAGATGAGCGACATTGATGGCTCCTACCCCAAATTCGCCAATGGTGAAATCGTCTCACCTCTCACCTCTCACCTCTCACCTCGAAAATTCTATGGCGACTTCTCGATGTGGGACACTTATCGCGCCCTGCATCCACTCTATACGCTGATTGCCCCAAAGGAATCTGCTGATATGATGCAATCGCTAGTAACCATGTACGAGCAAGGCGGTTGGCTACCCATCTTCCCTTGTTGGAACTCCTATACAGCAGCTATGATTGGTGATCATTGTAGTGCCGTATTGGCTGATGCTTATATAAAAGGTATTAGGGATTTTGACTATGAGAAGGCCTACGAGGCTATGCGAAAGAATGCCTTCGAGACACCCACCAACTTCGAAGATTACAAAAACGGTATGGGTCGCAGGGCACTCACCTCGTATCTGAAGTATGGCTATATCCCCTTGGAGGATGGCGTGAAAGAGGCATTTCATCAAGACGAACAGACATCACGTACCCTTGAATATGCTTTCGATGATTTCGCTGTAGCTCAATTGGCCAAAGCCTTAGGCAAAGACAAGGATTACAAAGAATTGATGCGTCGCTCAGAGAATTGGCGCAACGTCATCAATCCCAAGACAGGCTATTGCGATGGTCGCCATGCGCCAAGGGCCATCACGAAGAAAAAGACAGATGGTGGTCTCTTCGAGAATAATACAGACTTCATTCATCGCAAATCTTACATCACCGAAGGTGCCACTTGTCACTACACTTGGTATGTTCCACAGAATGTAGAAGGCCTCATCGAAGTTATAGGAGGCAAGGAAAAGTTCGAGGCTAAACTCGATTCAATGTTTAATGAAGGTCGCTATTGGCATGGCAATGAGCCTTGCCATCAGATAGCATACCTCTATGATTTCATTGGTAAGCGCGAAAAGACCATCGAGCGCGTAACCCATATCCTTGACACAGAATACAACGATACGCCAGGCGGCCTCTCAGGCAATGATGATGCAGGCCAGATGTCAGCATGGTATGTATTTTCGTCGATGGGATTCTATCCTGTATGTCCAGCTACTGATCGCTATATGCTCTCAGCCCCTCGCTTCCAGAAGGTTACGCTGAACCTGCAAAACGGCAAGAAGTTTACAATAACTCCAAATTCTTTCCCCAGCAATCGTCATTACATCACCCAAAGCGAGATTATCCAATAAAAAAGTGCAAATTTATCTAAATAGATTTTATAAAGAGGTGCCATTTTGAATAAAAGGATGGCTTTTCGAGGTTTTATATTACCTTTGCACCTTAGAATTTTAAAGAACTAAAAATATGAAACTTAGAAAATTATCAAGTTTTGCCCTGCTTATGGGCGCCGTCCTGCTTACAGGATGTTTGAAGAGCGAAAGTAACAACAATGGCAATCAGGAGTATCTTGTTACTAAGGGTGCATACATTATTAACGCAGGCGATCCTGCTAACGGCGTTGATGGCAGTCTTGCTTTCATCGACTACAATACAGCTACAGTTACCCATAACATCTACCCCATTGGTCAGAATCCATCAGACGTGATGGTGTATGGCGACAAGGTGTATGTAGTAGGTTGTGGCACCAATACTATCTATGTTCTCGACAAGAACACCAACACTCTGCTTGATAAGATCAACACCATTGACGAGATGGGAGAGGAGGCTGGTTTTGAGCCATATTATGCAGTAGCTTATGGCAGCAACGCCTATGTATCGACACATGGCGGCTATGTAGCTGTTATCGATACAACATCACTCACCATCACCAACAAGTTCAAGGTTGGTTCATATCCAGAGGGTATGGGCGTAGGAGTTGTTGAGAGCGGTTCAACCAAAGAGGCTTCGCTCTATGTAGCAAACAGCGACAATGGCAACGGTAATGGCTCGATTTCAAAGATAAACCTTGGCACAGGTAGCGTAACTGAATTCAAGAGCGAAAACATTAAGTATCCACGAAGAGTAGTTGTTGGTGGTAACACAGCTTTTGTTCTCGATGCAGGAACTATCGATGAGGAGGGCAAACAGAATGGAGCAGGCGTATATATGCTTGCTGATAATAATGTATCGCTGCTGATTAAGGATGCTACAGGCATGTCAGCAAGTGGTTCTTCTATTATTACCTATAACTATCCAAAGGGTAGCAGCAAGGTTGAGTATAAGGTGTGCAACCTCTATTACAACTCGCTTAGCACATTCTATCTTTATGGCGATACATCTAATCCCATCACTAATCCATCGGCCATCTGCATCGATCCTAACGTAGGCTATATGCTGATAGCAAATCCTGGATACGTAAATATGTATGATGGAAACGGTAACTTCATTAAGTCGTTCGATGCTGGCGAGAATCCTATAGCAATCAGCTATTCATACGGAACACAGAAATACAATAGCAAGTAAAAAAACAAAGGCGCTTCGAATTGTGAAGCGCCTTTATTGTGTCTTAGATATTTGGTTCATCCCAAATCTTAGTCTGTGTGCAGGCAGTACCAATGGTCTGGTTGCCAACCTTAAGCACGAAGTCGCCCTCCTCAAGTGTCCAACGTCCATCTGCTCCTACAAAAGCAAGGCTCTTAGCTGGGAGACTGAAGGTAACCGTCTTTGTCTCGCCTGGCTGGAGTTCGATCTTAGTGAAGTCGCGCAGACGCTTATTGTCAGGAACAATCGATGCAATCAGGTCGCTTGAGTAAAGAAGTACGGCCTCCTTACCAGCCTTACTACCAGTGTTCTTAACATCAACACTCACAGTAAGCACATCATTAGCAGTAAACTGGCTCTTGTCTACACGCAGGTTGCTGTACTCGTAGGTGGTATAGCTGATGCCATAGCCAAACGGCCACTGGAGTGACACCTTTGCATCGTAGTTATAAGCACCTGCCATAGTACCAACCTCCTCGCTCACCTTATAATCATAGGTATTCAGCGAGTTAATCTCACGAGGATAGGTGTAAGGCATCTTAGCAGAGAAGTTGGCATCGCCAGCCAGCAGGTTGGCCAATGCATCGCCACCATAGTTACCAGGAATCAGGATATCAACCACAGCCTTTGCCAATGGTTCGATATCAGCAATCAAACGTGGACGACCCTCGTTCAGTACCATCACGATGGGCTTACCAGTCTTGGCGAGTTCCTTAACCAGGTCGCGCTGATTCTTTGACAGCCAGAGGTCGTTCAGGTTTCCAGGTGTTTCTGTATACGAGTTCTCGCCAATACAAGCGATGATGACATCAGCCTTAGCGGCAGCATCAACAGCCTTCTGTATCTGAGGTTCGTTCTCATCGTAATATGCACCATTCTCGTTATAAGTCACGCCCTGCTCGAGGATGATGTTCTCCTTGCCATACTTATTGCAAAGAGCCTCATAGATGGTATTGTACTTCTCTGACAAATCCTCAGCACGTGAACCCTGCCAGGTGTAGCTCCAACCTCCATGCAAGCAACGCATCTGGTTAGCGTTAGGACCTGTCAATAATATTTTAAGAGGTGAGGGGTGAGAGGTGAGAGGTAAGAGATTACCTTCGTTCTTGAGAAGAACCATAGACTCCTCAGCAGCCTTCAGAGAAGCCTGGGCAAACTCATCAGAGCCAAACTTCTCATAGCCTTTGCCACCAGTATTGGGTTTCTCGAAGAGTCCAAGACGATACTTGGCACGAAGAATACGACGTACAGCATCGTCGATACGACTCATCTTGACCTTACCCTCGTTTACCAGCTCCTTCAGCAGGATGCAGAACTCCACGCTGTATGGGTCCATCGACATATCGATACCTGCATTGATAGCGATACGGATAGCATCCTTCTTATCTTTAGCAACATGCTCACGTGAGAAGAGGTTGTTGATATCAGCCCAGTCGGTTACCAGGAATCCATCCCAACCAAGGTCTTCCTTCAGCCATTTGGTCATATACTCATAGCTGGCATGAAGGGGCACACCATTTACTGATGCCGAGTTAACCATCATAGTCAATGTACCAGCAAGTGCAGCCTGCTTGAATGGCTCGAAGTACTTCTCGCGAATCATCTGTGGCGAAAGGTAAGCTGGGGTACGATCCTTACCAGTCCAAGGAGCACCATAGGCAAAATAGTGCTTGGTGCTGGTACCTACGTGATACTGATCGATGTGATTATTGTCATCACCTTGATAACCTCTGATCTCAGCTACCACCATCTTTGAGTTCACAATGGCATCCTCACCAAAGCTCTCGTAAACACGAGGCCAACGTGGATCGCGACTCAAATCGACTACTGGGTTATAAACCCAAGGACAGTTAGCAGCACGACTCTCGTAGGCCGTAATCTCAGCACCTCTGCGAGCCAGCTCTGTATTGAACGATGCACCCAGGTTGATGGGCTGTGGGAAGAGTGTTCCGCCCTGGGTATAGGTAACACCATGGTTGTGATCCAATCCATAGATATCAGGTATACCCAGATACTTCATCGACTTCTTCTGGATAAGCTGTATCCACTGCTGCCACTGCTCTACGCTTGGAGCGCGAGTGCCAGGAGCATTCAGTATCGAACCAACCTTCCATTTAGAGATCAGCGTGTCGAGCATGGTCTCGTTGAGTTTCCAAACTCGCTTGGTATCGCCCTTATAGATGTCTACAGGATATCCCCCCAGCTTGTCGATAATCTGCTGGTCAGTCTGCTTTAGCATCTCTTTAATCTCGTTCTCAGATCTGCCATACTGTTGCAGAACAGAGCGAACCTTCTCGCGATCAACCTTTGCATTCTCTACGGTCATCTTGCCCATCACGTCAAGATTCAGTTCGAGCATCTGACCAATCTTCTCGTCAAGCGTCATCTTGGCGAGAGTCTTCTCAATCTTTGCTTCCAGCGCCGCATCACGGGGGATAGCAGTCTTCTGCGCATGTACTCCAATAGCGGTACACACCACAGCTAATGTTAAAATTGTTTTTTTCATAAATTGTGTTGACTAAATGAATTTTGTCTGCAAAGATAAGCAAAACTATTCAATTATCTGCTCTTTTTGATTTTTTTAAGACGTACAATTCTACAATACACCGTTGATGGCCTCCTTTACTTAATACAAGTTACGTCGGATGATGTTTGATTTCTACGTCATTCATCACATTTTTGCATTTTATAACTCCATTCATCACAAATCGGTGCAGAATATCCCAAATATTTGGATGGTTACATAATACTCCATATCTTTGCACCCAGAAAGTAAATTTTTAAAAGTTTAAGGAGATATGAAAGTTAGAACTATTATCGGAATCCTACTGATTGTGGCTGGTGTATGGAAACTGGCTAACATGTGGGGTATCATCGAGAACGATTGGCTTTGGCGCCAACCATGGACCTGTTATGTAACACCAGTAGCACTTTTATATTTAGGTGCAATGGTCATCGTAAATAGTTATCGCCGCGACCCTGATCAGTGGCTGCAGCGCCCATTACCCATTGGCGAAGACGGCAAACGCATCTGTTGCAGTGTGCACTATGGTGGCGATGAATATATATTCCGTGGTGAGCCATTTCATGGAGCCCGCTTGGATGCATTCTGCGGAGGTATCAGAATGGATCTGCGCGAGGCCACTATCACAGAGGATGAAGAGATTGATATACATACCTTCTGCGGCGGAATAGAATTATTTATACCTGCACACGTGAACGTATTGGTAAAGAGTCGCAGTTTTTTCGGAGGCGTAGGTAATGCTACAGTACACGTTGCTGATAAGAATGCGCCTTGCATCCACATTGTGGCCAGCAACTTCTTTGGAGGTGTAGATATCAAGAACTAAGCATGAGTCTTTTTTTAAGTTTTGTTAATATCAAGTTAGAATGAAACTAAATTTTTGCAGCATTCGTCGCGATGACGCGTGCTGCTTTGAATTTTTTTAGTATCTTTGCAACATCAAACTAAGTTAATTATGTATACAACTCGAAATTTGCCCAACACGCGTATCGATGTGGCCGATGCCTTGAGAGGTATCGCTGTGGCTGGCATCATTCTGTATCACTCAGTTGAACACTTCAACATCTTTACCCAAGAGACAATCATCCACTCACTACCAAGCGACCAGACTGTGGCTGATGTGTTGGCTTGGTTGCTGTCTGGTAAGATGTATGGTATCTTTGCAATGCTCTTCGGACTGAGTTTCTTTATTATGAACGATAACCAGCAACAGAAGGGCCGTTCGTTTTCTGGTCGTTTTGCTTGGCGCATGTGTCTATTGTTCCTGTTTGGTGTCGTAAACGTTGCGTTCTATGATGGTGATATCCTGATGCTTTATGCATGCTATGGTTTGCTGCTCATTCCTATCAGCTATCTTCCATCAAAGGCGGTATGGTGCATCATTGCTTTACTGGCTATTCAGCCTGTAGAATTATTCTGTCTGCTAACAGGATTTGAGATTGATCACACAAGATTCTATGAGGTTTCTGGTATCATCAACAGCGCACATGAGCATGGCACATTCCTTGAGAACACTCTTACCAACCTGCGATACGGCTTTGAGGTGAATCTGCGATTCAACGTATTCAGCGGTCGACTTACTCAGTTGCTCTGTCTCTTTATTCTTGGCATGCAGTTAGGTCGCCAGAGAATGTTTTACAACGAAGGCCGCAATCTGCAGATTTGGCATAAGATCCTGTTGAGATCTGCTATCATAGTCATAGTATTAAGTATTGTTGATTACAGCGCGATTGCCTCTTGGCTCAATCCTATCTATAATCTGATTATCTGCCTGATGATTGTGTCAGCTGTAGTATCAGCATGGTATGCTTTCGAGGGCGTTCGCAAAGTTCTTCATCACTTGTGCATTTTTGGTCGTATGAGCCTCACCAACTATCTGTTGCAGTCAATTATTGGATGCTCTATATTCTGCGGCTATGGTCTGGCCTGCTATTATAAGTTAGGTATCACATACGCCGTGTTGGTTGGTATCGCAATGGTTATCGTTCAATACAGCTTCGCCCGTTACTGGTTTGCCAATCACCCACGTGGTCCACTAGAAGGTTTGTGGCGAGAACTTACGTGGATTTTTGGTAATTAATGCAACTATTTGTATATTTGCAGCGTCAAACTATTGTATGAAACTTAAAAAATTAAATAGGTAGACAATGAAGAAAGCATTAAAAATCGTGTTATTCAGTGTCCTGGGACTTGTTGTAGTCGCAGGTGTATTGATGTGGTTAGAGTTTGGTCCTATGGTTAAAGGAGCTATGTCGGCAGAGAAGATTGACGACGGACTCTACTATATGGAGTACAAAGGCGATGACGGGTTCGAAGAGTTGATGAAGCAAGGCGGTGCCAAGGATGCCACAGAGATTTCTTCCTATATCATGAGTTTCCTATCGAAAGGACATTATAAGCCTGAAATAAAACCTGCAAAGACAGACTTTGGTTGTTCGGCACTTACTGTTACCACACCAGAAGGTGGCGTACTGATGGGACGAAATTTCGACTTTCCATCGGCCACAGGCGTAGTTCTTCATACTATTCCGGATAAGGGGTACGAAACAATCACCACATTTAATGTTGAATTCTTCGGATTTGGCGATGACTATAAGCCTGAGGGATTCAAGAACCAATATCTGGCACTTGCCAGTTTGTTCTGTGCCCTTGATGGTATCAACGAAAAGGGTCTGGCAATAGCCGATCTAATGGCAGGTGATGAGGTTGAAACACATCAGAATACTAACAAACCTAACCTGACAACATCAGCCGCCATCTGCTACCTTCTGAAGAATGCAGCTAATGTGGCTGAGGCATTGGAGTTGCTGAAAGGTATCGACATGCACTCTGACATTGGTTCTGCTCATCATTATGCGATGGCTGATGCCACTGGCAGAGGCGTGGTTGTGGAGTATGTAGACAACAAGATGGTTGTAACAGAGTCGCCTGAGGTGGCCAACCACTATCTGTGCGAAGAAAAGCACAATGTAGGCTTAAAAGAAGGCGACGACAGATACGACCGACTCTGCGAGCGATACAACCAGACTGGTGGCGTGATGAGCGAGAAGCAGCTTACTGATGCCATCGCAGATGTTTCGCAGACAGAAAGAGAAGGATTCCTTGGAACAGCCTGGACAATGGTGATGAATCTGAAGAATCCATCAGTAACCTACTATTCGCGTCGCCACTTCGACAAGCCAATCCAATTTGAACTAACTCGCAAATAAAAAAGCTGAAACGTGTAGTTTTTTGGCAGCTAATGGCGACTAACGTAAGAAAGAGTATTAAACCAAATTATGATTAAATGATGAAGAAACTATTTATCGCCGTTGCAATGGCCCTTGTAAGTGTGGCTGGCTCGGCACAAGGTTTGAAAGCAAACATGGACCAGAGTGTAAAACCAGGTGATGACTTTTGGCAGTATGCCGTTGGTGGATGGCTCAAGGCCAACCCGCTTGACAAGCAACACGCACAAAACGGTGCTTTTACCGATCTGGAAGAGTTGAACAAAGAGCGTATTAACAAACTGATTATGAAGTATGCCGACCAGAAGAATCTGCCTCAGGGTAGCGACGGACAGAAAATTGGCGCTCTATATCGCCTTTATATGGATAGCGTAGGCCGCAATAAGATGGGTTACGAACCAATCCTGCCCTACCTGAAGCAGGTTCGTGCATTAAAAACTCGTGAAGAACTGCTGAAGCTGATGTTCGAGCTTGATGGCAAGGGATTCAATACGGCTCCATTTGGAATTAATTTGAGCCTCAACCCGTTCAAGTCGTCTGAGTTTATGATGGGTGTAGGTCATGGTGGCGCATCGCTGGCCCAAGAGTATTATGCCGAGCCTAACGAAAGCCAGAAGAAGGTAGTAGAAGCCATCAAAAGTTTGAATAAGGACTACCTGAAAATGGTAGGCTACAACGATGCTGATGCTGAGCGCATGATGCAAGCCGAGTGGGCTATCGAACATAAGATAGGCGTGAAGACACTCAACCAGGTAGCAAGGCGCAATCCTATGCTTACCATCCACATCATGACTTGGGAGCAGCTGCTGAAGGATTTTAAGGGTATCGACTGGGTGGCATATCGCGATGCCATTAACTATCCACAAGATATTGACACCGTAAACGTAAGCCAGCTTGAGCCTCTGCACGTAGTAGAGGATATTCTGACCAACACCAGCATCGACGACCTGAAGGCCTACATGGAGTTACACATCATCAAAGCCTTCTCAGGCTATCTGTCAGATGACTTTACCGATCGTGCTTTCGAGGCCAACAAAATCATCTCTGGTGTTCAGGAACAGAAGCCTCGTTGGAAGCGTGCCGTAACCGAAATCAGCGGAAGTCTGGGCGAAACCATTGGTAAGCTTTATGTTAAGGATTACTTCCCCGAGACCAGCAAGCAGCGCGTATATCGTCTTGTTAAGGACCTGCAGCAGGCATTTGAAGACCGTCTGAAGGAGAACACCTGGATGAGCGAGGAGACCAAGGCCAAGGCTCTTGAGAAGCTACACGCTATGTATATCAACGTGGGTTATCCCGATAAGTGGGAGGATATGGAGAAGTTTGTTGATATCCGCGAAAGCGAGAATCTTATCGAAAACTGCATCCGCATTAATCAAGAGGCCACCAAGGCTGCATTGCGCAAGTATTGGCGCCAACCTGTAGATAAAACCATGATGGCCTGCACACCACAGACAGTTAATGCCTTCTACAATCCTCTGTTCAACAGCATCAACTTCCCCGCAGCTATCCTGCAGCCACCATTCTTCGATCCTGAGGCCGACTATGCTGCTAACTATGGTGCCATCGGCGTTGTAATAGGCCATGAGATGTCTCACGGATTCGATGATCAGGGTTGTCAGTTTGACAAGGACGGTAACCTGAAGAACTGGTGGACTGCCGAAGACAAGACTAAGTATAATGAGCGCACCAAGGTGCTGGCCGACTGGTTCTCAGAGCAGGAGGCTGTGCCAGGTTTGAAGGTGAATGGACAGAAGACACTGGGCGAGAACATTGGTGATAACGGTGGACTGAAGATTGCTTATCGTGCCTATGAGAACCGTATGAAGCAGGAGCCACTGAAGAAGGTTGAAGACTTCACCCCTGCTCAGCGCTTCTATCTGGCTTATGCACGCGTTTGGGCCAGCAACGCTACACCAGAGTACATTGCTGACTGTGTAAACAGCGATGTACACTCTCCTCACCGCATTCGTGTATCAGCAGCTCTACCAATGATCGACACTTGGTACGATGCCTTTGGTATTAAGAAGGGCGACAAGATGTTTGTGCCTGCTGAACAGCGTGCACACGTTTGGTAATAAAATAACAGTTTGACGATGGATCAGAAGAGAATTTTGAGTTTCCTGCGCCAGGTGATGGCAAACAACAACCGCGAGTGGTTTCAGGAAAACAAGAAAGAATATGAAGCCGTAAGGGCCGAGTTTGAAAGGGGCGTGCAGCAGGCCATAGACCGCATTGTGACGTTCGACCCTGAGATTGCCCATGTGCAGGTTAAGGATTGCACCTATCGCTTTTATCGCGATACTCGATTCTCTCCTGACAAGTCGCCATACAAGAACCACCTCGGCGCCTATATCAATGCCAAGAGCAAAAAGGCGCTAAGAGGTGGATACTATCTGCATTTTGAACCCGATCACTGCATATTGGCTGTGGGCAACTACTGGTTGCCCACCAATATCCTTACCTCGTGTCGTAATGAGATGATGGGTAATACAGCAGAATGGCTCAAATGTGTGGAGAACAAGGAATTCCTCAAATACTTTGGAAGCGATGAGGCAAGCAGCTTTAAGGAGCCTACCAATGTAGACAGTTGGGACCAGCCCCAAGGTTTCGGATTGGCCAAGCTTAAGACCTGCCCAGCAGGATTCCCTAAGGATTGGCCATACGTCAAGTACCTACGATTCAAGGATTACTGCTGTTGGCATGCAGTATCAAACACCTTCTTCGAGGGCGATGATTGGCTTGATGAGATGGAACGCATGTTCCGTGCCGCCAAGCCCATGATGGACATGATGAACTCCGTCATCGACGATTACGAATAAACTATGAAAAAAGAAATAAATCCCCAGGAAAGTATCCGTGCTAATGCATTCAACATGTGGATGTCGTCACCTGTGCCAATGGTGACGTTGGTGAAGACGTTTGATGTTACCCGCTTGGTAAAGGTCAGTAAGAAGAGTGGTGTTAAGTTCAATGTCCTGATGTGCTGGTGCATAGGCAGGGCAGCCAAGGATATAAAAGAGTTCTACCAATTGCCAGAAAATGGCAAACTATTCCAGTTCGATAGACTTGCCATCAATGTCATCGTGGAGAATAGCAAGGGCGACATCAGCTCATGTGATATTCCGTATTCTGACGATCTGCAGCAGTTTAATAATGATTACCAGAAAATGACCGCTCAGGCTGCCAGTGAATGTAAGAGCTCTTTCCTTGAAGACTATATGATTATTGGAACATCAACCCTAGTGCAGACAGAGATTGACTGCATAGTTAACCAATATAGCGGCAAGTTCAACAATCCGTTCTTGGCTTGGGCCAGATATCGTAAAGGTTGGTTTAAGACCACTCTGCCCATATCGCTCCAGTTCCACCATGTTCAGATGGATGGTGGTCAAGCAGCCAAGTTCCTTCAGCGCCTGCAAGATGAAATCAACAAGTTGTAAGAATAATGATAGTCAAGATAATTCCTGGAGTAAAACGAGTATTGTAAAAGTCATGAAACGAATTAATTGGCTATTTATTACATTACTATTAGCCGCTTGCAGCAAGACAGACAAGCAGTTTATAAGTGAGGCAGAGGCCTTGGTAGAAGAAAATGCCGACAGCGCTCTCTGCATATTAAATAAGGTGGAAAACACAGGGCACCTGACTGGTGAATGGAAGGCGCGCTACTGGATGACTATGGCCCTTGCCCACAAGAATGCGAATCAGTCTATGTCGGAGGATTCGCTGGTGCTCTATGCCATAGATTACTATCAGGGGAAAGACAGCGCTATGCAACGAAAGGCACGTGCGCTGGCATCGTCGTACTACTGGTGGAGAGACAGCCTTACCCAATCAAAGAAACTGATGATTCAGTCGATGGAGGAGAGTCGTAGGGCTGGCAATCGCGAGGAGACCGTTTCAAAACTCCGAAGTCTTGCCCGCATGGCCTCACTGGAGAAGAATCTGGAGGAGCAGAAGCACTATACCAACGAAGTGATCAAGCTGGACGGAGGCGATAAGAACCACGCTGCATTGCTAAACAGTCTGGCTCTTGAATATTACTTTCATGGCAAAAAAGACTCGGCCATCGTTACTTTGGAACGAGCTATAGCTTATAGAGATAGTGCCAAGGATTCTGTTTATATTTGGCGTGATGTGATGCGTAACTACGCAGATTTGCTCATTGGTATGGGCCAATATGACAAAGGCATCCAACTGCATGAACAGATTATGGAGCACTATCGCCAGTCGAAGGCTTTCGAGGGTAATGAGGTTGGCTCACTATTCTCATTGTCGCATGCCTGGTTGTTAAAAGGCGATAAGCAGAAAGCACGCCAGTACTTAGACGAGGTAGAAGAGTACGAGACCAGCGATGCCACCCGCTTCTGCGTCATTGGTCACAGAATGGTTTTGAATTATGCCTCCACAGGGCGCTATAACATTACAGATATGGCAGAGTATGCCAACGAGAAGAGAGACAAGCGTGAAAAGAGTCAGGCTGTGGCTGAGGCTAAGGAGAAATCCATTCAAACGCTACGCGAACACGAGCTGATGCTTACCGTATCGCGACAAAGGCAACTCATTTTCTTCCTGCTGCTCACGCTAAGCCTGATTGGTGTCATCATAGTGTTGTTTGCACTTGTGCGCCATCGTAAGAAACTGCTTGTGGAGAAAGAAAAGGAAATGCAGCAATTAAACGAGCTGTTGGCGAAACTGCAGCAGGCCAAAGAAACAAAGCCACAACCCACGAAAAAACAGTCGCCATCTACCATTGTCCTTACTGGTAATACCAGCGAGAACGTGAGTCTGGAAATAGCCAATCTGCTATACATAGAGGCTGTGGGTAACTATGTTAAAGTGTACCAGTTATGCAATGGAAAGGTAAAGATTGACATGCTGCGTGTCACCCTGAAGCAGCTTGAGGACGATTTGCGCAGCTATCCAACAATAGTAAGATGCCATCGCGCCTTCCTTGTCAATCTCGAACAGGTAGAACGTATAGAGTCGCATAGCAATTCTACGCAGTTAATCATCAAATACAGTAATGATCACCTACCTGTATCGCGCAGCAACATGGCGCAAGTCAAAGCTGCCATCAAGGAACTCGCATAGTTTCATGTACCATTCATCACAATTGTCTGCCAAATATCCCAATTATTTGGCAGACATTGCAACTATCAGTATCTTTGCAACGTCAAACTGATAAAAATTATAAGTATGAAAACTAAGAATTTTGCAAAGAAAGCGTTGGTCATGGTTGCCATGACGCTTATGTTTGTTATGGACTCCAATGCTCAGCAGAAGCGGATGATGGAGTTTCAGATGTTGATGGCTATGAATGAGACAACTTATAAGAACTGTCTCAAGCAAGGCAAATATAAGGAAGCAATCACTTCACTTACGACGCTGATAAACATTCTCGACACCACAACCATTCATAAAGATACAGAAATCCCTGAAAACCTTATTAAAGAGTCGAAAGGTTTTTATCAGTACGACATGGCGTGCTGCCTTGCCCTCACTGGCCAGAAGAAACAGGCACTTCAAGCATTGGAGAAGTCTGTAGACAACGGCTATAAGGACTACAACAACATGCTTAACGACAACGACCTCAAGACGCTGCGCAAAGATAAGAAGTATAAGGCGCTGTTGGAGATTGTCAAGGACCGTCAGCCACTTAGCGTTCTTAAAAAGGCAGGCGCTTACGCCAAGGATTCTGTAAAAAAAGAGAATCCATTCCATTATCAGCCTAACGAGTCGATGAACCTGCGTATGGTTCGCGAGTATTTCAAGCTCGACTCTGTAGCAGGTCAGGGCGATGAGATGTCGAAGATTATCAATCTGCTGCACTTTGTTCACGACAATATGCCTCACGATGGCAATCACCGTGCCTTTGCCGAGATGGATGCCATCGACCTTTATAACTATGTAAAGACTACAGGCAAGGGTGTCAACTGCCGCCAGCTGGCCATCTCTCTCTGCGAGATGTATCTGGCTTTGGGCATTCCTGCCCGCTATGTTACCTGCTTGCCAGCCGATCCTAACGACCACGAGTGCCATGTAATCAACAGCGTATGGTCAAGTCAGTTGCAGAAGTGGATCTGGATCGACCCAACAATGGATGCCTGGGTGATGGACGAGAATGGCACTATGCTAGGTATTGCTGAGGTGCGCGAAAGACTGAGAAACGACCTCCCGCTGGTACTCTGCGAGACTGCCAACTGGAACCATCAGGGTCAGCAGACCAAAGAGTATTATCTGGACTATTATATGGCTAAGAATCTCTACTTCTTTGCCTGCAAGAAAATAAGTCGCTTCAACCCAGAGAGCGATTATCGCGAGAACCCAAAGGATAGTGACTTCGTTCTATTCCCCACAGGTTACAGTAGCCCAAATTGGAAAGGTTGCGACACCACTACCGATTCAGACCTATTCTGGGCAAAACCTGAAATGTAAGCAACAATGAATATACTGATTATAAACGGAAGCCCACGAAAGAAGGGCATGATTTCGCAGATGCTTGGCATCATGCAGCAGGAGGCAGAGTTGAGAGGCGACAAGGTACAGATGGTTTATACCAACGACCTGAACATCAAGCCCTGCATCGGCTGTATGGCTTGCCGCACTAAGGAGAAATGTGTGTTGGGCGAAGACGACTCACAGCGTGTTTTGAAGATGATGCAAGAGGCCGATGCCATCATGATGGGAGCCCCCTGCTATTGGGGCAACATACCAGGACAGATGAAGTTGCTGTTCGATCGCATCGTCTATGGTATGATGCGCGACACACCTCGTTTCCCAGAACCATTGATGAAAGGCAAGAGGTGTATCCTCATCAGCACCTGTACCACCCCTTGGCCTTGGAACATCCTGTTCAAGCAGTCACGTGGTGCCATCCGTGCGATGCGCGAAATCTGTCGCTATTCAGGCTTTAAGATTGTAGCAACCATCGAACGAGGCGGTACCGTGATGCATCCAGAGCTATCGGAGAAGGACAAACAGAAATGTCTTAAAGCAATTAAACGTATTTGAGATAGTTTACTAAAAATAATCCCTCCATCTCTCATATAATTCTCGGAAAGCCTTTTGTACAAAGGCTTTGCAGGGTATGAGAGATTCTCAAAATCCCTCCCTAATCTCTCAAGAATCCCTCACTAATTCCTCATTTTTATTGGAGGGTAATATGAGAGATGGATGAGAGATTAGGGAGGGATGAGAAAAATCTCTCACCCGTCTCAAACCCTTTGTACACGGGCGTTTTGAGAGATTTTATGAGAGATTGAGAGATTTTTCTGTTATACTTTATAAAAAAGTGCTTCAGATGTAGCAAAATCTGCAATTAAAGGTAGTAAATTTGTTCCCAGTAAGAGAACAATTGATTCCCAACTTGGGAACGTTTCATTCCCAGGCAGGGAACAATTCATTCCCAAGGTGGGAATATTTCTATTTTAGTTTACCGTTCAGTATCCTGTTCCTAACACATTTCACGGCGGGCTTGTAATTCTTCAGTTTCTCGTTGAACATATCAGGCTGTTCCATGTGGATGAAGTGTCCGCAAGTAGTCAGTTCAGTATAGTCGAGGTTGGGGTAGAGACGCTGCATTTTCTGCTTGTTGTCAGGATCAAGTCCGCTGTTCTGCGTGCAGATCACCATGACGGGCAGAGAGATTTGCGTATTGGGCCACCATTTCCTTTCCACAAGGTGCTGCATCGTGCTCGATGCCACATACTGGGGCGTCTCGGGCATCACAGACATGGCATAGTCGTTGATCTCCTGAGGCGTATCCTTGCCTGCCAACGAGGATACAAAACCTGTAATTACCTCACGGCAGTTCTCGCCATCGAAGGCATGACCAAACTGATTCACAGCCTCTACATATTCAGGTGTTTCAGTACCATCGTAGAAACAATATACACCATCAACATCTACCAAAGTGCCTTTGTGCCCCGTCGCCATCAGCGTCTGACGGCATACGGGCGTGCCGAGGCTATGGCCTACAAAGACCGCATCCTTGATGCCGTTTGAATTCAGCACTTCATCAATAGCATGGGCAAAGAAATCGAGCGTATAGTCCACGTGAGGCTTATCGCTCTGTCCATAGCCAGGCAAGTCGATGAACACGAGTTGCAGGTCTTTCTCATCACGGAAAGCCTCAAACTGCTTCTCCCAGGTGTTCATATCGCAGCCGAAGCCGTGAACGAAACAAAAGGCCGTCTTGCCCTGTCCATATTTCTTATAATGTACGCGAACACTATCATCGATAGTGATGTATTCAGACTTCAATTCACTAAGTGTCTGTGGCTGGCTAGCACATCCTACCAGCAACAGCGCGAATAATAAATATAATACTGTTCTTTTCATACATTCTTTTCTTTTATCCAATTATCCAAGAACGCCATCTGTTCTTCTGTGTGGAACCAGTGCTCACCACCCTCCATCACGGTTAGAGTGGCTTGATGCTTATTGGCATAGTCGGTAATGGTATCAATAGACATCAGATGATCATTGCTGCCATAAAGAATCTGTGTTGGTAAACGCCATTCTATAGGGTGACTTCTGACGTAGTTCAGGTATTCCCACGACAGATCTTCGCCAAAGTCAGTATGAATCATTCCTTTTGATTCCAATTCCTGCTCTGTGACATTGGCCCACTTCATCATGTCGGTAATCAGTTTCTCCATATCCACGATGGGAGAGATAAAGTAGGCTTTCTGAACCATCTCGTCGATACCTGCATTCATGCTGAAGAATGCCCCGATGCTGTTGGCAATCAGGATAATGTTTTCGAATCTCCTTTTCAGTTCTTTTATGGCTATGCGTATCTCCTGACCTGTTTCCCAAGGAGTGAACGTCTGATAATCTAAGCCTATCACTTCGCAATTAGGAAATAGTAGCTTATAGTGCTCACTTTCCATTGCACTACCGCCTTTGCCATGTATGTATAATATTGCGTTCATTCCTTGATTATTTAATGTCCTCTATGCTTTTCTTTCTTTTTGGTCTGACGCAGGTTGAACTGACGTTGTTTTTCAGCCTCACGTTCCCTGTGGTCATAAGTACTAGTCAAATCCATATTCATTTTTTCAACATTCCTTCAAAAATGCCATTGACGGTCTTTACAAATGCCTCTGCAGGGAGCATCGGCGTATCAAGATCAGTCTGAGTATCATCTGATATCCGTTCTTTTTCCTTGTACTCTGCGCCTGCTTGTCTTACTTTGGCCAAATAGGCATTGGTTAT
>NZ_CAMJFM010000001.1 GCF_946404925.1 uncultured Prevotella sp. | reverse complement strand
TGCTCTATTCAGTTGAGCTACGGAACCATTTCCGTTTTGCGGGTGCAAAGGTACACACTTTTCTCGACTTGACCAAATGTTTTCGAGTTTTTTTTCGAAAAAAGTGCTTTTTTACACTATTATACGCGTTTTATGATAGTTTTCGCGGAATTCTGAGGGGCTACAACCCTTGCGTTTCTTGAAAATGCGGTTAAAGTTGCTCAGGTTGTTGAACCCGCAGGCATAACTGATTTCGGCCACCGAATTGGTGCTGTCTACCAGCAGTCGGCTGGCATAACCCAGGCGCTGGTCGATGATATACTCGCTGAGGTTGCGGCCTGTGTGCAACTTGAAGAATCGGCTGAATGCCGAGGGGCTCATGCCGGCGATATCGGCCAGTGTATTGAGTCGAATCTCCTGTTTATAGTTCTGCTCGATGTAGCTCTTCACCTTCTGCACGCGGCGGCTGTCGCTCGATACCTCGATCTTAGCAAAGCTGCTGGAAGCCAGCGTGTGGGCGCCATCGCACTTTGAGAGCTCGTAGAGCATGGTGAGGAACTGCATAAAGGCGTAAAAACCATCCTGAACCTTGCAGAGCGACACCAACTGCGGATAGATGCGCATGATGGCATCCATGGGGAAGCTGAGACCCTTGCGAGCCTCTTGCAGCATATGGCGAACGGAGCTGAACGGATTTCGTGAAAAAATGCTATTGTCCGACGAGAAATCGAACTCGAAATGTATGGTTATCTCGTGGATATCGTCGCTTGTACACGATCCCTGCTCCCACACGTGTTCCAGATCGGGACTGGTGATGAGCACAAGGTCGTAGTCGCCAATCACCTCGTTCGAGTCGCCCACAATGCGACGAACGCCTGGGGCATGCTCTACGAAGTTAAGCTCGAAAACCTTATGATTATGTATGGGATAGGTGAACTCCTTTTTGCGACGTTCGGCAATGTAGAGCACATCCTTACCCATCAGCGGGGTAATCTCGTGAATGACCTTCGATTCGATCATATCTTAAGTTCTTTCAGTATCTCGGCCATGCGCTGCATGTTGTTGATACGCATGGGCACCAGAGGCAGTCGGAGCTTATTCTCGATGAATCCCATCTCAGAGAGCATGGCCTTGACGCCGGCAGGATTACCATCGACGAAGAGCAGCGAGAACAGATCGGTAAATCGGTGATGGATGGTGCGGGCGGGATCGTACTCGCCGCGCATCTGGAGTCGGATCATGCGCGAGAACTCCTTAGGCAGGGCATTGCCGATGACCGAGATGACACCCACAGCGCCACAGCTAACCATTGGGAAGGTGAGCGAGTCGTCGCCCGAGATGACATCGAAGTCGGCAGGCTTGTTCTTGATAATCTCGTCTACCTGCTCCAGATTGCCGCTGGCCTCCTTGATGGCCACGATGTTCTGGCAGTCGCGAGCCAGGCGAACGGTGGTGGCAGCCTGAAGGTTTACGCCGGTACGGCCGGGCACATTGTAGAGCACCACGGGCAACTGGGTGGCAGCTGCGATGGCCTTGAAGTGCTGGTAGAGTCCCTCCTGCGAAGGCTTGTTGTAGTACGGACAAACGCTGAGCACGCCATCGATGCCCTTAAAGTCGGCAGTCTGCAATTCTTCGATGACGGCAGCGGTATTGTTACCGCCACATCCCATTAATATAGGTACGCGCGCCTGCACGTAATCTACCACAAGATCCTTGATTTTCTGTTTTTCTTCGCGTGTAAGTGTTGGTGTCTCGCCAGTTGTAGCGAGAATACAAAAGAAGTCGGCGCCGTTGTTAAGCTGATAGTCTACGAGACGTATCAGCGCATCGTAGTCAACCGAGCCGTCTTCCTTGAATGGGGTGATGAGTGCAATGCCAAGCCCCTTAAAAATATTGTGTACCATAATCTGTAATCTTATCGGCTGCAAAGATACACAATTTAAATGAAAATCGCAGCAAATTGCTGCGATTTTTTTTATTTTAGTGTTATTCTGCTTTAAATAAGTCCTTTATACCACCAATTGAGCCAAGCAGATTGGTAGCCTCGTATGGCAGATAAACCGTCTTGGTCTTGTCGCCCTCGGCCAGCTCCTGCATCATCTGGATGTACTTCTGAGCCAGCAGATAGTTGGCCGGATTAGTGCTCTTGCCAACAGCCTCGGTAATCAGTTCGATGGCCTTAGCCTCGGCCTCAGCCTTACGGATGCGAGCCTGAGCCTCACCCTCGGCCTGCAGAATGGCCTGCTCCTTGGCAGCCTCGGCCTTGTTTACGATGGCGGTACGCTCACCCTCAGAGGCCAGAATCTCAGCAGCCTTCTGTCCCTCGGATGTCAGAATCTGTGCGCGTTTGTTACGCTCGGCCTGCATCTGCTTCTCCATGGCTGTGAGCACAGAGTCGGGAGGTGTGATGTCCTGCAGCTCAACACGGTTCACCTTGACGCCCCACTTGTCGGTAGCATCGTCGAGCACAGCACTCAGCTTCTTATTAATAGTATCGCGCGATGTAAGCGTCTCGTCCAGCTCCAGCTCGCCGATGATGTTACGCAGCGTGGTCTGTGTAAGCTTCTCGATAGCGTTAGGCAGATTGTTGATCTCGTAAGTAGCCTTGAATGGGTCTACAATCTGGAAGTAGAGCAGCGCATTGATCTCGGTCTGCACGTTATCCTTGGTAATCACGTTCTGCTTGGGGAAGTCGTAAACCTGTTCGCGCAGATCGATGGTGGTAGAGTACATGTAGCGGCCATGATGCAGCACCACGATTGACTTGGCTCGGTCTATGAACGGGATGATGATATTGATACCTGGCTGGAGCGTAGCATAGTAGCGGCCCAGGCGCTCAATAATCTTGGTTTCTGACTGAGGAATAATAACAAGTGCCATTTTGGCAAAGATAACCACACACACTACGATGGCTATCAGGATGTAAGTTGCAATATCCATAATTCTATTTTACTATTTGACAATTTTACGATTTAACGATTTCGACGGTAATAATGGTAGATTCGCGGTCGACCACGGTAACGTTCGAGCCTTCGGGGATGTCGGCATCGCCCTTAGTCACAGCCTTCCAAATGTCGCCATCTATCTGCACTCGGCCGAAACCACCAGCCACTACGGTTTCTACTACCCTGCCCTGTCGGCCCAGCAGAGCCTCGGCATTACTAATACGTTTGTCTTCGCCCTTATGCAGATAACGCTTGGCAAACGGACGAACATAGAACAAACTGATGAGCGTGACGACGGCGAACACGATAATCTGCACGTAGACACCGGCACCCAATGCTGCCGCAATAGCAGCAGGAACGGCTCCGATGGCAAAGCAGATGATAAAGAAATCGCCCGCCGTAAGCTCGAGAATAAGGCAGATAACGGCAATAACGGCCCACAACTGCCAAAAATTTTGCATGATATAGTCTATCATTTTTCGTTTTAAAGAGTTTAATTGTTGATTACTTTCTTTTTATTAATAATGTATACGCCCTTTGGCAGACTCTTGATGTTAGAGGCCTTGCCCTTGCGAACGCCACGCATATCGTAGACATCAGCATCGGTCTGGTCAAGCTGGATATCGTGGATGCCAGTATCGCCAAATATCTTGCATCTTGGCGTTTCTTTCAGCGCAAGTACAGTCTTAAGAGCGCCCTTCTCCATCACCTTGAACTGGAAGCCATAATAATAGCCAACCACAAGATTATCGAACTGGAACGGCAACGTAACCGACTGGCCTACAGGTATCTTAGCCTTCAGCGCCAACGAGGCGGTAGAATAATAAGTGCCAGAGAGCTTTGTATTATAGAACAGTACCAGACCTATCTGATCATCGTACTCCTCGGTGCCATTATTGGTGAGCTTGAGCGTGCCCTTGATACTGGTTCCATCAATATTCCACAAACCACTGGTCTGCTGAGTACCCTCGATCGCAAATTCTGCCACCAGGTTCACGTCGGCCATACTCATTTCAGCCACATCAACCTTGAAGGTGTAAAGTGTATCAGTAAGCGCTTCATGATTGGTGCTAAGATAGAAAGTGAACGCACCGCTACGCTGTGGCGTATACTCTAGTTCGAATTCGCCCGTCTCGCCCGGATCTACACCACAGCCAGCACCCGTAAGCAGCAAGCTGCCCTCGGCTGGATCGCCACTATCTCCCCAAAGGAATATAGGTACATTGGCCACATCCGTATTATTAGTGAGGTTAACTTTTATCACCATCTTCTTGGCCTGCTTCAAGGTTTCGCCTGGATCAACACTATTTACAGTCAAGCCATCAAGCGATACGTCGTACGGCATTCCATGCGACTTGGCTGTCATGGTAAGACCACTGATATTCAGCTCGATATAATAGCCATAACCGCCAAAACACAAAGCCCAATCTACACCTTCCTTCTTGCTCTCCTTTGCGCGGAAACGAACCAGATATGTGCCATCGGCCAAGTCCTTGCCTAAAGAGATGTCATCTGTATAGATTAAGCCTCCTTTATTATGATTATATGAAAAATCTTCGCCCCAATCCAAGGTCTTTATAAATTTATCGCCCTGAAACAAATCGAAGGCCACATCATACGATCTTTTTACTGCGGGTTTCATCGTGTTAAAGACGAGGGTCTCGAAAGCAATCCCCTCAAAATCAAAAGCTGTAGAACTACGTGTATATGTAGCTTGATCAAGTCTGTTTTTATCTTTGGCGTTGTCAATCACATAAAAATCATACTGCGCCAATCGAGCCGTCTTAGTCAAAGGAGTCTCTGTTGGCATGACGCCGATGATGGCATAAAGAGAAATGTTATAGCCACTTGAATTGTCGTTGCCACCAATACTTTGCTGATCAGGGTTAAGTACCGACACCTGGAAATAGCCGTCGCTCAGTCCACCCCAGCCCCAATTTACATGGTAATAGCCCTTATCATCATAACCATCAATGATAAACGCATGTCCACCAACACCGTCGGCTGGCGATATAGCGGAACCAGCAAACAGAACCGGGCGCGATGAACTGATCTCGTTATAAATAAGTTCGTCCCACTCTTTGGCGGTATAATCATATCGATCTACATATTCTGCAGAACCGGCATACCCATAATCGTATTTCAGTATATCGCTTCCAACAGTCATGGTTGCAGAAGAGCCAGAAGAGCTATACTTCATATTGAAAGCCACACCTACATCCGACATCAGTTTGGCTACGGCATCGGCCGATTCGCCGGTTTCATTATCATCGTACGTCAACTGCATTTTGTCCCACTCATACGCCGCTGTAGGAAATTTGTGATAATACATAACCTGAGCAACTGCAGTAGCCACACAACCAGTTACGCTGCGCTTATTGGTTGTAGAATCCATCGGACACATATTATTATAAGGTGCGCCCTGTTTCCATTGTGTCTTTATCAGCGGAGTCACTGGCTCGTGGATAGTAACAGCCTCGCCACGAGTAGAAGTACTGAAACGCCTAACCTCCTGCTGATAATAGCGGATAAGGTCTTTAAGACCATCGGGCGCATTATTGGCATCGTAACAGCCCCGGTCGCTATATCCCAACACCGGCATGGTGCCATCATCGCCACTTACAATCACAAATGCGCCATCGGCATTAAACACATAAACAGCGGCGTCAGCGCCATCGGCAACACCGGTAATGACACGGGTAATACTGGTATTAGAACTACGTGTGGCCGGCATCCTGCCTCGCAAGAAATCGTTGGCCAGCTTTCTAGCCGACTGCTCGTCGATAGGGGCAGCCACCGTCAGCAAAACACTGAACAGACATACTAACGTAGTGAGTACAGATTTCTTCATAATCGTAACGTTTTGATGGTTTGATTGTGCAAATATAGGAATATTTATTAATACTTCCAAGAAAAAATCAAAAGATTAGCAAATAAAAGAACGTTTTTTACGTTATTAAGTCAGAATGAGACTCAATTTGAAGCTATTCATCACAATATTGATGCTCACGATGAGCACCTTGAAAGCACTCGCCGACGACTTTGCCCTGAAGGGGAAAGTGATCGACGAAGAAGGTCATGCACTGGAATTGGTAACCGTATCGTGTGCGGCCCAGGGAAAGATAACCATGACTAATCTGAAGGGCGAGTTCAGCCTCAACCTGAAAACGGCCGATTCAGTAGAAGTAAGGTTTACGATGGTGGGCTACGGCGTGAGGAAACGCGTATTCCGCCGCCCCAAAGGCAAGATGACCGTGCAGATAGTGATGCACCCCGCCACCACACTCAGCGAGGTAATTGTAACGCAGCGCCGCCGACAGACATCGCAGACCGAACAGCTAAACACCAAAGACCTGAAACAAACACCATCGACAACAGGCAATGCGGTAGAGGAACTGATACAGCAACAATCAGGCGTATCAACCCACAACGAGCTGTCGTCGCAATACAATGTGCGTGGCGGATCGTTCGACGAGAACTCTGTTTACATCAATCAAACCGAGGTTTACAGACCGCTATTGATAAGCAGCGGACAACAAGAAGGCCTATCGGTAATCAACCCGAACATGGTAGAGAAAATCGGATTTTCTACAGGAGGATTCGAAGCGAAATACGGCGACAAAATGTCGTCGGTATTAGACATCACCTATCGCCGTATAAAAGGCTTTGAGGCCAACGCCACCGCATCGCTATTAGGCGCCAGCGGTTTCGTGGGCTACGGCAACAGCCGATTCTCAATGAGTCACGGCATCAGATACAAGACAAACCAACATCTGTTAGGCTCGTTAGAAACTACTGGAGAATACAAACCAAATTTCCTTGATTATCAGACATATATAAGCTATACTCCAAGTAAAAGATGGACCATCGATTTTATTGGAAACATATCGGACAATCACTATAACTTCAAGCCCGAAAGTCGCGAGACAAGCTTCGGCACACTTGCCGATGTTAAGCAGTTTAAGGTATACTTCGACGGCGAGGAGAAGGATAGGTTCAGCACCCTATTCGGAGCATTAGGAATCACCCGGAATATCAAAGACTCAACAAGCATAAAGTTTTTGACATCTGCATTCCACACAAAGGAGAGTGAGACGTACGATATCGTAGGCCAGTATTGGCTTAACGACGCTCAAGCTCAGGAGAGTCTGGGTGTAGGCACTTATATGGAGCATGCACGCAACTATCTGACCGCCGACGTGCTGAGTTTCAAGCTGATTGGTCACCATCGCACCCGACGTCATGACATAGAGACCGGTATCAGTTTTAAGACAGAGAAAATAAAGGAACAGAGCCGTGAATACGAGATGCGCGACTCGAGCGGATACTCAATCCCCCACTCTGCCGACCGCCTGGATCTGATATACACGCTGAGCGCCAAAAACAGCATCACCAGCAACAGAATAGAGGCATATCTGCAGGACACCTATCGCTGGCAGAAGGGTAATAGTTACTATACACTGAACTATGGCATTCGCTTGGCCAACTGGTCATTCAACAAAGAGACAACCGTATCGCCCCGTGCATCGCTGGCCATCGTTCCCGCCTTCAACAACGATGTTACATTCCGTCTGGCGGCAGGACTGTATTATCAGGCACCATTCTACAAGGAAATGCGCGACACAATGACGGTTAACGGCATGACCACAGCAAGACTGAACGACCACATAAAAAGTCAGCAGTCGATACACTTTATAGCCGCCGCCGACTATCGATTTAAGATGCTGAACCGTCCATTCAAGTTCTCGGCCGAGGCATACTACAAGGCCATGTCAAACCTGATTCCATACAACGTTCAGAACATGAAGATAACCTACTATGGCGGCAACATCTGTAAGGGCTACGCCACAGGCATTGATTTGAAGTTGTACGGCGAGTTTGTGCCAGGCACCGATTCGTGGCTCACACTATCGCTGATGAGCACCCGACAGAAGCACAACGACAAGTGGATACCCATGCCCACAGATCAGCGTTGGGCCGTAAACCTGCACTTTACCGACTACTTTCCAGGCACCGAACGATGGAAGATGACTCTACGCCTGGCCTTTGCCGACGGACTACCTTTTGGAGCCCCACACCGAGGCCTGGAACAGCAGCAATTCAGAGCCCCAGCATACAAACGAGCCGACATCGGCATGAGCTACTGCGCCCTGAAAAACGCCAAAGGCATCAAAGGTCTCTGGCTAGGCATCGACTGCCTGAATCTATTCGGAATATCGAACGTAAACAGCTATTATTGGGTAACCGATGTAACCAGCATCCAATGGGCCGTCCCAAATTATCTGACGAATCGCCAAATTAACGGGAAAATCACCATAGAGTTTTAATAAACTTTAATTATTAATAGGTGAATTCTTGTTTTTGGATAATTATCTGTACCTTTGCACATCGGAAATAGTAATTCTAAATTTTAAGGTTATGAAGATTTCGCACATTGAGCATCTGGGCATCGCCGTCCAGAGCATCGAAGAAAGCCTGCCGTTCTTCAAGGACGTGCTCGGCTTGGAGTGTTATGCAACCGAAGTAGTTGAGGACCAGAAAGTGAAGACTGCCTTCCTGAAGTGTGGTGAGGTAAAGCTCGAATTGCTGGAGCCAACATCACCCGAAAGCACCATTCAGAAATGGCTGGACAAGGGAAACAAGGGTGTACACCACGTAGCATTCTGTGTAGAAGACGGCGTAGCTAAGGCCCTTGCTGAGGTATCAGAGAAAGGCGTTCGACTGATTGACGAAAAGCCACGAAAAGGCGCTGAAGGTCTGAATATCGCATTCCTGCACCCAAAGTCAACCTGTGGAATTCTGACAGAGCTCTGTGAGCACCCTGAGTAACAAACCGGATTTTATCATATAGTAACATAAAAACAATGAGCAAACAATTAGAAAAAATCAAGCAACTCATCGAGAAGCGCGAACAGGCACGTCTCGGTGGTGGTGAGAAAGCTATTCAGAAACAGCACGATCGTGGTAAGTATACCGCTCGTGAGCGCGTTGAGATGCTGCTCGACGAGGGTTCGTTCGAAGAGTACGACATGTTTAAGGAGCATCGCTGCCATAACTTCGGCATGGAGAAGAAGCAGTTCCTTGGCGACGGTGTTGTAGCCGGTTCTGGTACTATCGATGGTCGTCTGGTATTTATCTTTGCACAGGACTTCACTGTACACGCAGGTTCTCTGTCTGAGACCATGAGTCAGAAGATTTGTAAGGTAATGGATATGGCCATGAAGATGGGAGCCCCTCTGATCGGTATCAACGACTCGGGTGGTGCACGTATTCAGGAAGGTATCAACGCTTTGGCTGGTTATGCCGAGATTTTCGAGCGAAACATTCTGGCTTCAGGTGTTATCCCACAGATTTCAGGTATCTTCGGTCCTTGTGCAGGTGGTGCCGTTTACTCTCCTGCCCTCACAGACTTTACCCTAATGATGGAGAATACATCATATATGTTCCTTACCGGTCCAAAGGTTGTAAAGACTGTTACTGGCGAGGATATCGACCAGGAGCACCTGGGTGGTGCATCAGTTCACGCCACTAAGTCGGGTGTTACACACTTCACAGCTTCGACTGAGGAAGAGGGTATCCAGATGCTGAAGACCCTGCTGAGCTATATTCCATCAAACAATATGGAGACAGCTCCTCTAAAGCCTTGCACCGATCCAATCAACCGTATGGAGGACACTCTGAACGAGATTATCCCAGAGAACCCCAACGAGGCTTACGATATGTACAAGGTTATCGCAGCAATCACCGATAACGGCGAGTTCTTCGAGGTTCAGCCTAAGTTCGCTAAGAACATCATCGTTGGTTTCGCTCGCTTCAATGGTCAGAGCGTAGGTATCGTTGCTAACCAGCCTGCTTGCTACGCTGGTGTACTCGATGTAAACGCCAGCCGTAAGGGCGCCCGTTTCGTTCGTTTCTGCGACGCCTTCAACATTCCTATCGTATCACTCGTAGACGTACCAGGTTTCTTGCCAGGTACTGGTCAGGAGTACAATGCTGTTATCCTGCACGGAGCTCAGTTGCTCTATGCTTACGGAGAGGCTACCGTGCCCAAGATTACCGTTACACTTCGTAAGTCCTACGGTGGTTCACACATCGTTATGGGCTCTAAGCAGCTGCATACCGACCTTAACTACGCATGGCCATCAGCCGAGATCGCCGTTATGGGTGCATCAGGAGCTGCTGCCGTTCTGTATGCTAAGGAAGCTAAAGCAAAGAAGGAAGCTGGCGAGGACGTTAAGGCATTTATTGCTGAGAAGGAGGATGAGTATAACGAGCTCTTTGCTAATCCATATCAGGCAGCCAAGTACGGCTACATTGATGATGTAATTGAGCCTCGTAACACACGTTTCCGTATCTGCCGCGGTCTGGCTCAACTTGCTACCAAGCGCGACTCGCTGCCCGCTAAGAAACATGGTAACATTCCAATGTAATTAAGTATGAACAAAGAAGTATATGCTGCTATTGCCCTAGCCCTGCACGAGCATCTGGGAAACAACGTTCACGACGTTGAAACGGGCATCATTACAATTAACGCGCATCCCACTCAATGGAATGGCTATGCACAATCATTCACTCAACATCCCTAAACATGAAAGAATACAAGTATACCATTAATGGTAATAAGTATGAGGTTGTGGTAGGCGATATTACCGACAATATTGCCACTCTAACCGTCAACGGCGAACAGTATACAGTAGAAATGGAGAAACAGGCTGAACCTGAGAAGAAAAAGCCTGTAGTTAAGCCAGCAGCAGCTGCATCAAGTAGCGCTGAGCCCACTGCCAACAAAGCTGCCGTTAACAAAGCTAACGCTGTTAAGGCTCCTCTGCCTGGTGTTATTACTGACATCAAAGTTGCCGAGGGCGATGAGGTTAAGGCAGGTGATACTGTTGTAGTACTCGAGGCTATGAAAATGGCCAATAACTTGGCAGCCGAAAAGGATGGTAAGGTAACTGCTATCTGCGTGAAGGTTGGTGAGAGCGTAATGGAAGACGATGCTTTGATTGTTATCGAGTAAGTTTCATCTTATGATATTTAGGAGAGGATGACTTTAAAGTTGTCCTCTCTTTTTGTTATCTCCATCACATGTTTATACCCATCGGCAAACGGCGGAATAGCTAATGCCACGTGTCCCATAGTACGACGTAGATTAATCTCCACACAGGGATGCAACAAGAATCCGTTGTTATCAGCCACAACCATCATATCTACGCCAAACGGTCCTTTATATTTTCCACAAAAAACCTCGCCTAGGCAATCACATATTTTATTCTTTACGCAATCAACCAATTTATCTGATATATAACTACTTATAACTTTCCGTTTATCTTCTTCTATTGCAATCAGATTACCTGTATACGCACCATTTGTAGTATGAAATAGCGATAAGCCAAGATAACTAACATGCCCCTCGCCATCACTTTCAAACTCCATACCAAAGTCCATCACCTTATTATAGTAAGGTTCAACCATAGCACTACCCTGCTTTTCAATCACATTGTTTATCCATCGTTCCTGATAACAGTCGATAGCATTTTCGATGAATCTAACCCCTCGCCCACTACTACTCCAAGGTGCCTTTACCACAACATGCCGATAGAAATTCTGCAGTTGCCTAACATCACCGATAGAAAATGCCTCTTGAGAAACTCCGATAACGCCCTTCATCTGCAATTCAGAAAGTAATTTGACTGTTTGGCGGCGATGCGACAAGTCTCGAATCGTGGCTATTTCATCTTCTGTCGGAACGGCATTCACACCATATCTCTGTAAAAATGAACGTAGAGCAAGATCCCATCCCCAAGGTTCCACCTTATTAATATATAAGCGACACAATTGCGATTTTTCCACAAAACGTTTGGGTTTTAATCCTAACTCATAACACAATTGCCCATAGGCCTCTTCAGCTTGCTTCACATCATCCACCAATATATAGTCATCATTGCCAGCCCAGACAGCAGGAACAAATCCCAAGTCTGCTCGCAACTGACGTCCGGCAAATGGGGCTGTAAAATTACTCAGATTTGCAGCCAACGCCAAGTCATGTTCAGGGTTAAATACATGTAGTTTCATCTTTTCAGGAGGCAAAGATAAATAATATTTTTCAATTATTCACAAAAAAATTTGGTAATATCAAACTTTTGTCTTAATTTTGCAAATTATTATTAACCAAACTCAAATTTATGGCTGTAAAAATACTAAGTGTAGACGACGAGAGCGATCTGGAATTGCTGCTTACACAATACTTCAGAAGGAAAATTCGTAAGGGAGAATACGAATTCTCTTTTGCACATAACGGGCTTGAGGCACTTGCTCTGCTCGTTAAAAATAAAGATTATGATATCATTCTTTCGGATATTAACATGCCGGAGATGGACGGACTGACGTTGCTCACAAAGATCAATGAGATGCGCAACCCCGCCCTCAAATGTATCATGGTATCTGCTTATGGTGACATGGGAAATATCCGTCAAGCCATGAACAATGGAGCCTTCGACTTTGCCACCAAGCCCATCGATCTTGACGATCTAAGCGTGACCATCGAGAAAGCTATCGAGCAGATAAAATATATCCGCGAGATGCAGCAAGAGCACACCCAACTGGAGTCAATCAAAGGCGATTTGGCTGTGGCAAGCGAGATTCAACAGGCTATCCTGCCACGCATATTCCCACCATTCCCCGAGAACCAACACCAGCTTGACATTGCCGCATCAATGAACGCAGCCAAGGATGTAGGAGGTGATTTCTATGACTTTTTCCGCATTGACGAGGACCACATCGGCTTTGTAATTGCAGATGTGAGTGGTAAAGGAATTCCAGCAGCCATATTCATGGCAGTAAGCCGAACTTTGATTCGTGCCACAGGAATTCGTGGTGGAAAACCATCGGAATGTCTGACATATGCCAATCAGTTGCTTTCCAACGAGTCGGTTAATTGCATGTTCGTCACCGTATTCTATGGCATCTATACAATCAGTACTGGCGAAATAACCTATTGTAATGGCGGTCACAATCCCCCATACATTCAAAAGCCAGACGGCAGTGTAGAAATGTTGCCTATGCCAAAGGACTTCTTAGTTGGTGCCATTGAAGGACTGGAGTATCATGACATGCAAATGAAATTGGAGCCCGGCGAGACTCTGGTAATGTTCACCGATGGTGTAAATGAGGCCATGAACAGCGAATTCAAGATGTTTGGTGATGACCGTTTGGAAGCCTCATTAAAGAAATGTGCCGGTCAGGATTGCCAGCAGATTATCGAAACGGTAAGAGCTGATGTTGCAGCTTTCGTAGGCGAAGCAGAACAGAGTGATGACATTACGTTATTTGCACTCAAGAGAAAGTAGAATCAAGCCGTTTTAAGACAACGTGGATAAGAAACTCATCATTACCAGTGTTGCAGCACTAATCTTGGCAGGTACTACAATCGTAGGTTTCAAGGGCTGGAGCTCGTCAAATAAGGAAATTGACGAACTAAAGGCACAATTGGCCAATCTGCAACGTCAGGAAAAACGTTCTGCCGTCTTGCAAAGTGTCAGCAAGCAAATGGAGGATATTGCTTATGAACAAAAGAAAATCTCAGACGAGCAGCGTGAAGAGGCTATAGAGCAGACCAAGGTTGCAAACGAGATGCGTCAGCGTTCTGAAGTAGAGCGGCAACATGCTATCATAGCCCAACAGAAAGCAATAGAGTCTGAAAGAATGGCTGTTAATGCTTATGACTTGGCAGAGGGCCAACGAAAGGTTGCCGAAGAGAATAGGCGCACGGCAGAATCGCTAAGTTATTTAGCCTTAGGACGTTCACTTGGTGCACTTGCTTCCACACAGTTCAGAGCTGGTAACGAAGAAATTGGTAATCTGTTAAGTTATGCCTCCTACCTCTATACAGAGCGCTATCATGGCGACGTGTATTATCCGGCCATCTATCAAGCACTAGCCCAATCGAGCAAAAGCCAGAATGAATGGAGCCGACATGCCAGTGCTGTCCATAGTATTTCATTTATGCCAAAAAATGATAAACAATTGGTGTCCGCAAGTACCTATGGTGAGCTGTTTTTTCATGAACTTAACGGAAACCAACTGAAAACAACAGCACTCTTCAAAAACAAGAACTACGACTTCCGTGATGTTTATATTCATCCAGCCAATGACGGAATCTATGCAATCAGTCGCAATGGTTACTTATATATTAAGATAGGTAATGACGTAAAGATGCTTGAGTTACCTATGCTAATTAAGCCCTTTAGTCTACAACTGTGTCATGATGAACAACACCTGTTGCTTATTGGCGAAAATAGTATTGCTGAGCTTAATATGACCAACAATACAATCGTTGGTACCAAAGATTTGGGATTTAAGGTCATGTTGACAGCCCGTATGAATCATTGTCCTTTACTATTCGATGATAAAGGACGTATGCATACAGTCATGAGTCTACAAAAGATTGATACTAAGAAAATTCCGGTAAAAGGACAGGTAACAGCATTTGCTGTTTCTAACACTACAGGATTTCAGGCCTATGGCATGAAAGATGGCACAATATACCTTTACGACAAGAAAGGGAATGTCCGTAGCCTCGTGGGACACCAATCACGCATTTCCAAACTAAAGATTGATGGAGATCGTGTCTTCTCATCCAGCTACGATGGCGCTATCAATCTTTGGATTGCCACTAGTGAAAAGGTTGATCCTATCACCTTGTTTACCAACAACTCTTGGATTCTATACTTCAACTATGATCGTAAGAAGAATTATCTATGGGTAGGCGACGAAAAAGGTAATCTATCACAAATATTGATTTCTGTACCTATGATGGTAGAGAGGATCAAGAGCAAACTAAAGCGTAACTTTACACAAAACGAATGGAATTACTACATTGGTGAAAAGGTGCCATATGAGTCATTCATTACAACAAAAGGAAAGGAGGCCAAACGATGAAACGCGCATTACTCTATGGCATGATGTTTTTCCATGCCTGTATGATCGCAGCTCAGGGCATACCTTTCATCAAGAACTATACCGCAGATGATTATCATGCCCATAACCGCAACTTCGATGTGGTAACAACAGATGATGGTAGCGTGTTTGTGGCCAACTTCGAGGGACTACTCTATTATGACAATGTGGAGTGGCGAACATTACATACACCTGGCATCACACGTATTACCGTGGTTTATTGTGACAAGAATAATGATGTATGGACTGGTGGCTATAACTATTTTGGAAAAATCCAGCGAAAAGCGAATGGCGAACTTTATCTTAAGACCATTGGCAAGCAAGGACAATTCAGAGGCGAGGTACAAGAGATATGGGAAGATAAAAAAGGTATTCTGAATTTCTTCGTGAACGATGGTAACATTTATGAAGTTAAGGGAAACAAGGTCTCTGTCAAGAAGAAGGTTAGTCAGGAAAACATGGCTATCGGCCTATCTGATGTTATCAACATCAAAGAACTAACCGAAAACGGCAAAGCAGAAGTATTATCAGATATTACTCAAAAAGAGTCATTAGGAAATGGGGTAAATGCCGTTGTCAAGCGCGGACAAGGCCTTACGATAACTGACAATAACGGTAATGAGCTCTATACAATAACCGAAGCCAATGGTCTTTGTACGAATAGCGTGGTGTATATCAACTACGATGGTCATGGTAAACTCTGGGGAGCGACAGATAACGGTATTTTTTCGATTGCCATTCCATCGGCATTCTCTCGCTTCACACGAAATGAGGGATTGACAGAGGAGGTATTGTCTATTGCCGTCTTTAACGGGAAGAAATATGTAGGAACAATAGGAGGTTTATTCCGCCAAGAAGGCAAGAAATTTGTCAATGTGGGTATCGGCAATCATAGTTGCTGGCAATTACTATTAACTCCCCAAGGACTGTTAGCAGCTACATCCAACGGAATCTATAGTCTTGCAACCAATGGAGCCATCAGACAATTATCTAGTATGGGATCTACTGCAATCCTTGACCAAGGAACAGAGATCATAAGTGGCGAGATGGATGGTGTATATGCTATCAACAAGGCTACAGGTAAACGTAATATGCTCTGTAAACTGGAAAAAGTATCCAAAATCACCAAAGACAAGAAAGGCACTATCTGGATTCAGAATATATATGGTGAAGTATGGTGTCAGTCCTACCAGAATAAAGAGTTCCTGCCCCATCATTCCAAAAATACAGAGGCAATTGCTACAATCGTGGAAGATAACAAATCTGTAATGGTGATAGACGCAGAGGCAGAAAAACCATTCCCCTATCCTCTTTTCTCTTATTTGGATCCATCGGGTGTAACTTGGCTTACCAACAGCGAAGGCAAAAAGCTCTACAGATGGAAAGATGGTAAGAAATTGGATGACCTAAAATACCTGCTGCGACCTGTAGACAAAGTAACCACACGCGCCATGCTCGCTCAAGATAAAGAGATATGGTTAGGTAACGATGCTGGTTTTACAATTATCAATGCAGCAGTCAACGACCCTGCCCTACAATCAAAGCCAAAGTTGTTGATACGATCTATCAAACTAAGAAACGATAGTGTGCTTTGGGGCGGATATGGAGAAATGCCAACAAAACTGCCACAAATTAAGAACGAGGATAATAGTATCACATTCACTTATTCGCTTGATTTCGTGCCAATGATTGGCGAAACACTTTATCGTTATCAGTTAAACAACAGAAAATGGAGTGATTGGACTGACGACCAAGAAATAAGTTTCCCCAATCTTATCGCAGGAAGATACACCTTGAGAATTCAGGGCCGCGACGGTTTTGGACGTGAGACGGAAGTTGTGTCTATAGATTTCTGGATTGCAGCTCCATTCTATCTTAAGTGGTATATGATCTGCCTATATCTTTTTCTTTTTGCTTCTCTCATTGGTGGATTGGTAAAACTAAGACTACGCAGTCTGCAAAAAGATAAGCAGAGACTAGAGAAAGTGGTTCAGGAACGCACAGCAGAGGTCGTAAAACAAAAGGACGAAATTTTGGAGAAATCAAATAGTCTGGAAAAAGCACTTGACGACCTTCATAGTGCCCAAACACAGTTGATACGTCAAGAGAAGATGGCAACTGTGGGTAAATTGACACAGGGTCTAATTGACCGTATCCTCAACCCACTCAACTATATTAATAATTTCTCAAAACTGTCCGAAGGTCTCGTAAAAGACATTGAAGCCAATGTTGAAGACGAGAAAGAAAATATGAGCGAAGACAATTATGAGGATACATTAGATGTATTGGACATGCTGAAGGGTAATCTGCAGAAGGTAGGCGAACATGGTGTAAACACCACCCGCACTCTGAAAGCTATGGAAGAAATGCTGAAAGACAGAACTGGCGGCGTGGTAGAAATGGATCTGGCAACTGTTCTCAAACAGGACGAAGAGATGTTCAACAAATATTATGCTGAGCAAATTGCTCAATACCATATTACCTATCAATTCAGATATCCAGAGTCTGGTCTGATAATGCGTGGAAATGCTGAGCTATTAAGTAAGACTTTAATGAGTATGATTGGAAACTCTATTTATGCCATCATCAAGAAAGCCCAACGCAATCCTTACGATGCCACACTTTCACTCGATGCAAAACTAGAAGACGGTGTCATTACGCTCGTGATAAGAGATAATGGAATAGGAATTGAAGAGAAAATTATCGACAAAATATTCGACCCATTCTTTACGACAAAGACTACTGGTGAGGCATCAGGTATAGGATTGTACCTAAGCCACGACATCATACAGAACTATGGTGGTAACATTGCCGTTGAGTCTGTCAAGGATGAATATACACAATTTACGATTACGTTGCCCGCAATAACAGAATAACTTATGGAACAAGAAATCAATCAGCTCAAAGAACAACTGCAGAAACAAGAGAAGTTGGCATCACTGGGAATCCTCAGTGCAGGCATTGCTCATGAGATACAGAACCCGCTCAACTTTGTCATCAACTTCAGCAAAATGTCTGACAAGTTACTGAAAGACCTGATGGAGATTGTTGAAGAGAATGAAGACAAACTTCCAGAAGAGGATCGTGAGGATTTGGAAGATATTGTGGAAGACCTCAAGGAAAATATGAGTAAGATTGTGGAACATGGTGAGCGTGCTATCAGCATCATTCGTGGTATTCTTCTCGTATCTCGAGGCAAGGATAACGAGTTTCTCCCGACAGACGTCTGCAAAATCGTCAAAGAGTATGTGTGGCTCTCCTATCACGCCATGCGTGCTAATCACAAGGGGTTCAATGCCAGCATTCACGAGCAATACGAGGAAGACATACCCCAAATGATGATCATTCCACAGGATCTTAGTCGTGCAATTCTCAATATCATGAACAATGCGTTTTATTCATTATGGAAAAAAACGCAGAATGCTCCTGCAGATTACACCCCCGAGGTCACCATCAGTATCTCTAAACAGGAGAACAATTGTATCATTACAATGACTGATAACGGAGAAGGCATGACTGATGAAGTGAAACAAAAACTTTTTGAGAACTTCTTCACCACAAAACCAATTGGAGAAGGGACAGGTCTTGGAATGAATATTGTACGAGATATCATCGAGAATAAGCATCATGGAAAAATAACATTTGAATCAGAAGAAGGCCTAGGAGCCAGTTTTACATTCACTATACCCATTAGGAAATGAAAAAAAGTCTACACCATATTATTTTTATAGTGTTCACGCTATTGGTTCCACTGAATATTCAGGGGCAGGACAACAGTACCCTACGCGAAATTTACACGCAGGCAGAAAGCGATTATCAGTTGGGAAAACTTGAACAAGCTCTTGAATCGCTTCAAAAGAACATTGACGCTTTTCAAGGGAATCTCAAACAGAACGTCTATCGTCTAATAGCCCTATGCTATTTGGCACAGGACGACATAATTCAGTCAGAAAACTACACAAAGTTGTTGCTAAAAGAGAATCCATATTATACATCGGTTCAGGATCCAATCAGGTTTGAAGAAATTCTTAGTCGACTTAAGTCTGGACGAACAGCAACTGTGACAACTGCTTCAAGTCAGGCAGAGAGCATTAATGAAACTCCTGTACCTATAACCATCATAACTGCAGAGATGATAGAGGTACTCGGCTATAACAAGAACTTAAATCAAATTCTAGCAGCTTATGTTCCAGGCATATCAGAGGTTGCTTCTCGAAATCTTGACAATATTGCCATGCACGGTGCCTATACATCAAGTCAGGAAAAGATTCTTGTTATGGAAAACGGTCACCGAATAAATGCCCGTTCCACTAATATTGGAAGAACCGACTATGCCATTAGTACCCAGAAAATTGATCATATTGAGGTACTTCGTGGCCCAGCTTCTTCACTATATGGTAACGTCGCTCTTACGGCTGTAGTCAATATTATCACCAAAGACGGAGGCGAAGTGGGCGGTCTGTCGGCACAATATGGTTATGGTTCATGGACAACACATAAAGCAGACTTCATTGCAGGCACCCGCTATATGAATTCAGACATACTAGTATGGGCATCCCTATACAATTCCAAGGGTGAAGACCGATTTGTATCTCCCTCATTAGATGAATACTATTCCAACGCATATAGAACTGATGCTCCAATAGAACATGGCGGATATGCACATATCAACAAATACACAAATAAGCCATCGTATGATCTGGGACTCAATTTTACTTTCAAAGACTTTGGTTTGATGTTCAGTCATAAAAGTGGGAGAAAAACACCTCAGTATTCTATTTTGGGCCATGCATACGATTATGACCAGTATCGTTGGTTTGACGGACAAAAACCTAGCTATGGTGTCGATGAATTTCATGGAGACATAAGTTACAAGAAAAGTTTGGGAAAGTTTTCTCTGGATGCATCCATTTTTGGCGACTGGTACACTTTCAATGATTATAGCATAGCATCTGATAGGATGCTTTATCCTGAGTTTAACGAAGATGCTTCCCCAAAACGAGATGAAGATGGAAATATCATATTTACAGAATGGATAGGTGCTTATCAGATATATGATTGGAAAGAGATGACGCTTGGAGCAACATTTAGGGGAGACTATGCATATACTTTAGGCACTATGAATGGAAACTTGCTTGCAGGTCTTCAGTTCGAATATTTTTCTTTATATGACACCTATGGTTTAGTAGGACAGAATTTTGATGAGATACAGTTTGTCATCAAAGAAGCAGAAAATACAATTTTGACTGGGCACGAAAACAGTATATCGTTCTTTCTACAAGACAAGCATTATTTTACGAAGAATCTGATTTTGAATGCAGGTCTACGTTTTGATAGTAAGTATAGGGCAAACGAAACACGCATCAACGCCATTTCTCCTCGTATAGCATTCATCTATATTCCTAGAAATGATCTCAGTATGAAACTATCCTATTCACGATCTTTTGTCGATGCACCATATTTCTATCGTCGCAATACCGACAACTCTTATAAAGGTGGTGACGATTTAAAATCGGAATTTCTTAATGCAGTTCAATTCAACATCTTAGGTGAGTTTGCCCCCTTGAATCTTACCTACGATTTCAATCTGTTTTATAATAAATTCTCAGATATTATCTATGCTATTCCGGGGGCAGAACTTGAAGACATAAAATATCGTAACTCCGGTATTCTAGAGACAATTGGTGCCGAATGTAGTTTACACTATAGTAAAAAACGTCTAAAAGCAGACATATCTACTAGCTACACCCACTTACTGTATGCCAAAGACTATTATTATAAGGATCACCACGTATATTCTGTACCTAACTTTATAGGTAATGGTCATATATCATATAATGTATTTGACTCGAGAAAACATCACGTTTGGCTTACTTCAAATTTGAAGTTCAATAGCAAGTCGTTTGTTAAAGTTCTTAACACAGAACAATATGACGATGAAATGATTTCAGCAAATGCCATTCTTGATTTAGGGGCCAGATACCAAATTGGCAATCACGTAACACTTCAGGTAGACTGTGAGAACATATTCAACAAAACAACATATATGTCGGGAGCTACAATGACAGTTATGCCATGGTACATGCCTGGACGTACTGTTATGGCTATAATAAAATTCAATATTTAAAGTATGATTAGTATTTTTAAGAAAATAGTAAAACAGAAATCGCAGGAAACTGCTATAAAATATGGTAAACAGATTATTTCTTATGAAGAATTAGACCACCTGTCCGATTTAATTGCTCAGTTAATACTAAATAGTGGGCATACACCAGAAGACAGCCCCTTTATAGGTTTGTATTCATCTCGTACCCTGTATACAGTTCCCATGATGATTGGAATCTGGAAGGCCGGTTTTGCCTATGTGCCTATGGATCCAAAGTACTCATCAGAACGTATTGACTATATCTTGGATGATTGCAATCTAAAGATGATTTTGACAGACTGTAATGCACCAGTAACAGACTATCCCCAAGTACAATGGCTAAACATTAACACGTCATCACTCTCTGATGTTACCCCCTACCCGATTCATGCAGATCAAGGCAGATATGCCTATGTCATATATACTTCTGGTACTACAGGTAAGCCTAAAGGTATCCCCATCACTCATGTCAGCCTATGTAATCTTATAGAAGCTCGCAAGAAACTCATACCACAAGTAGAGAACGCTATAGAAACATGTCTAGCAAGTATTGTATTCGATGTTTCTGTATGGGAGATTTTCTGTCCGCTGATGATAGGAACACCTGTCTATTTTTTCAGCGAACAGGAAAAGAACAATCCTCAACGTATTGCCGATTTGTTGGAGGAGCAACATATCACTACATTCAATGTCACCCCTACTCACCTTTCTGTTATACCCTATCGTCAGTTTCCCAGCTTAAAGTATCTGATATTTGCCGGAGAACCCTGTCCAGAATCATTAGTGCGTAAGTGGCAAGGCACTTGTACAGTTATTGATGCCTACGGACCTACAGAGTCTACCGTTATCGCAACAGCCAGTGTATTGGGCTCTGAAGGATCGGTCAACGATATTGGTCTGCCTATGCAGGGAGTTACATGCTATGTATTAGATGAACATTTGCAACAGGTACCACAAGGTGAAAAGGGTGAATTGTATATTGGAGGCGTTCAGTTGACAGACGGATATCTGAACAAGGAAGAATTGAATAGGCAAAAGTTCATTACTAATCCTTTTGTAAAGGAAGGCGCTTCGGATTCCATACTTTATGCTAGTGGTGACCTTGTCTATCAGTTGCCCAATGATCACATCATCTATTGTGGTCGAATAGATAGTCAAGTGAAGATTCATGGTTTCCGTATCGAATTGGGTGAAGTAAAAACAGCTATAGAACAGTGCCCTCAAGTTGAAGCAGCTGCCGTTGAGGCAGCTACACAAGGCGACCAGAAGTACCTTCGTGCTTTTATAAAAGCATTTGAGAGCCCTCTCGATATGAGCGCGATAAAAAAAGAACTGAAAGGAAAATTGCCACCATATATGGTACCAACCCGGTTGATTGAAGTTGCAAATATACCAAAGAATATAAATGGAAAAACTGACTTCAAAGCATTAGCAGCCATGTTGCCATCTGAACAAAAAGCAGATGAAGTATTTGGCGAAGTTGAGGAACAAATTGCCGCAATCTGGCATGACATACTGGGAAACATGGATGGATTCCAGTCTGACAGCGATTTCATAGAGGTAGGTGGTGATTCCATTTCAATGATCTTTATGATGCAACGCATCAACCAGCATTTTAACATTCAACTGACTGTAGATGATATATATTCTAATCAGAAGCTGAATCAGTTGGCTTCTGTAGTCTGTTCGTCTGTATCAGATAATACAGAGAGTTCACCTAAAATAAGAACTGCAAACAAACAGGATATTCCTCTGTCACAATATCTACTGAATATATACGTTCACTGTCAGTTTAGTCAACATGCATCGTTGGCCTATAATTTGGTCGAGTTGATGCCATTCGGACCATCACTTAGCAAGCCAAAACTTGTCTCAGCCTGGAACAAACTACTACAAATGCATGATGCTTTTCATTTCACTTTCTATACTAACGACATTGGAAAGCCATATCTGAAAGTAAATGAATTTGTGGCACAGCTAGATATTCCAGAATTCAATGTTTCTGACGATGAGGCTTTGAAAAATATTGTTATAGAACGTCTGTCGCGTCCCTACGATTTGGAGCATGGCCCACTATATTTTGCAGAACTTTACCACCATCACAATGGTCAATGGCTTATGGCCGTTTATATGCATCACCTCATTTCCGACGGATGGTCACTCGATGAGGTCAGTCAGCAACTATACGCTCTTTATGAACAGAAAGAAATTGAACCCGCTAACAGTTATGCTGATTACGTGCTTGACACTTATGAAAAGGAGCAGGGTTTACTCGGCACTAAGAGCAAGCAGTTCTGGGATGCTTACCAGCAGGAGGTGGCTGAACTAAAGTTGCCAGGCTTTTTAAATGAGAACGACAGTCAGGACTACACTACGGGATGTGTCTCAAAGCGTTTAGATCATACTTTGTCTGAGGCAATTCATCAGTATTGCTCACAACATCACATCACCCTATTCTCATTCCTGTCGTCTGCCTTGATGTTAGTTCTCTATCGTGTTTCGCGTCAGCAGAGTTTCATGATAGGATATCCATCATCTGGTCGAAGCACATCAGCGAACCTCAATACTATGGGCTATTTTGTCCACCCATACCCCATGAAGTTCGAAGAGTCATTGCTCGATATGACATTCGAGATGCTCTGCAAACACACGATAAAAGATATCCGAGAGGCCGAAAGCCATTCTTATGCATTGGTCAAATTACCACCAGTCAACTTTACACTTGAAGATATGCGCTACGAGACCCGACAAGGTATCAATCTCCCATATCAACTTGCGCCACTAACGCTGACTGTTGATGCCGATGATAAAGAATTGCAATGCCGATGGCTATATCGTCGTGCACTGGTCGATGTTCAAGATATCGATGTGTTAAATCGTTGCTATTGGGGTGTTCTACAGCATATCATAGAGAGTGACAACATGACCGTGCGGATGATTTCCATGTTATGCAAGTCTGAATTTGACAATCAGACGAAACTAAATACGGTTTCTCCACTTTTGATGCCAAAGGAAACTATTGTTGATGTATTCTTGAGACAGGTGACCAACCATCCAGACCATCTTGCACTCAAGGATGATAATCACAGCTATACCTACAAGCAGCTTGATGAAGCATCGCTAAAAGTAGCAACAGAACTGTTGAAAGACGGACTTCTCCAAGGTGCCGTTGGCATCTATTGTGACCGTTCATCACAGTCAATAGCCACTATTATGGGAATCATAAGAGCCGGTTGTTTCTACGTTCCTCTTAATGAGTCATATCCTAAAGACCGCCTGCAAAACATTATTACTGATAGCGGTCTGCAAAGACTTATTACTACTCGAGAAAAGAAAGAACAGATTGACGGACTTGTGCCTGCAGTTCGTGTTTATACAATCGAAGACCTTCTTGAATCCCAAGTTGAAGATAATTGTATACCACCTATCAACGTGACACCGTCTTCACCTGCCTATATAATTTATACATCAGGAACCACAGGATTACCAAAGGGTGTCGTAGTACCACATGCAAGTGTGGTTTCTATGGTCACAATCGGTGCTCCCAATGTCTATTGTCCTTCATCAGAGGATCGTGTAATACAATTTTCTACATATATTTTTGATGCTTCTGTAATTGATATTTTCTGTGCATTGCTTAGCGGTGCTACATTGATTACTGCCCCAGAATCTTTGAAAAAGGATCCAGAACGGTTATTCCAATTAATGGAGGAAGAGAAAATTACGTGGGCTTGTTTCCCACCAGCATTTTTACATTCCTGCCACCATGATGCTACAACTTTCCTGAAGACAATACTTGTGGGTGGCGAATCCCCAAGTCAGGAAATCATCAGACGATACAACAACATCACATTTATCAATGGTTACGGTCCTACTGAAAATACGGTTTGTAGTACTAGCCATACTTATTCCGATGGTCATGTTTCAGCATCTAACTGCATAGGTACACCACTCCAAGGTGTGACATGCTATGTACTTGATGACGATCATAATCTTTTACCAGACGGAGTTATCGGAGAATTATATCTCGGCGGATTACAATTAGCATCTGGATATAACAATCGCCCAGAACTCAACAACAAGATTTTCATCAAGAATCCATTCGTAAGTCAGACCGATCTTGAACATGGTGTGAATATGCGGCTCTATGCTACTGGCGACTTGGTATGTCGAAAGGATGATGGTTTACTATACTTTATGGGACGCAAGGATTTCCAAGTTAAAATTCGAGGTTATCGCATAGAGTTAGGTGATATTGAGAACACATTGCTCAACCATCCCGGTGTACTAGGCTGTATTGCGGATGTCATCAACACTGGTGATATTCCTCAAATAGTAGCTCATATACAGTCCGATAATAGCCAGCTAACACCAATTTCCCTTCGTAGCTATCTAACCGACAAACTGCCAGCATATATGATTCCTACCTATTGGAGTTTCTCCGATAGTTTCCCGCTGACACAGAATGGAAAGATAGATCGTACTCGTCTGCCTAAACCACAGTTAGACAACACCCCGTCAAGTAATCCTGATGAAATTCTTACAGAAACTGAGTGTTGTTGCCGTTCTGTGATTTCCAAAATCCTTGGCATTCAGGCAGAAACTATAGATATTAAAGCCTCGCTGACAGAAGAAATCGGCATGAACTCTCTTCATGTTTTAGAATATGTAAGTCAGATGCAGACCCGCGGCTATCAGTTGCATGTTTCCGACATATACATTAATAATACAATTCAAAAGTTAGCGGCCTTCATCGATTCACATGCAGAACCTCTTACACTTGAACAGATTAATAAGCGAGTAGTATATTTTGCCACGCCAGATTATCCAGACAGACCTTTGCTGATTGTGTTTTCTGGTTATCCTTACTACGAATGGTTCTACACCAACTTCCATAATAAATTCAAGGACGATTATTCTATTCTTGTGGTTGAGACCCCGATTGAATTCTATACACTTCGCCCTGACTATCCAATGAATATTGATGCATTGATGTCGGAGTATGCACGACTGATGCAACCTATCCTGCAGAATCGCAATAAACCTATTGTAACTACAGGTCTCTGCATTGGAGGTGATATGGCTTTGCGTTTTGCAGTAGAGCTTGACAACTTGGGCATAGCTAAACCATCTGTTGTTGTCATCGATGGTTATGCATGTCGCTCAAGCTATGGTCCTGGATGGGGCGGAACCGTCACCATCGAAGGTGTCTCAGACGAATCAAACGAACTGCGTAATGTCATTATGCATACGCTTTCTGAATCTTTTGAGCAGCGTTATTACAGGGGTAATGTACATCTAATCGCATGTACAGATTTTGAAGACGAGCCTGGACAAAGTCGTGAACAAGGCATTGAACGTTTCCCAATAAACCAGGCAAATTGGAAGAAGTCGCAACCAGAGATGGCCATGACTTACGTCGACTCCGTTCATATGTTACTCCTCCATGCTCCTGAAAATCTGCGAATTCTCAAAGAAGTTATAGACAGTTATGCATATTCACTCAAATTATAATCATTTCATGTTCTCATTATACTATCAAACTTAAAAAAAATAACTTTTTTATAAGATTTTGCTATTTCTACTTTGCAATTTGAGAAAATTGTTGTACCTTTGCAACCACTTTAAAGGCAAATAGAAACAAATAAAGCAGGAATGGAAGCTTTTTTCAGGACGCACAGATATCTCGTAGAGCATGTAAATGCACCGGTTCGTCGCATTCTAATGGATGAGATCGACTGGAACGACCGCATGATTGGTATTAAAGGTACCCGAGGCATCGGCAAAACTACTTTTCTACTTCAATACGCTAAGGAGAATTTTGATATTATGGACAAACAATGTCTGTATATCAATATGAACAACTTCTATTTTCAGGGTGAGGGAATTGCCGACTTTGCAGGCAACTTCTATAAGCACGGAGGTCGCGTACTCCTTATCGACCAGGTGTTTAAGCAGCCCAACTGGAGTAGCGAACTCCGTAAGTGCTACGACCTCTACCCTAACCTCAAGATTGTGTTCACAGGCTCGAGCGTAATGCGACTAAAGGACGAGAATCCAGAGCTGAATGGTATTGTTAAGAGCTACAACCTGCGTGGTCTCTCATTCCGCGAGTTCATCAACCTGATGACAGGCAACAACTTCCGCCCTTACACACTCGAAGAGATTCTGCAGAACCACGAACGCATCATCAAGCAGATTCTTCCTAAGGTATCGCCCAATCGATACTTCCAGGATTACATACATCATGGTTTCTACCCATTCTTCCAGGAGCATCGCAACTATAGCGAGAACTTGTTGAAGACGATGAATATGATGACCGAGGTTGACATTCTGCTCATTAAGCAGATTGAGCTGAAGTACCTCACCAAGATTAAGAAATTGTTCTACCAGATAGCCGAAGAGGGGCCAGCCAAGACACCAAACGTCAGTAAGTTGGCTCAGGACATTGAGACCAGCCGCGCCACGGTAATGAACTACATTAAGTATCTGACCGATGCCCGCTTGTTGAACCTCATCTATCCCGTAGGTCAAGACTTCCCCAAGAAGCCTGCTAAGATTATGCTCCACAACTCAAACCTCATGTACGCCATCTATCCTATTCAGGTAGATAAGCAGGAGGCGATGGAGACATTCTTTGTAAATTCCATGTGGAAAGATCACAAGGTGAACACAGCCAACACACGTGACTGCAACTATATCGTTGACGAGAAACTGAAGTTCCGTGTGGCCGATGCCAAGTCGCCAGCCAAGATGCGAATCTCGCCCGATGTGATCTATGCCCGCTATAATACCGAGATTGGTAAGGATAACCAGATTCCCCTGTGGTTGCTTGGATTCCTGTATTAGCAATTAGTAATATGTCTATTAAGTATAAGTTAAACAAATAGTTATTCATTTTTATAGTTATCAAAAACAATGGCTAAAGAAAAGAAGTTTATCACCTGTGATGGTAACGAGGCTGCGGCTCACGTGAGCTATATGTTCTCGGAGGTAGCTGCTATCTACCCCATCACCCCGTCTTCGCCAATGGCGGAGCATGTTGACGAGTGGGCTGCCCGTGGTCGTAAGAACCTCTGGGGCCAGAACGTCTCAGTTCAGGAAATGCAGTCTGAGGCTGGTGCTGCCGGTGCCGTTCACGGTTCTCTGCAGGCTGGTGCTCTCACCACTACATTCACCGCTTCTCAGGGTCTGCTCCTGATGATTCCTAACATGTACAAGATTGCTGGTGAGCTGATTCCATGTGTATTCGACGTTTCTGCCCGTACACTGGCTTCTCACTCTCTGTGTATCTTCGGTGACCACCAGGACGTTATGGCTTGCCGTCAGACCGGTTTTGCTATGTTCTGCTCTGGTTCAGTACAGGAGGTGATGGACCTCACAGCCGTTCCTCACCTGGCTACTCTCGAGACCTGCGTACCTTTCGTTAACTTCTTCGATGGTTTCCGCACCTCTCATGAGTATCACAAGATTGAGCTGATGGATCAGGAGGATATCCGTCCTCTGGTTAAGGAGGAGTTTGTAAAGCGTTTCCGCGATCGTGCTATGAGCCCAGAGCGTCCTATCACTCGTGGTACAGCTGAGAACCCTGAGACCTTCTTCACTCACCGTGAGGCTAGCAACCAGTACTACGATGCTGTACCTGAGGTTGTAGAGAAGTACCTCGGCGAGATCTCTAAGATCACAGGCCGCGAGTACCACCTGTTCTCATACTACGGAGCTGAGGATGCCGACCGCATGATTATCCTCATGGGTTCTGCTACCGATGCAGCTCGCGAGGCTATCGACTACCTGAACGCTAACGGTCAGAAGGTTGGTATGATCTCAGTTCACCTCTATCGTCCATTCTCAGTTAAGCACCTGCTTGCTTCAGTTCCTAAGACTGTTAAGCGTATCGCTGTGCTCGACCGTACAAAGGAGCCAGGAGCAAATGGCGAGCCTCTGTACCTCGACGTTAAGGATGCTTACTACGACGTAGAGAACAAGCCTCTCATCGTTGGTGGCCGCTACGGTCTTGGTAGCCGCGACACCACACCTGCTCAGATCATCAGCGTGTTCAACAACCTCGCTATGCCAGAGCCAAAGAACCACTTCACAGTTGGTATCGTAGACGATGTTACCTTCACCTCACTGCCTGAGGTTGAGGAGATCGCTCTTGGCGGTGCTGGCATGTTCCAGGCTAAGTTCTATGGTCTGGGTGCCGATGGTACCGTAGGTGCTAACAAGAATAGTGTAAAAATCATTGGTGACAACACCGACAAGTACTGCCAGGCTTACTTCTCTTACGACTCTAAGAAGTCAGGAGGTTTCACCTGCTCTCACCTGCGTTTCGGTGATACACCTATCCGCTCTACCTACCTGGTAACTACACCTAACTTCGTAGCTTGCCACGTTCAGGCTTACCTCCACATGTACGACGTAACTCGCGGTCTGCAGAAGAACGGTCAGTTCCTGCTGAACACCATCTTCGACGCCGACGAGCTCGAGAAGTTCATGCCTAACAAGGTAAAGCGTTACTTCGCACAGAACAACATTACTGTATATACCATCAACGCTACAAAGATTGCACAGGAGATTGGTCTGGGTAACCGCACCAACACTATCCTGCAGAGTGCATTCTTCCGTATCACCGGCGTTATCCCTGTAGAGCTCGCTGTTGAGAAGATGAAGGCAGCTGCCTTGAAGTCTTACGGTGCTAAGGGTCAGGACGTTGTTGACAAGAACTATGCAGCTATCGACCGTGGTGGTGAGTACGTACAGCTCACAGTTAAGCCTGAGTGGGCTAACCTGGCTGACGATGAGGCTAAGGCCGACAACGCTCCTGCATTCGTTAAGGAGCTGGTTCGTCCTATCAACGCTCAGGCCGGTGACCTGCTGAAGGTTTCTGACTTCGTTAAGCACAACACCGTTGACGGTTCTTGGGAGGTTGGTACAGCCGCTTACGAGAAGCGTGGTGTTGAGGCCTTCGTTCCCGCTTGGAACAAGGACAACTGTATCCAGTGTAACCAGTGTGCTTACATCTGTCCTCACGCTGCTATCCGTCCATTCGTTCTTACTGACGAGGAGCTCGCTCAGTTCGACGGTCTCGAGACTCTCGAGATGAAGGCTCCTGCAGCAATGAAGGGTATGCACTTCGTTATCGAGCCTTCAGTACTTGACTGTCTGGGTTGCGGCAACTGTGCTGACATCTGCCCAGGTAATCCTAAGACTGGCAAGGCCCTCACAATGGTTCCATTCAACCCCGATACAACCGAGAACAAGAAGATGGCTGCCGATTGGGACAAGCTTGTTAAGGTTCCTTCAAAGCAGCACTTGGTTGACATCAAGAGTAACGTTAAGAACTCTCAGTTCGCTCAGCCTCTGTTTGAGTTCTCTGGCGCTTGCTCTGGTTGCGGTGAGACTCCATATGTTAAGCTGATCAGCCAGCTGTTCGGTGATCGTCAGATGATTGCCAACGCTACAGGTTGTTCTTCTATCTACTCTGCTTCTATTCCTTCTACACCTTACACCAAGAACGAGAAGGGTCAGGGTCCTGTATTCAACAACTCACTGTTCGAGGACTTCTGCGAGTTCGGTCTGGGTATGGCTCTTGGTAATAAGAAGATGAAGGAGCGCGTAGCTAAGCTGCTGCAGGAGATGATTGATAGCGATAAGACCAGCGCTGAGTACAAGGCTCTGGCTCAGGAGTGGATCGACAATAAGGACGATGCCGACAAGACCAAGGAGATTGCTCCAAAGCTTCGCGAGCAGATTGCAGCTGGTGCTGCCGCTGGTTGCCCAGTTTGCACCGAACTGAAGACTCTCGACCACTACCTAGTTAAGCGCAGCCAGTGGATCATCGGTGGTGACGGTGCCTCTTACGACATCGGTTACGGCGGTCTCGACCACGTGATTGCTTCTGGTGAGGACGTTAACATCCTCGTACTCGATACTGAGGTTTACTCTAACACCGGTGGTCAGGCTTCTAAGGCTACTCCTCTTGGTGCTATCGCTCAGTTCGCTGCTCAGGGTAAGCGCATCCGCAAGAAGGATCTGGGTATGATTGCTACCACTTACGGTTATGTATATGTAGCTCAGATTGCTATGGGTGCTGACCACGCTCAGACCCTGAAGGCTATCCGCGAGGCCGAGGCTTGGCACGGACCTTCAATCATCATCGCTTACGCTCCATGTATCAACCACGGCTTGAAGGCCAAGGGCGGTATGGGTAAGAGCCAGGCTGAGGAGAAGAAGGCTGTTGAGTGCGGTTACTGGCACCTGTGGCGCTACAACCCAGCTCTGGCCGACGAAGGCAAGAACCCATTCTCACTCGACTCTAAGGAGCCTAACTGGGAGAACTTCCACGACTTCCTGCTCGGTGAGGTTCGTTACCTCTCTGTTAAGAAGGCTTATCCTAACGAGGCCGAGGAGCTGTTCGCTGAGGCACAGAAGATGGCTCAGCTGCGCTACAAGACTTACATCCGCAAGTCACAGGAGAACTGGGAGGATTAATTGATTTAATCTTTCATTCTATATCAAAGGAGCATCCGTTTGGGTGCTCCTTTTTTGTGTCTTCATTTCATTCACATTCATTTGCAAAGATAATATAAATCAAGAAAATATGCTTTTCTATCGTTATTAGCCATATTCTTCTAATTAAGCTGCGCAAATAATTGCACAGGTCGCAAAAAAGTAGTACCTTTGCAGCCGAAAAAACAGCAATAGGTATTTATATTTTACAAAAGAACAAAAAACACTAATTAATTTATGCGTAAAGAATGGCGTGGTTTTAAAGGAACCAAATGGACCGAGGAGGTCAATCTCAGAGACTTTATTCAGAACAACTACACAGCTTACGAGGGCGACGAGACCTTCCTGGCTGAGCCTACAGATGCCACAAACGTATTGTGGGGCCGTCTGCAGGAGCTGCAGAAGGAAGAGCGTGCCAAGGGTGGCGTGCTCGACATGGAGACAGAGATCGTATCGAGCATGACAGCTTATGGCCCTGGCTACATCGACGAGAGTAAGAAGGACCTGGAGAAGGTAGTTGGTCTGCAGACTGATAAACCCTTGAAGCGCGCCTTCATGCCTTTTGGCGGTATTAAGATGGCTGAGCAGGCTTGCACCAACTACGGTTACAAGCCATCAGAGAAGCTGCACGAGATCTTCACAAAGTATTGCAAAACCCACAACGACGGCGTGTTTGATGCTTACACCGAGGAGATGAAGCACGTACGTCACAACCACATCCTGACTGGTCTGCCCGATACTTATGGCCGTGGCCGTATCGTAGGCGACTACCGTCGTGTGGCTCTGTATGGTATCGACTTTATCATTGCCGAGAAGGAGGCCGACAAGCGCAACTGCGGTGCCGGTGTGATGAGCGACGACATCATCCGTCAGCGTGAGGAGATCTCAATGCAGATCAAGGCCCTGAAGGAGATGAAGGCTATGGCTGAGATTTACGGCTTCGACATCTCGCAGCCTGCTAACAACGCTCGCGAGGCTGTACAGTGGCTGTACTTCGGCTACCTGGCTGCCATCAAGACTCAGAACGGTGCTGCCATGTCGGTAGGTCGTGTATCTACATTCCTGGATATCTACATCCAGCGTGATATGGAAGAGGGTACCCTGACCGAGAGCGAGGCACAGGAGCTCATCGACCACCTGGTAATGAAGTTCCGCATGGTTAAGTTCGCACGTATCCCATCATACAACGAGCTGTTCTCGGGCGACCCCGTTTGGGCTACTCTCGAGGTAGGAGGTATGGGTATGGACGGACGCCACATGGTGACAAAGAACGACTACCGTTTCCTGCACACTCTGGAGAACATGGGCCCATCGCCAGAGCCAAACCTCACCGTGCTCTACTCTCCCCGACTCACCGAGAACTTCAAGAAGTACGCAGCTATGATCTCTGTGAAGACCAGCTCTATCCAGTACGAGAACGACGAGGTGATGCGTCCTGTCTGGGGCGACGACTACAGCATCTGCTGCTGCGTAAGTGCTACCCAGACTGGTAAGGAGATGCAGTTCTTCGGAGCACGCGCCAACCTGGCCAAGTGTTTCCTCTATGCATGTAACGGTGGTGTCGACGCTAAGACCCGCGAGCAGGTAGCTCCAGGTTTCCGCCCCATCAAGGACGAGTACCTCACATGGGAGGAGCTGGCTCCACGCTTTGATCAGGCTATGGACTGGCTGGCCGGTGTGTATGTAAACACCCTGAACCTCATCCACTACATGCACGACAAGTACTTCTACGAGGCTGCCGAGATGGCCCTCATCGATACCAACGTGCGCCGCACATTCGCTACCGGTATCGCCGGATTCTCTCACGTAGTTGATTCTATCTCGGCTGTGAAATATGCGAAAGTAAAAATGATTCGCGACGAGGAGGGATTCAACGTTGACTATGTAGCCGAGGGCGACTTCCCACGCTACGGTAACGACGACGACCGCGCCGACGAGATTGCAGTATGGCTGCTCAAGACCTTCGTTAAGAAGATTCGCAAGCACGCTACCTATCGTAACGCTACCCCAACCTGCTCTATCCTCACCATCACCTCTAACGTGGTTTATGGTAAGTACACAGGCAATCTGCCCGATGGTCGCCGTGCCGGTACTCCTCTGGCTCCTGGTGCAAACCCAAGCTATGGTGCCGAGCAGAACGGATTGCTGGCTTCGCTCAACTCTGTTGCCAAGCTGCCTTACGAGTATGCCCTCGACGGTATCTCTAACACTCAGACCATCAGTCCTAACGCTTTGGGACAGAACGACGATGAGCGTGCCAACACGCTGGTTCGCGTGATGGACGGTTACTTCAGCCGTGGTGCTCACCACCTGAACGTGAACGTGTTTGGTGTCGACAAGCTGCGCGATGCTATGGAGCATCCTGAGAAGCCTGAGTACGCTAACTTCACCATCCGCGTATCTGGTTACGCCGTGAAGTTCATCGACCTCACTCGCGAGCAGCAGGAGGATGTTATTGCACGTCAATCTCACGAGAGCCTGTAATGACTACTCCCGGCTATATACACTCTACCGAATCCTTTGGCTCTGTTGATGGGCCAGGGATTCGGTTTCTGATTTTCCTACAGGGTTGTCAGATGCGTTGTCGCTACTGCCACAACCCCGACACCTGGAGGCTTGGTTCTGATGTTTGCGGCAAGCTGATGACTGCCGGCGAACTGCTCGACAAGGCCGAGCGCTACCGCAGCTATTGGGGCCCCGATGGTGGCATTACCGTGAGTGGTGGCGAGGCGCTGCTACAGATTGATTTTCTGATTGAACTGTTCGAGGAGGCCCATCGTCGCGGCATCAACACTTGTCTTGATACAGCCGCCCAGCCTTTCACCCGCGAGGAACCTTTCTTCTCCAAATTTGAGCGCTTGATGCAGGCCACCGACCTGGTGCTGCTCGACATCAAGCACATCGATAGCGAACGCCATCGCTGGCTCACAGGCCACGGCAACGAGCAGATTCTAGACTGCGCCCGCTATCTGTCGGATATCCAGAAGCCCGTTTGGATTCGCCATGTGCTGGTACCAGGCATCACTACCGACGAGGAGCAGCTCACACAGCTGCGCCAGTTCATCGACACGCTGCAGAACGTACAGCGGGTTGAGGTACTGCCCTATCACACCCTGGGCACCTTCAAGTGGGACAACCTAGGCATCCCCTACACCCTGGCGGATACCCCGACCCCCACCGCCGAGCAAATAGCCCGCGCCCGCGAAATCCTCGGCGCAAAGTAAAATCCCCGCCGCAAAGCAAAAAAACAAGTGCAGCAACCTTATTGGCGCTGCACTTTTTGTATGGTTTAATCCTCACTCGTTTTAGGCTATTATAAAGCAACATCTGCCTCAACCTTCTGCTCTAAAGCATCCTTAATATAGGCGTTTAGCGTTTGTCCAGCCTGGCGTGCAAGGATGGCAATCTGGCGATGGATAGCAGGTGTGAGCCTAACATTTAGTACGCCGCTATAGCTCTTATCAGGCTCGATGCCCTCATCTTCGCAGTAAGCCAAATAGTCATCAACAGCTTCATGAAAAGCATCGGTCAACTCCTTCACGCTCTCGCCCTCAAAGTTCACCAATCCGTTGATGCCTTCAATCTTTCCGAAAAACACATTGTCTTTCTCGCTGAAAGCAACTGATCCGATATAACCCTTGTAAGTCATTGTATTCATAATCCAATCCTCCTACTGCTGCAAATGTAACTAAATTTTAGTTACACTCCAAATTTTTTCGCACTTTTTTCTTCAATCTTGCAAGTGTATTGCAGAAAAAACGTACTATTATATTCAGAACTTGATAATGTCGACATAATGATGCGCCCGTTTCTGGTGGTGATGAGCCCCTTACACCGCCACCTTCCAGATGACTAAAGTGGAATAACAAAAAAAGAAGTGCAGTAACCGTGAAGTTCCTGCACTTTTATTCTTTTTGGGGGAAGTTATTTCCCGCTCCATTGCCGCTTAACCAGCTTGGGCATGTCGCTGTAGTTGATGCCAACCATCAGCGTCATAGTCTTCTGGAGCATGCCGAAACAGATGAACATGATGATGGGGCCAAACACATAGTCCTGCCACTGGCCGAGGTGGTTTGTTACGAGGTGGGCAATCATCAATCCGCTTACCACCAGTTCCAGCCAGGCTGTAGCTGCGCCAGGGGTGTAGAAGTTCTTCATGCGGAACAGGCGGATGCCCATCGTGTGGACAAAGCCCTCGATGATACCGAAGGTGGCTACAACCATCGTTATCATCGGCACATCATGATAGAAGAACGGCACCATGCTGAGCAGGAGCAGCATTATGCCGGCAGGAATACGGCTGGCACGCTTGATCTCATCACTCGGGTTAATTTGTATCATCCCGGCAATCAGGTTGATAAAGCCACCTGGATAGTGCCCTTCTTCCCACTCGTGCAGGACAAAGAGAAAAGCATCAATCACAACCAACTTCTGAATCACAGACAGTTCGCCTAGCATAGCGGTGTAAACAATAAAGAGCATAGCCAGTACGGTGTAAATCTCGAGTGCGTAGAATTTTATAAACTTTGTCATAATCGTAATATTTAAATGTTTCTGGGTGCAAAGGTACGTGGTTTTTGGGAGTGGTTGATGAACTTTTTCTGCTCGTTTGTGTGCAATTTCACGGATAATGATTATTTTTGCAGAAAAATGTGCTTATGAAGACCATTGAAACGCTGAATGCCGAGCAGATAAAAGACAAAATCGGCGCTGCTGCCCGCCCACAAAACGTGATGGGCAGCCACTTTATTCTTGTGCGCCAGTCGGACGTTGTGATACAACGGACTAGGATTGGCCAACCCATCCGACTGACAGAGCGGCGTTTTCTCCGCATCATCAACGGAAAGGCCCTCTATCGTTTCAATCTTCTTGACCATGCGCTGTGTCGGGGCGATATCATCGTGCTACCTCCTGACACCATTGTCGAGGTGCAGGATTTCTCGGACGACTATGCCGTAGAAGCCCTAGCTGTTATCGACCTTCCCGGTATAGACCATGAGCTGGCCAAGCGTATTTTCCCAGTAGAAGTTCTGCATCTGTCGCTCCATGAGAACGACTATCAGCGTATAGGAGAGTACTTCGACCTGATAGCCCGACAGATGGGGCGAGCGGAGCATTCTGACAGCGCCATCAGTTTCCTCGTACTCTCGATGGTAGCCGATGTCAACAAACTGCAGAGGGCACTTGTAGCTGAAGGCTCACATCGCAGTCTATCACGCAGCGAAGAGATTATGAGCCGTTTCTTCACGCTACTTCGGCAACATGGGACTACCCAGCGCAACATTCCCTTCTATGCCAATAAACTTGCCTTGACCGCCAACCATCTGAGCGATGTGGTACGCCAGCAGTCGGGGCTCTCGGTGATGGACTGGCTGAACCGCACCACAACAACTGAGGCTAAAGTGCTATTGAAGCACTCTGACCTCATGATCTATGAGATAGGTGAACGCCTGAACTTCCCCGAGCCAACAGCCTTCAACCGCTATTTCAAGAAACAGGTAGGCATGACGCCGCTGCAATATAGGGAAGGAAAGTAATTAGAAAAGAAAGTGCAGCAACCATCTCTAGTTGCTGCACTTTTTTTATGGACGAGCGGAAGGGATTATCCGCCGAAGTTATCGTACATGATACTCTCGGGATCTACGCCGAGAGAGTCGAGCATGCCCACAACGGCCTTCGACATGGGGCCAGGACCGCACATGTAGTACTCGATATCCTCGGGAGCCTCGTGGTCCTTCAGATAGGTCTCGAACATCACGTTGTGAACAAATCCCGGTGTGTACTTTACACCAGCAGCATCGGCTGCTGGGTCTGGACGGTCGAGTGCCAGGTGGAAGTGGAAGTTGGGGTACTCCTTCTCCAGACCGAGGAAGTCGTCGAGATAGAACACCTCGTTCAGCGCGCGAGCACCATAGAAGTAGTGCATCTCGCGATCGGTGGTGTGCAGCGTCTTGGTCATGTGCATGATCTGTGCGCGCAGCGGAGCCATACCGGCACCACCACCAACCCAAATCATCTCCTTCTTCGAGTCGAAGTGTGGGTGGAAATCGCCGAAAGGTCCGCTCATGATTACCTTGTCGCCAGGTTTCAGCGAGAAGATATACGATGAAGCGATACCAGGGTTCACATCCATAAAGCCGCTGCGATCTGGCTTGAATGGAGGTGTGGCGATACGCACGGTGAGCATAAACACATCACCCTCGGCAGGATAGTTGGCCATTGAGTAGGCACGGATGGTGTCCTCGGGGTTCTTACACTTAAGTGGGAACAGTCCGAACTTCTCCCATGCGGGCAGATACTCGTCGCCAATCAGGCTCTTGTCGATATCCTTATCGTAGTCGATGCAATCGAACTTAGGAATCTTAATCTGAGCGTACGAACCAGGCAGGAAGTCCATGTGCTCGCCAGCAGGCAGCTGCACCTTGAACTCCTTGATAAAGGTAGCCACGTTCTTGTTAGAGATAACGGTACACTCGTACTCCTTAACACCCAGGATCGACTCATCTACGTGAATCTTCAGGTCGCCCTTAACCTTACACTGGCAACCCAGGCGCCAATGGTCCTTAATCTGCTTACGAGTGAAGTGAGGCTTCTCTGAGTCGAGAATCTCGCCACCACCCTCGAGCACCTGAACCTTACACTGGCCGCAGCTGGCCTTACCACCACAAGCCGAAGGCAGGAAAATGCCATTCTGGTTGAGGGTAGCCATCAGGTTGTTGCCCTGAGGTACGTTGAGCACACGATCGCCGTTAACTGTAATATTCACATTACCGCTGGGGCTGAGATACTTCTTAGCCACCAACAGGATAATCACCAGCAGGATGATTACCGCGAGGAAAACCCCTATACTATATGCTATAAACTGAGCCATAACTTCAATTTTTCAATTCTTAAATTCTTAAATCTTATATGTTCAGTCCTGAGAAACACATCATAGCCATAGCCATGAGGCCCACGGTGATAAACACGATGCCGAGGCCCTGCAGAGGCTTGGGCACATCGCTATACTGCATCTTCTCGCGGATGGCACCCATAGCCACGATGGCCAGCGCCCAACCGAGACCAGAGCCGAAGCCATAAACGATGGCATCCCATACGCTGGTAATGGCCTGCGAGTTAGAGGGGTCCATCAGGATGCGCTGCTGCATGAACAGCGAAGCACCCATGATAGCGCAGTTTACGGCAATCAGAGGCAAGAAGATACCCAGCGCTGCATAGAGCGATGGAGAGTACTTCTCTACAGTCATCTCAACCAACTGCACCATACCGGCGATAACGGCGATGAAGAGGATGAACGACAGGTAGCTGAGGTCAACACCCTCGACAAGACAGTCTGGACCCAGCACCTTGGTCTGCAACAGATAGTTAACGGGAACGGTAACGGTGAGCACGAATGTCACAGCGAGACCCAGTCCCAGCGAAGTCTTCACAGTCTTCGACACAGCCAGATAAGAGCACATGCCGAGGAAGAAGGCGAAGATCATATTGTCGACAAAGATCGACCTGAATAGTAATGATATTGCGTGTTCCATATCTTATTTCTCCTTATAAAAGTAAGCACGATGAACCCAAATCACACATCCCACGAGAATCAGCGCCATAGCAGGCATCGTCATCATACCGTTGTTTACGTATCCAAAGTCGTAGCAGGCATCGGGGATGAGCTGGAAGCCCAGCAGCGAACCGCGGCCCAGCAACTCGCGTACAGCACCTACGATTACCAGAATCATAGCGTAGCCGAGACCGTTACCTACACCGTCGAGGAACGAAGGCCAAGGCTTGTTCTGCATGGCGAACGCCTCGAGGCGACCCATCAGGATACAGTTGGTGATGATAAGACCTACATACACAGAGAGCTGAACGCTCACATCGTAAGCGAAAGCCTTCAGAATCTGGCTAACGATAGTTACCAGCGCAGCCACAACCACCAGCTGAACCACAATACGAATGCGGTTAGGGATAGTGTTGCGGATGATTGAGATAATTACGTTTGAGAATGCGGTAATCACAGTAACGGCGAGTCCCATTACGATGGCAGGCTTAAGCTGCGATGTAACAGCCAATGCCGAGCAGATACCCAGCACCTGTCCAAGAATAGGATGGTCGACGTTTAATGGGTTTGTAAAAACCTCCTTATTTTGTTTACTGAATAATGCCATAATCTTACTCCTCCTCTGCATTTGGTTTAACATTCTTCAGGCCGTCCTTCAGCATGGCATCAACACCATTCGAAGTGAGGGTTGCACCAGTTACACAGTCAACCTGAGTAGCGGGGTTCTCAACCTTCTTAACTACTGAGAGTACTACGTTGCCGTTCTCGTCCCAGATCTGCTTGCCGATGAACTTCTCCTGCCAAGCCTGAGAGTCCTTGATTTCAGCACCCAGACCAGCGGTCTCACCTTCGTGGTTGAAGTAGGCACCGTAAACCTTACCCTCGGGGTCGATAGCCAGATAGCCACTGATGCCGCCCCAGAGACCCATTCCCTTAAGGCTGGCCACAACTATGTTCTTGCCATCAATCTGGCACTCATAGAGCTTCTGTCCGTCCTTCTCTGTCTCGTTCTTAACTACCTCAGAATACTTTGCCTCGGCAGCCGAACCATCAAGGTCGCGGATGTTGAGCGAGTAGAGAATCTGCTTCTTAACATCAAGTGCTACGTTAGCATCCTGCATAGGCTTCAATGCCTGATAGACAAATGCCAGCAGGAAGGCTACGATAACCACCATTATCGCGCTATATATAATAATGTACGCGTTAGAGTTTGTATTCAGTTTCATTTGCGACCTCCTCTCTTTAAACGGTTAGAGATATTGCGCTCCACAACGAAGTGGTCGATAGTAGGAGCAAACATGTTACCAAAGAAGATGGCGAGCATCATACCCTCAGGATAACCGGCATTCATCACACGGATGATGATGGCCATAGCACCAATCAGGAATCCGTAGATGTACTGACCTGTGGTTGTGCGGCATGATGTAACAGGGTCGGTAGCCATAAACACAGCACCGAATGCGAAACCACCCATTACCAGGTGATGCCACCATGTCATGCCCTGACCAGTCTGCTCGAAGAGTACTGCAAGTGCGATACCACCAACGAATACGCTGATCATAGTGCGCCAAGAAGCGATGCCTGTCCACAGCAGGATAGCAGCACCGATGGCGATGGCGATGAGCGATGTCTCACCGATTGAACCAGGAATAAAGCCCAGCACCATATCCATGATAGAAGAGTCAGGATTGATGTTCTGTGCAATCTGGCCCAGAGGTGTAGCAGCTGTGAATCCATCGGGCAGGTCGTTACCCAGTCCGAAGATAGAGTTCTGTGCTACCCAAACGGTATCACCAGTCATCTTTGAAGGATAAGCGAAGAACAGAAACATTCGTGCTGCAACAGCAGGGTTGAAGATGTTCATACCTGTACCACCGAATATCTCCTTACAGAAGATTACTGAGAATGCGCAGGCCAGAGCTAGCATCCACAGCGGACAACCGATAGGAATAATCAGCGGAATAATGATACCTGATACAAGGTAACCCTCCTGGATTTCCTCGCCTTTCCATTGAGCCCAGGCAAACTCGATGCCCAGACCTACGATGTAGCTAACCAGAATCTTTGGCAGAACAGCCAGAAAGCCATAAGCGAATATCTCGCAGAAGCTTGCGCCTGCGAGTGTGCCTGCAGCCATATAGTTCTGATAGCCGATGTTATACATACCAAACAGCATGGCGGGCATCAGAGCGATAACCACCATACTCATAATGCGCTTCGAGTCGATAGAATCGTGAATATTCACGCCTCCAGCCTTCGCTGTGTCGTTGGGCACATAAAGGAAGGTCTCAAAGCCGTCGAACACAGAGCGGAAGGCATGAAGCTTGCCACCCTCCTCAAAGTTCGGCTTTATCTTATTGAGATAATTTCTTAATGCTGACATTTTATATATACATTAAACGTTAAACATTAACATTACGCATTCTCCTTACGGAGGATGTTAAGACCTTCACGTACAATGCGTTGCAACTCCAGCTTAGAGCTATCCACGAACTCTGCGAGAGCAAAGTCCTCAGGACTTACCTCGTAGATACCCAGAGCCTCCTGACGGTCGATATCGCCAGCGATGATAGACTTGATGAGGTACTCGCCGTAGATGTCCATAGGCAGCACCTTGTCGTACTCGCCACTCATAATCATGTGGCGCTCACCACCCTTTACGCGGGCATCGAGAGCATACTGCTTCTTGCCACACAGCCATGAGAAATAGCTGCGGTTAACAGAGAACTGCTTGAAGCGGGGCAGAATCCAACCCAGCATCTCATCAGCATCGTTACCCTCGGGGATAACTGTAATCTCGCTGGTGTGAGCACCAAGGAATCCGTCCTTAGTGGTTGGGCGGCCTGTAAGCACGTTACCATTGATAATACGAACGCTCTTCTGTGCATCGTAGCTGTTGCTGAGCAGAGTAGAGAGCTCCTCGCCTACCAGCATATCAACGTGAGCAGGGTTCTTAATCTCGCTACCACACAGGGCTACTGTGCGGCGCAGATCAACCTTACCGGTGTTGAACAGGCGGCCGATGAACAGCACAACTGTTGGATCGCCGATGGTCCAAACCACCTCGCCCTTGTTCACAGGGTCGATGTTGTTAACCTGTACACCAACGTTGCCTGCAGGGCACTTACCGTCGAATACGTTAACCTCAGCATCCTTAACGCTTTCAAGCTTTGAGCCTACGCCTACACCCAGATAAGTCTTGGCAATCTTCGAGAGGGCTGTGATACCCGTCTGGAAGTCCTGCTCCTGACCGGCTACCTCGTACTCGAAGTTGCATGCCAGAGGCTTGTCGCGCAGGGCAGATACAAAAATTGCCTTAGGCTGGACACTAGGATTGGTAGACACAGCATAAGGCAACTGGTTGATGTATCCGAAGATACCTGCTTCCAACAATGCGTTAATAACTTGCTCGCCCGTTAGCGTGCCGACATCCTTCTTGCCGAAGTCAACGAACTCCTGCTTCTCGTCGGCATCCACTCTTACGCAGAGCACTTTTCTACGTTCACCACGCACCACCTCGCAGACTGTGCCGCTTACTGGCGAGGCAAACTTCACCTCAGGATACTGCTTGTTAACGAACAGCGCATCCCCGACCTTGACCTTATCGCCCTCCTTGACAACAACCTTTGGAGTTACACCCTCGAAATCATCGGGTACAAGCGCGAACTTGCCGTTTGATTTCAGCTGGATTTTCTTCTCCTCGGCCTTGCCCTCAAGGGTAATGTCTAAGCCTTTGCGTAACTTAACTACATTTGCCATTTATATCAGAAATTTATAGAATAGTTGCACGAATCGAGTGCAAAATTACTAAAAAAAAGCCATATATCTACAAATAATAGAAAAAAAATGCCCAAATCCCGACAAATTGTCGTAATTTTGCCTCGTGAAGTTACTGAAACGATTAGTAAGTTGGACAATTTGGGGTGTCATACTACTTAATGTGGCACTCATGGCCATATCATATATCCCCCAGACTCAGCGCTTCATCGGCGGCAAGATTGCTGGGGCTATTTCAGATAAACTCGGTACTAAGGTAAGCATCGGCCGCGTGGATCTGGGACTTTTTAATCGTGTAGTTATCGATGATGTGAAGATACTCGACCAGCAGCAGAAGGAGATGCTACGTGTCAGCCGATTGTCAGCACGCCTGGAACTGCTTCCGCTATTCGACGGAAAAATATCCATTTCATCGGCTCAGCTGTTTAGTGCACATTTCCTATTATATAAGGCAGATGCCGAGAGCAAACCCAACTTCCAGTTTGCGCTCGACTCATTAGCCTCTAAGGACACCACCAGCCACACCCCACTAAACCTTCGCATCGGCTCGCTGATTATTCGCCGCTCTAGTCTCACCTACGATCAGCTGGACCAGCCTCGCACCAGCGACGTGTTCAATCCCCAACACCTCAAGTTGCACGACCTGAGCGCCCACATCAATCTGCGCGCGCTGACCGACGACTCGCTGAACATCAACGTCAAGCGCTTGGAGTTTAAGGAGCAGAGCGGACTCAACGTCAAGCGTATCAAGTTCCACCTGGCAGCCAGCCGCAAGCAAACACAGCTGGATAATCTGCTGATAGAACTGCCCCAGTCGCGCCTGCAGATCGACAGTCTCCGAGCCAACTATCTGCTTGCCGATAGCGGCCTGCAGAAGGGCTCGCTCCAGTATAGCGGAAAGATTATTGATACATACATAACTCCCTCAGAGTTAGGCTGTTTTGCTCCTATACTCAAGGATTTAAGGAGCTCTATTTCCATCACCACAAGCTTCAGGGGTTCCGACTCTGAGGTGCATATTCCAAGCCTGTTGGTTTCAGCCGCAGGCCACGAACTCGACCTGAATGCTAACGGCTGGTTGAGCAATTGGCAGCAGCGCCCAGCATGGAACCTGCAGCTGAATCGTTTGGCCGTTTCCGAGGGTTATCTCAATCTGCTGACCAAGCTGTTTCCGCAGATTCCATCGCAACTCACCACTCTAGGCGATATCCAGCTGTCAGGTGCCTGCCATCGCGACAAGCAGGGTGCCGGCGCACTTCTTAGCGATCTGCATACCGATGCGGGCGATGCCAAGGTGACCATCAACCTGGCTGCCGACCAGTCATTTGGCGGTACAGTAGATATCGACGGACTGAGTCTGCAGAAACTGCTGGGCGACAACAACCTGGGCAACGTTACCTCAGCCCTCAAGCTGAACGGACAACTGCACCAGGGCCAGAAGCCCGATGTAAGCGCAGAAGGCACCATCAGCCAGCTGGATTATAAGGGTTACTCCTACCATAACTTAGCTCTTACCGGCGGCTACAACAAGGGCGTCATCACCACCCACCTCGACATCAACGACCCACATCTTGAGGCGCAGATAGACGCTACACTATCAGATGAACACATCAGCAATAATAAGCTGAATAACATTAAGTTACAAGCATCAATCAAAAAAATTGAGCCAGCCATTATCCACCTCACCGACAAGTGGGGCGAGGCCACTTTGAGCGGACAGCTCGAGGCCGATCTCTCAGCCCACAACCTAAACGATGCCCAGGGCAACATTCGCCTCAGTCACTTCCACATGTCGGCCACCGAGAACCGTCCAGCCTATAGTCTTGATAACCTCAACATCACCACAGGCAGAGAGAACGGCATCCACTACCTGACGGTAAAGAGCGACTTTGCCGATGCCGAACTGAAGGGCCAGTTCGACTACAGCACGCTGGCTGCCAGCCTCACCAATCTGCTCAAGTCCAAACTCCCCACTCTGCCCGGTCTGCCCGCCACCACCACTAAGACCAACAACAACTATGTGATGCGCCTGATGGTAAGCAAGAGCGACTGGCTGAACCGTCTGCTTGATGTAGACCTGCAGCTGCGCCAGCCCCTAACCCTGCAAGCTCGTGTAAACGACTATACCAACGAGCTGTATATCAATGGCGACCTGCCCTCGTTTGCTTATAACGGCTCGTGGTACAGCGATGGATTCATCAATATTTCATCGCCAGCGGACACCATGCGCTGCAACCTCAGCATACAGAAACTGATGGACAACGGCCAGCACCTAGACTTAGGCCTCTCGGCCAATGCGGCCAACAACAACCTCACCACATCGCTCATCTGGGACAATCACGACACCGGCGAGCACATGAGCGGACAGCTCAACACCATAATGCAACTGTACCACAACGTGGCCGGCAAGCCCGAGGCCCACCTGCGCATCATGCCGTCACACATCATTCTGCGCGGCGAGGACTGGGATGTTGAACCGGCCGACGTGCTGTATAGCGATAAGTTCCTGCTGATAGACCACTTCTCGGTTCAGCACGGCCGCCAGCATATCATCGTCGATGGAATCGCCTCAAAAAACGAATCCGACTCGCTCACCGTCGACCTGCGCGATGTTGAGGTGGGCTACATACTCGACCTAGTCAACTTCCACAGCGTGGAGTTCAGCGGCAAGGCATCGGGCAGGGCCCGCGCTTCGCAGCTCTTCGATGGATTCAAGGCAAATGCCGACCTGACTGTTGATGAATTCAAATTTGAACGCGGTCGCATGGGCGTGCTGCACGCCAAGGCCAACTGGAACCACGAGGCCGAACAAATCGATATCCACGCCGTAGCCAACGATGGCCCCGAGGCCAAGACCTATGTCGACGGCTACGTTTCGCCCGTACATAACACCATCGATCTGGGCATCCGCGCCGACGGCACCAGCATCGAGTTCATGCATAACTTCACCAACAGCTTCCTGAGCAGCATTACGGGTCACGGCGAGGGTTTGGCTCGCCTGTCTGGCACGCTCGATAACATCAACCTCACCGGAAAGTTGGTGGTTGATGGCGAGGCCACCGTTACGCCGCTCAACACCACCTACAAGCTGGTACGTGACACCGTGGTGATGATTCCCGATGAAATCGAGCTGAAGGATATGCGCATTGTCGATGCATTGGGCAATGAGGGCACACTCTCTGGCGGCATCCACCACGAGCACCTCACCAACCTGAGCTTCGACCTGCACGTGGCAGCCGACAACCTGCTGGCCTACGATTTCACCGATTTCGGCGAGTCAACCTTCTACGGCACCGTCTACGCCTCGGGCGATGTAGACATCAGCGGTCATGGCAACGATGTCATCATCAACTGCAACGTTACCCCCCAGCCCGGCACGGTGTTTGTGTATAATGCCGCCAGCCCCGATGCCATCAGCAATCAGGAGTTCATTACCTGGCAGCAGCCCAAGGGTGCATCTGGCAGCACCTCTGCGGCCAGCACGCCTGTAGTAAACTCGCGCGCAGATGATACCGATATCTACATCAACTTCCAGATTAACGCCAATCCATCGGCTGCCGTCAAGCTGTTGATGGACCAGAACACTAAGGATTACATCACCCTCTACGGTAGCGGCGCCCTGCGTGCATCGTTCCACAACAAAGGCTCGTTCAATATGTTCGGCACTTACACCGTAGATCATGGCACCTACGGCATCACCATCCAGAACATCATCAAGAAGAACTTCACATTTAATCGCGGTGGAACCATCGTTTTGGGTGGCGATCCCTATCAGGCGGCGCTCAATCTGCAGGCTGTTTATACGGTTAGCGGCGTGAGTCTGAGCGACCTGAACATCGGCAACTCGTTTACCAACAACACCATCCGCGTCAACTGTCTAATGAACATCGGTGGACAGCCCGCTGCGCCAAGGGTTGACTTCGACCTCGAGATGCCTACCGTTAATGCCGACGAACAGCAGATGGTGCGCTCTATCATCAACGGTCAGCAGGAAATGAACCAGCAAGTGGTTTATCTGCTTGCCATCGGCCGATTCTACAATCAGGGTGCCAACAACAGCGGCAGCAACGAGCGTACCGACCAGACCTCGCTAGCCATGCAGAGCTTCCTCTCGGGCACGCTGTCGTCGCAAATCAACACGCTCATCAACCAGTTTATCAAGAACGACAACTGGAACTTCGGCGCCAACATCTCTACTGGAAATGAGGGCTGGCATAATGCTGAATATGAGGGAATTATAAACGGCCGTATGCTCAATAACCGTCTACTGATTAACGGTCAGTTTGGCTATCGCGACAACGCCACGCAGGCCAACCCGTCGTTCATTGGCGACTTCGATGTACAGTACCTGCTCTACCCCAACGGCAACCTGGCCCTCAAGGTCTACAACCAGACTAACGATCGCTACTTTACCAAGTCGAGCCTCAACACCCAAGGCATCGGCCTCATCATGAAAAAAGACTTCAACGGCCTCCGCGATCTCTTCTCATCAAAGAAGCGCAAGAAAAAGAAAAACAATTAAGCAGAAATTATTAGGCACGGATTAACACGGCTCTTTTAAAAGAGACGCTGCTATTCTGCGCATGAGTCCGTGTCTTTTAATTTATTAAAAGCCGCGTTAATCCGTGCCAAAAAACTTATTTACTTCCGATGTAAAGGAATACCATTCCCAGTAGGACTAGCGCCAGGTCGAAGGCCTTGGCTTTGAGGTTCTTCTCGTGGAAGAACATCGCACCAAACATAAAGCTTACGATCACGCTACCACGACGAATCATCGACACAATCGATATCATCGCCTCGGGCAGACTCAGCGAGTAGAAGTACATAAAGTCGGCAGTAGACAGAAACAGGCTTACGCCCACTATCGACCACGACCAGTGGAACGGCGTTGTCTGCTCGTGCTTAGGCCACCACAGCAGCCACAACATGGCACCCATCATAAAGCATTGGTAGATGTTATACCACGACTGCACCATCATGCGGTCCAGTCCTACGCCCCCACTCTCTACAGGAGCCATCAGGAATTTGTCGTACAGTCCGCTAACGGCGCCCAGCACCGCAGCCCCCACAATCATATATATCCAGTGGTCGTGCTTAAAGTCTATACCCTCCTTCTTGCCGCTCTTGCTCAACAGCAGAAACGAGGCGATGGCCAGCAGCACACCTATCCATTGCCAGTGGTTCAGGCGCTCGCCAAACACCAGCAGCGCTCCCACCAGCACCATCACGGGGCGTGTGGCATTGATAGGGCCTACTATCGTCAGGGGCAGATGCTTCATACCGAAGTAGCCCAGAATCCAGCTCGATAGTACGATTAGGCTCTTCAGCAGTATGTACTTATGCATATCCCATCCTCCGCTGGCCACGTGGAATATACTGCCATCCAGCACATCGGTAGTACCGCTCACAACGATGAACGGCAGGAATATGATGCTCGAAAACAAGGTATTCAGAAACAACACAGGTATCACGGCATTACCCTTCAATGCCTGTTTCTTCAACGAATCATAGCAGCCCAACAAGGCCGCCGACATAAATGCTAGTATTAACCACATATATTTATTATCCCATATTTTATCTCCTACGGATTATACGGATTTATAATTTGCCCATTGGAATCACGTGTTACCAGATAATTATTTAATCCGTATAATCCGTAAAATCCGTAGGCGTTAATCTTTAATATTTAATGTTTAATATTTAATCTCCTCCAGGAATAGCGCATTCCCTGGCATCGAATCGCCCGCATCGCTGCGGCGCTTGCCGTCGATCACGGCGCGCAACTCATCCTCGGTCAGACGGCCGCGGCCCACGTCAATCATCGTACCCACCACAGCACGAACCATATTGCGCAGAAAGCGGTTGGCCGATATCACAAAGTACCACTCCGTTTCGCCCGTCTGTATCCACTCTGCACGAGTCACATGGCACAGCGTGGTCTTCACATCCGAGTGTGCCTTGCAGAAGGCCCCAAAGTCCTCGTACTCCATCAGTATGCGTCCGGCGCGGTTCATCGCCTCAAAGTCCAGCTGATAGTGTATCTCGCACGAGTAGGCACGGCGGAAGGGGTCCTTGCGCGTGTGTATATAATAATGATACGTGCGCTCGGTGGCCGAGAATCGTGCATGCATCTCGGGCGATACCTCCTCCACCTTGCTCACCGCTATATCCTTCGGCAGCATTTTGTTCATCTTATATGCCAGCTGCTTGCAGTCTAATTCCCCCTCCACATCAAAATGAGCCACCATCACCCTCGCATGCACCCCCGCATCGGTACGGCCAGCCCCGGTGATGGCTATCTCCTGCCTCAACAACGTAGATAGCACCCGCTGCAGTTCGCCCTGCACCGATATGCCATTGGGCTGCACCTGCCATCCGTGATAGTTGGTGCCGTCGTAGCTTAGAGTGATGAAATATCGCTTTACCATCTGTTGTTCCATGTGTTACGTTGATCCCACACGCTTAGCTGCAAGCTAAAGTGCGGATTGATGTTATACTTAACCGATGCACCTATCTTATCGCCCAGGTCGGCCCCAAGCCACCACAGGTTCTGAATCGGCAGACGCGGTTCCATCAACGATTTCTGCGCAAATACCGCAGCCTCCCAATGATCGTCGAAGCGGTAGTTCAGCATCGCCGTCAGTCCGGCGTCCTTCATCTGATGGCGGCCCCAGTCCAAAAAACTCGAATAACCGCCTATAGAGAACGAGAGTTTGGGCATCAGTTGCCCAGCATACATCACCGCTGCACTATTGGCAAAACCGCTGCCCGAGTTCTTGCCCAATCCGAAGATAGCCGATGCCGATAACGATGCATTAAGCCCCGGATGCAGCTCCCAGTTATCAAAGCCAGTAAACATACTGCCTATATAGGGATAAGTGGCTATAGTGCCCCGATAAGTAAGCGGTGGCAACGAGAAAGTTGTGTCGGGCATCAGCACACCGCGCCCCTCCTGCGCCTCAGCGCAAGCACAGCAACACAACATTACTATCATTACCCACTTTCTCATTTCGGGTGCAAAGGTACGAATAAGTGAGCGAAAAACCAAATTAATTAGTAAAGTTAACATTATCATCCCAAGGCAGAAATCAATACAACTCTAAGAGCTTGTCAGCCTTATAGAGGAAAGGTTGCTATCAGTCTCAAATCTCAGTCTCAGTTCGTTTTTTTAGTCACAACCCATACCACGATCCTCTTTTATAAGCTTTATAACTTATTAATAATCAATTAGTTATATATAAAAGAAGACAAAATGGGGGTACCTCGAAAAATAACTGAGACTCTGAGACTGAGACTGCAAGTAGTATAAGGAGAAGACTAAATTACTGAATATCAACAAGATACGATATTCCAGTATTATCCACACTCGCTATTCCATTCCTCTAAAAGGCCTCAAATGCAAATTATTTCGGCTTTAAATCCCCACTTTTGCGATTGGGATTTTATATTTTCAAGCCAAAATGAGGTATTTTTGTTCTCTAGTTAGGCAACAAAATTTTCCTTGTTAGGAAACAATTGTTACCTAGTTAGGCAACAAAACGCCTAACTATAAGACTATTTCAAAGGTTAAAGAAATAGAAAAGGATGGAGAATTAACGAAAGTATGATTACCTTTGCAGTCGATATGAAAGATAATAGTTTAGAGATATTCCCAATAGTAGATGAAGAGGGACGCGTGATTGGCAAGGCCACCCGAGGCGAGTGTCATAGCGGTTCGAAGCTGTTGCACCCGGTGGTGCATCTGCATGTGTTTAATAGCAAGGGCGAGGTGTATCTGCAGCGCCGACCAGACTGGAAGGATATTCAGCCTGGCAAATGGGACACCAGCGTGGGCGGACATATTGACCTGGGCGAGGAGCCCGAACAGGCTTTGGTACGCGAAGTGCGCGAGGAGCTGGGTATTACCGACTTTAAGCCTGAGCGCGTGGGCAAATATGTGTTTGAAAGCAAGCGCGAAAAGGAGTTGGTATATGTGCATCGCACCACCTACGACGGCCCCGTCACGCCATCGGCCGAGGAGCTGGATGGTGGCAGATTCTGGACCATCGACGAGATACGCGAGGCCATCGGCAAGGAGGTGCTGACACCCAACTTTGAGAGCGAATTTACACGATTTTTCCTTTAAAAAGGCTTATGATATTCTATTTTAGCGGTACTGGCAATACAAGGTTCGTGGCGGAGCAGATAGCTGCGGGGATTGGCGAGGAACTGGTGTTTATTCCTGATGCCATTCGGGATAATCGATTTGAGTTTGAGATAGGGTCTGATGAGACAGTTGGGTTCTGTTTTCCTACGCATGGTTGGCAGCCGCCTAGGATTGTGAGAGAATTTATCAGGAGGTTGAAAATTAACGCGAATTACGTTTGGGCATTGACTACCTGTGGGGATAATATGGGCGAGACAATGACGATACTGAATAAGGAGTTGGCTGCGATAGGACTCAAGGCTTCGACGGTGTTCAGCGTAATTATGCCCGAATCGTATGTCTGCTTGCCGTTTATGTATACAGATACTGAGGAGAAGGAGCGAGCCAAGATAGCCGAGGCGCGGAAGCAACTGCCACACATTATAGAATGTATACGCGCGCGAAAGACAGGCGTGGAGGAGCTGGAGAAAGGCGGCACTCCCCGACTCTACTCTTACGTGATTGGTGCATACTTCAACGCACGGATGGTGAACGACAAGAAGTTTACGGTGGATGCTGATATGTGCATCAAGTGCGGAAAGTGCCAGAAAGTGTGCCCTGTGGATAATATAACAGGAACACCGCCCGAGTGGAATCACAACGGACGGTGTACTTCATGTTTGGCTTGTTATCATTACTGCCCTACTCACGCCATTAACTTCGGTAAAATCACCCGAAAAAGAGGGCAGTATTACTTTAAATAATTTTTGGCACGGATTAACACGGCTTTTAATAAATTAAAAGACACGGATTCAAGCACAAAAAGCAGCGTCTCTTTAAAAAGAGCCGTGTTAATCCGTGCCTAATAATTCCTGCCTTAATCAATAGACTCTGGGGCCGAAGATTTTGGTGCCTACGCGGATCATGGTGGTGCCGGTTTCGAGGGCGATGGGGTAATCATCGCTCATGCCCCATGAGCGCTCGCAGAAGTTTGCATCGTCGGCGAAGTACTTTTCCTTCATCTCGTCGAAGAAATCGCGGGCGATAGTCATCTCGCGGCGAATCTGCTCAGTATCTTCTACAAACGATGCCATCATCATCAATCCACATATCTGCACATTCTTCATCTCGCGCCACTCGCCGCCAGCCAACAGCTCACGACAAGCATCGAGCGTAAGTCCGTACTTGGTGGCCTCTTCGGCTATATGAAGTTCGAGCAACACCTTGATTACTCGGCCGCACTTCTCGGCCTGCTTGTTAATCTCGCGCAGCAGCTTGAGCGAATCAACAGCCTCGATCATCGACACGTAGGGGGCGATATACTTTACCTTATTGGTCTGCAAGTGGCCTATGAAATGCCACTCGATATCGGCAGGCAGCGACTGGTGCTTCAGTCGCAGTTCCTGCTCGTGGCTCTCGCCAAACACACGCTGGCCCTCCTCGTAAGCCGCCTCGATATACTCGTTGGGGTGATACTTAGAGATAGCCACAAGGCGAACGCCCTGTGGCAATGTATCGAGAACCTCGTGAAGATTTGATTTAACGTCGTAATCCATGATTACTGCTGCTCGTATTCAGGCTTGTCGTTACTCTTGCCGTACTCGTAGACATCCATCAGCGTGGTCTCAGCTACCGATGCCACCACATAATCGATCATAGTGCCGCCCATCACCTCGTCGATGTTCTTCATGGCGCCGTTCATAGAGCCAGCCTGAACAAGATAGGTAACGGTTGAGCGCTTCTCCTTCTCGGTCTTCTCGTCGATAGTGATGAACTGCAGCTTGGCCTTGTACCACTTGTCGGCGATGTTATCGTCGGTAAAGAACACCTCCTTGAAGGCAGCCTTCTTGATATCTGCCACTTCAAACTCTCCGCTGATATATGACGACATCTCCTCGGTAATACGAGTCTCAGCCTCGCTGAAACTGAGTGCGTCTACTACATAATTCTCGTTAACTTTCTTCTGCAAGCCATCTTCCATTACCTTCTCGTAGCGGATCTTGCATTCAAACCACATTGCTGTTCTGCTTCTCATTTCTTTTCTGTTTTATTCTTTTTTATTCCTAAATAATCCTTGTCGAGTGCTTCCATCTTCTTGGTGGTAAGCTGGTCGATAATCTCGCTGGCTATGCGCTGCGAACGCTCGTTGCCCAGGTTCGACGATTTTGCCAGTTCCGCCTCGGCCTTGGCCAGCTCCTCGGTCATAGAGCGACTGCGAGCCATGAAGTCCTTCTCGTTCAGACTCATCTTCTCCTTATTATATACCTTAGAGAGGATGCGGTCGGCCTCCTTGGTAAACTGCTTGCGGAATATCTGCTCGGCCTTGGCCTGATAGGCCTTCATTTCTTTCTCGTCGATGGTGATTGAGTCCTTTGCACGCATCTGCTTGGCCACGATGTTGGCGATAGTAGCCGAGTCGGCATCAGCACCCAGACCATACAGCAGGTTGTCCTCGTCGAGCATGTCGTCGGGGATGGGCTCCTCAACCGCTTTGACGTATTCCACCTGTTCGGGCTGTGGCAGCATGTAGAAATAGCCGCCCACGATGGCCAGCGCGATGGCGATAGCAGCAAAGCCCACCAGAGCCGTGCGGCGCATGTTCTTATAGTTAGTCAGGGCGTTATAGAACTCCTTGACCGATGCATAGCGGCGTTCGGGGTCGGCAGCTGTGGCACGTTTGATGACATAGCGCCACTCCAGAGGCAGTCCGGCCGAGTGATACAACCAGTTGACGAACTTGGCCAGCGAGTAGACATCAGCACGGGCGGTAATCTCGCCACCAGCCAGCACCTCGGGGGCCACGTAATCCTCCAGTCCGTCGTAGAGCGTCTCCTGGTCGAGCTTGGCATAGAACGAGCCGTGGCACAGCAGGCGCACGCTCGAATCGTTTTTGCGGGCCAGCACGTTGCAGGGTGCAAAACACACATGATAGATGCCCTTATCGTTTAGCAACTCGGTGATTTCGGCCAGGTCGTGAATGGTCTCGATGTCGAACGACTCACGCGCGATAATGGCAGGATTCTCGTTAAGCAGCTGCTCGAAGGTGATGAAGTTACCCACCTCTACGGCGATGGCATACACACCACCGTCGCCCTCGTTAGGCACAAAGTGCAGCTGGTGTTTGTTGGCCACCTTCTCCATATCAGCAGCCTCGGTACGCACACAGTTGCTGAAGGCCACATGATCGGCCACCTCGTCGTGAAACTCCACAAAGTTCGAGTACTTTCCATCTATCAACCGCTTGTAGAAGTAGCCGTAAGGCAGACGTACTTTAGTGGTTTTTCTGACGTCACGTGTTTCTAATAATTCCTCGAAATTCATCGTTTGCTAAAATTTTGGTGCAAAAGTAAACAAATAAATCGAAAAAAAGCAAGTTTTAAAAATAATTTAGTACCTTTGCACCGCAAAATGTTAAATTGTAAATAGTAAAATAGTCAATTAGAAAGATGCCTGAAATATCAGTACGCGGACTGGAGATGCCCGAGTCGCCTATCAGAAAGCTCGCTCCATTAGCAGTTGCCGCCAAGAAAAGAGGTACCAAGGTGTACCACCTGAACATCGGTCAGCCAGACCTGCCAACACCCCAAGTTGGACTTGATGCCCTGAAGCAGATAGACCGTGAGATCCTGGAGTATTCACCCTCGCAGGGTTACCAGAGCTATCGCGAAAAGCTGGTAGACTATTACGCGAAATACAATATTAACGTAACTGCCGACGACATTATCATTACCAGCGGTGGTAGCGAGGCTGTGCTCTTTGCATTTCTGAGCTGCCTGAACCCAGGCGACGAGATTATCGTGCCCGAGCCTGCATACGCCAACTACATGGCATTTGCCATCTCGGCCGGTGCCAAGATACGCACCATCGCCACCACCATCGAAGAGGGTTTCAGCCTGCCAAAGGTTGAAAAGTTCGAGGAACTGATTAATGAACGCACACGCGCCATTATGATATGTAACCCCAACAACCCAACGGGATATCTGTACACCCGCCGCGAGATGAACCAGATACGCGACCTGGTGAAGAAGTACGACCTGTATCTGTTCTCGGACGAGGTTTATCGCGAGTACATCTATACAGGTTCGCCATACATCTCAGCCTGCCATCTGGAAGGCATTGAGCAGAACGTGATACTGATTGACTCAGTATCGAAGCGCTACAGCGAGTGCGGTATCCGCATCGGCGCCCTCATCACCAAGAACGCCGAGGTGCGCAAGGCCGTGATGAAGTTCTGTCAGGCCCGTCTGTCGCCCCCATTGATCGGACAGATAGTAGCCGAGGCATCGCTGGATGCCCCCGAGGAGTACTATCGCGACGTGTACGACGAGTATGTGGAGCGCCGTAAGTGCCTGATTGACGGACTGAACCGTATTCCAGGCGTTTACTCACCAATACCTATGGGTGCCTTCTACACCGTGGCCAAGTTGCCAGTAGACGATGCTGAGAAGTTCTGCCGTTGGTGTCTGTCGGAGTTTGAGTACGAGGGCGAGACGGTGATGATGGCTCCTGCAGCCGGATTCTACACCACCCCAGGCGCCGGTATCAATCAGGTGCGTATAGCCTACGTGCTGAAGAAGAAGGACCTAGAGCGTGCGCTGGTTGTGCTGCGCAAAGCACTTGAAGCATATCCCGGAAGAGTAGACGAAGAGTGAACTTTCCTTTATACATAGCTAAGAAGATATATAGTGATCAGGGCGACAAACGAAAAGTGAGTCGCCCAGCTATTCGTATAGCCACCATCGGCGTGGCTATCGGTCTGGCTGTGATGATAGTAACGGTGAGCGTGGTGCTGGGATTCAAGCACACCATTCGCGACAAGGTGGTGGGCTTTGGCAGTCATATTCAGGTTCACAACATCATGAACTACAACGGTGGCGATCCCCACCCCATCTGCGCCAACGACAGTCTGATGAAGGCCATCGGCCAGCTCGACGGAGTGGCTCATGCCGAGCGCTTCAGCATGACACAGGGCATACTGAAAACAGACGAAGACTTCCTGGGTGTGGCATTTAAGGGCATCGCCGCCGAATACGACACCACATTCCTGAGCAAGCACCTTACCGAGGGCTCTATCCCCCAATTCAGCGATTCAGCCAGTCACTATAAGTTGCTGATATCGAAGATGATAGCTGACAAAATGCGACTGAAAGCTGGCGATAAGGTGTACGGCTATTTTATAGACGACGAGGACGTGAGAACCCGCAAGTTCACCATCAGCGGCATATATCAGACCAACATGACGCGATTTGACGAGACGTTATGCTTTACCGACCTGTATACCGCCAACAAGCTGAACGGATGGACCGCAAACCAGGCCACTGGCATTGAGGTGCTGGTGAAGGATTTTGAACACCTGGACGCTACGGCCAACCAGTTTATAGACTACGTGAACCGCACCAGCGACGAGCAGGGCAACTCGCTGACCAGCGAGACCATCTACGAGCTGTATCCACAGGTATTCTCGTGGTTGGAGCTGCTCGACATCAACGTGTGGATTATCCTGGCGCTGATGGTTTGCGTGGCTGGATTTACGATGATTAGCGGCCTGCTGATTATCATACTGGAGCGCACACAGATGATAGGTATACTCAAGGCCTTGGGCGCCCGCAACAAGACCGTTCGCCACACATTCCTATGGTTCTCGGTGTTCATCATCAGCCAGGGACTGTTCTGGGGCAACATCTTCGGTATCGGCATCGTGCTGCTGCAGCAGTATACCGGCGTGATAACACTCGACCCACAGACCTACTACGTGAGCGAGGCACCCATGGAACTGAACCTGCCGCTGATTGCCGTGATCAACGTAGCCACACTTTTAATCTGCGTTTTCGTATTGATAGCACCAAGTTACATGATTTCGCACATCCATCCGGCGAAATCGATGAGATACGAGTAATTTTTTGAAAAATTGCACAAAAACATTTGGTAGTGTGCAAAAAATGCATTACCTTTGCACAAAATTTTAAAATTTGTGCAGTTTTGATGGAACAATTTAGCAGTTTTAATGCTTTAATACAGAAAGCCATAGTGAACAATTGGGACAAGGATGCTCTGACTGATTATCAGGGTATTACGCTCCAGTATCACGACGTTGCACGCAAAATCGAGAAAATCCATATATTATTTGAGAACAGTGGTGTGGTTAAGGGCGACAAGATAGGCATCTGCGGTCGTAACTCAGCCCACTGGGCTGTAGCTTTCCTGGCTACACTTACCTATGGTGCCGTGGCCGTGCCTATTCTGCACGAGTTTAACGGCGAGCAGATTCAGAACATTGTGAACCACTCTGGTTCAAAGCTCTTGTTTATCGGAGATTTTGCGGTTAAGACAATCGATCCAGAAGCGATGCCAGCACTCGAGGCGATTATTAATCTGCCCGACTTCTCGCTGTTCATCTCAAGATCGGAAAAGATTACATACGCGCGCGAACATCTTAATATGATGTTCGGTAGTAAATACCCCAAGGCCTTCAGAGCCGAGCACGTGAACTATCACAAGGACGAGGCCGAAGAGCTGTCGATGATTAACTACACCAGCGGTACTACCGGATTCTCGAAGGGCGTAATGCTACCCTATCGCACCATCTGGAGCAACGTAGAGTTCTGCTTGCGCATCTTAGGTCGCAACGTGAAAGCCGGCGACAATATGCTGAGCATTCTGCCTATGGCCCACATGTACGGAATGGCTGTAGAATTCCTGTTTGGATTCTGCAACGGATGTCATCTGTTCTTCCTGACTCGCCTACCGAGTCCCGCCATCATCGCCGAGGCGTTTGCTACAGTTAAACCAGCAGTTATCATCACCGTACCGCTGATTATCGAAAAGATTATCCGCAAAAAGGTATTCCCAAAGATTCAAGACAATCGCATGCGCTTGCTTCTGGCTATGCCATACGTCAGCAAGAAGGTCAAGGGCCGCATCTGCAAGGAGGTTTACAAGGCCTTTGGTGGCAACCTCTACGAGGTAATCGTGGGTGGTGCCCCACTCTCAAAAGAGGTAGAGGAATTCCTCTTATCCATTGGTTTCCCCATTACCGTGGGTTACGGCACCACAGAATGCGCTCCACTAATATCATTTAGCGATTATCATGACTTCGTATCAGGATCGTGCGGACAACCAGTTGACCGTATGGAAGTGAAGATTCTGAGCGCGGATCCACAGAACATTCCTGGTGAGATTGTGACCAAAGGAACTAACGTGATGACAGGATACTATCTGAACGAAGAGGCCACCCGCGAGGTGCTGGAAGCCGACGGATGGTATCACACAGGCGACCTGGCAACCATGTCGGCCGATGGTCATATCTTTATCCGCGGACGCTCAAAGAACATGTTGCTGGGCGCCAACGGACAGAACGTTTATCCAGAAGAAATAGAAGACAAGCTGAACACCATGGCTATGGTATCAGAGAGCTTGGTGATCCAGCGTGGCGACAAGCTGGTGGCTCTGGTTCACCCCGATAAGGACGAGGTGGTGAGCTTTACACGCGAAGAATTAGAAAATATCATGGAGCAGAACCGACAGGAGTTGAACAACATCCTGCCTGCATACAGTCGAATCTCGGCAATCGAACTCCAGGACGAGGAGTTTGCCAAGACTCCAAAGAAGAGTATCAAACGCTACCTATATAAGAATAACTAATAGCTTATGGAACATATACCTAGTTTTAACGCTCTGATACAGAAAAGTATCATTGACAATTGGGATCGCGACGCCCTTACCGATTTTAAGGGACAGACGCTGCAGTTTCATGACGTAGCCAGAAAAATCGAAAAGTTGCACATACTTTTCGAAAACAGCGGAATACAGAAGGGCGATAAGATAGCCCTCTGCGGACGTAACTCATCACAATGGGCTGTGGCTTTCCTGGCCACACTTACCTATGGCGCTATTGCCGTGCCCATTCTGCACGAGTTTAACGCCGAACAAGTACACAACATAGTAAACCACTCAGAAGCACGACTGCTCTTTGTGGGCGACCATGTGGCTACAATCATCGATCCCCAGGCAATGCCTACATTGGAGGGTATCATCAACAACCCCGACTACTCACTGATGGTGTCGCGTACAGACAAGCTGACTTATGCCCGCGAGCATCTGAACGAGCTGTATGGCAAGAAATTCCCTAAGTACTTCCGCAAGGAGCACGTTAGCTACTACATCGAACAGAGTCCTGAGGAACTGGCTGTTATCAACTACACCAGCGGCACAACAGGATTCTCGAAGGGTGTGATGCTGCCCTACCGCGCACTCTGGTCGAACTACGACTTCGCTATGAGCGTGCTGGGTGACATTATCCAGGCAGGCGACAAGGTGATATCGATGTTGCCAATGGCACACATGTATGGTATGGCATTCGAGTTTATCTTCGAATTCCTGCATGGTTGTCATGTTTACTACCTGAACCGTGTTCCATCGCCAGCCATCATCGCTCAGGCACTTCAGGAGGTAAAGCCACGCATCGTGATTGCCGTACCTCTGATTATCGAAAAGATTATCCGCAAGAAGGTATTCCCAAAGATACAGAACAACCGCATGCGCCTGCTGCTGCAGATGCCTGTTATCTCGAAGAAGGTACGCGAGATGATTTGTCAGGAAGTGCTGAAGGCCTTTGGTGGCAACATGTACGAGGTGATTATAGGTGGTGCAGCGCTGAATCAGGAGGTGGAGCATTTCCTGAAGCGCATAGAGTTCCCATACACCGTGGGCTATGGCGCCACAGAGTGTGCCCCAATCATCTGTTATCGCGACTATAAGAGCTTTGCCCCAGGTTCGTGCGGATGCGCTGCTCTGCATCAGGAGGTAAAGATTGTTTCGCCCGATCCAAGACATATCCCTGGCGAGATTCTGACCAAGGGTCCGAATGTGATGCTGGGTTACTATAAGAATCCTGAGGCAACTGCCGAAACCATCGACCGCGACGGATGGTATCACACAGGCGACCTGGGCACGATGGATGCCGGTGGCAACGTATTTATCAACGGACGCTCGAAGAATATGCTGCTAGGTCCTAACGGGCAGAACATCTATCCAGAGGAAATTGAGGACAAACTGAACTCAATGACGATGGTAGTAGAGAGCATCGTAGTACAGCGCGACAACAAGCTTGTGGCCCTGGTTCACCCTGATATGGACGAGGCTAAGAACATGGGATTCTCGGATGATGACCTGAAGAACATCATGGAGCAGAACCGCAACGGACTGAACGAGATTATCCCAGCCTACGAGAAGATATCAGAAATAGAGATACACGAAGAAGAGTTTGAGAAGACACCTAAGAAGAGTATCAAACGCTATCTTTACAAATAAAAAAGAAAGCCTCTCGAAACGAAATCGGGAGGCTGTTTTTATAATCTTTCTACTCGTACCAGTAATAATACCAATAGGTACCAAAGTATTCTTCTTCCATTTTGCCCTTCTGCTCCATCTTCTTGGGATACTGGCTGCGGAGATCGCGGAAGTTGTCGTAATCCTCGTCCATCACGGTATTGCGGTAAACGGCAACCGGTCTTGAACGAAGATGGGTGTAGAGCACCATAGCTTCACGATAATGCTTGGGCAGACTATCGTTCATGGGATAGAACTTGCTGACCTCGCAGGCAAAGGTATCAATATCCTTATCAATAAGATAGCCCGAAAGCAGATAATCAGTTACCACCTTGCGAGGTACCGAATCCTTACGCTGAACCAACTTAAGATAGTGCATCGGCTCCATTCTGTGAGCAGGAACAGCGCCGATGAACTTATACATGCTATCGGCGGGGTATAACAATAAAGGTGAGATACTATCGTTAGTAGGCAGAATGGTCTTACTGGTTCCACATACCTTATACTCAAACAGCTGCTCGCCAAGGGCATCCTTACGGGCTAGCGCCTGCATGCGGAGCATCACAAGCGTCTCATCGCACTCCAGCGACCTCTTGCCAGCAGCAAGCGCGCCATCGATATCGCCATCAAGCAGGCAACGCTCAGCCTGCATGCGATAATGGAACACGGCATTGGTATTGGCGATGCCTGCGGTAATCATCATCTGGAACACCAATATGAGCAGGTTTACCCACATGGAGCGCGACAGGATGTTAGGATTAGGATCGTCATCGAGCTCCTGCAGCTTGGTCGACACATAAGCTACCCCGCCCCAAAGCACAAGAAGCAGGATGGCCAACCAGCCGGGGAAGTCGTGATTAATACCGCCATCGGGATCGGGCACGATATTGGTAAGCATGCCCAGCAACAACATCGACGGAAAGAATGTAAGTGAATAAAAGCTCTTGTTGAGTCGGGATATTTTATGTACCAGATTCTGCAGGAACAGCAGCACTACTGTTATCACAACAGCCCCGGCAAGACGGTTGTAATGAGTAAGGCCACCACTCAACACATGCTGCCCCATAGCAAGCAAGTCGCGCTGGAAATAAAACACCCAACACCAAGAGAAGAGTACAAAAACGATAGCGCACACGACACGAATGGTCATTGCGCTATCATTATGTTGCTTTTTACGATAATTTCTATAAGCCATTTCAGATTTTCTTCAATACTACGGCTGAACGAGCCGGGATATAGAGTTTGAGCCACTCCTTGTGATCCTTGACATAAAGAGGATCGAAGTTGGTGAAGTGAGTGACCGTATCATCAGCGAAACCGTTACCGCCAAAGTCCTTCGAGTCGGTATTCAGCATCACCTTATATGAGCCCGTAGGAACCAGGAATCCGTAGTCGGTGTAACTGCGTGTGGGCGAGAAGTTGAATACGAATACCAGATCGCCACGCATGAAGCAGAGCACCTGATCGCCATCGTCGTGCCAGATTTCAGTAACAGGTGTGTTCTGGAAATTGCGCACGGTCTTGATGGTCTTCAGCATCTCGCGGTCAAAGTCGCCCAGCCAATGGTAGCAGAGGTCCTTGTTGTCAACAAGGTTCCACTGGCGACGAGCATACTTGTAGCTCCAGCCGTTTCCTTCGCGCGGGAAGTCGATCCACTCTGGATGGCCGAACTCGTTACCCATAAAGTTAAGGTATCCACCATTGATGGCACCAACAGTAACCAGACGAATCATCTTATGCAAAGCGATACCACGCTGGGCAATATCGTTTACATCCTTCTTGGCAAAGTGCCAATACATATCGGCATCAATCAGGCGGAAGATGATGGTCTTATCGCCCACAAGTGCCTGGTCGTGGCTCTCGCAATAAGAGATGGTCTTCTCGTCAGGACGACGGTTCTTTACCTCCCAGAAGATAGAGCAAACGTTGATGTCCTCATCGCGTACCTCTTTAATAGTCTTAATCCAGTAATCGGGGATATTCATGGCCATACGGTAGTCGAAGCCGTAACCACCATCCTCGAACTTGGCTGCCAGACCTGGCATACCCGAAACTTCCTCGGCAATAGTAATGGCATTAGGATTTACCTCATGAATCAGTTTGTTGGCGAGGGTAAGATAGCAGATGGCGTTATCGTCCTCATGACCATTAAAGTAATCGCCATATCCGCCGAATGCCTCACCCAGTCCGTGAGAGTAATACAGCATAGAAGTGACGCCATCAAAGCGGAAACCATCGAAGTGATACTCCTCGAGCCAGTACTTACAGTTAGAAAGCAGGAAGTGCAGCACATCGTCCTTGCCGTAATCGAAACAGAGCGAATCCCAAGCCGGATGCTCGTGACGATCGCCTGGATAGAAGAACTGGTTAGGATCGCCAGCCAGATTGCCCAAGCCCTCAACCTCGTTCTTTACAGCGTGAGAGTGCACGATATCCATGATCACAGCTACGCCGTTCTTGTGGGCTGTATCAATCAGTTCCTTCAGATCCTCGGGGGTACCGAATCGGCTTGAGGGCGCAAAGAACGAAGATACATGATAGCCGAACGAGCCGTAATAAGGGTGCTCCTGAATAGCCATCACCTGGATACAGTTGTAACCATCCTTGATGACACGTGGCAGCACATTATCCTTGAACTCCTTGTAGGTGCCAACCTTCTCGGCATCCTGACCCATACCCACGTGGCACTCATAGATGAGCAGAGGATTCTTCTTGGGTTTGAAGTTCTTTTTCTTGAACTCGTATTTTTTCTCAGGATTCCAAACCTGAGCTGAGAATATCTTGGTATTATCGTCCTGAACCACACGGCGGCACCATGCAGGGATACGCTCGCCCTCACCACCATTCCACTTTACCTTCATCTTGTAAAGCTGACCGTGCTTCAGGGCTTTCTCTGAAAGCTTCAGCTCCCAGTTGCCTGTACCCTCGATACGCTTGCAACGGTACTTCTCGTTTTCCTGCCAGTTATTGAAATCGCCAATCAGGTAGATATCGGTAGCATTAGGTGCCCACTCGCGGAACACCCAGCCCTTAGCCAACTTGTGAAGTCCGAAATAGAGGTGGCCAGAAGCAAAATCGCTGAGCGTCTTCTTACCATTCTTAGTCAACTGGTTAATCTTCCAAACTGCGTGATCATGACGTCCACGAATAGCAGCCTCGAAAGGCTCGAGCCATGAGTCATTACGCACCAACCCGATATGCTCAGGTGTGGTAGATTGTTTCTTTTTTGTTTCCATAGTTATATGATGTTTTTAATTATGCTTTTACTTTGAAAATGGCTTTCTTGATTTCGCTCTCCTCGATAATACATGGCGCATGACCATCCTGTGGGAAGAATATAGCGAACTGTCCGGGATTGACCGTTACATAGGTCTGGGGCTTGGTGTCGCCATACTTCGTGATGTCCTTCTCAGCATTATACTCAAAATCAGGAAGATCGCTTAGAGGTGTGTAACCGAATGTCTCGGCACAGGTAATAGGAATCTGAACATCAACCATATCAATATGAGTCTCGAGGAATGCAGTTTCCTTGGTACGCTGCTTAGCCACCTGGAGATTCACGAACAGATCTTTATCTTTGATAGGGTATTTACCCTCCTCCATCGTCTGGAGATCGTGGTTCTTCAAGAACTCTACTACATCGGCAAACAACGGATTAAGAGTTGTGTACTTGCCCAGATTCTCAATAGTGTCAATAATCATAATTAGTATGTTTAATAAGTTTTTATTTTGTTTGTCTGTGCCCACGGGTATAGGTGCCTTGGGCGGTAACTTTTCCGTTTCGGTCTTTCTCAACGAAATTGCCATCGCGCACATCGTCCTGATAGGTGCCTTCGAAACGATTGCCGTCCTTATCCTCCTCGATAGCAGAACCATTACGACGCCCGTTCTTGAAGGTGCCCTTGAACTTAGAACCATCAGCAAAACGAACGACACATTCGCCATTAGGCTGACCTGCCTTGAAGGTGCCCTCGACGGTATCGCCACTCTTCTTTGTGAGCTTACCGCGGCCCTCCTGTTTGTCAGCTTTCCACTGGCCCACATAGGTATCACCATTCTGCCATACAAAAGTGCCCTGTCCCTGCTTATCGCCTTTAGAGAACTGGCCTGTATACTTGTCGCCATTGGCATACTTGAAGATACCAGAGCCTGTACGCTCGCCCTTCACATAATCGCCCTCGTAGACATCGCCATTCTGGAACTTATAGATGCCTCGGCCGTTCATCTCATCATCCGTCCAAGGGCCGATATATACATCGCCGCCAGCATATTTGAAAGTACCCTTGCCCGAGCGCATGTTGTCCTTCCAGTCGCCATCATACACAGAGCCATCGCCCCAATCGTAGACGCCCTTACCGTTCTTCTTATCATTCAGCCAATCGCCCTTATAGTAGGCACCGCTGGCAAAAGTGTAAATACCAAAGCCCGAGCGTTTGTCCTGTTTCCACTCGCCATCGTACTTATCGCCATTATAATAATACATGACACCGTGTCCGTGCTGATAATCGCGGAACCACAGGCCATCGTAGCGGTTGTTGTTCTGGAAATAATAGGTTCCTTTGCCGTGCTGCTGATCCTGGAACCATTCGCCTTCGTACTTCTCGCCATCAAAGAACGAGTAGATACCAAAGCCCTGACGTTTGCCTTTTACATATTCGCCCTCATACCAGTTGCCGTTCTTATAAACAGCCTTACCTTTGCCATGAGGCTTACCCATTACCATCTCTCCCTGATATTCGCCACCATCCTTTGTTGTGGCCGAACCGAGAGTAATTTTCTGAGCTCCTGCTGTAAAAGGCAGGAACAATGAAAGTGCTATAATCGAAAGTTTATTTATATTCATTTGAACTATATTCCTATATTTGTGTGTGCAAAAATAAATAAAATTATTGAGGTTCGCAAATTCCATACGTATAATTTTATAAGTTTTTGCGTTTTCATCAGTTTTTTTATTTACCTTTGCACCCGTTATGAAGTTTATGGCTATTATCCCTGCCCGTTATGCTTCAACAAGATATCCGGGCAAGCCGCTTGCAATACTGGGCGGAAAACCAGTTATTCAGAGAGTATACGAGCAAGTGAAAAGCGTGCTCGACGATGTATATGTGGCTACCGATGACAATCGCATCTTCGATGCCGTGACAGGCTTTGGCGGTAAGGCTGTGATGACCCGTACCGACCACAAGAGCGGTACCGACCGTATTGAGGAAGCTGCAAAGAAGATAGGATTGGATGCTGATGTGATTATCAACGTTCAGGGCGACGAGCCTTTCATCCAGCCCTCGCAGATTGAAACCCTGATGCACCTTTTCGATGCGCCTGAGACTCAAATCGGCACATTGGGAAAGCCATTCGAGTCGATCGAGGCTGTCGACAATCCTAATTCGCCTAAAATTGTAACTGATAATCGTGGATTTGCCCTATACTTCAGTCGTAGCGTGATACCTTATATAAGAGGTAAGGAGCACGACAGCTGGTTTGGCGAGTATCCATTCCTGAAGCATCTGGGTGTTTACGCTTATCGCCGCGAGGTATTGGCCGAAGTAACAAAGTTGCCCATGAGCAGCCTGGAAAAAGCAGAGAGTCTTGAGCAACTTCGATGGTTACAGAATGGTTACCGTATCCGCGTGGGACTTACCGATATCGAAACCGTAGGCATCGATACACCTGAAGATCTGGCTCGCGCCGAAGAATTCCTACTGAAGCATCTGGCGTAACAGATCCTTCTGACGCTCAGTCAGATTTGTCGGAAGTTTTACTTGATAGGTAATGATGAGATCACCAAAGGTCCCATCACCTCTATCATACCCCTTTCCGCGCAGACGAACCTTAGTACCAGGCTGGGTTTCGGGCTTAATTTTGAGCTTGAGCTTCTGACCGTTAGACAAGGTTACAATCACCTCGCCACCAAGCAACGCTGTGTAAAGATCTATCGTTACGTTTGCATTCATCTCGCCACTATGCGTTCTGGGCTGGCGACCGCCAAAACCTTGGAAGCCACCAAAGCCCCCACCCTGATGACCTTTTCGGCCGAACAAATCCTCGAAGAACGACGAGAATCCACCTCCGCCCTGGAAGCTGCTGAAGTCGAATCCACTAAAAGGATTGCCTCCAGCTTGACCTCCACCGCCAAAGCCTTGGAACTGTTCGGCCTCACGCCATTTCTCGCCATACTGATCGTACTTGGCGCGCTTCTGCGGATCGCCAATCACATCGTAAGCCTCCTGAAGCGCCTGGAACTTAGCCTGCGCCTTAGGATCATCAGGATGCAAGTCGGGATGAAACTGCTTGGCTCGTTTCAGGTAAGCCTTCTTGACATCCTTCTGCGGAATAGTTTTATCTACGCCTAAAATCTTGTAATAATCAATAAATGCCATAATCAAATCCTCCTATTTCTTTTTAATCATTTGCCAGCAAAAAATGTGCCAACCATCTCGAAAAAATAATCTTTCAAATGTTTGGGTATATCAATTAAAATGTGTATTTTTGCAGCAAAATTACTAAAAGAAGATATGAACAAGATAGCTATTATCCTGATATCCACTCTGTTATCAGTTGCAACAGTTGAGGCAAAAAGCTCTAAGACGGTTAAGATAAAAGTCATCGAAACCAGCGATGTACATGGTCACTTTTTTCCATACGACTTTATGGAGAAGAAGCCCATCAGGGGTACTTTATCGCGCGCAAACACTTATATCAAGCAGCAACGCAAGAAGTATGGCGAAGACCACTTTCTGCTGATAGACAACGGCGACATTCTGCAAGGTCAGCCATGTGTATACTGGTCGAACTACGTGATGCCCGAAGACGAGAATCTGGCTGCAACAGTTATCAACTACATGAAGTACGATGCTGAGACGGTAGGCAATCACGACATTGAGCCTGGCCATAAGGTTTACGACAAATGGATTCGTGAGGTTCGTTGTCCACTACTGGGCGCCAATATCGTTAAGGAGGAATACAAGAATGCCGAAGCCAATCCTGAGCATATCTACACAGGACTTAAGCCCTATTCGGTTCATTACAAGGATGGCGTAAAGATTGTTGTTATCGGTATGCTTACCCCAGCTATCCCCAACTGGCTGAATAAATCCATCTGGAAGGGATTGGAGTTCGAAGAGATGACATCGTGCGCCAAGAAATGGATTAAATACGTGAAGGAGACAGAGAAGCCCGATCTTATTTTCGGACTGTTCCACTCTGGTCTTGATGGCGGCATCAACACGCCTGAATACGAAGAGAATGCAACAGAATCAGTAGCCCGCGAGGTGCCTGGATTCGACATCATCTTCTTTGGTCACGACCACCAGGTTCACAACATGTGGGTTACCAACAAAGAAGGCAAACGCGTGCTTTGTGTTGACCCATCATGCTATGTAGCTAATGTGGCCGAAGCCGAGATCACCCTTACATATAAGAAAGGTGAACTCACCAAGAAAGAGATTAAGGGTAACATCGTAAGCGTGCTCGACGAGAAGATTGACGAGCAGATGATAAACGACTTCCAGCCTACTATCGACAAGGTGAAGGATTATGTTAACACCAAGATAGGCTACTTCAAGCACCCCATCTACACCCGCGAGAGTTTCTTCGGAAATTCAGCCTTTACCGACCTGATTCATAACCTGCAGATGAGCATCTCGAAGGCCGACATATCATTCAACGCCCCATTGGCATTCGATACAACCATCGATGCAGGCGAGGTGACTCAGGCCGATATGTTTAAGCTTTATCGCTTTGAGAATCTGCTCTTTGTGCTCAGAATGACAGGCGAGGAAATCAGGAAGCATCTTGAGTTCTCGTACGACATGTGGTGCAACACGATGACATCGCCAGAGGATCACGCCCTCAGACTGAATGATGACGCGAAAGAAGATCAGCAACGTACTGGTTTCCAATACTATACATTCAATTTCGATTCAGCTTGCGGCATCGATTATGTAGTTGATCTCACCCAGCCCGACGGACAGAAAGTAAAGATTCTGCAGATGTCGAACGGTGAGCCATTTGATGAGAACAAATGGTATAAGGTAGTGATGAACAGCTATCGTGCCAATGGTGGTGGCGAGCTGCTGACTCGTGGTGCCGGCATCCCTAAGGATTCGCTCGAGAGCCGTGTACTCTTCCACACCGACCTTGATCAGCGCCACTATCTGACTGAGGAGATTAAACGTTTGGGCACCATCGACCCACAAAAGAATAACAACTGGAAATTTGTGCCTGAGGCATGGGTAAAACCAGCCTTGGAGAGAGACCGTAAACAACTATTCGGAAAATGAAACAACATTATTTTGTATTCTGCAAAGAAGAACTGTTATTAGAGAAGACGCCCGACGGCGGATACACCATTCCATTTCAGGAAGAGCCACCTACTGAGGTAAAACCATGGACCAACGTGATGACCGTTACGCCTCTGGATGGTATTGAGGTTAAGACGTATAAGATTGACAGCCCCGTTTGCGATGATCCACGCTACGAGATGTGCGGATTACGTAAATCATTCTACAAGCTCGATAAGTCGCTCTATCAGAAAGCCGGCAAATGTCAGGAGCTGCTTTATTGGGATGCCAACACCAAGTTCTGTGGTGTTTGCGGCGCCCCCATGAAGATGGATACGGAGATTTCGAAGAAGTGTACCGGATGCGGTAAGGAGATATGGCCACAACTGGCCACGGCTGTCATCGTGCTGATACATAAAGGCGATGAAGTGCTGCTGGTTCGTGCCAAGAACTTCCGTACTGATTTCTACGGACTGGTTGCTGGTTTCGTGGAGACGGGCGAGACGCTCGAAGAGGCCGTTGCACGCGAGGCATTTGAGGAAACTGGTGTTAAGATTACTAATATCCGCTACTTCGGATCGCAACCTTGGCCCTACCCTTGCGGACTGATGGTAGGATTCAATGCCGATTACGTATCGGGCGATATCCACCTGCAAGCAAGCGAGATAGCCAAAGGAGGCTGGTTCAAACGTGATAACCTGCCTACTATCCCTGAGAAATTATCAATAGCACGAATGCTGCTTGATGCTTGGTTGGACGAGAAAGCTTAATACTCAACCAACCTCATCGACGACACGCCTGTATAACTGATGGTCGTCTCTACCATATAACACGAGGCACCATCTGGGATACAAAGTGTGGCATTGAAATGCAGTCCTTCTGCATCAATATGGCTATACTCCATATTGGCCAAGATAGCCTCGTCTAAGAACGATTCCGGCACGAGACCTTTATATTGCTGCTTGTGGAAATCGCTGGAATACAACTTGTTAGCACCCAAGAAAACGCTTATATGCATAATATTGTCGTAATAAACGTTTTCAACTTCCAGTCCATCCTCGTTGTACGAGCGCTTAGTAACCTTATACTTAGTGGGATTGATGGCAATATACCAATGGTAGCGGTTATTGTTGTAAGCCACCACCGAGTCAATCTTCACCTGATGCGTATAAGTTAGGATGCTTGGAGCCTGATGTTCGGCATCTGAATTATCTTCTGTGCCATCACCCTTGCGCAGCTTCAGCAAATCGCCATTCTGATTATTGAACCAGAACAGATGCTTGGTTTGTTTAACGATACCATACGATGTGCCCGAGCCAAGATAAAGCGAATCTTCATAGATTCGGAAATAGGCTGGCATACTGGTTTCATCGGAGTAGTAAATCGTGTCGCCATTTACACGGAACGACACATCGCCACTCTCCTCGTCTACCCAAACACCTTGAAGCATAGCCTTAGCCTCTTTATCCTCAGGCAATACTGATGAGCTGTTCTGATGACAAGCCACCAGAACAACCATCAATAATGATATCGTTAACAGTTTCTTCATTTATTTACCTATGCAATGATACTCAAAGCCATTCTCGTCGAGTTCTTCGATATCGAAGATGTTACGTCCGTCGATGACCAGAGGACGCTTCATGGCCTTCTTGATAACACCCCATCCTGGCAGGCGGAATTCCTTCCACTCGGTGAGCAACAGCAGGGCGTCGGCATCCAGAACTACATCGTACATATCGCGACAGTAAGTCACCTTATCGCCTATTCTGCGCTTACACTCATCCATAGCAATTGGGTCGTAAACACGAACGTTGCATCCAGCCTCAATCAGAAGATCGATCATCACCAAAGCTGTCGATTCGCGCATATCGTCGGTCTCTGGCTTAAACGAGAGTCCCCACATGGCGATGGTCTTATCCTTCAGGGCCTCCTTGCTTCCGAATGCCTTAACCAGCTTCTCGAAGAGTACACTCTTCTGCTTCTCGTTTACACGCTCCACAGCCTTCAGCACCTCCATCGAGTAACCATTCTGGTCGGCAGTCTTAATGAGCGCCTTAACATCCTTGGGGAAGCATGAACCGCCATAACCGCAACCTGCATACAGGAACTTACGACCGATACGAGTGTCCGAACCGATTCCCGCGCGTACCATATTAACATCGGCACCCACACGCTCGCAGAGATTGGCAATATCGTTCATAAACGAGATACGTGTGGCCAGCATAGAGTTAGCGGCATATTTGGTCATCTCGGCAGATGGGATATCCATGAAGATAACACGGAAGTTGTTAATCAGGAATGGCTTGTAGAGCTTGGTCAGCGTCTTCTTGGCCTTCTCGCTCTCAACACCTACCACCACGCGGTCGGGACTCATAAAGTCCTTAATGGCGTTACCCTCCTTCAGGAACTCAGGGTTCGATGCTACATCAAACTCGATGTCAACGCCTCGCTTCTCCAACTCTTCCTCGATGGCCTTGCGAACCTTCTTGGCTGTACCTACAGGAACGGTACTCTTAGTAACCACTACCACATACTTATTCAAGTTCTGACCGATGGTCTTAGCCACCTGGAGCACATATTTCAAATCGGCCGAGCCATCCTCATCGGGAGGCGTTCCTACAGCCGAGAATACGATTTCTACATCATCAAGTACTGAAGCAAGGTCGGTAGTAAACTTCAGTCGACCAGCAGCTACGTTCTTCTTAACGAGCTCATCAAGTCCTGGTTCGTAGATGGGAATCTCGCCATTCTTCAGGCGTTCAATCTTCTTCTCGTCTACGTCAACACATGTAACATTTGCACCAGTATCGGCAAAACAAGTTCCCGATACCAAACCTACATATCCGGTTCCTACAATAGCAATATTCATATCGATAAATCTTAAATTTTCTGCAAAGGTACACTAAAATTTTCATTTATCGCGCAATTTTAAGTTTCTTTTATTTGTTTATCTCAATTTTTTGATGTAATTTTGCACCCGTGATTGAATTGGAAAGACATATTGAGATACTGTTGCTCGACAACGACTGCGTGATAGTGCCCAATTTGGGAGGCTTCATGGCGCATCATGTCGAGGCACGATATGACGAGGAAGACTGCATCTTTCTCCCCCCACTCCGTACACTCGGATTTAACCCTCAGCTTAAGATTAACGATTCGCTCCTGGCCCAGTCGTATATCGAGGCCTACGACATCAGCTATCCTGAGGCCATACAGCGTATAGAGGACGAAGTGAACGAACTAACCCAGCATCTGCAGAACGAAGGCCGTTACGAGCTAAATAATATAGGTATAATAGAGCTGAACGAGGATGGCAACTATGTGTTCACCCCTTGCGAGGCTGGCATCCTGTCGCCAAGTCTTTATGGTTTGAACTCGTTCGAGATGAAGACCATCGAGGCCATCAGCGCCAAGCAGGTGGTGGAGGAGCCCGTTAAGGAAACCGTCAAGGAAACATCTAATGCCGTTATTATCGAGCATCCGATGAAGCATCTGATGGAAGACACTACAGATCATGCAGAGGAAACTATCGACGAGGTTGAGGACGACGAGAACGATGTGGTTCGCATCAAATTCTCGTGGATTCGCAATGCCGTTGCTGTTGCCGCCATCTTGCTGGCTGTATTCTTTGTAGCGATGCCTACGGGTAAGACAGAGATGATGACTCGCACCATCAGCAACCTGAACCATCAGTTGCTGTTTGGCATGATGTCGTCGAAAGACACTAACACCAGCGCCATCGACTTTAAGCGCAAGGATGTGCAGAAGCCTGCCAATAAGGCTTCGGAGGCCATACGCGACACCATCAAGCCCGCCAAGCCCGCTGAAGCTGCCAAGCCTGCAACCAAACCCGCTATCCGTCAGGGGTATTGCATTGTTCTGGCCAGCCAGGTAAGCAAGCATAATGCTGAGGATTTCATCAGCCGACTGGCCAAACGCGGCTACGAGGGAGCAGAAATCTATGTGCATAACAATGTAACCCGAGTGGTATATGGCCAGTTTGACAATCAGGCCGATGCATACAAGAAGCTTCAGAAGATAGCTAAAGAAAAGGAGCTGGAAGAAGCTTGGGTTTACAAATATAACGAAAAGAGCGAATGAAGAGAGTACGCTGCCCTAAGTGCGACCAGTATATCACCTTCGACGAGACCAAGTACGAGGCTGGTCAGTCGTTGGTATTCAAGTGCCCCGAATGTGGCAAGGAGTTTGGCATACGCATTGGTGTGAGCAAACTGCGCGAGCGACAGAAGGACGAAAACCCTGATGAACAAGCTAACGAGGAAGGTTGCGGATCGATTGTAGTCATCGAAAACGTGTTCCACTATAAGCAGGTCATCCCTCTCCGTATGGGCGACAACATTATAGGTCGCTATCAGAAGGGCAACCCAGCCAATACCGCTTTCGAGACCGTTGACCCCAGCGTAGACCTCAATCATTGCACCATCACCGTTAGTCGTGATAAGAAAGGCGGCCTGCGCTACACCCTGAAAGACAACAACAGCAATACAGGCACATTTATAGATAATGTAGAGCTCACCCCAAAAGAGCGCCGCATCATCAGCGATGGCACCCTTTTTACGCTTGGTGCCACCTCCATCATCCTCCGCACATCTAGTGACGAAGAATAAAATATGATTACTGAAGGCTACATGCCGTTTATGGGCTATCATACCTACTACCGCATAGTAGGCGAAGCATCGGAGAAAGCACCGCTATTGTTGCTGCATGGCGGTCCTGGTAGTACGCACAACTATTTCGAGGTGCTCGACTGCATCGCCGAAACAGGACGACAGGTTATCTCGTACGACCAGATAGGTTGCGGCAATTCTTATCTCGACGGACACCCAGAACTTTGGACACAGAAGACGTGGATTGACGAGCTAATCGCCATCCGCGAGTACCTACATCTCGACTCCGTGCATATACTTGGCCAGTCGTGGGGAGCCATGCAGGCCATAGCCTATGTCATCGACCACCAGCCTCAGGGCATCAAGTCTCTCATTCTGTCGTCAGGTCATGCCTCCAGCAGTTTGTGGGCTAGCGAGCAGCACCGTCTCATCAAATATCTGTCTGACGAAGACCAGGAAGCCATCAGTCATGCAGAGGCCACAGGCCGATGGGATGATGCCGCCTACCTGCAAGCAAACGATCATTACTTTGAGCAGTTTGTCATCAGTGTCGACGAACATTCGCCAGAGTGTCTCCGTCGTCCCAAGCGTGCAGGAGCCGAATCCTATCTATATGGTTGGGGACCAAATGAATATCAGCCCCTTGGTAGCCTGAAAGACTTCGAATACACAGATAAGTTAGACCAGATTTCTCAGCCTACACTTATCTGTAGTGGTACACGCGACATCTGTACCCCCGTTGTAGCCGCCTCGCTCTACGAGCATATCCCCCACAGCCAATGGCACCTGTTCCGCCACTCGCGCCACACTTGCTTTATCGATGCCCACCAGGAGTATTGCCAAGTACTAACCCACTGGCTGGCAGAGAACGACTAGCAGCTATTCCTCCGTATAATTCTTATCTTTCTCGAAGGTGATGCCTTCGTAGAGTTCTTGGCGGCCTTCGTAGCTTTCGGGCAGGAAGTGGAGGCGGACACCACGGATGTGCTTCTTGGCACGGAATTCCTTTAGATTATCTACCTTTTCGCTTTCTATCTCCAGTTTCATCATGCCCCAGTCTGGCAAGCGGACACGATCACCCTCGCGCAGATGTGAATTCACAACTGCGGCAACACTCGATAATACTCCAAGAACATTCGATGTATGCGTACCCATGCGCTGGGCTGTTTCCTTGATGAGTTGTTTGCTGTCGACTGTATGATAGTGAACAGCTACTGCTTTATACTTGCCACAAGTGGGACGTGTAGGATTCGTTTCTTTCTTAATTCTATATTTCATAAGTAATTTCCTCTTGTTTTGAGGTGCAAAGATACACATTTTCTAGAGAATAGACAAATTATTCAAGCAAAACCTAAAATCAGCAAGATTTGCAAGCAAAATCGAAATAAAAATATCGCAAACAGCCTACATGCCTACACGATTTTAGTATAACGTACTGTATTTCAACATATTACAGATTTTCAAGCATACACAAAGCATACACAAAGCCTACACTGAGCATACACGATTCCTACACGTTTTTAATGTTCACAAGGGAAGTAAGCGATTGCTTCGCCCTAGATAGCAAACTTTGTTATTAATACCTTCCACGAAATTCTCTAGAGAATTTTATAGTTTCCTAACTAGACAGCAATCTCTGGCACGTTACTTGGCCAAAAATTCTCTAGAGAATTTTATCACATCCCATAATACTAATCATTGCAACCATTACAAAAAGTATCTTTTCGCACGTTAAGGAGTAGCTTTTTGCGCCCCAAGAAGTTACTCGCCAGATGCCAAAAAGCTACTATTTGTGTAGGAATCGTGTATGCTCAGTGTAGGCTTAATGTAGGCTTAATGTAGGCTAAAAAAGACAGGAATCTTAGTGCTTATGCGGTTTTTGAGCGATTTTGTGTAGGCATGTAGGCTTATACCAAACTTTTTATTCAGAAAAATCTCTATTTTCGATTATTTTTCGTACCTTTGCACTCGTTTTTTCGAAATCATTACTTAAAGAATTAAATATAAATATGAACGTAACAATACTGAAGAAATCTGGAAACAAAGAGGTTATCAACCGAGTAGAATTGGCCGATCTGGCCGCAGCCATCAAAAACGGAATGATAAAGGACTCTGTGAGGAAGACTCGCGAGGTGTATCATCTGATGAATCCGCATCGTATGGATGACGGACAGATTACCACACAACTAGAGGGCGGCATCAAGCTGCCACGCATCTGTTTTGTGGCTGACTATATGAATCGCAAGGGCGACTGGAGGATGATGGCATACAATGGACTAGTGGTGCTTGAGGTCAACGATCTGCAGACATACGAGAAGGCTGTGGAGATAAGAGAGCAAGCCAAGAAACTGCCAGAAACACTGATGTGTTTCCTGGGTGGCTCAGGTCGTAGCGTTAAGATCGTCTGTCGTGGAGAGCTGTTTGATGGAGGCATGCCCAAGGGCGAAAAGGCAATCCGCCAGTTCCACCTTAATCTATATAATACGGCTCGCAGGGCTTATCAGAATCAGTTTGGATTCGAAATCCAGTTCCTTGAGCCACGCTTGGATCGCACGGTCTATATGAGTGCCGACCCAGAGATGTGGTATAATGCAGAGGCTCGTCCGTTCTATGCCGATACTGACAATCACGACCAGCCTCAACCCGTTGCGATCACTCGCGAGGAGGACCATCTGATGCCTGGTCGCACAGTTACTCGCACCTATCACCTCAACTGGACCTTTATCGTAGAAACGGTGATGGGGCACTACTTCGACCTGCCTGATGAGAACAAGGAGGCCACTCTGCTGATGGAGATAGCTGCAAGATGTCTTGACGAGGGCATCCCTCAGGCTCATGCCAAGGGGCTGACTCTACTCCACCCTGTGCTTAATCGCGACAAGATGCTAGTTGAGAAGATTTTCCAAGCCGTGTATAGTGTGGCCGAGCAGGAGGATTATCGCGAAAAGCACAAGATTCATCCACTGAGAAGTGTGCCAGAAGACACTATCCAGGCGATGAAGACAGAGATATTCCTGAGTTCTAACTTCGACATGCGCAAGAACCTGCTTACAGGTGTGGCCGAGTATCGCGAGAAGTTCAGCGACGACCAGCGATTCCAACCGCTGACAGAGGAGGTTCGCAACGATATGACACTGAGAGCCACAGAGTTAGGTCTGAAAGCATGGGACAGAAACGTGAACCGTTTTATCGATTCTACGCGTATCGAGCAATACGATCCAATAAACACTTGGCTCGACCAACTGCCGCAATGGGATGGCCACGACTATATCAGCGAACTGGCACAAAGAGTGCCAACGTCTCAGCCCAATTGGCCTAAGTATCTTAGGTATTGGATAACAGGCATGGTTGGTCAATGGCGCGAGAGCGATAAACAGCTGACAGGCAATGCATTAACTCCACTGCTGATTGGTCGTCAGGGATGCGGAAAGACACGATTCTGCAAAATAATCCTTCCACCAGAACTGCGCGATTATTACAACGACAAACTGAACTTTAAGAACGAGTTCGACCTGAACATCGCCTTAACATCGTTTGCCCTCATCAATATCGACGAGTTTGATAAGACCACCTCTTCACAACAGATTGTGCTGAAATACCTGTTGTCATCGAGCGACGTAAAGTTCCGCCCACCATACGGCAAGACCATCAAACTGTATCGCCGCTACACTTCGTTCATCGGCACCACCAATCAGATGAAGCCACTCGTAGATCCTACAGGAAGCCGACGATTTGTATGCGTTGGAGTAGAGGGCAACATCGACTTCAGCGACACTCTGAACCACGAGCAACTCTTTGCTCAAGCCCTATACCTATTTAATAATGGCGAGCGATTCTGGTTGGACGATGATGAGATCAAGACTCTTATCAGCGAGAACGAGCCATTCCAGAAACTAAACGACCTGGTAGAGATGCTTGGCGAGACCTTCCGACGTCCCAAAGAAACAGAGCAAGCCAAATGGTGGAGCCTGGGCGACATCAGTCAGTTGCTAGCCAATCGCTACCCCAACTTCGACCCAGAAACCCCATTCCAGAAGATAGGCAACGCCCTGAACAACGTACAGTTCAACTTCAAGAGCAAGCGCAAATCCAACCATATGGAATACTGGCTGATAGAGAAATAAAACAAACAGAGGATATGTCCTGATACTCAGACATATCCTCTATTCTATTAAAGTGGAGCTGGAGGGAGTCGAACCCTCGTCCGCACAAGGAAACCATACGCTTTCTACACGCTTATCTTGGCCTTCATTTTCGAGCTGCGGCAAGACCCAAGCCACCAACCGGAACCTTATCTCCTAAAACTTCATCCGTGCATCGGAGCCTACACAAACTATTTCCGATTTAACCTGCGCCGCTTGATCTTTGGATTCGGAACAACATCCTCGGAGCGACGTCTCGTTCCTCTACCTTGTAAAGGAATAAAGCCAGTAATCTACTATACTTCGATTAGGCAGCGAGAGCATACTCATTGTTGCCAATTATAATTTCCTTGACTCAGATTATGGAGGGAACCAAAGAAGCCTCCGCGTGCTTACGTACCATTTCATCTCGCCGTCAAATCCAGTCAACCCCAAGACAAAAAGTCGTAAAAACGAATTGCTCACTTGCAAATTCGGCTGCAAAGATAGTACTTTTTCTGATATTAACATCATTATTACATAAAAATTTAGTATTTTTGCCCCCGATTTCTATAATAATAAGGTGTAAATAGCGTTTAGATAATAAATGAAGACCCGATTAATATCAGCTATATGCGTAGCGTTGGTGATGGCAAGTTGCTCTACACCACGTAATTTCAACTATCTGCAAGACCTTACCAACGGCCAGCAGATAGAAATGAAGACCAATGGTATCATAAAACTGCAGGCAGGCGATGAAATCAACATCACCGTTAAGAGCAAAGACCCAGTAATGAGTGCTCTGTTCAATAAAGGCTTGACCACCCAGTTGAATTCTGGCTATGCAGCTGGCACACCATATATGACGGGCTACACGATAGCCCCCGACGGCACCATCGACTTTCCTGTTATCGACAAGATTAAACTATCAGGGCTCACCCGCCAGGAAGCAGAACAGGCTCTGCAGCAGAAGTTGCGCGAAGACCAGTTGAAAGATGCTATTGTAACCATCGAGTTCAAAAATCTTAGCTACACCGTTATGGGCGAAGTGAACCGTCCTGGAGTTTACCCCATCTCGAAAGACGCACTCACACTTACAGAAGCATTAGGAAATGCTGGCGATCTGGGAGTATACGGCAAGCGTGACTCTGTAATGGTGATAAGAACAGAAGGCACGAAGAAGAAAGCATACGTACTGAGTATGAACTCGGCCAAAGACCTCTTTACTTCCGAAGCCTACTACATCCAGCAGGGCGACATCGTCTATGTAAAGGCCAACGATGTGAAAGCGCGCCAATCGACAGCTAACGGCAATGAGACTCGCAACATATCATTCTGGATGTCAATCGTATCGGTACTAACCACAGTGGCCATCCTCATATTTAAATAAGCATCAATCATGGACATACAAACATATATCATAGAATGTAAGAAACGCTGGCGTTGGTTTGCATACACCACCGCCGCATTTCTACTAGCAATCATATTTTTCCTGTTTACAACAGCCCCACAATACGAACGCAGCGCCACGGTTCTGGTAAAAGACGAGAACGGCGGAAGCGGTTTGCTATCGTCGATGAGTGCTGGTATGGGTATGCTGGCAGGCATGGCTGGCATCAATATATCATCGAATGTTGACAACGAGATGGCCATCATGTCGGCCCCTTCAATGATGATGGAAGTGGTTAACCGTCTTGGACTTGACACTCGTTATGAGGTGTACGACGGACTGATGAAGCACGAGCTTTGGGAGGAGACGTTGCCTGTAAAGCTGACGTTCCCCAAGCTTACCGATAAGGATGGCGCTTACATGAAGATGGACTTGAAGAGCGATGGCACCTTCACGCTCCGCAAAATGCGCAAGAACAAAGACAAGATGGACGGAGAGATTGAGGGTAAGGTAAATACAGTATGCCAGACTCCAATAGGCCCCATCAGCGTTATCGCCACCAAGCACTTCAAGCAGGTGATGGACAAAGAGGGCGATATGACCATCCGCATCACCAAAGAGAAGAAATACGACCAGACTGAGAAATGCATGAAGAAGATGGACATCTCGCTGGCCGACGATCAGACTAGCATCATCTACATAGGTTATCAAGACCAGATAGCAGAGCGCGCAGAACTGATTATCAACACCTTGATCAGTATCTATCAAGAGGCCTGGATGAAAGACAAGAAGAATGCGGCCAGCATATCTACCCAATTCATCAATGAACGCATTAAGGATATCGAACAAGAGCTGAGTGGTCTCGACAAAGACATTGCAAAGTTTAAGGGGAATAATCTTATGCCAGACTACGAGGAGGCAGCAAAGATGTATATGGCAAATGCAGCCCTTACCTACGAGCAACAAGTGAAGGTGAACAACCAGCTTTACATCATGGAGCAGATGCGCGATCAGGTAAAGCGTATGGAGGGACAGAACCAGATTCTGCCAGCCAATCTTTTGCCCGATAATGAGAATGTAGCACTACAGATAAGCGAATACAACAAGCTGCAACTGCAGCGTAACCAGATGGCCGACAATAGCAGCGAGAACAACCCTCTGGTTAAGGATCTGGACGCACAATTGGCCAGCATGCGAAAGACGATTGTTAACACGCTGGACCATGGTGTTGCTCAATTAAAAGCTAGTCAGAAAGCCGTTAATCGCGAAGACCAGAAACTCAAGCAGCAGATATCAGCAGCACCCTCAGCAGTAACCCAAGTACTGCCAGCCGAGCGCCAGCACAAGATAATAGAAGCGCTCTACATCTATCTGCTGGAAAAGCGCGAGGAGAACAGTCTGACACAGATTTACAACTCTCAGAACCTGCGCATCGTTTCGCCACCAATGGGTAAACTTAAGCCAGTATTCCCCAAGAAAGGAACCGTCCTGATCATCGCCTTATTGTTAGGTTTGATCCTACCTTCTTTATCCATATATCTGAAACTGAACATCAAACAGATACTGGCTGAGAAATAAACACAGAAGGGAATGGCATTGATTTTTCTGTATTTCATTCTGTTTCTGATAGTACATATCATATCAAAACAGTTTAAGCAAGTTGGATCAGCCCGATTGTTCCAACTTGTGGCATGTTTTGTATTACTATTCGGATTCTTTGGATTCAGAGATATCACGGTATTGAATGATACGCCTCACTATTATGGGGCATATTACAAATTGGCTCACACCAAGGGCTACGTAGATTCTTCAATCTTCACGTATCGCATTCTATTGAGTTTTGAGTACGGCTATCAGGTATTGCAACATATATTGATAAAGTACGTATCAAAAGAAGCATTCACAATCATTATTTTCTCATCGCTGATTATCAGTTGGGGCACCATAAAGTTCATAGACAAGCAGACATGCCATATAACATCAGCTCTGCTGATGATGCTACTTTCAGGAATCATGTTCGACCAGTATTGTCTTATCCGACAGTCGTTTGCACTCATGTTCTTCTATGCCGCATATCCATACCTGAAGCAGGAACGTTGGAAGCCTTATGTGGCATTAATAGTATGCGCATCATTATTCCATCTGTCAGCTTTGGTGTTGCTCATTTTCCCCTTTATTCAGCGCATCCGTATCTGTAAGCGCAACATCGCTATTGTGTTGGGTATAGCCCTTCTGATATCCATAATGGTGTATGAGATATTCAACCTGATGGGATTAGGCACAACAAAATACTTCCTGATGAACATCAAACGTAACACATTCCCAATAGGAGCCGTACTCGATGGTACACTCATGCTTACCCTGCTACTCACTTGTGTATGGTTATACAAGAAGATGGGCATGACTAAAATTGACAAGACTACCTTCTGGATAGGCATTTGCGGATTGTGTGTATGTATCATCACCCCATCATTCCTGTCGTTCTTCAGATTAAACATCTTCATCTGGCCAATCATATACATCACATTCTTCAGGTTCGTAGATGCCGACGACCCGATGACCGAATATGGTGCACAAAGACAACAGAAGCCATTGAGACGAATATTAATGATGACGGCTTTGGTGTTGCTGGCCTTAAGAATGACAATGATACTGACATTCAGAAACGAGTGGTATCATCTTGTGCCCTATTCGTTCTATGATTTCAGCGATAGATTCCACGAATTTAACATGTACTGGGAGAACAATCAATGACAAAAATAGCCATTTTATATATCTGTACAGGACGTTACGCCCAGTTTTTCGACGGGTTCTATGAATCGGCCGAGAAATACCTGTTGCAAGGTATGGAGAAACGCTATTTTGTCTTTACAGACCAGGAACAACTGACAAAGGCAGAGAACGTAGAACTACTGATAAGGCCTTGTAGAGGATTCCCAGAGGACTCGCTGCTAAGATTTGACAGATTCTTAGAGATCAGAGAACAGTTGGAGGAATATGACTACACATTCTTCTTTAATGCCAACATGCGCTTTGTTGGACCTGTGGGTGAGGAACTATTGGAAGATAGGTTGACAGCAGTACTCCATCCTGGCTATTACGATAAGCCAGTATGGCGCTATCCCTATGAGCGCAACAAGCAATCAAAAGCCTATATTCCTGCCAATGAGGACAACTACCATTATTATATGGGAAGTCTGAATGGCGGAAAGACGGAAGATTATCTGTCCTTAATAGAGACATGCAGCAAGCAGATACACGATGATTTGGAGAAGGGCATCATTGCGTGCTATCATGACGAATCGCATTTAAATCATTATCTGCGTCATCATCATTGCAAGCCTTTATCACCATCATATGCATATATCGAAGGTAAGGACCTTCCGTTTGAGCCAAAGATACTGTTGCTCGACAAGACGAAGATTGACTCCTATTTCGACAAAGGGCGCGACCATTCGCTTTTGGGGCGTCTGAAAAGGGGTATTGGTATTGTGGCAAGTGCAACCTTATGGAGCATGACAGAAAGGTTTGCCAAGATGGGCATACAGATACTCTGTACGTTCATTATAGCCCAGTTTGTAGCTCCAGCCGATTTCGGTTTAGTAAGCATGATGAGTATCTTCCTCGCATTCTCTACCATACTGATTGATAGCGGATTCTCTCAGGCACTCATACACGAACAAAACGTTACGCGACAAGATGAAAGCTCTATCTTCTGGTTCAACATCCTTTTAGGTACAATCGTATATTGTATCTTCTGGATATCAGCTCCATTCATAGCAGGTTTCTATCATGAGCCTCAACTCACTATACTCATCCGTGTAGCTTTTCTAGCATTGATTTTCCAATCACTTGTAGTGGTTCAACAAGGACTACTATATAAGGAAGTGAACTTTAAAAATGTGTCGAAGATATCTTTCTGGGCAGTATTGCTTTCTGGAATAGCAGGCATCATTGTAAGCTATATACGTCGAGATGTTTGGGGACTGATTGTACAGAACCTGTTATTCGCTATTCTTCAGACACTATTCTTCTGGAAATATAGTACCTGGAGACCCAAGTTATTCTTCTCATTTCTATGCGTCAGAAAATATCTCAAATTCTCTATGAACCTACTGGGTAGCAATATGTTGGCAGCCATCACCGACAATCTTGCAAACCTATTCGTAGGAAAAACCTATAATTCAACTATTCTTGGTCATTACACGATGGCCAACAAAATACCATACCTCACATCAGGCACCTTCTGTTATGGTATTAAGCGTGTGAGTTATTCAATGATGTCGACATTTCAGAACGACAATGAGGAGCTAAGCAGATTCAGTCAGCGAGTTGTGGGAACGGCATTCTGGGTTTTAGCGCCAATTATGATTGCACTTTTCATTTTCTCAGATCACTTCATCGGATGGCTATTCCCACAAGAATGGGCACCAACAGCGGTCTATCTAAGGTATTTCTGCGTAATTGGATTTGTATACTGTTTCTCAGACATCAACCAAGACATTCTGCTTGTAAAGGGAAGGACCGATATTCTTTTCAAGCTCGACATCATCAGAAGATCAATCCTTGTGGTGATCTTATTGATAGGAGTGAAATATGATGTAGAAACGCTGTTGACACTACTTGTAGGCTATAGCATCATCAACAGTCTTGTTGTTAGTTATATTGCAGGCAGGCTAATTCATTGCAGTCTATGGAGACAAGCAGGATACATCTTGCGAACTCCACTATATTATTGGAATCAATTAAGATCAAGAACCAAATGAAGATAGTAAAAGTCATAGGAGGTCTGGGCAATCAGATGTTTCAATTCGCCCTCTACAAGGCGCTGCAAAAGCAGCACCCAGAAGAGCGCGTGCTCCTTGACTTGCATTGTTTCAATGGTTATCACAAACATCGTGGATTCGAAATAGGAAAGGTTTTTGGGGCCAGTTTCCAGAAGGCCACTCTTTTAGAAGTAGCCCAATTGGCATATCCCTACCCCAATTTCCAAACATGGCGAATAGGCAGTCGGATTCTACCATCACGAAAGACGATGCTGCAAGAAAAGCCCGACTTTACATTCGAGCCAACTGCCATCGGCTTTGAGGGCAGCATGTACTACGATGGTTATTGGCAGCACGAAGAGTACTTCAAGGCTATTCGCGAAGAACTATTGAGCATCTATTCATTCCCTAAGCTTCATGATGAACAGAACCTGAAAGCAGCTCAACTTGCTTCATCAACCAACAGTTGTAGCATTCACATTCGTCGTGGCGACTATCTCACTGACCCTCTACGTAAGGGAACTATTGGCACAGATTTTGCATCTGAAGCTATTAAAAGAATGAAATCTATTGAGCGACCTGAAACATGGTGTGTTTTTTCGGACGACATCGATTGGTGTAAACAGCACTTGTCAAGCATGCTTGACAACGAGAAGGTATTATATATCGACTGGAATACTGACGAGAAAAGCATCAACGATATGCACCTCATGTCAATTTGCCGACATCACATCATCGCCAATTCATCATTCTCATGGTGGGGAGCATGGCTCAGCAAGCATCAAGATGGCAGTACTATAGCACCAAGCAAATGGATGAACATGAAAGATGTGTGCTCGCCTGTACCTGACAATTGGATAAAAATATGAATCAAGTATCAGTTCTGATATCAGTCTATAGCAAGGAAAAGCCAGATTTTCTGCAGCAAAGCCTTGACAGCATTTTCACACAGACGATGCCACCTGATGAAGTGGTGTTAGTTGAAGACGGCCCATTGACTGAGGAACTTGACACAATCATACAGCAATACGCCCAGCAGCATCAAGAACTGCAGATTGTGAAACTGCCTGAGAATGCAGGATTAGGTCCCGCACTTTGCGAAGGACTAAAACATTGCCACAATGAACTCGTGGCACGCATGGATTCTGACGACATATCGAAGCCAGAACGACTGGCCAAAGAATTCGCCTATCTGGAACAGCATCCAGAGATAGATGTTGTAGGCTCGTGGACTGAAGAGTTCGTTGATAACCCAAGCCAGACCAAAGCCATTCGCAAGGTACCACAGGACCACGAACAACTGGTGACTTTCAGCAGGAAACGCAACCCAATGAATCACCCTACAGTTATGTTCAGGAAAAAGGCAATAGAAAATGCAGGCAGCTATAGAAACTGCCCTCTATTTGAAGACTACGACCTCTGGATAAGGATGATGCGAAATGGTGCCAGATTCCATAATCTGCAAGAATCCCTGCTATATTTCAGACTCTCGAAAGACTTCTATAGTCGCAGAGGCGGATGCAGCTATATCCAACAGGAAATAAGATTTCAGCAGTCGATACGCCATAAGGGACATATTGGTTTCATGACCATGATTCATAATATCATCAAAAGGACCACATTGAGGATGATACCCAACTACTGGCGCGAAAAAATCTATTTTTTCCTGTTGCGTAGATAATAATTGAATTAAAGAAACGTTATATATTTATATTAAGGAACAAAATTGTATTGGATGGAGCATAATTACTCTTATATATATGATGGAATGAACGCTTTTGAAAAAGAAGTCAAACGTTGGATTGATTTCTTTTTCGCTAGCATTTGTCTGATTGTATTCTCTCCCCTATTCCTTGCTTGCTACATAGCAATCAAGCGCGATAATGATGGCCCTGTTATATTCAAACAGGAACGTATAGGACGATTCGGACGACCTTTCACTATCTACAAATTCCGCAGTATGATGGTAAGTGCCGAAGATAAAGGTCCGCAGTTGTGCAACGATGGTAAAGACAAGCGCCTTACCAAAACAGGAAAATTCCTTCGTGAGCACCATCTCGATGAGCTGCCCCAGCTTTGGAACATCTTTATCGGCGATATGGCATTTATTGGTCCACGCCCTGAAAGAAAATTCTATATAGACCAGATTATCAAGATAGATCCTCGATACACCTATCTGTATCAGATTCGTCCTGGCATCACATCCATGGCCACATTGTATAACGGTTATACAGACACTATGGACAAGATGCTGAAACGACTGGAAATGGATTTAGAATACCTTGAACGTCGTTCATGGTGGCTGGATGCAAAAATCCTGGGACTAACCTTCCTGAAAATTATATTTGGCAGAAAGTTCTAATACTTTCTGAACTCCAGATGCCAAACGTCATCATCAAGAATCATACAGCTGCCAGAAAGTTCAGTAACATTGTATTCGGCAGTTGTATTTCCGATGCCATAGGGTAACAGCAAAGTTACATCATTAATAACGATATCATCCGAATCACGATCTACCCTATATGGTGCAAACACCTTTAATTTATTACCATCATGATTAAAGCTCATGATAATATCCTGATTGCCTTTTTTCAAATCACGTAGTTCCAAGATGTGTCCTTGAAAAGCCCAAGTAATACCTGATGAACGCATGTCATTCTTAGCGTTATCGGTTGTTTTGTTCTGCATCAGCGTCATCTGCCATAGACCATCAAGATTTCCATTGTCCGATGTTTCCTTATCGCAACTGGTCATTAACAAGACTACACCTATTATAATATATAAGAAACGCTTCATACCCAATACACGTTATTTGATTAATCCTCTTTTAATGATAGATAGTTGGAAACCAAAGTTATCTCCCCTCAGTTTTCCGAAATCAGCAGCGATTGCACCTTTTATGCTCCAACCTCCTTGCAGAGCATAATCAGCCTCAGCCATACAACTCAGATTCTCCATCGGATTCTCTGGCAGATAGTAATAAGAGCCATAACTCTTTTGCCATGAGGCCAGCACTCTGTAATTCAACTTCGATATAGGTGAGCCACAAAAGCCCAAATGCCACGCTACGAAACGATTGTGCTCAACCTCAATATGTCCGTCAGTATTATATAGTGGTGAGAGGTAAAGCGGGTTACCCATCACCTGTCCCCAATGCTGCCAACCTGTAAACAAATGGTGATTATAGTAATTGTCGCGTCCACTTATCTGATAACCAACATTGCTTGTAAGATCATGATAAACAGGACCTGCCTGATATTTTGTATATAAATACTCTACTACGATATCATTAATCCATGACACATTCTTCAACTTTAGTTCTGCTCCCAAAAGCCAATCCTTAAAGTCATACCAGAAGTACTTGTCGCCACTCTTGTTGACATGAAACATCATGGAGTTATCCTCAAAGAACTGATCGGCGTACACACCCAGATTCCACGATGGCTGATCATAGTTGATTCTGGCAACCCACGAGCCAAGCTGGTTTCCTTCAGAATTCTTAAAGTTTCCATCAGTTACATCTGTACCTCCTGGAATCAATGCATTCTTAAACGCCTTTAGTCCACCATCATTTTCATAGACCTTCTCCACACCATCCTCATACAGATGAGAAGTTCCACCAAACTGGCAAGCCATCTCTAAACCAAGTTCGGCAGTCAGATTGCCTGGACCAATCTTCAGATAGCCGGCCTTGCTGTGATATAAGGTGCCTTCGGTATAGCGACATTGAGGCGACTTAAAGTCTTTCTGCCATTTATCGTCGGTTGTTTTACCATAGGCTATATGGCCCTTCAGCGCCAACCAGTTTTTAGTACCTGGAATAGTCCAATATTCAGGAAGCGCCAAACGAACCTGAGGAACTGGGCGTGCATTGATGCCAAGCGTTTGAGAACCAGAACTCAACATCTGATTCTTAAGCTGCATAGGGTATTCCTTAGCTCCAACAGTAAGGGTTCCCTTAAGCCACCTACCCTCAACGTAGGCTTGCTGAACAATCAAAGTACTTGTAAAGCCAGCAGCTACAGCAATATCTGCACCATAACCTATGCCCCACTTTCTACCATCATCAACAGAAAGCGGACGTTCAATAGCACCACGCAGATAACCATTGGCAGTTTTCAGCGAACTAAGTCCATGCTTATTCGCATTTAGCCACAATGGCGAATTATCGCCAGTTGACAATGTTGTTTGCAACTCAGCACGATAATGCAGACTATCCGTAAGCGAACGATGCTGTGCGCACATAGCCAAAGGGCTACACATTATTAATAATATAGACAAATATTTCTTCATAACGGGGGCAAAGATACTAAAAATATTCTAATCAAAATACATTTATAGGGATTTTCCTCTACCCATTTAGGGAAAATCCTTTGTATATGATGCAAAAATGTTGTTCCTTTGCACTGTGAATAATTAATTAGAATGTCGAACAATTAAAACGATACAGTTATGAAGAAGATGTTTTTCGCACTGATGGTGATGCTGACCTCAACTTTGTCAGCGAGTGCAATGAGCTACGAGCAGGCCCGTAACGAAGCCCTGTTCCTCACCGATAAGATGGCGTACGAGCTGAACCTCACCGATGAGCAGTATGAGGCTGCATACGAGATAAACCTCGACTATCTGATGGGAGTAGCTGGTCGCGATGATGTTTTCGGAACCTATTGGGAGCGTCGTAATCTCGATCTGAGCTATATTCTGTACGATTGGCAGTGGAATGCTTACATAGCTGCTTCATACTTCTACCGCCCATTGTATTGGGAGGCTGGATATTGGCACTTTGGAATATACAGAATATATCCACATCGTGATTTCTTCTACTTCGGACGTCCTCACTTCTATGCAACCTATCGTGGTAGACATGCTTGGCACATTCACGGCACACGTGGCTACTACTACGGACGCAGAGATCACTTCCGTCCAGCTCACAGAGAGCACTTCGGCATGCATGATCGCTGGAATCGTGGCGACTTCCGCAACCCTCGTCACAGTTCAACACGCGTAACTGGTCGTCATCACGACAACCATCGCATCGAGGGCCGTCCTGGAAATCATAATTTCGAGAATCGTTCAACTCATCGTCACTCTGACATGAATCGCCTTCCAGATCACAATCGCGGCAATAGCATGAATCGTCCTTCAGAGTCACATCGTAACAACGCCTCATTTGGAGGCAATCGTGGAGGCAGCAGTTCGCATATGGGCTCTCACAGCGGTTCGCATAGTGGTTCACACAGCGGTTCACATGGTACTCGCAGCATGAGTAGCGGTTCACACAGCAGCTCAAGCCACTCACATGGCGGAGGTTCGCATAGCGGAGGTTCACATTTAGGTGGACGCAGATAAACTAAAGTTCGAGTGTTCGTACTTCAGCATTCGACATCCTCTGAATTTCGTTCATTGGTTTTTGATAATAAACTGATTGTATAGCTTTGTTGATGATGCCATGGCCCACGGCCAACACCTTCTTTCCAGGAAATGTCTGCCTGACATAAGCGATGAATTCGCCAGCCCTGGAAAGAAGGTTTTCTAATGTCTCTATGTCATCAGGCCATACTTCACCTTTCAAATCAGGGATATAGCGACCAGTAAAGCCTCCCCAATCTCGCTCACGAAGCAACGGAGTAGAATGCACCTCAAGATGATGAGGTTCGGCAATAATCTTAGCCGTATCTACTGATCGCTTCAAATCGCTGGCGATAACAACATCAATAGCCTTATCTTTCCAATTCTCACTAAACTCTTTGGCTTGTTTGATACCATTCTCATTCAGCTCGCCTTGGGTCTGTCCTTGCATAATCTGGTTGGCGTTATCAACAGTCTCGCCATGTCTAACTAAGTATAAAGTAGTCATAATCTTCAAAATTTTGCCGCAAAATTATAAAATAAATGTGAATTCTGATTGTTAATAGTGAATTATTAGTATATTTGCACCGTAAAACCAAGAATTAATAAAGATGAAGATATTACAAAGTTCTATTTTCCGTGCCATTTGCGCCATAGCCATTGGTATCATGTTGATTAAGTTTCCTGATAACACCGTAACATGGATTACGGTAGCCATTGGAGTGCTGTTTCTATTGTCAGGTGTTATTTCGGTTTTAGTATATTTCAATGCCAGCAAGAATGTATCTGAGTATAAAATCATGGATTCTAATGGTCATGTGATTGCAGGCGAAAAGCCCACATTTCCATTGGTAGGTTTAGGCAGCATTATCCTTGGTTTGCTGCTCGCCCTTACTCCTAGCATATTCATCAAGGCTTTGATGTACATTATCGGTGCCATCTTGATTCTTGGCGCCATCAATCAGTTCATGGTTCTGGTAAGAGGTCGCAGATACGGAAAAATCAGCTTTGCTTACTGGATTTTCCCTTCACTTATTCTGCTTACAGGTCTTTATGTGATGCTGAAGCCTATGGATCCGCCAAGCCTGGCAATGATTATTCTGGGTTGGTGTTCACTTCTTTACGGTGTAACAGAAATCATCAACTCATTGAAGATACACGCTAACAGACGCAAAGCAGAGAAAATACAAGAGATTCCTGTAGCTGAAGAAGTGAAAGAAGAAAAAGAAGTTACGGAAGTGACTACACTCCCGTAACTATTCCCTCAATATATGTCTTAAGGATGTGGATACCCGTACGGTTATCTCCACCCCAAGGTACAATCAGGTCAGCAAACTTCTTAGTTGGCTCAATAAACTGTTCGTGCATTGGTTTCAGCACTTTCTCATAGCGATCAAGCACCATATCAACCGTACGACCACGTTCAACCACATCGCGACGAATGTTACGAATCAGTCTAACATCGCTATCAGTATCAACAAATATCTTCAGATCCATCATATCACGCAGTTTCTTATAATGCAACGCCATGATTCCCTCAATAATAATCACGGGTTTGGGTTCTACGTGTATGGTCTCTTTCAAACGGTTACTTTCTATATAAGAATAGGTGGGCTGCTCAATTGCCTCGCCATTCTTTAACTTCTTGATGTGCTCTGTCAGCAACTTCCAGTCGAACGCATCAGGATGGTCAAAATTGATAGCCTTACGTTCCTCTGGTGTCATTCCTGTGGTATCGTTATAATACGAGTCGAGGGGAACAACAGCTGCGCAATGTGGTGGCAGCGCTTTGGCTATTCTCTTAACAACGGTAGTCTTGCCAGAACCAGTACCGCCTGCAATTCCAATGATTGTCATAATCCAAGGTATTTAAAAACTATATTATAATATTCTGCTTTACGTTCTGTCCGCATTGGATAAGCCCTCGAACTGCTTGGCATGCGATAGAGTCTTAGTCCTCTGTTGTCAAGATGAAACTCTGTATACTCGCCCACCTTAGGTGCCTCTATGCCATAATGATTACAAAACACATCTGTTGCCAGTTGGCCTGCCGTTATCACAGCCTTGCATTCAGGCAATTGTCTTAGCATGCTGTCCAGATCAGTCTCTTCAACTATTTCCAAGTCTTTGTCTGAAGCATTATCCTTTGTTCTGCGGATGCGGGTAGCTGTATCGTACATCGCTATTCCTTTTTCATTCAGGAACGGAATGATACTATCCAAATCGTAGCGTTTCTCTTGTTCCAATACGAAGTGCTGCTTATCGCCATAGAAACAGATTCCAAATATACGCCACATATCATTGATAAAGTTGGGATAATAGAATCGCATACACCATCGTTTCTCTGCTGGTGGAAAAGTGCCAAGCATCAGCAGCTTTGCATTTTCAGGCAGAAACGGCTCGAAGGGATGTTTCTCTATAATCTCACTCATCACTCCTTCATCAGATAAACTAACGTCGGCAGATGGTCGCTATATCCATTAAGCCACTTGCCACCAGCACTAGTACGCAGAGTGTTTCCTCTGAACTCACCATCCTGCTGAATCAGATAGTCACGACGGAATATCTGATAATCAAAAACTTTCAGTGTAGAGAAATCTTTGATATCTGTTTTGTTAAGCAGATTTGACGAGAGGATAATCTGATCGAACAGGTTCCATGAGCCCTGAAACTGCAGAGTGCCCTGACCAGCAGCTAATACATTCCACCAAGGATTCCAGAGTCCGCCCTCTTCTACCTCACATATCTCACGTTTCGCACCAAGACACTTAGCCATCGATGCATCCTGCGGATCGTCGTTCATATCACCCATGATAAACAATTTAACCTTGGGATCATCCTTCTGAAGTGAATCCTTTACAGCCCTAAGCTGAGTTCCGCCATCCTCGCGAGCATACGCCTTTGCTCCACGCGAAGGCAGATGGTTTACTATGATTGTTACATGCTCCTTGGCTAACGTACCGCTAACAACCAAGAATCCACGAGTTGCTCTACCAGCATCCTCGGGCCTATTATATATATAAGGTATAAGCTTAACGTTTCTAACCTTAAACAACTGCGGATTATATAGCAGAGCACAGTCGATGCCACGCTGATCAGGACCTTCGATGTGAACAAACTGGATGTTACGGGCTTTCAGTTCTGGCTGGTTGCAAAGGTCAGCCAGACATTTTGCATTCTCTACTTCAGCCACTCCGATGGCAGCACAACCCACACCTGGCAGTTTATCGGTACCCATCTCAGCCAGCACCTTGGCCATGTTATGCAACTTACATTTGTACTTCTCACCAGTCCATTTGAACGAGCCTTCAGCCAGGAATTCGTAATCATTCTTTCCCTCGTCATGGCATGTATCAAACAGATTTTCAAGGTTATAGAATCCTATACCATAAATATTCTGCCCCTTCTTGTCCTTTGCCACACAAACACTCGAAACAAGTAGCAAAATAAGCAATAAAAGCTGTTTTCTGTACATAATCAGTTATATTTTGTTGCAAAAATAGCATAAAAATCCGAGTAAACAAAGAAAAAAGCACAAAAAGTTTGTAAATTCAGAAAAATATTCGTAACTTTGCACCCGCTTTATGCGAAATTAGTATTTATAACATTAATATTTAAACTCAAAATGAAAAAAGGTATTCATCCAGAAAACTATCGCCCCGTCGTATTCAAGGATATGTCCAACGGCGATATGTTCCTTACGAAGTCTACTGCAAAGACAAATGACACCGTAGAGTTCGAAGGCGAAACTTACCCAGTGGTAAAAGTCGAAATCTCTAGCACCTCTCACCCATTCTACACAGGTAAGAGCAAGCTCGTTGACACAGCAGGACGTGTTGATAAGTTCATGAGCCGCTACGGTAAGGCTGCGAAGAAGTAAGATAAAAACCGCAAAGAACATCAAAAGATGCGTCCATGGTAGTTGCATATGCCAAGGCCGCATCTTTTTATTTTATTACTACACGATATGAAAACCATTTATGACTTCACTGTCAAGGACAGAAAAGGCAAAGACGTATCCCTGAAGGAATACGCAAACGAGGTTTTGCTGATTGTTAATACAGCAACCAAGTGTGGATTTACTCCCCAGTACGATGAGTTAGAGAAACTATACGAACAGTTTCATAGTCAGGGTTTTGAGATTCTCGATTTCCCTTGCAACCAGTTCGGACAGCAGGCTCCTGGTACAGATGAGAGTATCCACGAGTTCTGTAAGCTCAACTTCGGTACAGAGTTTCCACGTTTTAAGAAGGTAAAGGTTAATGGCGACGATGCAGAACCTCTCTACAAGTTCCTTCAGGAACAGAAGGGGTTTGCTGGTTGGGACATGAACCATAAGATTGCTCCAATCCTCGACGATATGCTGTCGAAGGAGGATCCCAACTACAAACAGAAACCTGATATCAAGTGGAACTTCACTAAATTCCTTATTAATAAGAAAGGTCAGGTTGTAGCTCGCTTTGAGCCTACTGAGAATATCGATAACATTGCAAAGCAAATCGAAGAGCTGCTTAAGTAATTGTTAGTTGACAATTAATAATTGATAATTATGAAGACCAAGTGTTTGATTATTGGTAGTGGACCTGCGGGCTATACTGCAGCCATCTACGCATCGCGTGCCAATCTCAATCCCATTGAGTATAGTGGCATGCAACCTGGTGGTCAGCTCACTCAAACCACCGAAGTAGAGAATTTCCCTGGTTATCCACAAGGTGTTGATGGCAATCAGATGATGATGGATCTGCGCGAGCAGGCCGAACGCTTTGGCACGGACATCCGCGATGGCGAAATCGTAAAGGTAGACTTCTCGAAAGCTCCTTACGTTTGCACAGCCGATGATGGTACTGAGATCGAGGCTGATACCGTTATCATCGCTACTGGTGCTTCAGCTAAGTATCTTGGTCTCGATGACGAGCGCAAGTACAATGGTCAGGGTGTATCAGCTTGTGCTACATGCGACGGATTCTTCTATCGTAAGAAGACAGTAGCCGTAGTTGGTGGTGGAGATACTGCCTGCGAAGATGCACTCTATCTGGCAGGATTGGCTAAGAAGGTGTATCTCATTGTCCGCAAGCCTTTCCTGCGCGCTTCTCAGGTTATGCAGCAGCGTGTTAAGGAAAACGAGAATATCGAGATCCTGTTTGAGCATAATACACTTGGACTTTATGGTGAAAATGGTGTAGAAGGCGCCCATCTGGTCAAACGTAAGGGCGAACCAGACGAAGAGAAGGTTGATATAGCTATCGACGGTTTCTTCCTTGCTATTGGTCACAAACCTAATACAGATATCTTTAAGGAGTGGCTGGATATGGACGAGGTTGGCTATCTTAAGAAGATAGACGGCACACCAAAGACTAAGATTCCAGGCGTATTCGTTGCAGGCGATTGTGCCGACCCTGTATATCGTCAGGCTATCTCTGCTGCAGGTTCAGGTTGTCAAGCTGCCATAGAGGCCGAAAGATACCTCTTGAACAGATAAGTATATAAAATCAGAAAAGGCTCGTTTCACAACGAACCTTTTCCTTAATTACTTAAAAAACTAAATTAATCAACCATAAACCTTAACCATTAAAATCTTTTTCTGCTGCAAATATATAGCATTAAAATTAAATAGATGTTCATTTATAGTTTTTTGATGTTTAAAATGCGTGAAATAACGCAAATTGAACATTTTCTCACCGATTTTAAACATTTTAACGCTTAAAACAGCAAATTTTATCGAAAAATAGTCGATAATTCAAATAATTTATCTATTTTTGCACTTGAAAAAATTACCAATAATGTACAGCCGTATCCTATTAACCCTCTTGGTAATAGCGCTTATAGCTATTATTTTCTTCGCAGGACGTCGATTATACCTGCGAAGCCAAGGAGTACGGAGACGCTTACAGATGAGTGCTATCTTTACTAACATCACGCACGAACTACTCACCCCGCTTTCAGTTATTTCTGCCTCAGTCGATAAACTTCGTGATACAGAACCTGAATATAGCCACGAATACGACTTGATGCAATTCAACATCCAGCGTATGGTGCGATTGTTGCAGCAGATCCTTGAAACCAGCAAGTCAGAGGCTGGTCAGCTCAGATTATTGGTATCTCAGGGTGACGTGATGAAGTATATCCGCGAGACAGCAGAATGCCTCGAACCTCTTATATTAAAAAAGGAGATGAAATTTTCCATCAACTGCCAACCAGAAAGTATGATGGGATGGATTGATACAGATAAACTCGACAAGATAATCTATAATCTTCTGTCGAATGCAGCGAAATATGGTCGTGAAGGTGGCCATGTATCCATAGATGCCGTAACCAACGATACATTTAACGAGATTATAATAAAGGTAAGCGACGATGGCGAAGGCATCCCTCCCAAGCAGATGAAGAATCTGTTTAAGCGATTCCATGATGGTGATTATCGCCAGCATCAAACAATAGGTACAGGTCTTGGATTGTCGTTAACACAAGATCTGGTTATTCTTAACCGTGGCACCATAGATTGCAAGAGCGAAGTTGGCAAGGGCACCGTATTCACAGTAACATTACCTATATATAAAGATGCTTTTGCACCTGACCAGATTGATGAACAGAACAAGATAGACCTTAATATACCAAAGAACGCCATCATTGATTTCAACACAATCATACCTGACGTTAATGCCGAGCCAGAAGAAACGACTGAGGAAGATGGCTACAAGTTGCTGGTAGTAGAGGATAATCTTGAGCTACTAATGCTTATGCAGCAACTACTCAAGTCCACCTATCGAGTATATATAGCCCGTAACGGTAAGGAGGCACTGAAGATTATCAAGGAAAAAGAACTCGATTTGATCATATCGGATGTCATGATGCCCGAAATGGACGGTTTGGAACTTACACGCACCATCAAGTCTGATCCGAATTACAATCATCTGCCAATCATTCTGCTTACAGCCAAGACTCAGGAAGAAGATATTAAGGAAGCTCTGCAGAATGGTGCTGACGAATATCTCAAAAAGCCGTTCCGCCTGGGCGATCTCAAGCTTCGTATCGATAATATCATCGAGAACCGCAAGCGTATGCAGACAGAACTCAGCCAGATGACGGAAGAGGAAGTAGTAAACACCATCGCCAGCACACCAAGTCCTGATGAGATATTTGTAAATCAGGCTTTAGAGCTTGTTCATGCACACATCGAAGACGAGAGTTACGATCGCGAAGCCTTAGCAGCCGACATGGGAGCCAGCGCCTCTACCTTATATAATAAGTTGCGCTCTATTACAGGCATGCACGTTTCGGCCTTTATCCGCGACGTCAGGATGAAAGAGGCAAAACGTTTGGCGATGGAGAATCCAAAACTGCGCGTAAGCGACTTGGCTTACAGCGTTGGGTTCCATGATCCACGATATTTTGCCACTTGCTTCAAGAAACATTTTGGCACTCAGCCAAAGGAGTTTCTCGAGAGCTTACAGAGAGAAGAGCCAGAAAAGTAAGCGCTCCGTTCATCATCAGCAGTTCGTACCCGAATCTGTATCCAGCCAAATTCCATGTTAGCGTATCGATAGCATAGCATACCAACGGCGATGCTATGCAGATATAGGGCACAAACTTATCGCGAGGCATTCTTTTGGTAAGCATGCCAAAGGCAAACAACCCAAGTAGTGGTCCGTAAGTATAGCTACACATCACGTAGATGGCATCGATAACGCTAGTTGAGTTCAACATTCTGAACAGCAACACCATCACCACAAACAGCACACTTATCGCAAGATGAGCCTTCTTTCTGAGTTGTTCGTCGCCTGCCCTACCCCTGATATCCACACAATAGCTGGTAGTGAGAGAAGTCAAGGCCGAATCGGCACTCGAAAAGGCAGCAGCAACAATACCTATCGAGAAGGGAATCAACACAGACAAGCCACTCCTCTGAACATATCCTGGTAGCAAAGCATCCGATACACCCTTTTCGCCCAGCATCACCAATAGTACGCCAAGTGACAGAAACAACAGATTAGCAGGCACAAAGGCCACTCCATAGGTACACATATCCTTTTGCGCCTCACGCAGCGACTTGCATGTCATGTTTTTCTGCATCATATCCTGATCCAGACCAGTCATCACAATCACGATGAACACACCACTCAGGAACTGTTTCCAGAAGTTCTGCTTCGATACCCAATCATCAAATACAAATATCCTGCTATGCTCGTCAGCAGCTATCGCACTTACAGCCTCAGGTATCGTCATGCCAAGCTCGCCTATTACCTTATATATAATAAGGAGAAGTGCAGAGAACAAACAAAGCGTTTGGAACGTATCTGTCCATACCAGTGTTTTAATACCTCCACCTCGAGTGTAGAGCCAAATCAGTATTACCATTACCGATATGGTTACAACAAACGGAACGCCCATCTGGTCGAACACAAACTGCTGCAGAATCATACAGACCACATAGAATCGCGCAACAGCTCCTGCCATCTTCGATAGCAGAAAGAATGATGCACCAGTCTTGTAAGCACGTAGCCCCATCCGCTTTCCAAGATAGGAGTAGATGGTGATAAGATTAAGTCGATAGTACAATGGCAGCAGGATGAATGCCACAGCGATATAGCCGAGGATAAAGCCCAGACACGTCTGCATATAGGTCATATCTATGCCCGTAACCATTCCTGGCACCGATACGAAAGTTACTCCAGAAATCGAGGCACCAATCATGCCAAAAGCTACCATATACCATGGCGACTGACGGTTACCACGAAAAAAAGTATCGTTCGTAGCCTTACGTCCTGTCAGCCTGCTTATAGTAAACAGAACTGCAAAATAAACCAATATTATTGCAATCATCCACATATTCTCCAAATATTGGCTGCAAAATTAAAAAAAATCCGTGTAATCCGTGTAATCCGTGCCAAAAATTTACTATCTTTGCAAGCGGTTTCGGCTTTGCCGCTTGCCTAAGCAAGAATTCCTAATTCTAAAAAACTATATTATTATGTCTAAACAGAAAAAATTCATCCTCCAAGAGAGCGAGATTCCAACACAGTGGTACAACATTCAGGCCGACATGCCTAACAAACCAATGCCTCCAATCCACCCAGCTACCAAGCAGCCTCTGGGTGTAGACGACTTGGCACACATCTTTCCACGCGAATGCTGTGTGCAGGAGTTGGATACAGAGCATCGTTGGATTGACATTCCTGAAGACGTACTCGACAAGTACAAGTACTACCGCTCTACTCCACTGGTTCGCGCCTATGCCCTAGAAGAGGCACTCGGCACCCCAGCCCATATCTATTTCAAGAACGAGAGTACCAACCCACTTGGTTCACATAAAATCAACTCTGCCCTGCCTCAGTGCTACTATGCCAAGCAGGAAGGCACCAAGAACGTAACTACCGAGACTGGTGCTGGTCAGTGGGGAGCAGCTCTGAGCTATGCAGCTAAGATCTATGGTCTTGATTGTGCTGTTTATCAGGTAAAGATTACCATGCAGCAGAAACCATACCGCTCATCTATCATGCGTACATTCGGTGCTGTTGTAGAGGGTTCACCTTCGATGTCAACCCGCGCTGGTAAGGACATTCTTACTCGCGATCCTAACCACTCTGGTTCTCTGGGTACAGCCATATCAGAGGCCGTTGAGCTGGCCACAACCACACCTAACTGTAAGTATACACTGGGTTCAGTACTCAACCACGTAGGTCTGCATCAGACCATCATCGGTCTTGAGGCTGAGAAGCAGATGCAGATGGCTGGCGAGTATCCTGATATCGTTATCGGATGCTTTGGTGGTGGTTCTAACTTTGGTGGTATCGCCTTCCCATTCATGCGCCATAATCTGAGTGGCGAGCGCCACACTGAGTTCATTGCTGCTGAGCCTGACAGCTGTCCAAAGTTGACTCGCGGACAATTCCGTTACGACTTTGGCGATGAGGCTGGTTACACCCCACTGTTGCCAATGTACACTCTGGGTCATAACTTCAAGCCAAGCAACATCCACGCAGGTGGTCTGCGTTATCATGGTGCTGGTATGATTATCTCTCAGCTCATCAAAGACGGATTGATGCATGGTGTTGATATTCCTCAGCTCGAGACCTTCGAGGCTGGCATGCTCTTCGCTCGCACAGAGGGTATCATCCCTGCTCCAGAGAGCTGTCACGCTATAGCAGCTACCATCCGCGAGGCTAATAAATGTAAGGAGAGTGGCGAGGAGAAAGTCATCCTCTTCAACCTCTCTGGTCATGGACTGATTGATATGCCAAGCTACGAGTCGTACATCAAGGGCGACCTGCAGAACTACACGGTTACCGACGAGATGATTGCCGAGAACCTTGCAGAACTCGACAAGCAGCAGTAAGCAATATAAATCCCCGCTAGGATTACCTGGCGGGGATTATTGTATCTTAGAAGATTCTACCTGTTATCGTAAATTTCAGTACGGGATAGACTTTCAACCTATTAATTACCTTCGACAGATCATCGTCTGCATTGTTCAAGTCGTCAATCATTACTTCCTTGTCACTCTGGTAAATCTTCATTTTACCCATAAACTGGCAGCCCATTTCGAAACGGCAGCTAACGCGATGCTGAGGAACCAATCGACCAAATCCAAGGCCAACATATGGACGTAACTTATTTACTCGGATATCACCAGAGATACTACCATTGTCGTCGAACCTAACATCATACTTGTCAAGCTCAGCTGTGAAACAGTCTTTCAGTTGAGGATATTCCTGGATGGTACTCTCAACAAAATCGCTATGACCAGAGATTTTTGCAATTTTCTCACCACCAAACGAGAGACCTCCAGCAACGAAGAACGACGATCTGTCGCCAAATGGATAAACATTCAGCTTTACATCCATACATGTACGAGCAAAGTCGCCAGTTATCCTAACACGATCCGACGTTGGAAACAGCTTGTCATACGGACTAGGGAGGTCAAATTCTACGTCCACATCGCCTTTTACCTTAATACTAGGCAGGAAGTTTACGCCAAAGCCCAATTCCAGATAATCTGTGATTGGAGCAGCCACGCCAACACCAATACCCTCAGTACCAATGCTTGCATTTAGACCTACGTGGTTAAATACACCACGATCAATATCCTCCCACCACTCAGCCGATGCCGAGTTAACACCCATCAGCATTGCAACACATACAACTAATAGTTTTTTCATATTTGCAAATGTTAATAATATACTATTTAATTACAATCTTCCTTCCATTATGTATGTAGAGGCCACCCTTCGACGGTTTACTCTGTAATCTGCGACCACTTAGGTCGTACCATACATCTGAATTTGGAGCAATCATCACATCGTCGATACCCGTAGTATCATTACCACCATAGAGACTCGACAGACTGATAATGCGAGAACCATATCTGTCTTTATGACTCGGCTCGTGGAATGTATAGATCTCAAACGGACGAACCTTACGATAATTGCTTACGAAGATACTTCCCTCAGGATTAGTCAGAATTGAATCACTAACATTCAGTGCATAGATATATTCAGATGCATCAATTTCTTGGAATGTCGGAACTATCTGAGCCGTATCGCCAATCAATATCGTATATGCCTCAGTAACAGGTACCTTTACGTTAGCTGATGCGAACTTGATGACTCCTGCCTGATTAAACTCCTCGTAATACTCGTTGCTGTTAGGCATACTGATCAGGTATGGCTTATTAGCCTCGATAGTTTCAGCATTAACAATGCCATCCTCAGTAAACTGATGCAGCCAGAAGTGGTATTTGCTAGCCGAATTACCAAATGGAACTATCTCGCCATGACTCTCGTGAGTAAAGGTCTGCACTGTAAATGGCAGACAGATACCCTCCCATCCACGAGATACATTCTTTCTGGTTTCCTGCTTAAACTCACGAGTATAAGCTATACTATCAGCAGTAAACTCCTTAGGAGCGTAGAAATTGTTATTTCCAGTGTCTGAATCTGTAAGTCTAATATAGCTTGCCACACCATCAATAACTACGTTATCTCTGCCCTCTGGAGCCTGATCCTTCGATGCGACATATATCAGCATGTTCGGATTATCAAAACCCTTCAGCATATCAGATGTCAGAGCTATTGAGGAGTTCCAGATGATAGCTGCTATAGACTTGGCAACCTCATCTCGTCCACCGATATTCTCAAGTGCATCATCGATATTACCACCTTCTTCCACTGTTAGAACATTACTACTACCATCATAGGTTTCTGTTTTCTTAGTAATAGTCAACGTACCTTTAACGAAGGTAATCTCGTAATTTGCAGCCTCAGCATCCTTTACCGTGATATCGTACGATCCTGGCTCACTATACTTTGTGGCTGTTGTAGATACTACTGGTTTTGTAGTAAATACCGTATCAGTCTCGTTATTCTTAAGGCCCGAGTACTCCAGCTCAAGCGTTGGCAAATCCTTACCTTGCTTGATGGTGTAGCTCTTGGCAGTAATCGTGAGCGGAGCCTTAGTAATAGTCAGTGTACCGTTCACAAACGTAACCTCACTATTCGTCACATCACCCTTAGCAATCACGATATCGTAAGTGCCAACAGGCGATGTAGCAGTAGCAGCACAAGTGATACTTGGAGTACCGCTGAGCGTAGCACCATCCACAGAATACTCAAATGTAGGATTATCGTCTCCATACACACGACTATAGCTATTAGCTGTTACTACCGCATCATCAGTAATCGTCAACGAGCCAAATACATACTTAATCTCATAGTTCTTAGCCTCAGCATCAGAAACTATAATCTGGTATGTTCCAGGAACCGTATCGGCCTTAGCCTCGCAGGTAATCACTGGCTTCTTAGTGAATACCGTATCAATCTCATTATTCTTAAAGCCAGAGTATTCAACCTCGAACGTTGGCAACTCGCCGCCACGTTTGATAGTGTAGCTCTTGGCAGTAACCTTCAACGGAGCCTTCGTGATGGTAAGTGTACCATTGATGCAAGTAACATTCAAAGCCGACTCACCCTCTGCCTTTGTATAGCTTACCGTGATAGGATAAGTACCAATAGGCGATGTAGCAGTAGCATCGCAAGTGATGGTTGGTGTGCCACTAATGGTAGCTCCAGTTGCAGTGAACTCGAATGTAGGATTAGCATCACCATACTCACGAGAGTAATCCTTTGCTGTAATAATTACACCATACTTATCTGTAAAGTAACCTGGATTAGCAGCTCCACCATCTATATGAGCATAATCATTTCCAATATGAGAATCGTATGCACCATATGTGGTACCCATACCACCTACAAGAGAAGTACACCCATAAAACATATTACCATCATCTTCGTCTGAGATCGCATCTAGACTCCATCCGCTTCCAACATAAATAGTTTCAAGTTTAGAATCTCCCCAGAACAACCTGCCCATATTCTCAACTTTCTCAGTATTGAAACTACTCAAATCAAGAGAAGTCAAAAGTGGACATTCACCAAACATATAACGCATATTTGTTACTTGAGTGGTATTGAAGCTAGTAAGATTGATACTAGTTAATGCAGAACACGACATAAACATATTAGTCATATCTGTAACCTTTGCAGCATTAAAACTACTCAAATCAATCGTAGTTAAGCTGCGACAAGTTTCAAACATACTAGCCATATTTGTAACATTCGCAGTACTGAAATGACTCAAGTCGATTTCTGTCAAACTAGAGCAATTTTGGAACATTTGCTGCATATCAGTTACATTATCCGTTTTGAGGTTCTTTATTCCAACAATACTTGTAAGACTTACAAAATTCATAAACCAGAATCTTGTACTAGTAAGACCCGTATAATTGCCAAAAGACTCATCGAAGGTAATGGTAGAAACAGAAGATGCATTCCACGACACATCAGAAGCCGTTGCAAATGGGCCCACACTAAGTCCATTCCTATCTTCCTTCTTCTTGTCATAGTAGAACGTGAGTTTCGTTCTATCTTCATTCAGTACTGCATAAGGCTCCTTTGATCTCACATCAGTGAAGTAACCAGGATTTGCAGTACCACCATCAATGTGGGCATAAGTCTTATCTTTGGGATTTTCCTCATTATAACTGGTTCCTTGATCACCAACAAGTACGAGACAACTTGCAAACATATTTTCATCGTCTGTAAGTGCAGTAATCGACCAACCATCTACGGAAACTAATATTGTTTTAAGAGCATTACAATCATAGAACATGCTGTTCATATTAGTAACCGCAGCAGTATTGAAGCTACTCAAATCAAGGGTTTCCACATGTTGCAACATACGGAACATTCGCTCCATATCAGTAACCTTCGCAGTATTGAAGCTGCTAACGTTTAGACTTGTAAGAGCAGTACAATCAGAGAACATTTCGCTCATGTCTGTTACATTGCCAGTATCAAAATCGCTCAGATCCAGGCTTTCCAGCTTTGCACAACCGATGAACATACGCTCCATAGTAGTTACTTTCTCTGTATTGAATCCACTACCGAAATTTAGAGTCGTCAGGCCTGAACATCCAGCAAACATGTTGTTCATATCAGTTACGTTGGCAGTATTAAACGTACTGAGATCCACCTCTTCTAAATTAAAACAGTAGTTGAACATACTATTCATATCTGTAACACCAGATGTGTTCAGACGTTCAATACCAGAGATAGAAGACAACCCAGTAAGAGTGTCAAACCAATGAGCGGTGCTTGTTATACTTGTACAATTTGCGAACGTCTCATCGAACACAACAGTTTCTATCGTATTTCGTGCACTATACCATCCTCGTTCATTACTAGAAGCAAATGGACCAACACTCATACCACCTTTATCTTCCTTTTTCTTATCGTAGTAGAATGTAAGTGTCTTATTATCACTGCTCAGTACAGCATAAGGTTCCAACGGTCTCACATCAGTGAAGTATCCAGGATTTTCAGCACCGCCATCAATATGGGCATAATCTATACCAATATGAGATTCATCATAGGTCGTACCATTTTCTCCAACAAGAGCATTACATGCTTTAAACGTAGATTCTTCATGAGTGCCTGTAATGGCAGCTGTACTCCAACCTTTACCTACAATAATAGTTTGCAAGTTAGCATCACCCCAGAAGAATTCTCCCATTTGGGTTACCTTTTCTGTGTTGAAGCTACTCAAATCAAGAGAAGTCAGAGTTTTACAATCATGGAACATGTCGCTCATGTCTGTCACACTTGAAGTAACAAAATTGGTTATGTTCAGATTCTCCAATTTCTCACAACGATAGAACATATGAGACATGTCTGTAACGTTTGCCGTATTGAAATTGCTCACATCAAGAGTTTTCAAATTAAGACACATTTCAAACATTGAAGACATATTAGTCACATTGGTTGTGTTCAAGCTACTCAAATCAAGAGATGTGATACCACAACCATTAAACATGTTTGACATATCTGTTACATTGTCAGTCTTAAGATTCTCAATTCCTTCAATACTTTCAAGGTATGCCAAATCTCCTAGCATCCATTTTGTGCTAGTCAATCCTGTATAGTTAGCAAAAGAATTATCAAATTTTACGGTAGTTATTGAAAGTCTCACATCGCTCCAAGGAATATCGAAATATGCATTGAATGGTCCTACACTCATACCATTTCTATCAGCTTTCATCTTATCGTAATAGAATGTCAGCTTGGTATTCTCATCGCTTAGAGCTGCATATGGTTCAGTAGGTATAACGTTTGTAAAGTAACCAGGATCGCCAGCAATATCTATATGAGCATAAAGATGGTTTGTGCGAGTAGCATCGTATGTTGTACCATTTTCGCCTACAAGTGAAGTACAGTTATAGAACATATTGGTACTGGTAGAAGTCCCCTCAGCCACACCTTCGTTAGACCACTTATCGCTGACGCTAATGGTTGTCAAAGAAGTACACCCATAAAACATAGACATCATGTTAGTTACGAGTGTGGTATTAAAACTACTTAAATCCAGTGTAGTCAATCCCTCACAACCATTAAACATTCCCTCCATTGTGGTAACCTTAGCAGTATTGAAACCACTAACGTCTAGAGTTGTAAGTTCTTTACATCCATGGAACATTAATGTCATGTCAGTAACATTGGCTGTATTGAATCCACTTACATCAAGACTAGTAAGACTTTCACAATCCTTGAACATCAGCCACATATTTGTTACGTTGTCCGTCTTGAAGTTATTCTTATCAAGAGTCAAAGTTGCCAAGCTTCTACATTCACGGAACATCTCTTTCATATTAGTAACCTTATCTGTCTTGAAATTACTAATATCTAGAGTTGTAAAGTCACATGCAGAGAACATTTTCTCCATATTGGTTACATTGTCCGTCACGAAACCGCTTACATCTAAAGAAGCCAGACTTGAACAATTATAGAACATGGCATACATGTTTGTAACATTGTCTGTTTTCAGATTAGCAATTCCAGTAATGGATGTAAGATTGGTACATCCCATAAACCAAGATGCCGTACTAGTCAACGATGTATAGTTTGCAAAAGAATCGTCGAAAACAACCGATGTTATAGTTGAGCTATAACTCTCCCATCCTAATCCACTACCTGTGTCGATATCTACAACACCAGTACGAAATTCCTTATCTTTATCATAATAGAAAGTCAGTGTCTTAGAATCACTGCTTAATACTGCATAAGCCTCATCTGTCTTACCTTTATATTTCACATCAGTAAGATATCCTGGATTGACTGTTCCACCATCAACATGAGCATACCTCCAGTCATAATTGGCACTACTATATTCTGTTCCACTTCCACCAACAATACTAGTACAACCATCAAACATAAGGTTTCCACCTGTTGCAGCCTGTTCATACGACCAATTATCTCCAACATATATGGTCACCAGGTTTGAGCAATCTTGGAACATACCTGTCATCCGAGTTGCATTTCCTGTATTGAAGCTACTGAGGTCAAGTGTGGTAAGTCCAGAACACCCGAAGAACATCTGAGCCATAGAAGTCACTAAACCTGTTTCAAATCCTGTAACATCGATGTCGGTCAGACTAGAACAAGTCCAGAACATCTCTTGCATGTTCTCTACATTTTCAGTGTTAAAACTGCTTAGATCCAAACTTGCCAGTTTGTTGCAATTATAGAACAGCCCCTCCATTGTAGTAACTTTGGATGTATTGAATCCCAAAACAACGGTTTCCAGATTCTTACAGTCATAGAACATGTGAGCCATTTTTGTCACATTCGATGTATTAAGGCTACCCAAATCGAGTGATGTTAACGCATAACAGTATTGGAACATAGAAGTCATGTCAGTAACATTCTCGGTTTTAAGATAACTAATACCAGTTATACTTGCCAAGTTGTTGCATGAAAAGAACCATTCTTTAGTGCTTGTCAGACCATGATAATCAGCAAATGACGGATCAAACTCTACAGAAGTGATATAATCTTTATAGATCGACCAACCATAACCTGCAGAACCAGTAAGGCCTACGACATTACCCGATCGTGTAGCTTTGTTTGCATCGTAATAGAATGTAAGTTTACTATTACTATCAGTCAGAACCATATAAACTTCCTTACCATTATTGGCGACATCGGTAAAGTAACCTGGAGTTTCACTAGATGGACCACCGTCGATGCGAGCATAGTCAAAACCTACGTTGGTTGCATCATAAGTTGTGCTACTTCCTCCTACCAAATTGGTACATCCGCTGAACATTTCGGCCCCAGCAGTTTCCAAAGTTGTCGCCCATCCTGTGCCAACATAAATCGTCTTCAGATTGCTTGCATTGGAGAACATCGAATTCATATTCTCTACTTTAGCAATATTAAAACTACCGAGATCTAGCACTGTTAGGCTGCTACAATTCTGAAACATCTCGTTCATGTATACAACCGAACCAGTATCGAATGAGCCACCCAATGTTAAGGTAGACAGACCTGAACATCCAGAAAACATTGAACCCATGTCTGTAACCTTTGCTGTATTAAAGCCAGAAAGGTCGAGTGTTGTCAGCGACTGACAGCCCCTAAACATGCTGTTCATGTTTGTAACGTTTCCTGTTTTCAAATTATTGAGGCCTGTAATGCTTGATAGATTTGATAGCCCAAAGAACCAGAAAGCTGTACCTGACAACGCAGTGTAACCAGCGAATGAATCATCAAACACAACAGATGTAATAGATGTAGCATAAGCAGAACCAAGCCAATCCTTATCCGATAAATCTGATGTCTCACCAACCTTCATCCATGTATAATTATCTCTGTTATTATCATAATAGAAGGTTAACGTCTTATTATCATTGCTTAAAACTGCATAAGGTTCATCGCCTAGTACAGTAAAGGTAAACGACTGCGAAGCATAGGTAGGGCCTGTACCATCGGCTTTTGCCAGTTTGATATTCTTGAAGTAACCAGTTGTTGAACCAACAGTTGCAGTCGCAGCCGCTTGCAATGTTAGGTTAATAATTGCATCGCCACTGCTACCAGACAATGGTGTTGCTGATTGACTTAAGAACACGAAACGATAAGTGCCATCTGATTGCTGCAGCATACTTAATTCCGTAGCCGTTGGTATACGTGCACTATTCGCACTATACGAGCTAACAGTTACACCATCTGGCAAATCCAAGTCGAACTGGAATCCAGCATAGTCATTCTCGTTAGTCAACGTAATGCTAACATCCTTAGTGTGCTCTGTAAATATGCTGAAGTTACTGATAGATAACTGGTCATCAGCTGCCATCCTATTACTTAATGCTAGTAATAGGATGACAATCATCATGAGTTTTTTCTGCATAGTATTTATCATTTGATAATCACTTTCTTGTGGTTAATAATGTATACGCCCTTGTCGAGCTGCTTGCGGTTATTGTCAAGCTTCTGGCCCTTCAGGTTGTATATATCTGTAGCCTCAGAGTCTATCTCAATGTTCTCAATAGCTGTTGTGCCAAGGGCTCCGCCAGCAAAGATGGTCTTTTGCAGATCAGGTCTTACAAAGAGAACATTAATCACTGATATTTCACCATTTGCAACATCAGTTAACTGAATGTCTACAAACTTGTCATCAACAGATGGGAACGTACTATTACTCATTGAGAATCCAACTACTCTGTAGATATTGCCATAACAACGAGCAAACATCAGTCTATGAGCAGATGATATTGATGTCAGTTTAACATCGGATGGTGATACGCCATCAGGCAAGATGATATCGAACTGGAATGCGGTGAAACGTTCTGCTTGATCAACGCCAATATAGATGTGATCTTGCTCTGCTGACAATTCAATTGCCTCAGCAGGTTCATCAGCTCCAACTCGCTCCATTGCTCTGGCTCCAGAACCAGAAGTTGGATGTGTCAGCACATAGTTAACAAGCAACATTGCGTCGAAGATATCTACTTCGCCATCACCATTCATATCAGCCAGATTCTCAGCAAAGCCGCTATCAGGAGAACCCAAAATAAAGTGAACAATTGCCACAACATCCTGAATATCAATAACGCCATCGCCACTTGCATCCCCCTTAATAGTTGATACTGTGTACGAACGAGGAGGATTGCTAACAACCATATCACCCCAAGCTGCAATAGCCTTGATGGTCACATTTTGTGAAACAAAGAACGGTTCAGTATAAGGAGTACTCTCTATTGTAGGATTGTCGCCATTAATTGTATAATAATAGCTTGCCCCATCAATAGTTCCACTGATTGTAGCAAACTGTGTAGTCTCATCATAAGCTATCGAAGGCCTTAGTGCATTCAATCCTACTTCATCGCCAGGATAGAGTGCCAGTTTAATAGCTTCTGAATTTCCAAATACAATAGCATAATATGTACCAGCAGCGAACGTTCTGGTAACGCCTGTTTGGAGTGCCGACGATTCGTAGGCATTAAGCATAGTGCCATCAGCACTATACAATCGCAATCCACAATCGCCACTGGTTCTCAATGCCAATGCAGTCGAAGCTGACACGCTGAAACTCATAGCACTGAATCCGCCTTCGGCATGAGTAGCTATAGGATATGTACCTGGAGATGAGATGGCAGTAACATCTTGTGTCAACGAATCAGTTACCACGAACTCTTCTACCAAAGGAGCACTAAGCGTGTTGTTTTGATCCTTAAAATAAAGGGCAAACTGCATCGGAGTATAGCGACGCATCTTTACAGAACTGCTAGTCGCATCAAACTCAAACTTACAGCTATCATCAACCACCATTAGTGCACCTGGAGATGGCACATTTAACGATATAGGCTGATCGAACTCATCAACAGGACTTGCAAATGTTACACTCTTAAGTGCATCGTTGTTGAATGCATACAAATAGCCGGAAATCTGCTTATCAACAGTAGCCTGCTGAGGAGCCGGGATACTGAAAATATAGCGCTGCGGAGCAGACCAAATGCCATCCTCGTCCTGAACACGCATATTATAATAATGTACGCCAGGAGCATAGTCGGTCATATCGATTGATGCAAATGCTCCATCAGTGGTGTACTCATCATCAGCGATAGGCTTTCTCACACTGTTTGCATAATCATCGTCAATCCAGTACTCAATATTCTTTAAATCCTTTGGTGTACTACCACTAGCTGTTGCGGGAATACTGAAAATGTAGCGCTGCGGTGCGCCCCATATTCCGTCCGCATCCTGAATTCGCATATTATAATAATGTACGCCAAGAGCATAGCCTGTCATATCGATTGAAGCAAATGCCCCATCTGTGGTGTACTCATCATCAGCGATAGGCTTTCTCACCTTGTTTGCATAATCATCGTCAATCCAGTACTCAATATTCTTTAAATTCTTTGGTGTACTACCACTAGCTGTTGCGGGAATACTGAAAATGTAGCGCTGGGTTGTACTCCATTTTTCATCAGAACCTAATACGCGTACATTATAATAATGTACACCAGGAGATAGAGTGCTGATATCTAATGCAGCGTTTATATTATGCTCCTCAAATTCTTCTGCAGGAGCATCTACTACTATACGATTGGCATAATCATCATCTATCCAATACTCATAGCTTGCGATATAGCTTGGAGCAACATCATCAGGAATAACAGGGATACTGAAGATGTATCGCTGAGGAGCACTCCATTCTACCCCTGTAGAACCAGGCTGTTGTTCATAAAACCTGATGGTATAGAAATGCACACCAGGACTCAACGAACCCACGTCAAGGTTCAAACTAATGCCTCCGCCACTTCCGCTGTCTGTGACAGTTCCAGAAGTAGCATTGTCCTTATTGTCGTCTATCCAGTACTGATAGGTAATATCCGACTGCGCCAAAGCTACAAAAGGAAAGAACAACAATAGGACAAGACATACTGTTAATATATGTCGTCGTCTCATTTACTTTCCTTTCTTAACGGTTATATTTACATTCAGCTTATTCTCAACTGCATCGTAAGTCACTGATTGAGATGACACATAAGGCTGGCTTGGAATCAATGTAAATGGAGCACTACCGCCAAGAGGACCAATAACTTTACCATCGTTGCCAATATAACCAGCTGTTGTAAGCTGATCTTTTGATAAATTCCAACCATCTTCGTACTGCCAACAACTTTCGTATGTTGTACCATTTCCAGTAAGATCTGATTCATATAAACAGTTAATATATATGCCACCTGTTACTTCATTATAATATCCATCACCATCTATACAGTTAATAAAAGTACAACCAGGAGCATTATAGATATCGACAAATGAAATATTATTAAAAGTTAAAGTATTACCTTGAACCTGTAGATCATTGAAATAACAATTATAAATATAGGGATTCTCCATAAAACCACAGTAAAGGGTACCTATTCTACAACTTCCCAAATTCAAATTTGAACATGTAGCATCCCCACTAAGCCAGCTCATATGACAACGTTTTATAGAGAGATTATTAACACTTTTTTTTATTGATATTTCATTATTAATCTTAAAACCTTCTAATAAATTAGTTGTGAGTGTTGGAGTTTCATCAATATCAATAATAACGCTCTGGCCTATAGTTGTACTTTGACCTGAGATTCCACTACCTAATAATGCGGAGTGAAGAGCTGACACTCCTTCTGAATCATACCACCAACTGTCCGTTTGGGCAACGCCAGCACCTATCAGAGTAATCGCTTTTGTAATAGTAACACTACCTGGGAAATATCCTGGTGTAAAGTAGACAGTATCCCCCTCAACTGCATCGGTAATGGCATCAGTCCAATGGTTAATATTATACTGAGTCAACTGACCATTATGAGAGAGGATTGTACGATACAATGACTGACCAAATGAAGCTACACAAATAAGTGAGCTAAGTATTGAAGTAATAATAATCTTTTTCATAATTCTATAATGTTTTAAGTTAATACTCTGTTTTATTGTTTATTTAGTTATTTTCTGCGTGATAATTGTGGATCGGGGTTATCACTCTCGCCTGGCTCTGAAGCTGAGGCAGAGGTGGTGATAGTAACCACATTGGGACTGTAGGCTATGCCCAACCTTGTAAGCACGTAACCTCGTATGTAGTAGGTGGTGCGCTCTTCGAGATTGGCTATTGTTGTCATTACATTACCAATCAACCCACCATGACCTACTGTAACCATAGTGCCGTCTTCGCGCGATGGTTCCTGGTTGGTAGTGCTATAGATAAATCCGCAATCTATTATCTCTTCATCGGCTACGAAGCTGTATCGCATGTCGGCATAATTGTTTCCTACATACATCGATTTTACCTCGCCGATTGTAATTGCATTGGCCATAGTGGTTATTTTAACCACGTCGCTATAGAGCACATCTTGCGAACTGTTTTTCTGAACAAAAGCACGTACATAGTAGGTGGTTTTGGCATTCAGACCGGTAAGCTCGTAAGCCAAGCCCGATGATGTTCCCCCCTTACCAATTACTACTCTAGTGCCATTATTGGCAGTAGGAATACTGTCTGTAGTACTATATATCAGTCCATAATCGCCTACAACTTCTTCGGAAACAATGTTCAGAAGGAAGTTTGCCGACTCGCGCGCTACACTCAGCTCGCTAAGGCTTACCGATGTCTTCAATGGTAATGCCGAACCGTTTCTAACCTGCTCTACCGTTACAACTACCTGTTTGGGGCTCTTGGTACCAGCCACAATCACAACAGCAGTGGTACGTTCGCGAGTAGTATTGTTCTCCTCGCACACAAGATGGATATCGCCGCTGCCAATTCGCGAGGCACTGCCTTCGGAAGTCAAAGAGTCGAGACGGGAATTGAATTTCAACCACGAAACCGACGACGGAATGAAGGCATACCACTGGGCATTACTCTCGATATGAATCACATTTTCGCCACCTGATGACTCAAAATCACTTGCACTTTCTGAAGCCTGAAGGGTTACATTAGTAATACCTGTTTGCGATACGGTAACTTCTTCGATTTTGCTGAAGCCTTGGCCATACGAAATATTCAGACTTGTTGAACGAACAGCATCGGTAGATGATGGAGTTGCAGTGATCTGAACCGTAGTTTCACCTTTGTCTCCACTTGAGGGCCATACGCTAAGCCAGTTAACACCACTTGGCAGGTCTATTTTCCACGATGTGTTGCTGGTTATCTTAAGAGTCTGGGCTTCGGTGGGGTTAGTATCGAATGTAAACGAACCTTTCGAGAGGTTAATACCATCGCCCCTACCATTCTGGGTTATTGTTATCTTCTGTCTCAAACCTCCATCCGAAACCAGAATAAACGATGCTGTACGATCGGCATTTGTAGTGTTTTGGTCGGTTGTTACTTGAAGTATACCATCACCTATACCCTCGCGAGGCTGAACATTCAGATTCTTGCCGAAGTCGCCAGTTACCAGACTGTCTAACTTCCAGTGGCAGTCGGCAGTTACATTTACATTGGTAGCCTCTACATCCGACTGTATATTAATAACGCCATCAAGCACTCTCAGCATTTCCTTAGCCGGTTTGGCCTGAGTCTCGTCCTCGCTCTTACAGCCCGTAAAACCTGATAATAGCGAGAGAGCAGCTAATAACGTAATATATTTCTTTGTTTTCATATCTTCTATATATTTAGTGGTAAGAAAATCAGAAGTTCAAAATAGCGCCGAGAGTTATCATAAAACCTCCTGCAGTGATGTTGCTGGCATCAGAGATTTTCTGGAAGTTGTTGTCTTTGCTCATTCCAAGAGAGAGTTCGGGCGCAGCAAACAGATAGAAGCGCTGAACTGGTGCGTACATAAACTTTGCACCTACAGATATACAATTGGCCGATGCTTTATCGCCATAGAGTATGGTGCCATTAGTAACAGTACCAGCCAGTTGTTCAATCTGATAACCTACCTGTGGTGTAATACCAAGTCGCTCGGTAAGTTCAATCTGATAACCTAGCTTGACGGCAAAGGTTGATCGCTTATAGGTAATACCGCTAAGATAGGTATCGTTACCATCGGTGCTATACCACATAACCTCGTCAGACTTTCCGAAGCCAAAGGTATAGCTGGCCTGAAGATCAATATTCTTATATACAAAACCAGCCAGAGCTGTTGCACCACCCATGGATCGCATGGTGAAACCTGCGCCAAAATAGAATGCCGTGGGCTTGATGTACTTAACCTTCTCGAGGGTAACCGTATCGCTTGTGGTAAGATTGTGCTTAATGGTGTACTCGCGATTGGTACTGATATAGCCCTTACGGCTGATTGCCAACTGATAGGTACCTACAGGAAGCGTAGGAACATCGGCAAGATTAATCTCATCGGTACCGTTGAGTATAGCCTTGGCATTACGTGGGCGGGTGTAGATGTTCAGTCTACCTGTGTGCTGAGCTGGTGGAGCAGCCTGAATCTGATTCTTTTTTCTTGGTTCTACTACAAAAGTGGTCTTAATCGGGTCGCAATCGGCCTTGCGCGTTTCAATGGTGTAAGAGCCTTCGCGCAACTGAGTGCTCCAACTACCTGTTGCCACCTGATGTCCATTATACCAGATATCGGCCTCGTTCTCTACGTTTACCACAACATCGCCGTAGTGAGCGCTCATATTCTTCATCTCAATATGAGCCATCTTTGTGGTCTTCTCGTCGTTGGTAGCGATAATGATGGTGTCGTGGGCCTCGTACATACCATTCTGAACAAACACGGCATGGCGACCATAAGTCATATACCTATTATATATAGGCGACTTACCCAGATACTCGCCATCAACAGTAACATCACTCTTGGCCTGCGATGTGGTGATATTTACGTAGCGACCCGTACCGATGTCGAGCAGCATCTCGTAGGTACGTCCGCCTTGTATCGAAACTGGATAGTAGTAGTCGCGCAGAATACCAAACACCTGGTGAGTGATGGTAAGCTTCTGAGCGCGTGGTGGAACATAAAGCCATATCTCGGCAGCTTTCTCCTCGGTTCCAACGATACCCAGCGAACCTCCATTAAACAGGAATCCTCTCTCTGGGGTAACAATCTTGATGAGTGCTGCCTTGTCGCCGTTCTGGTCACGTTTCTCTGTGCCACGGGTATTTGCGGTCAGATCGGTTTCGAGCAATCTGAACCCGAGCACACTGATACCATCGGCCCAAACTGATTGCGAAACAGCAATCAATGCTAAGAGTAACAGTTTCTTCATACGTTTTATTGTTTTATAGGTTAATAAATAATCTTAATTGTTTGGGGCAAATATAAGAAATATTTTTTAACCCTCCAAATATTTGGGATAAAATTTTAGGCAATCCAAACAGAAAAATTTGGATTAAAGCGTCTTTGACGCAGACAAAGCGCCAAAGAATTTAAACAACAGGACAAAATTTTAAAGGGCGATCTGGATCAAAATAAGAATCATTCCTTTACCCAGACTTTGTGCGGCGGTACGCCACTACCCTTAATAGGGACATCGGCCAACTCTTCAAACGACCGAAGCTCTCTACTTGCAGCAGTACGACTTAACCCTGTTATGTTAACATAGTCGGCAAGTGATAAGAATCCATGCTTGCCTATATGGTCAAGAGCCTTCTCAATACGTTTTTCACGATCACAGCTTGGCTTACTCGGACTGCGCACACCAATCTCCGAACGGGTAAACTCTGCATTCTTATTCAAAGCGAGAAGAAGGTCTGGCTCCACCTTGAAGTTAACATCTTTAATTCTGACGTGACGATATGCCATATTATCTTCGTCACTCATCTTCTCATTAGGTTTTTGGTCGTCAAACTCTAGAGAAAGAGAAAAAGTTCCCAGTCCATCAATCTTGATAGTATGTCCCTCAGGCAGACTTGCAACGAGCATCTGTCTGAGCATATCGAAGGCCGACATTAGCGCTCCCTTGCCTGGCGAACCTGGATAGCCCGACATTCGCTCAAGCACCTGTTCATAATCAAATCGCGAATAAACCTGAATGCGTGGATAAACTCTCTTTTTCCCATCTTCTTGCCTTATAGGCATCTCTTGTAGTATATAATTTGCCATATCATTGTATTTTTAATTTGTCTCTTAAAAGAATTACATCCCAAGGCGCGGAATATACATCCCAAGCATCCGAATATACATCCCAGGCCTTCAGATATACATTTCAAGGTTAAGGACATAGACTTCTGGATTGCAAAAATACATAATTCCATCCAATTATACAAATAATTACATTATTTTTCTTAATAGTCTTTGCGTTTTTTAGAAATCATTTTAATTCTCTTACCAACATTCCCTGATAAAAGTCTCCACCACTCACTTTTTCGAAAGTTGTAAATCCTAAAGAGGCATTATCAGCATGTTCCTCAACGGCCATAAAACGATTATCCCAAATCATATTCTTTACAGGACGAATAACGCCCTTGCGCTTATAGTCAACATGTCCATTTTCGTCAATAACCGCTTCAAGCACTTCAAAGCGGCTTTTATCGGTTATACCTTCTTTCAAACCGATTTCACACCTTATAGGATCAACGCTGATAAGCGGTGCCTTGATCTTAAATACTTCAAAATTCTTTTGCAGATTAGCCACATTCTCATCCATTGCTCTCTGGCATGCCTTAAGCACCATTACCTGAGGTTCGCTCTCATTAATACCCATAAATGAGATATCCTTGCCACTACTCTCCTGCATACCTAGAAAAACGAGTGAGAATTTTCCTCTATTATTCTCAAAATTCTCATTCTTAGCATTATCAGGTTGCTCAGTATATATATCGTTATAAAAAAAGGCAGCGGTTGGTTCATCCCACACCAATTGATACAAATAGGTTTTTATCTTAACATTAAAACCTTTATAGCTCTTAATTACCGTGCCTAGATTGTCTTGTCCAAAGGTATCTTTACCTTTCATAGCATTACTAATGTTGATAGTAGAACTAACTAATCCTCCAAGAATAGAAGAACCGCTACTCCTATCAATATACCTGATATCATTTATCAAGACAAACGTACTACCAATTAGTTCCTCGCCCGCATCTTTCAAAATATCATCCTTTCGGATTGACAAGGCAGCCAATCTTTTGTCTGCCTCCGAAGCATTGTTATAACCTCTTTCCTTAACCAGTTCCATATCGCAAACCCCACCAGACCTCCTGCGATGGAACCACTTCGCGACCAGTCGGCTGGCAATGCCCTGTCTCTGAAGAAAAAAATCGTATTCGTTCATCTCATTCTTATCAGATGAACTGTTTACCACAAATCCTGTATGCTGATCCAGGTTTTTCATCTTCAAATTCTTCTCTGAAGTATAAAATACTTTTTTACCCAGACCATGGTCATTATATTTATCAGGTACAGGCATCTTATTGAATGCATTCTCGATATCCTGTTCGAACATCAAGTCACGATGACTAATCAAAATGGAATAAATTGATCCCCTACGGTATAAGAATAATGAGTCTCCCGTCTGCGAAAAGCAGACAGGAGAAACTATTATCGCTATTAATAGAAATAAAGACCTCATTATTTAAATTACTTAATACTCCCAATCCTCATTGAGATTGTCATAAATCTTAATCTCGTCAGGATTCTTCTCGTTCCAAAGCTTATTCTTCTTCAAGTACTTCATGTTCTCTTCGGTAATCTTCAACATTCCTTTGGCATCCTTGTCAGCATCAATAAGCTTGATATCCTCAGGAACAGCAAATTCTGAGTCGTCGACCTTTCTTGGTTTAACAGCCTTTGTGACGCTTGCAATATACATCAGGAAGTCCATATTAAGCATATCGTTTGTTGTTTGTGATACCGTATTATTGATAAACTTCAAAGGAACGCCCTTCACACCTGGCAGTACTTCTTCATCGACACCTGGAAGCGAAGGATCGGTGCAAACAGCAAACTCGTTATGCAAATTAGTAGTTGATTTAGTGCCTGCTGAATCGGTTTTTAACTCATACTTCACCTTATAGACTTCGCACTTATATCCCAATATTTCCATCGTCTCGCCAGTCTTCTCAACAGTGCCCTTACGCATTTCTTCCAATTGCTTTTTACCTTCAGTGAGGTTGTTATTAGTATAGTAACCCTTCTTAATATACGGGAAATAAGTGGTAGTTTTCAACTGATCGCCATTTTTTTCTATAATCGTGTAGCTGTTGTTATATGGCGTATAGAGAATAGACTTGTTTCCCTTTGAAATGGTGGTAGTAGTGTATGAGCCGGTATAGAATCCACTATTCTCAACCTTCTTCATCACATTCTTCAAAATCATCTTAGCAAGTAAGTTCTTTGTCTTGACTTGTGTCTTCATCTTTTGAACAGTAGTAAGATCAGCAGTAACCTCACCTTCGAATGCATTTTCGGTCTGACCAAACGATAAACCGGTGCCAAATATAATTGACATCACAGTTAATAATAATACCTTTTTCATAATCATTAAGTTTTTAATTAAATGATGTCGCAAATATATGAATTTTATGCATTCCATCAAAACACGCAAAAAGACATTATTACGTCGAAAAGAGATTAACGTAGACAAAGCGACAAATAATCTACTCAACGGGGATAATAATTTTAGATGTCAAAAACACACAAAATGTTTTATCAAAAAAAAGAAGGGCTTTTTGATTATTTTTCGTAACTTTGCAGCAACAAACATTCTTTATGAAGAATAATAGAGTATATATTTGGCTAATATCACTAATTGTATTGGTGACTGGGATAGAAGCATGCAAGGCTCCTACCCCACAAAATTTGAACTCTGAAATAAAACGCATTGAAGACTCCATCAAGAGCGGAAATACAGAGGCTGCCAAACACATGATTGCCCAACATATGAACGAAACAAAGGATAGTGACCTATATTACAGATGGCTTTCAGTTCAAAACAGAGTTTGGTATGCAGAAATGAATGCTGATTCAATGACCTCTGTGAGCAACCGAATACATCATTATTTATTGCAACATCAAGGCAAACAAAATCCGACCCGCAGATTGATATTGGCAGAGTGGAATAAAACCAAAGCTGTATTCATGAGCGCAATCTTGGGAAGACCTGACTCAGCTATCATATACAACGAAAAAGCCATCAAGATACTGGAAACACTGAAAGAGGAAAACGAATTCAGATTGACGGCGATGACCAACCAGGCTTTTTTCTATCGACAAGTAGGAAGATACGACAAGAGTGTAGAAGGTTATATTAAAGCACTTGAACTTGCAGATTCCATTGGGAAAGGTGAAGAGGATAAAATTCCACTCATACTTGGAATCAGCACAGTTTATACCTATATGGGCGATTACGAAAGAAGTGAACATTGGTGGAATCGCGCACAACAGCAACTGCCCAATATGATAAAGGCAGACCAATTTATATACTATAACGACAGAGGTAATGACTATTATTTCCAACAAAAATACGAAAAAGCAGGCAATTGCTATAATCAGGCTGCTAAGCTTGTGAAAGATGACGAAACAAAAGATTGGGATTATTACACATCGCTGACAAACCTAGGTGAGGTATACGTATGTTTGGGAAAGGGAGACTCTGCAAGAGCTCTTCTTCACAAAGCAGATTCATTCTTCCACAAAGTAAACTTTACACCTCTTATATATTATATAGAGACTTCGGCCATCAAACTTGAGATGCATGAAGGTCAAACAGCAAAAGCACTCAGCATGTTGGTAAATAGCACAGTGCCAGACCCACATATACCAGCTGCAAAAGTGCAGCGCTTAAAGGCAACAAAGCAGATAATGAGCGAAGTGGGGAGATACAAAGAGGCTTACGAGGCCGACCAACAACTGAACCTTATGGTCGACTCAATGCAGGCAGCAAATACCAGCATGCAATTCAGCACCAAACTACTGGAGTATCAGCACGATAAACAAGTGGCAGAACAGCAGCGCGCTATAGAAAAGGCTCAATCAGACAAGATTATTGCATGGGCCCTACTTGCTGTAATGCTTCTGGTTGTGATTTTGATTATTGGACAGTTCCATATATATCGCCGTCGCCAACGATTTAACAATCTCAAAACTCACCAAAAAATAATAATGATGCGTATGGAAAACATTCGCAACAGAATAAGCCCACATTTCATATATAATGCTCTGAACCATGAGGTATTGGCACAGATGGAAGGACGCGACATAGACCTGAATTCGCTGACACAACTATTAAGACGCGGCTTGGAACAATCAGATATTCTACAAACAACACTTGACGAGGAGTTGGCATTTGTAGACTACTATCTTGACATAGAAGGCAGACAAATGGGACCGGACTTTGTATACACAAAAGAAATAGCAAAAGATGTAAACACCCAAGCAGTAAACCTGCCATCAATGGCTATCCAAATATTTGCAGAAAATGCTCTGAAACATGGTCTACGACCAATGAAACCACGAGAAGGACATCTGCGTAAACTATTGATAAGAGCAACACGCAAAGACAATGGAACACTTGTAGAAGTTATTGACAACGGAACAGGTCTGCAAATATCCAGAAAGACAGGAACTCAATTAGGTGGACGTGTGATGCGACAAACCATACAACTGCTTAATGACAACAATGATAATAAAATATCTTTCGGAATAAACAACTGGCAACAAGATGATGAGAGCGGTTGTCGCTCGTGGATTCTATTGCCTGACAATTATAACTATCAAATAACAAACAAGGATGAATAATCCATAAACCAATATGAACAAGCAACAATTAATAAAAGCTTTCATCGTAGATGATAACATTGAGGCAGTAAAAGTATTGAAACAGATGCTGGAGAACAACTACTCGGTTACAGTAGTTGGCTCTGCAGGAGATGCAGAAACTGCTGCAGATTCGATAATAAAGTCAGAACCTGATATTATTTTCCTAGATATAGAACTGCCAACAATGTCGGGCCTGGACTTTTGTACCCTGATACGCAACGACATCAAGCCGGAAACAAAGATAGTTTTTTATACAGGTCATGACAAATACATGCTTGACGCTATACGACGCCAAGCATTTGACTACCTACTAAAGCCCCCCACGGAACAAGACCTAAGTCTACTTATGGCACGTTTCTACGAAAACAAGTTGGCATCGATTCCACGTTTCACAAAGACAGAAGAGCATTTGCCGATTATTCTTGTAGTAAACGCCATGAACGAACATATGGCCTTAAATCTTGCGGATATAGCCTTTTTCAGATTCAATCAAGAGCGTAAGATATGGGAGATTGTGTGCATAGACAATTCTGTCTACACATTGCGTCATCGAACTACAACGAACGTAATATTAAACTATTCATCAGATTTTGTTCAAATTCACAAGCGATACATTGTGAATGTAAATAAGATAAAGATGATACAAGAGTCAATATGTATACTTGAGGAGCCGCTGGATGAAATACGCGAACTGAAAATCAGCAAGAACTATCGCCAAGCATTCATGGCAACATTCTACTCGATGTAAGGATACAACAATCCCCGCCAATTGGCGGGGATTAATAGTATTTATCTAATTCTGTCCATTGATCGGACTAGCTTTTCATCTGCGATGATGGCGCGACGGGCCATCAGGTAGAGTATCAGCGAGATGGCGGGGAATACTGCTGGCCATGAGGGACGGAAACTTACTGCTCCCCACGACTTATCGCCTACCATCTGACCTACAACGAAGAAGCACACATACCAACCTATGATAAACAACACGTTGAAAAGACAGAACAATGCCTGCATCTTACGGTTGTTATATATAAATATGGTATAGGCAGCAATTGCAGTTGTTGGCAGCAGTACTGCCATCAAGGGCCAAGTGTCAAAGTGATGCTTGCCAATGGGATCGGTATACCAAAGATTGTATACACGAGCCACCTGCAGGCCACCCAACTTAAATGAACCTATCTGCATACAAAGACAAATGACGGTCATAATAATGGCCGCCAAGAGATATAATGTCTGCTTACGCTGTATCATAACAAATTAATCCTCCTGAATCTGGTTCTCGCGAGAAGGATCACGCCAGTAAACCTTGTTCTCAACAAACTCCTGAGTTGCGAGAAGACTTGGCTTTGGCAGCTTTTCGTAGTAACGTGAAATCTCAATCTGCTCACGATTCTCGAATACCTCCTCGAGTGAATCGTTGTACGAAGCGAACTCAGCCAGCTTCTTTGACAGATCGTCCTTAATCTGCAGGCTAATCTGGTTGGCACGCTTACCAATGATAGCTACGCTCTCGTAGATATTACCTGTGTCATCACACAGATCCATAATGTTACGTGTTACGGTGTTAACCGGTGCTTTTGACTTCTTATAATCCATATCTTAATCTTTAATTACTTTTTTGCACTTATTGATATATTTCTCTGCCAGTGAGGCATTCTTTGATTCAGGGAACTCGTTGAGGAATCCGTAGCACTCGTCCTCGGCATCGCGATAACGATCAAGGCGCTTCTCCTCAGAGCTATTCTCGGCCAACTCGAACTTGGCCTTCATAATGAGCAACATCAAATCCTCGCGAAGACTGCAGTAAGGATAGTTCTTAAGGCAGTTCTGGGCTGTGATGATGCATGCCGTATAATTACTCTCGTCATTAGAGTTGATATTTCCAAAGTAACCACCCAGATTGTAGTAAAGCTCGGCTGAAAGGAACTCTTTCTGGATGAGCTTATCGTGCAGCTCGTAGAGACGAGCCTGGGCCTGAGGACGAAGTGTTGACTCAGGGAACAAGTCGATGAACTGCTGATAGGCAGTGATGGCACCATTAGTTGGCGACTGATCAAGACGTGGCTCTGGAGCACTCTGGTAGAGCGACTGACCTACATAATAGTAAGCCAATTCTGCATAAGTGCCACGAGGATAACTTGTTGTATATTTCCTGAATGTCTCCGAAGCTGCATCGTAATCCATATTGCCGAACTGGGCCATACCTAACATATACAGACACTCCTGAGCATCTTCAGTACCCTTCTTAATCGTAACCAGTTCCTCAAGCAGTGTTGTAGCCTGCTGGAACTTTCCACATGCGAATGCCTCTTTGGCATACTCATACTTATAATCAGAGTCTGCATATTTGTAGACGCTGTTAAACTCTGAGGCACAACTGCTAAGTAGCAGGGCCGCACATGCCAATGTAATGATACCTTTATTCATATTCGGGGTGCAAAATTAGCACTTTTCGCGCAAATAACAAAGTTTTAATACATGTTTTTGGTGTTTTTTGATGTTTTTTTAATAACTTATTCGTATCTTTGCACACTCAATGAGCAAATTTATACTAACATCGGATTATAAACCAACTGGCGATCAGCCCGAAGCGATACGACAGTTGACTGAAGGTTTGGACCGCGGAGACCGAGCCCAAGTACTACTTGGCGTAACAGGTTCGGGTAAGACGTTTACGATGGCCAACGTGATAGCCCAGCACAACCGCCCTACCCTGATTCTGAGCCACAACAAGACTCTGGCAGCGCAGCTTTATGAGGAAATGAAGGGATTCTTTCCACAGAATGCCGTAGAGTATTATGTAAGCTATTATGACTATTATCAACCAGAGGCTTATCTGCCAAGTACTGATACTTATATCGAAAAAGACCTGGCCATCAACGACGAGATTGACAGACTGAGACTTTCAGCCGTATCGAACCTACTTTCAGGCAGAAACGATGTTGTGGTCGTATCATCTGTATCGTGTATCTATGGTATGGGTAGTCCAGTAGCGCTACAGGAGAATGTGATAGAACTGAAGAAGGGACAGAAGCTAGACCGCAATGCGCTGTTAAGAAAATTAGTAACCGCATTATACGTACGAAACGACCTTGATCTGCAACGAGGCAACTTCCGTGTAAAGGGCGATACAGTAGATATTGCCATGGCATATAGCGAGGTGGTACTACGAATAACCTTCTGGGACGATGAGATTGACGCCATCGAAGAGATGGATGCCGTAACATTCGACCGCTTAGCCACATTCGATGAATATCGCCTCTATCCAGCCAACCTCTTCATGACATCGCAAGAGCAGACAAACATAGCCATCCGCCAAATCCAGGACGACTTGATGAAGCAGGTCATCTACTTCGAAGAGATTGGCGACCCCATAAAAGCCCAGCGCATAAAAGAACGCGTGGAGTACGACATGGAGATGATAAAGGAACTGGGACACTGCTCTGGAATCGAGAACTATAGTCGTTATTTTGATGGGCGTCAGGCTGGCGAAAGGCCTTACTGTTTGTTAGATTTCTTCCCAGATGATTATCTACTCATTATAGACGAGAGTCATGTAAGTGTACCTCAGATAAGTGCAATGTACGGAGGCGACAGAAGTCGCAAGCAGAATCTGGTGGAATACGGATTCCGACTGCCAGCAGCCTTCGACAATCGCCCACTGAAGTTTGAGGAATTCCAGCAGGAGGTTAATCAGGTGATATACGTGAGTGCCACCCCTGCCGATTACGAACTGAATGAAGCTGAGGGCGTGGTTGTAGAGCAGGTTATCCGCCCCACAGGATTGCTTGACCCAGAGATTGAGGTACGTCCAAGTGAGAATCAGATTGACGATTTGCTCGACGAGATCATCACACGCAGAAATCGTGGCGAGCGAGTACTGATAACCACGCTCACCAAGCGAATGGCTGAAGAACTTACAGAATATCTGTTAGGCCACAACGTGAGTACCGCCTACATCCACAGCGATGTAGCCACACTGGATCGTGTAAAAATTCTTAGTGATTTAAGGCAGGGCGTTTACGATGTGTTAGTGGGTGTAAATCTGCTACGTGAAGGACTTGACCTGCCAGAGGTTTCGCTTGTTGCGATCTTGGATGCCGATAAGGAAGGATTCCTTCGCAGTCATCGCAGCCTTACACAGACTGCAGGACGTGCAGCCAGAAACGTAAATGGAAAGGTCATCATGTATGCAGACACCATCACAGCATCGATGCAGCTAACCATCGACGAGACGATGCGACGCAGAATCAAGCAGATGAACTACAACACGAAGCATCATATCACACCAAAGCAGATCGTTAAGAACCTGACATTCAGCGCACTACAGAAAGAGAACCGCGCTGACACCAAGGAACTGATGCGCGACATACAGCTTGCTGCTGAAGGTGATAATGAAGGCATCATGATGGTAGCCGATCCGATTGAGGAGAGAATGACTCGCCCACAGATGGAGAAGCTGATAGAAGAGACCACCAGAAAGATGAAAGAGGCTGCAAAGAATCTGGACTTCCTTCAGGCTGCACAATATCGCGACGAGATAGTAAGACTGCAGAAAGAACTGGAATTGAAGTAAAAAGAGAAAATGAAAAGTGAAAAATAACAAAAACCATGTTAATCCGTGTAATCCGTGCTTGATTCTTGAAAATTCTTAGTAATTTTGCACGGTTTTAATAAATAAATAGGTGAATATGAAAAAGATCTTTATCGCCATACTGATGGCAATGCCAATGATAGCTGCGGCTCAGGACAATACCTGGGAGCGCATTGAACAGGTTACTGAAGAGCGTGAGAACCCTGATGAAAAGTATCTGGCAGAGGGCGCAGTACCCGTTGTAGATGGTTTTGTTTGCTGGCAGACAACCATCAATGCTCCTGGCAAAACAGCCAAACAGATATACGACATACTGTTTAAGCAGGTAGACAAGATGGTTAAAGAGCCTAACCAGATTGCAAACAGCGCCATAGTACTTAACGATACAGAGAACTACAAATTTGGTGCAATATTCCATGAGTGGCTGGTATTCAAGAACGCAGCCCTTGCACTTGATCGCACGCAGTTCAACTTCCAGCTAATCGTGAAATGCGAAGACGGAAAGGCCGATGTAAAGATGACTCACATCACCTACGACTACGACCTGGATCGCAAACCCACACACTATGTTGCTGAAGAATGGATTACAGACAAGTACGCTGTAAACAAGAAGCGCACAAAGCTGTATCCTATCACGGCAAAGTTCCGCAGAAAGACCATCGATCGCAAGGACTTCATCTTCAGCAAGTTCGATAAGTTGTTAAACGACAAGTAAAAAAATGAATAAAGACACTATACGCAATATTCTGAATATCATTTTCATGATTATGGCCGTAGTGGGTGTCATTTGGTATCTCACCAAAGACAGAACCACAGGCACATACATCATATTATTCTCGATGTGCTTCAAGATAGCAGAATCGTCAATGCGAATGATAAAGTAATATATGTACAGAAAACTATCAACACTAATATTAGCAATACTGGCACTTGTACAGATAGGTGCCCAGAACACTCGTGAGTTTAATCAGATAGACGAGAACGGAACCGTTACACAGCGAAGCGACAACGGCAACTTCAACAAGCATAATAAAGATACCACCAAGAACAAGGTCATACCAAAGGGCTTATATACATGGACTATCGACAGGCGATTTGGCGATGTGATACCAACAGAGCCCGACACCTTGCCCCACCTGTTTATGAACACCACCTTCAACAGTGGATTCTATGGCGACTATAATACAACGGGAAGCAACTATACTGCCCGTTTGAGTCGTATATTCATCGACCGCCCCTATGGCGAATACTTCACATTCACCGAACCATACAGTTTTGTAAACAAGAAGCCCGATGAGTTTCTGTTTATGAACACCCTGTCGCCCTACACAAGAATACTATACGATAACTGTGGCGACAAGAACAATGGCGAAGATCACATTGATGGAAAGTTTGGTGTGAATGTAAACAAGCGATTCAACATCGGATTCGACCTGGACTACGCCTATGCCCGTGGTTATTACAGCAATCAGAGCACATCGCATTTTAACGCCACATTGTTCTCATCATATCTGGGCGATCGCTATCAGATGCACTTCTTTTTCAATGCTGCCCACCAGAAGACAGCAGAGAACGGAGGTATAACCAACGACAATTATGTGACGCATCCAGAGTCGTATACCGACAGCTATCAAGAGAGCGAAATTCCTACTGTATTATCGCAGAACTGGAATCGTAACGACCACCAGCACGTGTACCTTACACATCGCTATAACCTGGGATTCTACCGCAAGGTTAAAATGACAGACGAAGAGATTAAGGCACGTAAGTTTGCCATGGAGTCGCAGAAAGAGCACGAGGCTGAGAAGCAGAATCCGGATATGCTCAACAGAGATGCCCGCAATAAGGATATGAAGAAGCCAACTGGCAGACCTGATGGAGCTAAAGTAATGGGCAAAGAGCCTGTGAAGGACTCGCTGAACATAGCCATAGATACGACCAGAATAAAGGTTGATGGTCAGGCTGCCATTGATAGCCTGAATCGTTTGCAAGCCATTCAGGATTCTATCGATGCCACTATGAAGCGTGAATATGTGCCTGTAACCAGCTTTATCCATACGCTCGACATTGATCATTACGACCACATATATCAGGCATACACCACTCCAACCGACTATTATCAGAACACCTATTACAAACAGGGACTGGAGTTTGGCAATGACTCGATATATGATCAAGCCAAGCATACACGTATCAAGAACACGTTGGGAATTGCCCTGCTTGAGGGTTTCAACAAGTATGTAAAGGCCGGACTGAAAGGTTTCGTTACCTACGACTACTGCACATATTCTATGCCAGACATGGACAGTAACGGCAACCTATTCTGGGAGAAATGGAAAGAATACGACCTGAGTATTGGCGCACAACTGAACAAGACTCAAGGTAACACCTTGCATTTCAACGTTGCTGCAGAAACTTGGGTTTCAGGAGCAGATAAAGGCGATTATACACTCGACTTCAGCACCGACCTGAACTTCCCACTGTTTGGCGATACTGTTCAGTTGGCAGCATCAGCCTATCTGTACAAATGCTACCCAGTATTCTTCCAAGCAAATTATCACTCAAAACACTTCTGGTGGGACGAAGACTTGGATCGTGAAACCCGTACTCGTATTGAAGGCACCTTCAGTTATCAGAAAACTGACACCAAACTGCGTGTAGCACTCGAAGATATCAAAAACTACACCTACTATGGTATGAGCTACGATGTAACATCAAACGGAGGTCGCAAGAACATGACTGCAGGTATCTATCAGGAGTCAGATGACGTAAGAATCCTGACAGCCCAACTGCATCAGAACTTCCGACTTGGTCCATTGAACTGGGAGAACGTAGTGACCTACCAGAACTCGAGCAACAAGAGCGTACTGCCTCTACCCGATTGGAACATATTCAGCAATCTGTACCTCAAGTTCCGTATAGCCAAGGTGCTTGGTGTAGAACTGGGAGCTGATGCCACATACTTCTCGAAGTATTACGCACCCGACTTCTGTCCTGGACTGAACCAGTTTGCAATACAAAAGAACGAGGCCAGCAAAGTAGAACTTGGCGGCTATCCTTTTGTTGACGTATATGCCAACATGACTCTGAAGGGTGTAAGATTCTTCCTCGTGATGAGTAATGTAGTAAATGGCGGAGGTAACCACATGAAATTCCTCGCCCCACACTACCCCACAAACGGATCGGTATTACACTTTGGAGTGTCGTGGCCTTTCTTCAACTAAACGAGCAAGAGCCCAACACTTACGCATAAACCATAGATAAAGATATTACGCGCTGTTTCTCCTAAGCAGAGATTCAGCGCTTTTCCTTGGTATATTCGTTTTATCTTAAGATAAGTAACAAAATGGAGCACCAGATAGATAAAGGGAAGAACGAAAGCCAGTATATGACCATTCATCAGAAATGTGCCTCCCAAGATAATAGCACCTAGACCTACACCTAAATATAATTGCAAACCTGCTTTTGCACCAAGATGCACAATAATAGTATTTTTACCAGCCTCGCGATCATTATCTCTATCACGGAAGTTATTTACTATCAAAAGAGCATCGATGACAAGTCCACATGCTAACGATGCCAAGAAAACCTGCCATGTAAACACATGCAACTGCACATAATACGAACAACATACAGGCACAATTCCGAAAAAGACAAGTACAAGCAGATCGCCCAAACCCTGGTAAGAGAAATAGGTGGTATAAAGGAATGCGAAGATGACACATACCATTCCAATGAGCACCATCTCCAATCCACCATAGTACACAAGTGGCAGACCTATGACACATGCAGCACAAGTGGTTATGGCAATAGCTCTCTTCATCGAATCGAGCTTTACCCAGCCCTGCGCACAAGCTCTACGCGGACCTAATCGCGTCTCTGCATCATCAGTGCCATTAACGAAATCATAGAAATCATTGATGAAATTGGCATCAATCTGCATAGCGAAAGCAAATAGCAAACAGAGCAAAGCCGCGACCCAACTGAAAGCATCTGTGCCATACTCTATCGAATCAACATACGCCAAAGCCACACCAATCATTACTGGGACAGCTGCCCCAGAAAGTGTTTTAGGACGTGCTGCAAGTAGCCACGCTTTAGCCGAATTTGTCTCAATTTTCTTATCTTCTGCCATTATTTTCCAAAATTTCTTGCAAAAGTAACATCTTTTTTGTAAATTTGCAAAGAAAAAAGGAAATATTTATGACAAACAATACCCCAAGCCTGGATTTAGTGGAGTTTATCGAGACTCAAATACTCCCAAAGTACGCAGAATTTGATCGTGCCCACAACCTTGAGCACGTAACAAGAGTTATACGTAATTCGCTCGAGTTAATAAGACCCACTGGAGCTGATACCAATATGGTATACACCATAGCTGCCTATCACGACTTGGGTATGTGCGGACATCGTGCTGACCATCACATCCGTGGTGGAAAGATCTTAGCTACTGATGCGAGACTCAAGAAATGGTTCTCGCCCGAACAGATTAAGATTATGAAGGAGGCGGTTGAGGATCATCGCGCCTCAGCCAGCCGTAGTCCACGAACCATCTACGGAAAGATAGTAGCCGAGGCTGACAGAGACATCGACCCAGAAAGAATCATCCGCAGATGCATTCAGTTCGGACTTGCCAACTATCCAGAAAAAACAGAAGAGGAGCATTGGGTTCGATTTAAGGAACACATGCACAACAAGTATTCAAAGGACGGATACATCAAACTATGGATTCCAAATTCGCCAAACGCCAAGCGACTGAGCGAATTGCAGAACCTCATAGAACAGCCTCAACAACTTCGCGAGGCTTTCAATCGAATCTTCCCTGAAGAAGTTGCTATCTCAGATACAGATAGTAAATAGCAGCAAGTGCCACTACCATAGCAATCAGAATAGCTGACTTGATGAGACAAGAAGCCACCTTCTTAATCACTAAGAAAGCTACTATGATAGCTACGAGTACAAATATGTAATATCCTACGCTCTCCATTTTTACTTAAACAGTTTCTTGAATGCTGTGGGAACAGGTGTTTCAAACTCCATAGGCTCGCCCGTTACCGGATGATGGAAACAGAGAAGCCATGCGTGCAGACACAAACGATGGATAGGATCATCGCCATTACCGTACTTGGGATCGCCACAAACAGGATGTCCCATATCTGAAGAATGCACACGAATCTGATTTTTACGACCAGTCTCGAGCTTAAATTCTACCAGCGAATGATCGGTGGTACGATCTAACACATGATAATGGGTTACAGCATATTTGCCACCATTATCAGTAGGCGAAGAATATGTGACGTATGCCTTATTATCCTTCAGCCAGTTGGCGATAGTACCCTCATCATTCTCCATCTCGCCTGAGCAAACAGCCACATAACGACGATCGTAAACAATATCGTGCCAGTTATGTTCCAATATTTGCTCAGTCTCCATATCCTTGGCATACACCATCAGTCCGCTGGTGTCACGATCCAATCGATGAACCACATGTGCGGTACACTTCTGTCGTGACTTCTTGAAGTAATCATCAAGCACCGACTTCACATTCAGCGAAGAGTGCCCAGCCGCCATCGAGAGAATACCTTCGGCCTTCTCAATCACAATCAGCCATTTATCCTCGTATACTATCTTGACGTAGCGACTCTTGAACGACTGCTGATTACGTTTTGTCTTGCTGACAGCGACCTTCATTCCAGGCTCCAGCATGAAGTCAAACTGACTCACAGTCTTACCATTAACCTTGATGCCCCTACCCTGCAGAGTCGCCTTGATCTTATTGCGACTTTGCTGAACATTCTCTAACAGCCACTCAAGTAGCGGTTTTGATTCATTAACCACCAGGTGCTCGTAGTCACCCTCTCGATTATAACCTGCTTTGTATCTCATATTGGGGGCAAAGGTACAAAAAAAACCGCAGATTATAAAATCTACGGTCATTTTTTATTTAATAGAACTTGAAATAGCGTCGGGCGTTGTTGTAACTGATGTCCTCAACCATTCTACCTAAGATTTCCATATCGCATGGCAGGAGTCCCTTTTCAACATCATTACCAAGGATGTTACAGAGTATACGACGGAAGTACTCATGACGAGGATAGCTCAAGAACGAGCGGCTATCGGTAAGCATACCAACAAAGCGGCTCAGCAGACCGAGAACTGAAAGTGCATTGATCTGGCGTGTCATACCATCCATCTGATCATTGAACCACCAACCAGAACCGAACTGAATCTTACCAGGTTCTCCACCCTGGAAGTTGCCAAGCATAGTAGCAATCATCTCATTGGCACATGGGTTCAATGTATATAATATGGTACGCGTGAGTTTATCCTTCATATTCAGTTTGTTCATGAAGGCCGACATAGCCTTAGCAGTATTGAACTCACCGATAGAATCGAAACCTGTATCAGGGCCTAAGGCGTTGAACATCTTAGTGTTATTATCGCGAATAGCGCCATAGTGGAACTGCTGAGTCCAGTCAGCATCAGCATCCATCTCTGCCATAACGGTCAGGAAACAGTTCTTGAACTGACGTACCTCAAGCTTAGAGAGCTGCAAACCACGCATAGCCTTCTCGAAGATGGTTTCAATCTGAGAGTCGGTATACTCCTCATCGTAGAACTCCTCAATACCATGATCAGAGAGCTTACATCCGTTCTCAGCAAAGAAGTCATGACGCTTCTTGAGGGCATCAATCATATCAGAGAACTTGGTGATGGTAACACCACTAACCTCGCCCAACTGCTCTATATACTTTGAGAATTCAGCCTTTTCGATATTCATGGCCTTATCAGGACGCCATGCAGGAATCATCATAGGATCATCCTTAGCCTTGCTCTTGGCATACCCGATGTGGTTATGCAGATCGTCAACAGGATCATCAGTAGTACAAACACACTCCACGTTGTAGCGCTTCATCAATCCACGAGCTGAGAACTCTGGCTGCTGCAGCTTCTCGTTACACTCGTCGAAGATCTCACGAGCAGTTTTTGGCGAAAGCTGCTTGGTGATGCCAAATGCAGTCTTAAGCTCCAGATGAGTCCAGTGATAAAGGGGATTACGGAAAGTATATGGAACTGTTTCTGCCCACTTCTCGAACTTCTCCCAATCGCTGGTATCCTTACCAGTGCAGTATTTCTCGTCGATTCCGTTGGTACGCATAGCACGCCACTTATAGTGGTCGCCTCCAAGCCACAACTCTGTAATGCTCTTAAACTTGTGGTCGTTAGCCACCATCTCTGGAATCAGATGACAATGATAGTCGATAATAGGCATTTTAGCCGCATGATTGTGATAAAGGTCCTGAGCCACCTGGGTCTCCAGAACAAAATTATCATCGTTGAATTGCTTCATAATTATAATTATTAATAGGTTCTGCTTAAATTTTTTGCAAAGATACAGAAAATCTCGGATAAAAACGCTATCTTTGCAGAAAAATTGAAACGTAAACGATGACGTACCGTAGTAAAGTCCTCTTAATATACACTGGAGGCACAATAGGAATGAATCGGAATCCACGTACAGGAGCGCTGGAACCATTCGATTTTGAACACCTATTATATAATGTGCCCGAACTGAAACAGTTCGATATCACCATCGAGACTTATCAGTTTAATCCGCCTATCGATTCGAGCGATATGTCGCCAAGCATGTGGACAGACTTGTCGCATTGCATAGCCGACCACTACGACCAATACGATGGTTTTGTGGTGTTACATGGAACCGACACGATGGCCTATACCGCCTCTGCCCTATCCTATATGTTGGAGAATCTGACCAAGCCAGTTATTTTTACTGGCTCACAGTTGCCAATAGGTCAGTTGAGAACAGATGGCAAAGAGAATCTGATTACGGCCGTAGAGATTGCTGCTGCAAAAGATCGCGAGGGACATGCTTTAGTACCAGAGGTAGGCATCTACTTTGGCGGTCATCTGCTACGTGGCAATCGCACCACCAAGCAAAGCGCTGAGGAGTTTAATGCGTTCGAGTCATTCAACTATCCCCACCTTGTAGAAGCTGGTGTCAACATCACCTACTACCACGACCGCATTCTGAAGCCTGAATGGGACAAGCCGATGGTGCCACATTTCCGCCTGGATAACAATGTCATCATCTTCTCGCTATTTCCCGGCATCCGCGAAGACCTGATCCGACACATCATCCACACGCCCAACCTTAAGGCAATTGTGATGCGAACATTCGGTAGCGGAAACGCCCCACAACGTCCTTGGTTGCTAAATGCACTCCGTGAGGGTACACGCAACGGCAAGGTGATTGTAAATATCAGCCAATGTATGCAGGGAGCTGTAGAGATGAGCCGCTATGATTGCGGATACCATCTGCAAGAGGCTGGAGTTATCAGTGGACGCGATTCAACGGTTGAGGCAGCAGTTACCAAACTGATGTTCCTTCAGTCGCACTTCCCCGATGATCCGGAGATGGTAAGAAAGTACATGCAGATGAATATTCGTGGCGAAATATCGTACTAACTATTTACGCCAAAAGCGCGAGGTAATATCTTCAAAGGTTCCATCGTCTTTCTGTCGATAGAGCCTTTGATTTGTTTTTGGGTTCTTGAGAGGGCCTAAGTGCTTGATAAAGGGACCTATCTTGATATAGTCGAAATCGCGCTTATTGACGGCAGATGAGATTACCGTCTTGCCACTATACCACGCAACCTTGAACTCCGGATGCTCCTCGTGGATATACAATGCCAACTGGTTGACAGCCTTTGGATCAGCATCACCACCCATGAACGAGATACAAGTGATGTCGGTACCAAACTGCTCCACAAAAGCATCAATGGCAGCAGCATCCAAGGGTATTCCGATGTCATCCCAAAGATAATAGCTGTGACACCCAGGACAGTGACACGGGCAATTACTGATATTAATTGCCAGTGTCACTTCGTCGGGTATCTCCTGAAATACTATTCCTGTATTAACGTATTTCAGCATAGTTTATTCTGTCCAGCGTAGTAGCGACGAGATGCCTCCTCCTGACGAGCCTGCGAGAAGTTGCTTACGCGCTTCAGATAGCCGATGATTCGAGTCATGTAGTCCACATTCTTAGAGTGACAATGAGGACACTCCTTCAGATAACGCTTGTCAATGTGACCACACTCGTTGCAGACAGTATTAGGAATGTTGAATGTAAAGTAGTTACATCCCTCCTTGGCAGCAACCTTCAGCAGGTGCAGATACTGCTCCTTTGAAAGGTGCTCATCAAGGTTCATATGCAGAGCCGAACCTCCAGTCAAATGCTCGATATATGGAGCGCCATGCAACTTGAACTTATCGATGATGGTCAATGAGTCATCCTCTACTACATAGAAATAACTGTTGTAACAGTCGCGTGGTACAAAGTATCCATCCTCGCGATCCCACTTGGCGTGCTTAACGCCTACGTTCTCAGCAGGAATCATCTCACAGTTGAACATCACGTCCTTAGTACGATACTGACGGTTGTACTTCTCGATAAGTCCGAGGATACCCTGAACAAACTGCAGATACTCGTCGTTAGGAGTAATCTTAAGTCCCATGAACTCAGCAGCCTCAACCAATCCGTTGATACCGATGGTGAGATACTGACGACCAATGTTGATATAACCAGCATCAAACAGAGGCAACATACCATTCTGCTGCAGCTCCTTCAGGTTCTCATTATATGCCAGCTGAACCTTGTGGCACAGATCGATAACATGACCCAGATACTCCAGATAATCCTGGTTGTGGTTAACGGCATACTGGATGCAGCGGTTCAGGTTGATAGTAAGCACACTCTTTGAACCAGTACTTACACCACCAGCACCAAGCGTATAGCTGAATCCGTTATCAGTAATCTCGTTACGCAGACGGCAGCAACTTGACAGCGAGTCAGCATTATCACTCATATAGGTAAAGAACGAGTGGCCCTCAGCATACATCTCAGCAGTAAAGTCGCCCCACTCCTTATCCTTACACTCGCCGTTCTCGTCTACCAACAGAGCCATTGTTTCAACAGGGAATGTAAGCAGAGTCTTGGTACGCTCCAGATTGAACCACTTCATGAAGCGCTTCTGCAACCATGAAAGGCCTTCCCAATCGGGCTTTGAACCATCGGGGAAGTAGAACTCTCCGAAGATACTCTCGAAATAGTACTTATCGTAATAGGCAATATTCCAGAACACAGCCTGATAGTTACGTGCTCCAGTTGGCTGGTTCAGCGTATAGACTATCTGCTCGAAATAATCGGTAACAATCTTATCGATAGTACGCTGCTTCAGACTCAAATCGGCCTGATCGTTAGCGCGCTTGTAGTAATCCAGTCCGTACTCCTTGCCCATGAAATAGTTCATATACATCAGGAACTCAGGAGTAGCGCATGCACCACTCAGCATCGAGCTAACCATGAACACCATGTTAACAAAGCCGCCAGCAAACGACTTCATGTTGGTAGGTGCAGTAGAGTTACCGCCAATAGCGATGGTACCGCCAATCAACCAAGGATACATGGTGATAGAGGCACAATAGTTTGCCAACGATGTCTCGTCGTTCTTATATATAAAGTGGTGTGTAAGCTTGTCGATATATTCATCAGCCAGCTGCTTGCCATACATCTTCTTAATACGATCTGTAAGAAGACGACGGTTCAAACGGATAAAGTTAGACTTTGGCAACTCGCCAATCAACGTAGCAATATTCTTATGCTCCACATTGGCGTTAGCATCGTACTTAGAACCCGTAGCAGCATTTACCGATTCGCAATACTCAGAAAGGAAAACCATCTTCTCCAGAGTTTCACGATCCTCAGAGTGCAGCTGTCGATAGAGAATGAACGACTTAGCCACCTTATAATATCCTTCGCGCATCAGAGCCTCCTCTACTTGGTTCTGGATATCCTCTACGGTGATGTTGTCGTGCATGTCAAGGTGATTAAGGATCTTAGATACGATGGCTAGGTCAGCAGGTTCTTGAACACTTTCGAATGCCTTTACGATGGCATTCATAATCTTGTCAAGCGAGAAAAGGTCTTTAGAACCGTCTCGTTTAGTGATGGTAAAGTTTTTAATTTCCATTTTTATTGTTATTTATTTTTTAAGTTTGATAATCTCTCTCACTTCTCAGTTTTTCTTTTTGGGAAACTTTTTTGTTTTTTAATTCGGAAAAGTTTTCCAAAAAGCAAAACCGAATTCGGATGCAAAGATACAAAATTATCACAAAAACTATTTCTTTATAATCAGAAAAATACCATAAAAGAATGTTAACATCAGAACAACACCCTCTAACTATACATTATAACACCCTGTATTTCAAACACTTAGAATAAATCAAAAACTAATAACACGATTTTATCGACCATTAAAAATAGTAAAACCACAATTAGCAATCCGGCATCCAAACAAATCAACTTTAATCACCCGCACGTGACCAAAGATTTTCTTTTTGGAAAACTTTTCCAAAATTTCGAAACCAAAAGTTTTCCATTTTGGACAACTTCGCCATTCTATTTCACTTACTCTCGCGCGTACATTATATAATATATAAAAGGCGTTAAAAATTTGGAGGATTGGAATATTTTGGTTATCTTTGCCCCTGAATACATAATATATAAACTAAACAATTACAGTTATGAAAGAACTAAAAGGTACAAAAACAGAAAAAAACCTGCAGGAAGCATTTGCAGGAGAGTCAATGGCACGTAACAAATACACCTATTGGGCATCAAAGGCCAAAAAGGATGGTTTCGTACAGATAGCAGCAATTTTCGAGGAGACAGCAGCCAACGAGAAGGAGCATGCCAAAATGTGGTTCAAGCTGCTGGAAGGCGGTGGCATCAAGGACACCATGGAGAATCTTGAAGCAGCTGCCAATGGCGAGAACTTTGAGTGGACAGACATGTATGCCCGTATGGCAAAAGAGGCTCGCGAGGAAGGTTTCAACGAGATTGCCATCAAGTTCGAGTTAGTGGCTAAGGTTGAGAAGGAGCACGAAGCCCGTTATCGCAAACTTCTCGACAACGTCAAGAAGGAGCGCGTATTCTCAAAGGACAACGATGTTATCTGGCAGTGTTCTAACTGCGGCCATATCGTTATCGGTAAGAAAGCCCCTCAGATTTGCCCTGTTTGCGATCACCCACAAGCTTACTTCCAGGTAAAAGCTGAGAACTATTAAAGCAGGAGCGTAATGCTATGCTAATATGATTTGTACAATGCGCTCTGCCGTACGACCATCCCAACGGTCAGGTAGGGCGCATTTCTTCCACTCGCCAGCCACCATCTTAGCAACTTGCTCACTGAGTTTTTCTGCATCCTCGCCTACCAACACGTTCGAACCAACATTCACCGTTTCCTGATGTTCAGTATAGTTATTCAGAGTGATACAAGGCACGCCGTTAAATGTAGCCTCCTCTGATACATTACCTGAATCAGTGATGATGCCAAGCGCATGGGCCGTAAGCCAACCAAACTCCAGATAGCTTAGAGGTTCAACAATATCGATGGCCAGATTCATACGCTCAACCACCTTGCGAGCATTACCACGCAAAGGAGCCACGATTCGCATGCCTTTAGCAGCCTCAACCATAGCCTTCAGCATTCGCTCCAGATTATCCACATCAGCAATCAGCGCCTTACGATTCAGAGTGAATACCAAGTACTTTTTATCTTCCAACGCAGGGATCAAGGCTGGTTTCTTCAGTCTATCATAGTTAAATCGCAGCGTATCCATCAGGATATTACCCACCATATAGGTCTGCGAATTCTCCGATTGCTCGCGAGTAGCCACACCAGTACTTTTTACGCCAGCAGTAAACAGATAGTCAGATAGTGCATCAATCACCAATCTGTTGATTTCCTTTGGCATATTAATGTTGAACGAACGTGTTCCAGCCACAAGATGAGCCAAACGGATGCCACGTTTCTTGGTAACGATGGCAGCAGCCATAGTCGAAGCGAGGTCATCAACCACAATCACCACATCTACAGCATGTTCATCAAGAAATGCATCGAATCGGGCCATCACCTGACTCGTAATCTCATTCAGACTCGTAGAGTCTACACCTAAATAATATTGTGGGCGTGGCATCTGCAAATCCTCAAAAAGCGAAGGTTCAAGCGTAGAATCATTCTCACAACCAGCATAAACCAACAAACAAGTTGCCTCAGGATTCTTATTAATAGCTCTAACCAGAGGCGACACTTTTACGAAATTGGGACGAGCACCCGCTATGATACAAACTGTCTTTGCCATAATCTTTCCTATTTTGAGTGCAAAGATAAAGAAAATGTTCCGAATTACCAAGAAAAACGGCAAAAGGTTTGGATAAGTCGCAGATTATTTGTATCTTTGCAGCAGAAACAGTGGGTCGTGCCTGATAGATCGGGATACTCTACATTAAAAAACAAAATCGGGATCGTTTCCCTTGCCAATGGCGGGCCACGATTATCCTTTTTGAGGAGAGCAGCAATGCCGGTGGATTACAACAGCGGGGAGCCCCCAAATCGTGTGAAACAGGAGTTTTCACCAAATCATCGGCACGTACCCTTTTCTTTTTAATCTAAATAGACAATTATGTTTTCCGGAATCATCGAAGAATTTGCTACCGTAGTTGCTATCCGCAAGGATCGCGAGAATATAGATTTCACATTGAAGTGTTCGTTTGTAGACGAGTTGAAGATCGACCAGAGTGTCGCTCATAATGGTGTGTGCCTTACTGTTGTTGCCATCGAGAATGGCACATATACAGTAACAGCCATGAAGGAGACGCTTGATCGCACCAACCTTGGATTACTGAAGGTTGGCGATAAGGTTAACGTAGAGCGCTCGATGCTGATGAATGGCCGTTTGGATGGTCACATTGTTCAGGGCCATGTGGACGAGACGGCTCGTTGCATCGCAGTAGAAGATGCAGATGGCTCAACCTATTTCACTTTTGAGTATCCAGAAAACAGAGAAATGGCGAAGAAAGGTTACTTTACCGTTGATAAGGGCAGCGTAACGGTTAATGGTGTAAGCCTAACCGTTTGCAATCCTACATCAAACACCTTCCAGGTTGCCATCATCCCCTACACCTTCGAGCATACTAACTTCTGCGATATTCGTGTAGGTTCAGTTGTTAACATCGAGTTCGACATTCTTGGAAAGTATATAGCACGCTTGCAACAATTATAATGGTACTTTACCACAGTACTCATTACGGAAAACTCCAGTACTTATGCCGAAAGTACTGGAGTTTTCCGTAAGAAGGACTAAGACAATCTATACTCGGAGTAATTCTGATGGTGCAGAAATGAATGTCTCACCACCATGCTCAATCAGGAATTCGCGATCGCGGAATCCCCAAAGAACACTGATACAGGGTAATCCGGAATTACGAGCTGTTGCAATATCCACATCGCTATCGCCTACATATACGGCTCCATCTTTATCCACTCCAAGCTGCTTCAACGCAGCAAAAACCGTATCAGGAGCTGGTTTCTTACGGATACCCTCTGCCTCATGCTCACCTATTGCCACTTCGATGGTATCTGGGAAGAAATGACGACATAGGTCTACCGTGGCAGCCATCATCTTATTACTAACAACAGCCAACTTGCACCCTCGAGTTTTCAACTCGACCAACACCTCTGGAATGCCAGGATAAGGACGAGTGGTATCGAGCGAATGATGCATATAATGCTCGCGAAACGTAGCAAAAGTGGCTTCAAAATCAGGATTGGCATCGCCATCAGGTATAGCGCGCTCCATCAACTTCCGCACACCGTTTCCCACAAAACGTCGAACATCATCTATCGAATGTTCTGGCATACCGTGCATGCGGAGAGCATAATTACACGATGCAGCTAAATCAGTTAGTGTATCAAGTAGGGTACCATCAAGGTCGAAAATATAAGTATTGTATTTCATCTCTTTGAACGCTGAATCATTGTTTTCACCTTATTATTATATTTATCGGCCTTCAGTAATTCTTCGATTGTTATATGCATGCGATATTTCCAGCGATTATACGGATCGCTTGGCACGTTGATGCGCTCATCGCGTGGATTCTTACTTCGCAACTCGCCATCCATAGCCAGCCAATCCTGTAACGACAACATACAGAGCATCGATGGACAATACAAATGGCGACCAATTATCTCCTCAGCCAGATGTGCGGGCAACTGCTCTGGCGCTCTACCCTGCTTCTGGAGCATCGACACATAATAGCGTTGTGTGCGTTCTGGGCTTTCGCTCCACCATAGACGCAATGGCGACATGTCGTGAGTGGAGATGGTAGCCACAGATCGATACGGATTGGCATCAAGATGTGCAAACTCATAACCACTCTGCTTGGGCATCGACTGGATTTCGAGAGTCAGAACACGGAGTTGATCGAGCACAGGAGCCACACAATCAGGCAACATGCCCAAGTCCTCACCACAACAAAGCATACGTGTAGCACCAAACACATTGGTAATCTTACGTATGGCCTCAGCACCCCAGAAGAAGTTATGACGCTGATAGTAATAGTTGTTGTATAGTCGCATAAATGCATCCTTCTCCTCTGATGAGAGGGCATCGAACACAGGTTCACCTATCACGCCGATTCGAGGATGATACATCTCTGGTTGCTGAGGATCTTCGAGGAAGAGCACGCCACTAATCAGGCGATACAAACCATCACGAATCCAAAGGCTGTTTTCATCAGTACGTCCCTCAAAAGCCAATTGCACTTTCTTCTGGGTATCGTATTCTGCCTTTAGGTCATAGAGTCCGTAACTACGAGCCACAAGGAAATGCTCGCGAACATAAGGTGCATGTAGTCCAAACAGCTTATCCAGCACCCTGTCGTTGATAAACGGACGAGTGAAGAGATCCTTACGGAAGGGTAATCCAAAGTACTCAATCTCGCCTACCGTCATTGGCAACGATGGCGAGAAGTGACCCAAGATACCAAACACGGCATCCTCAAGAATCTCCCAAATACGGAAGAATCCCAGAATATGATCTATTCGGATGGCATCAAAATACTGCTCCATCCACTTCAAGCGACGATGGAACCACTCAACCAAACCCGCTTTCCAGTTATAGGTTGGGAAGCCCCAGTTCTGTCCATTCTGCGAGAACGCATCTGGTGGAGCACCCGTTTGGGCATCAAGATGGAAGAAATCCGGATGAATCGTAGTCTCCACACTATCGCCATTCACCCCGATAGGCACATCACCTTTAAGGAATATACCCTTAGAACGGGCGTAATCAGCAGTTGATTTCAGTTGCAGATGCAGGTGATACTGAACGTAGTATATGATTGAAGTGCTACTATAATCGGCTTTAGTTGAAACCCATTTTGCATAAGGCTCCAGCCACTCCATATTCTCAGAAAACCACGACTTAAACTCCTTAGAATCAAGCGTTTGCTGCCCACGCTCATTGAAAATCTCTTCGATATAAGCCCGTTTCACCCTATCCACCGCCTCATAATCGCTATAGCTGAGGGCATTCAACTCCTGACGCTGGCGATGATAGGCCGTCATCTTTGCCTTACTTTTCAGCACGCCCAAAGCCTCAAGATCAAGATAATGTGGATGGAGCGCAAATACCGACACGATATTATAAGGATAAGAATCACTCCAATGTCCAGAGCATGTGGTATCATTAACTGGCAATAACTGGATGGACTTCATGCCTGTTGCCACACACCAATCAATCAATCTGCGGAGATCGCCAAAATCGCCCACACCATATGATTCCTTGCTTCGCAATGAGAATACAGGTATCACAACGCCCGCTGCTCGCCAAGTATGCTCTTTTACTCTCAAACTCTCGCCATACGCCACAAGCACCGTTCCATCAGGCACCATCGATTGGTCAGCGGGCAACAATCCATCTGTAGTGCGATTATCGCCCTCCTCCCAAGCCACAAGCGCATGGGTTTCGTCATCAACAATCACATATTTGTATTCTATAGGCAGCAATACCGCATCTACATTTACCGACAGCAACCACTCAAAGCGCCCAATCGACTCCATTATCAGGTATCGAGCCACATTCCAACTCCCCAAGGCGGGATGTGAACCAATGATGGCCACCGATTGTCCTTTCTGCAGTTGAGGGGCCGACACTCTGAAGAGTATCGTTTTACGATAGAGAGGCACACGCAATGGGGCAACTTCTCCAATATCTGCCAACCCCATAGTAGTGAGATAAGCCTTACTATACAAGTGATACTGCAAGGGCACATCGCGCCATAGATCAGCCATCACATAGTTCTTCGACGAGTCGAAGTAATAGATTCGCGGAATAGCATCCCACTCCTTACGTATCACATTACCATCATTATCCTCCACCTGATAAAAATACTGGAATGAGGCTATGGGATGTTTTCGCGATTCGAGCACAGTGGTCTCCAGGGTCCACTCCAATCCATCGGTAGTCACCATCATCAGCCGTTCAGATTTTTCAGTCTGATCGGTACTCCGATAAGTGATCACCACATAGAGGTTTTGTCCCCATTGAGTGCCATATTGTATAGTAAACTTGAGTTTCATAAGCTATATTTTAGGGCAAAGATACAAAAAAATGATAAATTAGCGATAAGAGTGAAGAGATTTTTGTAACTTTGCAGCGTTTTTTCAAGATTATGAAGATGAATTGGTTTAAAAAGTCACGGTATCTGGTTCCTATTGCAATATGCTTCGTAGGAATCTTAGCCATCGCATATTACTATTTTGTTGGGAGTTTTTCCAAACTCTCCACTACAGAATACGTATATATCGACGACAATGATAATCTGGATTCAGTCTGTGTTAAATTGGAGCCCATAGCATCAAGCCATAGCCTTATGGCCTTCAAGATGCTTTCGCGCCATGGCGGCTATTCCGATAATATTCGCAGCGGACGATACGCCATCACCCCCGACCAGAGTACCATTCGCGTTTTCCGCAACCTTAAGAATGGCCATCAGGAGCCTGTAAGACTCACCATTCCCGAGAGTCGCACCATGGACCGTCTGGCAGGTTACCTTTCTAAGAAACTGATGATGGATAGTGTTGCTGTAGCCATCTTGCTGAGCGACTCTTCATTCTGCTCCCAACAGGGATATGACACTGCTACCATCGCATGTCTTTTCATACCAAACACCTACGAGGTGTATTGGAACATCTCTATCGAGAACCTGATGAAGCGCATGAAGAAGGAGAACGAGAACTTCTGGAACACCCAGCGCACCATCAAGGCCGACGCACTGAAGTTAACCAAGGAAGAGGTTTGCACCATAGCCAGCATCATCGACGAGGAGACTGCCAACAACGCCGAAAAGCCCATGATAGCAGGCATGTACATCAACCGACTTCATGCAGGAATGCCGCTTCAGGCCGACCCAACCATCAAGTTCGCGCTGAAGGATTTTGCATTGAAACGTATCTATCACAATATGTTGCAGTTTGATAGTCCCTATAATACCTATAAGAATACAGGCTTACCACCGGGACCTATCAAGATTGCATCTGTAGCAGGTATCGATGCCGTACTTAACCGTACCGCTCACGACTATCTGTATATGTGCGCCAAAGAGGATTTCTCTGGCACTCACAACTTTGCCAAGACCTATCAGGAGCACCTGAAGAATGCAGCAAAGTATTCAAAAGCACTAAATGAGAGAGGAATCAAATAGAATTAAAAGTTAAAAATTAAGAATTAAGAGATATTATAATATATGGAAGAGATTATTAAGAACGAAAGCGAGGAGAAGGTAAAATCGGTTAGCTTCATTGAGCAGAAGGTGATCAATGATCTGGCTGAGGGTAAGAACGGAGGTAGAATGCAGACCCGTTTCCCACCAGAGCCAAACGGCTATCTGCACATTGGTCATGCCAAGGCTATTGCCATCGACTTCGGACTCGCCAAGAAATATGGCGGAACTTGTAACCTGCGCTTCGATGACACCAACCCCATCAAGGAGGATACAGAATATATCGAAAGTATCGAGAACGATATCAAGTGGCTTGGTTTCAAGTGGGCCAACGTCTACTATGCCAGCGACTATTTCCAGGAGTTGTGGGACTTTGCCGTTTGGCTCATTAAGCAGGGCCGCGCCTATGTCGACGAGCAGAGTGCCGAGGTAATTGCCCAGCAGAAGGGAACCACCACCAGTCCAGGCACCAACAGCCCATTCCGCGATCGTCCTGTTGAGGAGAATCTGAAACTCTTTGAGTTTATGAATAGCGGTAAGTGCGAGCCAGGAACACTTGTTCTGCGCGCCAAGATCGATATGGCTCACCCCAACATGCTGTTCCGCGATCCATTGATTTATCGTGTTCTCAACATCCCACATATCCGCACTGGCAACAAGTGGAACGCCTACCCTATGTACGATTTCACTCATGGTCAGAGCGACTATCTTGAGGGTGTAACCCATTCATGGTGTACACTTGAGTTTGTTGAGCATCGTCCCCTCTACGATCTGTTCGTAACATGGATGAAGGAGTGGAAGGGCGAGACCGACAACATCGAGGATAATCGTCCACGTCAGACCGAGTTCAACAAGCTGAACCTCAACTATACCCTGATGTCAAAGCGCAATCTGCTGGCATTGGTAAACGAGAAGCTCGTTAATGGCTGGGACGACCCGCGTATGCCAACCATCTGTGGATTCCGTCGTCGTGGCTATAGCCCAGAGAGTATCATCAAGTTCATCGACAAGATTGGTTACACCAAGATTGATGCGCTTAACGATATGGCTCTGCTCGAGAGTGCCGTTCGCGATGACTTGAATGCCCGCGCCATCCGTGTCAGTGCCGTTCTTGATCCAGTCAAGGTGGTTATCACCAACTATCCTGAGGACCAGATCGAACAGCTCACTGCCATCAATAATCCTGAGAACGAGGCCGATGGTACACATACCGTAGAATTCACTCGTGAGCTTTGGATTGAGCGCGATGACTTCATGAAGGAGGCCGAGAAGAAGTTCATGCGCCTGGCTCCAGGCAAGGAGGTTCGACTTAAGAATGCTTACATTATCAAATGTAACGAGGAGCACCCCTGCGATGAGGACGAGAATGGCAATGTAACCACCATCTACTGTACTTACGATCCAGAGTCACGTAGTGGCCTGCCCGGCTCAAACCGCAAGATTAAGGGTAAGACGCTGCATTGGGTAAGCTGCAAGCACGCCGTTGAGGCCGAAGTTCGCCTTTACGATCGTCTCTGGAAGGTTGAGAATCCACGTGACGACATGGCTGCCATCCGCGAAGAAAAGAACTGCGATGCAGTAACAGCGATGAAGGAGATTATCAATCCCGATTCACTCCACATCATCAAGAATTGCTACATCGAGCCATTCGCAGCTGATATGAAGCCACTCACCTATCTGCAGTTCCAGCGTATCGGATACTTCACACCCGATACCGATTCTACTGCCGAGAAGCCTATCTTCAATAAGACTGTAGGACTTAAGGATACTTGGAAGAAGTGACGGAAGATACTGAGTATTTTGAAAGCGAGGATTTTAAGGAAATCCTAAGACAATACGAAGAGTCAGTCAAGTCGGGCGAGCACATATATATGGACGCCGACGACTTGGCTGACATCGCCGATTATTACCATTATAACAACCGCCTAGACGAGGCCGAAGAGGCCATATCCCTTGCTCTGGAATATAATCCGGAGGCTGTTGGACCTATGCTTTACAAAGCGCGTGAAGCATTAGAGGCAAAAGATTTCGAGACTGCAGAAAAATATACCGACAGAATCGAACCACTCGATGCACTTGAAGCCGTATATTTACGTGCCGAAATATTAATACAGAAGGACGACATCGAGAAAGCCGACCACATTCTCTCAGAATACTTCAAAACCGAAGTTCCCACCGACGAATACGCAGATTTCATCAAGGGAGTAGTTCAACTGTACTTGGACTACAACCTGTTTATGAAAGCCTTCGAGTGGATAGCACGTATCACAGGCTCAGAATCCGAAGGGTTTAAGGAGCTCATGGCCCGAACACTGTTTGGGTTAGGAAAATACAAAGACAGCGAGAAACTTTTCAATGAGCTTATCGACAAGAATCCCTATTCTACCAGTTATTGGAATGCTTTGGCAGGTGTACAGTATATGAAGGCCGACTACAATGCTGCGCTTACCAGCAGCGAATACGCCATTGCCATCGACCCTAACGATGCTGACGGGCTGATGTCGAAAGCCAACACCCTCTACACGATGGGCAACTATGATGAAGCATTGGTCTTTTTCAAGAAGTACTCCGAGAAGGTACCCGATGATGAATTCGGATATCTGCACCAAGCCCTTTGCCTTATCAACAAGAGTCAGTTTGAAGAGAGTATCGAACTATTGAAAAAAGCTGTCAGCGTAGCTGCCGTAGAATCAGTCTATCTACCTGAGATTTATCAGGAGATGTCATTTGCTTACAGCAAATTAGGTAACTTAGAGAAATCTCTCTGGTGCATCGACATGACAGATAATCTGGAGTGCGATCATGTTCACATGACGGTAGTAAAAGGACATATTCTTCTGACAAACAAGAAAGACGAAGAAGCCCAAAAAGAATTTAACAAAGCGCTTGAATTATCAAATAACGATCCCAAGGTACAACTTAAGATCATCATCTCTTTCCACGACAATTCACATCTCAATTTTGCATATAAGCTATATCAGGAATTCTTCAAGACAGTGGGCGAAGACTATAACGAAGGCTATTCATACTTCGCCTTATGCTGTAAAGACATGAAGAAAGACGAAGAATTCCTGTACTATCTCAAGGAAGCCTGTGAACGTAATCCCGAAGAAGCGAAAGCCATCTTAGGCGAATACTTTCCAGAAGATTTGAATCCCAAGGACTATTACAATTACGCATTAGAACATTTGAACGATTAACGATATGAATTTTATTACCAATATCCTCAATTATCTTGGTTGGTATCCCACCATTTTCTTTCTGATGTTATTAGAGAGTACAGTAGTTCCCGTGCCATCAGAGTTCGTAGTCACTCCAGCAGCCTATCATGCTGCCAGTGGTTCACTTAATGTATTCTTAGTAGTACTGTTTGCCACATTAGGAGCCGATGTGGGTGCAAGTATCAACTATTTTGTGGCTCTTTACGTTGGCCGTCCTGTCATCTATAAGTTTGCCAACAGCAAGTGGGGCAAGATGTGCCTGCTTAATCAGGAGAAGGTAGAGAAAAGCGAGAAATACTTTGACGATCACGGCATTGCTGCCACACTTACCGGACGTTTCGTTCCAGTCATCCGTCACCTCATATCTATCCCTGCCGGATTGGCTCGTATGCATTACGGCAAGTTCATTTTATTCACCACGATTGGTGCTGGAGGCTGGCATAGTGTTCTTGCCATCCTTGGATGGTATCTGCACGCCATAGTGCCTGAAGATCAGCTCAACGACAAGATCAGCGAATATGCCGAATACATCAAGTTTGCTATTTTGGGACTTATCATTTTGGCAGTAATCTATTTCGTTATCAAGCGAAAACTTAATCATAAGCAAGAAAAGACAGCCTAAAAAACAATTTTTTGCTTAATTATTGCTTGTTTTCCATAATTTTTAGTATTTTTGCGCATTATTATCAGCAAACAACGATTATGGCAAGAACAAACAACCATTTAGTTATCATGGCCGGCGGCGTAGGTAGCCGTTTCTGGCCAATGAGCACTACCGAGAATCCGAAGCAGTTTATCGATGTTCTCGGCGTTGGAAAAACATTACTTCAGTTAACGGTAGAAAGATTTGGCAATCTGGTTAAGCCCGAGAACATTTGGGTTGTTACCAACCAGAAATATCAGGACATCGTGAAAAAGCAGTTGCCCGATATGCCAGCAGGAAACATTCTCTGCGAGCCATGTCGCAGAAACACAGCACCTTGTATTGCATACGTTAGTTGGCGTATCAAGTCAAAAGATCCCAAGGCTAACATCATTGTAACTCCAAGCGATCACATCGTTACTGACAAGACTGAGTTCCAGCGAGTTATCAAAGAGTGCATGCAATTCACCAGCGAGACCGACGCTATCGTCACCTTAGGTATGAAGCCCAACCGTCCTGAGACGGGTTATGGCTATATCCAGGCCGACCTTAGCACCAGTTCACTCCGTAACAAGGAAATCTTCAGAGTCGACTCTTTCCGCGAGAAGCCTAATCTCGAAACGGCTCAGGGTTACATCAAGAAGAATTACTACTTCTGGAATGCAGGTATATTCATCTGGAATGTCAACACCATCGTCAATGCATTCCGTATCTACCAGCCATCAATGGCTAAAATATTCGAATCACTTCTCCCTATATATGGTACCGACAAGGAACAGGAAGAGATTAATCGTCTGTTCCCCGAATGCGAGAACATCTCAGTCGACTATGCCATCATGGAGAAGGCCGAAGAAATATTCGTTTGTCCTTCTGATTTCGGTTGGAGCGACCTCGGCACATGGGGCTCACTCCACGAGCAGAGCAAGAAAGACCTTTATGGCAATGTAAGTATCGGCGAAGACATCAGCCTTATCGAGAGCCATAATTGTATTGTACATACTGTTCAGGAGAAGAAGGTTGTCATTCAGGGCCTCGATGGTTATATCGTTGCCGAGAACAATGACACCCTGCTCATCTGCAAATTGTCTGAGGAACAGCGAATCAAACAATTCTCTGGAAATAATTAATTTTCAAATTATGGATAAAAAAGTTGCTCTAATCACTGGTATAACTGGTCAGGATGGATCATACCTGGCTGAGTTTTTAATTGAGAAAGGATATGAGGTACACGGACTGATGCGCCGTTCTTCATCATTCAACACCGCCCGTATCGAACATCTCTATCTCGACGAGTGGGTTCGCGATATGAAGAAGGCTCGTCTGGTAAACCTCCATTGGGCTGATATGACTGACTCTTCATCATTGATTCGTGTCATTTCCAAGATTCGTCCTACCGAGATTTACAATCTCGCAGCCCAGAGTCATGTCAAGGTTTCTTTCGATGTACCAGAATACACAGCCGACACCGATGCTAATGGTGTTCTTCGTCTTCTCGAAGCCGTGCGTATCGCAGGTCTGGCCGACACTTGTCGCATCTATCAGGCCTCTACATCCGAGCTTTATGGTAAGGTACAGGAGGTTCCACAGTCAGAGACAACCCCATTCTATCCCCGTTCTCCATACGCAGTTGCCAAACTTTATGGTTTCTGGATTATGAAGAACTACCGTGAGTCATATAATATGTTCTGCTGCAATGGTATCCTCTTCAACCATGAGAGTGAGCGTCGTGGCGAGACCTTCGTAACCCGCAAGATCACCCTTGCTGCAGCACGTATCGCTCAGGGATATCAGGACAAGCTCTACCTTGGTAACCTTAACTCACTCCGCGACTGGGGTTATGCCAAGGATTACATTGAGTGCATGTGGCTTATTCTTCAGCAGCCCGAACCAGACGACTTCGTAATTGCCACTGGCGAATACCATACCGTTCGTGAGTTTGCAACACTCGCCTTCAAGGAGGTTGGCATCGAGCTCGAATGGCGTGGTGACGGTGTCGACGAGAAGGGTTACGACAAGAAGACCGGCAAGGCCCTGGTTGAGGTCGATCCTAAGTATTTCCGTCCCGCCGAGGTTGACCAGCTGCTTGGCAACCCAGCCAAGGCCAAAGCCAAGTTGGGTTGGAATCCACAGAAGACCTCGTTCGAGAATCTTGTCAAGATCATGGTTCAGCACGACATGAAGTTCGTTAAGAAACTCTTCCTTAAAGCTCACATGGACGATGCTCAGTAAAGAAAGTAAGATATATGTAGCGGGACACCACGGACTTGTGGGTTCCGCTATTTGGAATAACCTGCTCCAGCGAGGATATACCAATCTGGTAGGTCGTAGTCACAAAGAGCTCGACCTCACCGATCAGGTTGCGGTCAAGAAGTTCTTCGACGAGGAACGTCCCGATGCTGTTGTATTGGCAGCAGCATTCGTTGGCGGCATCATGGCCAACTCACTTTATCGCGCCGATTTCATCATGATGAACATGAAGATTCAGTGCAATGTCATCTCCGAGGCTTACGCTCATGGTGTTAAGAAGTTGCTTTTCCTGGGCTCAACTTGCATTTATCCAAAGAATGCACCACAGCCTATGAAAGAGGATTGCCTGCTCACATCACCGCTAGAGTATACCAACGAGGAGTACGCCATCGCCAAGATAGCAGGTCTTAAGATGTGCGAGAGCTACAATCTGCAGTACGGCACCAATTACATTGCCGTGATGCCTACCAACCTCTATGGTCCAAACGACAATTTCCATTTGGAGAATAGCCACGTCATGCCAGCCATGATGCGAAAGGTATATCTGGCCAAGCTCATCCACGATGGCGCATGGGACAAGATTGCCATCGACCTGAACAAGCGCCCCGTAGAAGGCGTCACCGGCGAAGCACCTCATGAAGAAATTCTGGAAGTCCTCGGTAAATATGGTATTTATAATAATAAGGTAATCCTTTGGGGCACAGGAACTCCACTTCGTGAATTCCTTTGGTCTGAAGATATGGCCGATGCATCAGTACACGTACTGTTGAACGTTAACTTCAGCGACATTATTGGTATCGAGAAGTACTCTTCAGTACATTATGGTGCAAGCACCGATGGAGCCGTCGACCGCAACCACTCTGCCGGTCGTGGCGGTGCCATCCCCAAGTTGGGCGAAATCCGCAACTGTCATATCAATGTCGGCACAGGTAAGGAACTCACTATCCGCGAACTCTCAGAACTTGTTGTTAAGGCTGTAGATTTCGAGGGCGAGGTTGAGTTCGACACATCAAAGCCCGATGGCACGATGCGTAAACTCATCGACGTATCAAAACTCCACTCTCTAGGTTGGACACATAAAGTCGAAATCGAGGATGGCGTTAAGAAGTTATTCGAGTGGTACCGTTCTAGTTTAGTATAAATAAGAAACCCGCCGTTTTGGCGGGTTTCCTTATTATATTAGAGATTCTTTTTCAAAGTCTCTTTCCAGGCAGCATATGCAGCCTGATATTCAGCTCTGCGAGCGGCATCTGGCTCAATCACCTCCAGTTTGTCAAGCGAAGCGAATGCCTCAGCAGCATTAGCATAGATGCCAGCACCAAGACCAGCCCCCTTAGCAGCACCTACCGAACCATCAGTATCATACAGTTCAATAGTTGCGCCGCTAACACCAGCCAGTGTATTGCGGAACAGTGGACTCAGGAACATGTTGGCCTTACCGGCATGAATCTTCTTGATGTCCATACCCATCTGCTGCATAATCTCCATACCATAGCAGAACGAGAATACGATACCCTCCTGAGCAGCACGTACCAGGTGAGCCTTGTTGTGTTTATTGAAGTTCAAGCCATTGATTGAGCAACCAATCTCCTTATTCTCCAACACGCGCTCTGCACCGTTTCCGAATGGGATAACAGTTACGCCCTCACTGCCGATGGGCACACTTGCAGCCAGATCATTCATCTCAGCATAACCTATCTCTGGCGTAATGTTGCGGTGCGTCCACGCATTCAGGATACCAGTTCCATTGATACACAACAGAACACCCAGACGAGTCTGGTCTGCAGTATGGTTAACATGAGCAAAGGTGTTTACGCGGCTCTGTGGATCATAGTTCACATCACCCAATACACCATATACTACACCCGATGTACCTGCAGTTGCAGCTATCTCACCAGGATTCAGCACGTTCAGCGACAGGGCGTTATTGGGCTGGTCACCACCTCTATAGGTAATAGGTGTACCTGCCTTCAGTCCCATCTCAGCAGCAGCCTCAGCGCTAACCACGCTCTGCTCAGCAAATGTTGGGACGATGTCAGCAATCAGCGAGCTGTCAAAACCATAGTAGTTCATCAGGAAGTCAGCCACCTGGTTGTTCTTGAAGTCCCAGAACATACCCTCTGACAGACCACTGACAGTCGTATTGGCAACACCACTCAGTCGCATGGCGATATAATCACCAGGCAGCATTACCTTATATATTTTACTATAGAGCTCTGGTTCATTCTCCTTTACCCATGCCAACTTAGCAGCAGTAAAGTTACCTGGAGAGTTCAGCAGATGACTCAGACACTTATCAGCGCCCATGTCCTTAAATGCCTTCTCACCATAAGGAACGGCACGAGAGTCGCACCAGATAATTGCAGGACGCAGTGCCTTCAGATTCTTATCCACACAAACCAGGCCATGCATCTGATATGAGATACCAATAGCCTTGATTTCCTCTGCTGTAGCACCAGCTTCTTTCATAATCTTCTGCAGACTCAGCTTGGCATTGTCCCACCACATCTGAGGATCCTGCTCGGCCCAACCAGCCTTAACAGCCATAATGGGTGCCTCCTTTTCTGGATAGAAAGCAGTTGCTACACACTTGCCGTTATCGGCATTAACCAATGATGCCTTCACTGACGAGCTACCGACATCGAAACCTAATAGATACCTATTTGCCATAACTATTTTTTAATAAATCTTTAATTATAGTACGTTTCAGATGCAAATTTCCCTATTTTTTCGCAATAAATCGACTTTTTTCCTTAAAAAAGTGATTTTTTTACGCATTTTTGAGTTGAATTAAAATAATTTGTTTACCTTTGCACAATAGAATAACGTAATTACCAGAATTAATAATATTCATATATGAAGAAAAAAATACTAATACTTGACGACAAAGAGACCATTGCAAAGGTTCTCTCAATCTATCTGATGAGCGACTACGATGTACAGTGGTTGCCCGATGGTTTGCAGGGTGTAAAATGGTTGCAGGCAGGTAACACCCCCGACCTCATCATATCTGATATTCGTATGCCAGGAATGCGCGGCGATGACTTTTTGGAGTGGATCAAGCAGAACGAGCTGTTCAAGCAGATTCCCGTCATCATGCTTTCCAGCGAAGACTCCACCAGTGAGCGCATCCGCCTGCTGGAGATTGGCGCCGAAGACTACATCGTCAAGCCGTTCAACCCAATGGAGTTAAAAATACGAGTAAAAAAGATTATTCCCTAAATAGAATAATATGATAGGTGTTGTATATCTTGGCAGCAATCCTAAAACCGAGGAGCGATTAAGGTACATCCCCGGCCGGTTGGTGCAGTACACAAGGAATTACAAAGATACGGCGTCAGCGTGTTCTACGCATGTTCGTAATGAGCACTTTATTGTGTTCTACGAGCAAGGCGACCAGGATGATGACATTAACGCTATCACCTATTTAAAAAAGAAAAACAAGCACGTATATATCATACTGCTCACTAACGATCTTTCTCCTGAGAACCGGGCTATCTATCAGAAGAGTGGTATCAACGATACACTCGACACCAAAGCTTCGATTACCGAGTTCAACAAGAAGATTCAGTTCATTTCCGATCGCGAGAACATGCTTTTCGACGATCAGCAGCCTAAATACCGAATGCTGCGCTTTAAAATTCCCGCATGGAAACGAATCTTTGATGTTTTCTTCGCCATCTTTGCACTTATCATAACTTCCCCAATATTCATCCTCACTGCCATTGCAATCCGTTTGGAGAGCAAGGGTCCGGTCATCTTCAAGTCAAAACGCGTTGGTGCCAACTACACCATCTTCAATTTCTTGAAATTCCGCTCTATGTATCAGGATGCCGAAGCACGCCTCAAAGAGGTGGCCAAGGAAGCCGGCAACCAATATGCTGAAATGAACAAGAAGGAAGAGAAACCCGCCATGAGTTCTGCAGGATTGGGTATGGAGGTCGACATGATGATGAATATGGGCGATGATGCCAACATGATGATCTCCGATGATGAAGTCATGTTGGTTGGTGATGACTTCGTGATTTCCGAGACTGATTACAGTAAGGAGAAACAAGAAGAGATCGACAACGCCTTTGTCAAGATCGAAAACGATCCTCGTGTCACCAAGGTAGGCAAGTTCATCCGCAAGTTCAGCATCGACGAACTTCCGCAGCTCATCAATATCCTCAAGGGCGACATGTCTGTTGTCGGCAACCGTCCTCTCCCACTCTACGAAGCCGAAAAGCTTACCATCGACACCAGTATCGACCGTTTCATGGCCCCAGCAGGTCTCACTGGTCTTTGGCAGGTAGAGGAGCGCGGCAAGGGTGGTATGATGTCAGCCGAGGAGCGTAAACAGCTCGACATCAAGTACGGCCAGACCTACAATTTTTGGCTGGATATGAAGATCCTTTTCCGTACCTTCTTTACCTTCGTACAGAAGGAGAATGTATAACTAAATCCTAATTGTAATGAACAGATTCAGACGACTGATATTTATACTTGCCATTGCCTCAACTAGCACCACAGCCCTCGCCCAATTCAACGAGAGTGGTATTAATGCAGGTTTCTTTGATTCAAGCGACGAACAAGACATCAACTTTTCTGAATTTCACCTGCCGCCTTTGGCAGTTCTGTTCGAAAATGCGAAATCAAGTCCACAGATTCTGTCATTGGAAAAAGCGCACCAATTAGCCGAGGCAGAAGTAGCAAAACAAAAGCGTCATATTTTCTCTTACGTAACAGGCCATGCGAATTATAGTTATGGCATCGGAGACACTTGGGGAAACAGTTCATCTGCATATACTCAAACCATTTACCAGTATCAGGGTTCAAAACAAGCTTATTGGAATATTGGTATTAATTTGGCGATTCCCGTAGAAGACATTTTGGATTTAACGGCTGCAGTTAAGCGTAAAAGAATGGAAGCAGAAAAATCAAACATTGATAAAGATATTGCCTACGACCAACTTAAACTACAGATAGCAACATTATTTGTTAAAATCACAAACAATCTAGTTACTCTTAAAACTCTTGGAGAAGCAGCTGCTGCATATCAAGGAGCAGGCGCATTAAATAAAGAAGACTTTGAAAATGGTAATTTAGATATTGCAGCATATGCCTCTACTAAAATGTATGAAAGTGGACAAGTAACAAATTATCAAAGTTTACAAACAGAAATTACAACAGATATTATGACACTTGAGATATTAACCCACACACCTATAATAACTAATGCGACAACAGAAATAACACTTGACAAGAGTATTCATAAAACTCCAAAAGAAGTAGCTAAGGAGAACAAAGCTACTGAAAAAAGAATTAAAAGATTAGAACAAGAAGAAAAAGATAAAATTAAAAAATTAGAAAAAGCTGAAGCAAAAGCAGAAAAGGCTGCAGCTAAGGCTGCCAAAAAGCAAAAGAAATAATTAAGATTTGCAACTATGGATCTATTTAGATATATTGTCAGATTTCTATATAAGATTAGATGGTATCTCATCATCCTACCAATGATTGCATTGGTAGTAGCATGGTTCTCCACCCGTAACCTGGAGCGTGTATATGATACAAATACCACCATATACACTGGTATGATTACCGGATATAATATTGAAGGCACAGTAGGAACTGCAGGCGGACAGTCTCAAACAAATATGACCAATCTCATGCTTTTAATAACTACCGATGCTACAATTCATGAAGTGTCACTGCGACTATTTGCCCGTTGTATGATGTACGGAAATGCCAACAAAGATAACAACTACATCTCAGCCGAACATTTCCGACAACTATACAATAGCGTCCCTACAGAAGTTAAGGCTCTTATTAACCATAATAGTGAAAATGCAACTTATGCCAACCTAAAGGCATATGAACGTCCATCTGCAGACAATTACGTTTTTGGTATTACAAACTATCATCCTTATTTTGGAATCAATAGTATAACAAGCAGATTAAAAGTTCTACAACTACAGAAAAGTGATATCATAGATATAGGTTACTCTACTAATGATGCAGGTATCGCATATAACACATTGGATATATTAAATGAAGTATTTGCTCGTCAATACGCTATATTACGTTATGGAGAAACAAACAATGTAATCAAATTCTTCGAACGTGAAGTTGCACGTCTATATCGTATCCTTACAAATGCAGAAGATGACCTTATTCGGTATAATATTGAAAAGAAGATTGTCAACTATTCAGAACAAACCAAATTACTATCGGGTATGGATGCGACCCAAAAAACTACCGATAACAATTTGATGATTGACAAGACCACAACACGAGCACTTATGAACTATTTAGAGCGTCAACTAGGTGATCGTGCAAAAGTTATTAAGGCTAATAGAGATTTCACGAATCAAGTGACAGATATTTCCCGCATCCAGTCTCGTATTTCTAACCTTCGTTTGATGAACAGTGAAGGAGGTACTAGTAGTGTTGAAACACAAACAGAACTAGCAAAAGCACAAAAAATGCTTCAAGATGCATCTGCAAATGTAAGAGGACTTGTAAAAGATATTGAAGCGGGCAATTATAATACTGAAACAGGAGTTAAAGCTAGCGGCATGATTGACAAATGGCTAGAACAGGTTCTTAAACTCGAAGAGACCAAAGCCCACGAAAGTGCCCAAGATATAATGCGCGAAAAGATTGACAAAGAAGTCCTATATTATGCACCAATTGGCGCAACTATCGCTCGTAAAGATAGACATATTTCATTTATAGAAGGTAACTATATGGAGATGCTGAAAGCACTCAACGCTGCTCGACTACGTCAGAAGAACCTTCAAATGTCTACAGCTACGCTTCGCGTTCTAAATCCTCCAATGTTCCCTATGAATGCTCAACCTACCAATCGTATGATGACACTCTTGGGCGCATTTATGTTAGCATTCATATTTACAGCAATGTATTTCTTTGTTATTGAACTTCTTGATCGTACACTCCGTGATCGCATGCGCTCTGAAAGAATCACCCAGATTCCTGTTATGGGATGTTTCCCTAAGGAAAGTAATTTGCGTTATCGTCGATTCAACAAGACAATTGCGGATATGGCATTACGCCAGTTGAGTAAAGCTCTTCTTCCCCATTTCGAAGAAGGTAAACAAAACGTGCTCAACTTGCTATCTACAGATGCTGCCAATGGTAAGAGTTACATTGCACAGGAGTTAGAGAATTATTGGATTTCAATAGGTCTTCAGGTTCGTCGAATTACATACGATGAAGACTATTTGGCAGAAGATAGCCGTTTTATCATGGCTAAGGACATCAAAGACATATGTCCAGATCTTCTCCCCAACGAAATTGCTATTGTTGAATATCCTAATTTAGACGATAATTCTATTCCCCCTGCCCTATTGAATATGGGCACAATCAACCTAATGGTTACTCGAGCAAATCGTACATGGAAGGATGTTGACCAAAAAGCATTGAAGGAATTGAATGATCGTTTGGAAAACAAGAACTCTCTCTTCATGTACCTAACAGAATGTCAACGTTATGCGGTTGAGGAATTTGTTGGCCAGTTACCACCATACACAGGATTCAACAATTTCATCTATCGCATGTCGCAAATGGGTCTGACAGCTGTAGAAAATAGTCATGCAAAATAAATGGTAAACAAAGTTTATTCAAATAGCATATCTGAATTTGCCCATGAAAATGGAGGAAGAGTCTTGGTACTCTTTCTCCTGTTTTCTTTGGCTATTTATGAGTTTTTAACGGCAGGCATATCAATTTTTGCAATAATATGCATTCTACCTATATTCGTGCCTGTAATATATGCAGTGTTCAAATGGCAGATGTTTACTTTTTGGACTCTAATCTTTGTTAACTATTTTATTCAATTTTTTAACAAAAATCATTGGTTTCCGAACGGAGTCCCCATGTCACTATTGAATGAACTGCTTGAAATCATACTTTTAGCTATCGCCATAATTGACACAAGAAAAACTGTACAATTCAATCGCACACTTAACATAATGCATTTAATGCTAATAGTTTGGTGTGGTTTCTGTACATTACAAGTTCTTAATAACACATGTAGCTTAGGAATAGACATTGCAGGATGGTACACTGGTGCAAGATTGATGGCTTTTCAGCTATTATATGCATTCCTAGTTTTTTCTCTTTTCATATCAACCCCTAATAAACTAATTAGATACCTAAATATTTGGGCATGGTTATCTCTTTTCTCAGCATTTTGGACATGGAAACAGCAGAATATAGGTTTTACTGATGCAGAAAATTCATGGTTACAGACGGTAGGTAGTACCACACATATTATTAATGGTGGAACTTTGATTAGATATTTTTCTACATTTAATGATGCTGCGTGTTATGGCATTCATGCAGCAAGTGCCGCTATCGCTTTTATTGTAATAAGTATAACCGCGAGAATAAAAAAAGACAAGATATTCTACCTTATTACTGCCTTAATAGTAATATGGCAGATGTTTGCTTCAGGAACGCGCACTGCAACTTTTTGCTTGATTGCAGGTTTCATGACCTTCCTAGTCTTATCAAAATCCATACGTATTTTCATACCATCTGCCATCATAGGAGGAATATTATTATGTTTATTAATGTTCACCCAAATTGGTGATGGAAATCAACAGATTCGTCGAATGCGTTCAGGTTTCAACAAAGATGACGCATCTGCAAATGTTAGAGACGTTAATCAGGCTGCAATAAAAATATATCTTAAAGATGCACCATGGGGTATAGGTTTAGGAGCGAATTACAATAATGTACCAGCTAACAACAAATTTAAAAAATTATCAGTAATTCCACCTGACTCTGAATATGTATTCATCTGGGTTCACACAGGGATTATTGGTATAAGTACATTTCTCATTACTACAATTGTCATGTTTTTGGGAGCATGTTGGGTCGTTCTATTTAAACTTAAAAGCAAATCACTCATAGGTGTTGGAGCTGGATTATGTTCAGCATTTGTATCCATGCAATTAGGTGGATACGCAAATCAGGTTTTGATGCAGTTTCCAAACTGTTTAACCTTTTATGGAGGTTTAGCAATTGTATATATACTACCCTATATTGAACCGGAATGGATAAAATTGGAAGAAAAACGTTATGCAGAACAAGAAGAGCAGAAACGTTTAAAATTAGAAAAGAAGCTTGCGAAACGAGTGTAGACTATCAATAATCACAATCAATTACAACGGGGTAAAAGATACCTGCGAGCTAATTGATTCTATCCCCTTCAAAGAAAACATGGAGGTGATAGTGGTAGATAATGCCTCAAAAGAAGACAATGCAAGTATTATTTCAGAGCGTTTCCCCCAAGTAAAAGTAATCCGCAGCGACAAGAACCTCGGCTTTGCCGGCGGCAACAACTTAGGTATCAAAGAAGCCAAAGGGGATTATATATTTCTTATTAATAACGATACGTATTTCAAAAATTTCAATATAGAACTCCTAATCAATCGTCTGGAATCATCAGACAAAATTGGAGTTGTTTGTCCAAAATTACGCTTCGCATGGGACAATAATCCTATTCAGTACGCAGGATATACCTCACTCTCCAATATCACGCTCAGAAATAGAGCAATTGGATTCGGCGAAGATGATCATGGTCAATATGATACTCCCCATTCAACTCCTTATGCTCATGGAGCAGCAATGCTGATTAAACGCGAAGCGATCGAAAAAGTGGGTCTGATGCCAGAGTGTTTCTTTCTGTATTATGAAGAAATCGATTGGTCTATGATGTTCACACGTGCTGGCTATGAAATTTGGTATGACCCTAGTTGCACGGTTTACCACAAAGAAAGCCAAACGACAGGCCAAAACAGCCCTCTCCGCACCTACTACATCACTCGAAATAGACTTCTCCTCGTTAAACGCAACTATAAAGGTATCAATAAATACCTATCTTATATATATTTATTCGGAGTTGTCGGAATGAGAGATATCATTAAATACTCTCTAAAACGACAGAATAATCTCAGGAAGGCTATCATCAAAGGGCTGCGAGATTTCATTAGTTGTCAATTTTCAATTATCAATTATCAATTAGATTAACATGGATCTCTGGATTATACTATATATCATCGATTGGATACTATTTCTTCCTGTTGCAGGAACAGTACTCTATCTTGGAGTCTTTTCTATTGCATCACTCTTTAACCGTGATTCGGTCCAACCAAATGTCAAAGCTCAAAACAGATTTGCCATCATAATTCCATCTCATAAACAAGACAATGTTATTGAACAAGCTGTCGTTTCAATTTTGAGCCAGGATTACCCACAGCGTATGTTTGATGTGGTAGTAGTTTCCGACCACCAGTCCGAAATCACAAACATGCGACTAGCCCAATACCCTATTACTCTTCTTACCCCAGATTTCGAAGAGAGCACTAAGGCAAAGTCATTACAATATGCAATAATCAAACTTCCACAGTTTAAGATATATGATATTGCACTTGTTTTGGATGCAGATAATATTGTCGAACAAGATTTTCTCACAAAAGTCAATGATGCCTTTGAAACCGCTGCGACAAAAGCCATCCAAATGCATCGAATTTCAAGAAACCGAGATACGTCTGCTGCACGTATGGGATCTATTTTTGAAGAAATAAATAATAATATTTTCCGTAAAGGTCATATTACAATGGGCATTTCCGCAGCATTAGCTGGTTCAGGTACTGCCTATGATTTCTCTTGGTTCAAAACTAATGTAATGAAAACAAGAACATCCGGAGAAGATAAAGAGTTAGAAGCATTATTGCTTAAGCAAGGTTATTTCATTGACTATTTTGACAACATTTTATTATATGGCGAGAAGAAAAGAACTACAAGTAAGATGAACGAACAGCATGGTCGTTGGACAATACAGCAGATTCAAAATCTGATTAAAAATATCAGATATTTACCTGGAGCCATGCTCCGCAAACAATACGATTGGGCAGACAAATTGATTCAGTGGATGCTAATGCCTCGTACAAGTATGATGGGTATTATTATGGTTATGAGTCTCATACTACCTTTTATATATTTAACAATGGCAATTAAATGGTGGATATTAGGCTCATTAGCCCTATTCTTCTTTGCTCTAGCAACTCCAGACTATTTGGTTGACGAGATGTGGAATCGCACATTTCTCCGTTCTCCTTTCGTTACCCTTTGGGGCATCATAAGCACCAAATTAATTCACAGGAAAAAAGAAACCAACTAAATAAACAACAAATTATGATTTGGCAAATATTGCATATTATCGACATCACCCTATGGGTACTTATTTTAGGTTCTGTAGCCTATGTAGTTTTTTTTGCGATTATCTCTTTATTTTATGAGAAAGAAGATCGTGTCGCTATACACGCTGCAGCCCTAACAAACCGAATGACAAAGTTTCTCATTCTATATCCTGCATATAATGAGGATCGAGTCATTATCAATGCTGTTGAGCATTTCTTAGAGCAGGATTACCCAGACGATTTGTATACCGTGGCTGTCATATCAGACCACATGAAGTCGGAGACAAATGCATACCTCAAAAACCTGCCTATTACATTATTACAGCCTACCTTCGAAAAGAGTTCGAAAGCAAAGGCTATGCAATACGCGATAAATGAAATTCCTGAGACATTTGATAATGTCGTCGTTCTCGATGCCGACAACGTAGTTCGACCAGAGTTTCTATCACAACTTAACGTATTATGCTCCGTATACGATGCTATTCAATGCCACCGCTGCGCCAAGAATGCAAATAACGATGTGGCTGTACTTGATGGTGCAAGCGAAGAAATCAATAACACATTATTCCGTAAAGCCCATAACCGCCTAGGATTATCATCAGCATTAATCGGCTCTGGTATGTGTTTCGATTACGAACTCTTTAAAAAGAATGTATTCCAACTATCTACTGCAGGAGAAGACCGTGAAATGGAAGCCCTCCTACTCCATCAGGAAGTATTCATCAAATATGCCCCAGATATCCACGTCTTCGACGAAAAGGTAAGTAACCAAGACAACTTCCAAAAACAGCGTATGCGATGGATGACTGCTCAGGTTCAGAGTTTGATGAGCAATCTACCAAAGATACCTAAGGCATTGATTCATGGTAAGATTAATTTTGTAGACAAGACCATTCAACAAGCATTGATTCCACGTTCAATTCTTATAGTACTACTTACTGGCATCTCTATTTTTATGACTATTGCCATGCCAGCATGGTGTGAAAAATGGTGGATAACGTTAGGAGTATTAGGATTATCACTATTTGTAGCAATTCCCAGTGAAATCCGCTTCCGTTCATTCTCCAAAGTACTAACAATCCCTGGACTTGTGCTACGTATGTTGAAGAACATCCTACATATTGACCATAAGAATACCGACTTTATACATACCGAACATAATGCCTAGATGAGCAGAAGCGCCAATCGTACAAAAAGAACTATCCAGAATTCTACCACATCTCTGGTACTATTTATAATTCAAATCTTTGTGGGTTTTTACTCACGAAAGATTTTCTTGGATGCTCTCGGAGACGAATTGTTGGGACTGAACACAACATTAGGAAACATCCTTAGCTTCCTCAATCTTGCAGAACTTGGTATTGGCATAGCTATGGCCACATCGCTTTATAAGCCAATTCACGATCAAAACCATGAAACGATTTGTGAAATAATAAGTGTACAAGGTTTCTTATATAAACGAATTGCCTTAATCTTATGTCTACTAAGTATTCCCGTAATTATATCGCTTCCTTTCTTTTTTCCTAATACGGCATGTGGAACTGTGTATGTAGTTGTTGCATATATCGTATTCTTATGGGGATCTATTTCCAGTTATTTATGGAATTATCGCCAAGTTCTGATTGGAGCAGACCAAAAGAATTTTAAATTAAGGCCCTGGACCCATACGATAAGATACACTAAAATATTTCTTCAGATTTTCTTTCTGACAGTTATTAACTTAGGCATTTGGGGATGGATTGCATTAGAGTTTATTGGTAGCACATGCACTATTTTTGTCATAAATGTTATTATGCAGAAAGAATATCCCTGGCTGCATGTATCAAGTCAATCATCAAAGATCTTGTTAAAAAAATATCACCATCTGATTGTCAAAACCAAACAACTCTTTGTACATAAAATCGGCTCATTCGTACTTGAACAGACTGCACCCTTGATTATCTATTATTACGTTTCGCTATCAATGGTCACCTACTATGGGAATTATATGATGCTCATTGGATATACCGTCACATTTCTGAACGTAATCTTTGAAGGTATGGGGGCCTCCATCGGCAGTCTTATATCTGAAAAAGACAAAAAGCACACTCTAAGTGTCTTTTGGGAGTTGTTTACTTCCAGAATATGGATATCAGGAATAGCCTGTTTTTCTTTGTATATTTCCATTGCACCTTTCATAACCTTATGGATTGGAGAGAAATACGTTTTAAGTAATACGACATTACTTCTTCTTGTTATTGGAATGTTCATCCGTATGACACGTTCTGTTGTCGACTCATTCAAAAATGCATATCAACTGTTTGCTGACGTATGGTCTCCCATAGCTGAAGCTTGTATTAATTTAGGTTGTTCCATCCTTTTTGGATACTGGTGGGGACTTAACGGAATCATTATGGGCAGCAATCTTAGTCTCATATTAATAGTCCTTTTATGGAAACCTTACTACACTTTCAAACACGGGCTGAAAGCCTCATGGTTCAACTATTATCTCCAATACATCCTCCATCTTCTAATACTTATAGGGACGGCTTTCATTTCTATCTGGTGTATGAAGATGACATATTATCAAACAGTTGATTATCTGCATTTAGCATTAAATCTCACTTTGACAATCATCCTTTTCATTGTCATCACATTCATCATTTTATATGCCCTTACTTCTGGAATGCGACAATTCACCAACCGTCTTATTCACCTAAAAAAACGAATCAAGTCATGAAGGTCAGTATTATTATACCAGTATATAACGTAGCACCCTATATCAAACGGTGTCTGGATTCCGTGGTTGCTCAAACTTTTCAAGATATTGAATGCATTCTGGTTGACGATTGTGGGACAGATAACAGTATAAAAATTGTCCAACAATATATTGACAACTACCGAGGTCACATTCTATTCAAGTTCGTCCATCACGAGAAGAATCTAGGACTCTCTGGAGCACGAAACACAGGTATTCGAATAGCAACAAGCGAATGGCTATATTTTTTAGACAGTGACGATGCCATCACCCCCACCTGTCTAACAACATTGCTGGCACTGAAGGACAAGTATAGTGATGTAGACTTTGTACAAGGAAATCTCCTTGACGAAAAAGGAGGAATCAGCAATTACGGATTCAACAACATTCCAGAATATTGTAATAATCTTGCCACAATAGAAAACATCATGCTTCAGAATGTAATCACCTCTGCATGGAATCGGCTTGTCAAACGCTCTTTGCTCATAGAAAACGATATATTCTTTCCTGTTGGGATGATACATGAAGACATGTATTGGGTTTATTTCCTTTCAAAGTATGTACATGCAGCAGCCTTTTCCAATATCGGCACTTACATCTACTATACAAATGAGGGTAGCATCATGACTTCAGTTAATCAAACAACAATAATTAAGCGCTACACCTCACGATTGAAAGCATCTGAAGCTTATCTGACAGACATTAAAAACAATAACTATAAAAGCCACATTCGTCATCAATACCTCGCAGTGAACCTTCTTAGTTGCCTAACAGAACTCATCCCTCTTAAGTCCATCAAGCATTGGATGCGCTTCTGGAGCTATATTCTACGGATTGGGAGTTCAAATATTGGCAAGTTCACACCTTACAGATTACTTTTAACTATTATTTTACTCCCACCTATTTGTTTCTTTGCCGGTCGAAAGAAATACAGATGGCGTGTTCAGAAGTCGATTATTTCCAGGATATAACCATTATCATATGACCAGAGATGTAACTATAGACATTATGAAGGGGATTGGTATTCTGGCTGTTATAGCCGGCCATACAAATCCAGATATTATTACTCATAAAATAATATTTTCCTTTCATATGCCATTGTTTTTTATAGTTTCAGGGTATTTTTATAAACCTAGTATCAATTATAAAAATAAACTCATTAATGATTTTCGACGTCTCGTGATGCCCTATGTCGCAACATCAATTATTTTGTCTTTCTTTTTCATTTGTAACTCTGATGACCCCATAGGTATTATAAAATATTTCTTAACAGCATTCATTTGGTGTGGCGCAGGAGATCACACATCAATGATATGGGCACATGTACCGAAAATTGGCCCAATTTGGTTCTTACTTGCACTCTTTTGGTGTAGAACAACTTTTAACTTTATAGATAATAGTTCTCTTTCACACAAATCTATGTTGATTATCCTTGTATCTGTTGCCTCTGTTATTATTGACCGATATCTCATAAACCTTCCCCTTTCTATATTACCAGGGCTTTCTGCTATGATCTTTTACCTAATAGGAAAGTATCTACGCGCCAATAAATTATCGAAAGAGCTAATTATAGTTTGTTCTATCTGTTGGATTATTCATTTATTCTTCTCAAGAATTGACATGTGTATATGTATGTACAAACTATACCCTATTGATATCTGTGGAGCCATATTTAGTACCATTATGATCTATTATTTATCAAAAATAATATCTAAATCAAACACAGTATCATACGTTTTCTCTAAATTAGGAAATTCTTCTCTAATTTTACTATGCGCACATACACTGGAATTTTTCATTTTAAATATTAATCAAAGATACGCAAATAATCTCTGGATTGCAAGATTCCTTATTGAATCCTCCATATGCATTGTCCTAACATTTACATGGTTTCAGTTCAACAACATCAAACATATCTTCATAAACAAATACAAAAGAAACCTATAAACCCAATAACAAGTAAACGGAAATGGGCGTTTTCTTCTAATAACATAACCCATTTAAAGATTACATATGCACATTATCACAAAGATATAGATACCAGTGCATCCTTCAGAAAATGAGAATAACGTCGTTGCCCATCGGCATCCAAGTGCTCTCCATCATTGGTTAAATATGTGCTGGTATCATTAGGAAGATAAATATATTTTTCTTTGGGGAACATACGAATAACTGCTTGACGAGTTTGTTCATTGCTACGAACATACTTTAAACTGTCATTCAAAGGCATTTCAAAAAGAACAATCTTAGCACCACGTTTCTCTAGCTTACTAATAAGAGACGTTATAACATTCATTCGTCCCTTTTGCTGCTTTTCCGTCAAAAAATGAGTATTATCTTCTAAGATACGATTTTCAATACTTTTTTGCAGGCGTTCCATATCAACCGTATCTGCTGGGGCTAATGCTCCTTGCATAAAACAATAACCAATCAAACAGATTGGTGCATTTTGTTCTCGTAGGATTGGTATATAATTTCGAAGAAAAGGCAATGGTCCTTGAGAATTAATTTTAACCAACTCTTCATTAGATGGGCGTAGAATATAATTGGTTTCAATCAAAACATAATGTGGAATCACATCCTTTGATAAGATCAGTCGCAAACCATCTTCCACAACACACGCAGAAAAAGCGCATGAACTTACATTTTTTAAGCTATCCAACAATATTCGAGCAGACAACGATGTGCCAACTATTACAGTATCAGAAGACTTTTCATACAAAAATTGTTGTGCCCTAATCTGGTTTTCTTGCCACTGGTGTGTTCCTACACCATTATTCGGTAAAAATGCTATCAATATTGAATAACATAATGCGAATAAAAAGAAACATATAATAGATTTTCTAATCATAACACATACTAAAATTGGAAATAAACAAATTGACTAACACTGCCACTATTCGTTAATATCAAGAATAACATCAGACCATAGAACGCATAGCTATAATGGAACACATACCGCTGAATCCATTTCTTATCTCGTAACAAATATATAAAATGATAGAAAAACACTGGTATCATATATATTAACACTGGGAAAAAACGCATTTCAAAAAATGAAATTTTGCCATAATTCGTTCCGATAGCACAAACAAGGCGAATAGCTTCACCCAAAGACAGTTTAAAGAGTAACCATCCAAATGACACCATGATAAAAACAAACAACATAGAAAAAGCATGAGAACATCTGGTTGCAAAATGACTTGAACCGAAATTCAAGCAATAATCACGTTTTCCACATAATACACGTTCGACAACCAAACATAAGCCATGATATGTACCCCACATAAGAAAATTCCATGCAGCACCATGCCATAAGCCACCAAGCATCATTGTCAATTGCAAATTAACATAAGTACGCAATTTGCCTTTACGATTACCTCCTAACGATATATATAGATACTCCATTAAAAACTGCGACAATGTTATATGCCAACGTTTCCAAAACTCACGAAACGACTTAGAAATATAGGGAAAGTTAAAATTGTCTGGCAAACGATAGCCAAACAATGCTGCAATTCCGATAGCGATAAGAGAATAACCTGCAAAATCAGCAAACATTTGAACAGAATAGCCAAATACCAGAGTCAGCAAAGAGCCACTTCCCATATAACACGAATAACGGAATGGTAGCCAAAAAGTAAAATCTTTCAGATTATCCGCTATTACCATTTTTAAGAAGTATCCAACTACCAACGACTTAAATACAAATTGCCAATCAATATGGTGAACTAATTTCTCATTGATATTTCCAAAAAACTCTCTTGACTTAACAATGGGACCTGCCAACAATTTAGGGAAAAAACATACATATAGCATTGTGTCTCGGACATATATCCAAAAAGATGAGCGAGAGTCATAATCACAATTAGAATTCAATCTGTCTTTATACGCATCTACCACCAGACTAATACCACTAAACGTATAAAAAGAAATACCTAAAGGCAATGGTAAAACGCATAAAAAATGTCCCAACTCCGTATCAATCCCCCCAAAAGACATTGATAACAATCCTCCATACTTAAATAATGATAACAACAGTATATTGAGAACAACTCCAATTGTGGTAAAAAAGCGTGGATAAGAATGATAACGAGCAATATAGCTTGATAAGGCATTTAAAAACCCTGATGCCAACAAAAGTAGCAATAACCAAAAGCTATCTACAGCATAAAAAACAAAACTTGAAGCTAACAATACATATACTTGCCATCGTCTAACCCAAGGCAAATAATAGACAAAAAAAGTGACTATTACCAAAACGACAAATTCCCAAGAATTAAATAGCATAATACCAATCTTTATTATTTAATACCCATCATAAAAACTCGCAGCCATCGAAAACGTTTGCAATACATACATAGTATTTGCATTAAATAATACATCAAAACCGAGACAATTATTCCCACAACATGTTCAAGAATACGAGCTATCCATCCACCATCCTCATGGTATAAATACGGCAAAAGGTATGGCCTATACAAAAATACAAGTACTAACACATGAGAACAATAAATGAAAAGAGTATCTGCACCAAATGAAGCAAGTCGATTTACAATTCTACTCTCCTCAAACATACGAAAGAATCTTATCAAACCATAAATGATAGAAATAGTAGCGATTAAATACAAAACATATCGGGAAAGGACAAAGGTAATCGATGATTCACAGATCAAATTACTTTCATAATAAAATGTATTTTGAGGTTCATAGCCGACTCCTACAAAAACAATTACTACAAATAACACAAGAAACAATATATCCCAAATCTTATTAATGGAAAAGTATTTATTTGCCATATGTCTATAAAGCATTCCTACAACGTAAAACAACCATACAAATGAAAAATGATAATGTTCAAAAAAGGGAGGGGATATTATACAAAACACCAAAGGACACACCAACAAAATCGATATGCCAATATACATATTATTTACAACAATTAAAGATATAAATGATCCAAAAATGGCACAAAGAATCAGGGCGGTAAAAAACCAAAATATACCCATAACATAAATAGGGAAATACTTAATGAATTGAAACAAGCCATTTGCATCTACTATATCTCCTTTGAACACATTTTGCAGTAAAGACACCAAGACATAAATTGTCCCCCATGACAACATCGGTAAAACGATACGCATAAACATTCTTTGATATTTTCTCAACAAACTCGACACATCTTCGATTTGAGACTGGAAATAGCCACTAACAAAGAAAAAACCAGGTATCACAAATAATCCAACGATTCTTGTCACTGGTGTCCATTCTTCATTAGCAGGACAAAGATGACCAAATATAATGAAAAACATCAAAACGAACTTGATAAAATCCCAACTAAGTTCTCTATGTATTGCAATCATATCAGTATTCCTTTATGAATGCAAAAATAATCATTTTTAAGCAAAAATGATTGCAAAAAAGAGAAAAATAACAAGAAATAGCATTTTTATATATATTTATTTTGTCTTTTACCGATAATTTCCTATTTTTGCACATAAATGAAATACAATAATACAGTGTCCAACCTAAAAGCATATGGTATCGTGCTCATGGTTATTAGGCAAATATTTGCCTATCGAATAATAAGGCTATTCAATATATGGCAAATTATAATTGCCATAGTGCTGATAATTTGGGAATGCATATTTTGGAAGGCTGAGATGCCGCATGGTTTTTACTCAACACCACGTACCATCCCATACATAACAACTGCAATAGGGACAGTTTGGCCATTTTCTAGTATCTTTAAGATATTGGATAATATAGTATCTAATCAAATTTAATTATGAGAATTATCTGTGATGCCCCCGGACAGACTTGTAATCGGCTATGGACTTATGTTGCTTCAGTAGCTCTGTGTATAGCTGAGCATAAGAAAATGGTCATTTTATTTTACGATTGGACCATTGAAGACTTTCCGAACCTTCTTCATTGTCCATTCATATACTTCCCATTATGGCATAAATGGTATCTGGAACGAGGTAATGGGTGGAATAACTATAAAGGTCTCACCTGGAAAATTACACATAACAGGACATGGGATTATATATTCAAAATACTTGGTTTTACCAAAGGATGGCACACGCGAACAGACACCCGCTACCTTCAGCAGACTATGCCAAAATTAAAGCAAATCTTCCGACCAAAAGAGGAAATAATGCAAAAGGCAGAATTCATGATTTCTCTATTACGAAAAGAAAGCGACATGGTTGTAGGTGTGCATATTAGGCGTGGTGATTATGCCACATGGAACGAAGGACGTTTCTTCTATGAATTAGAAGATTATCATAAGTTTATGATTCGCATCAAAGAATTATATAATAACCTACGAATTAGTTTCTACATATGTAGTAATGAGGATTTTAATCTTACCCTCTTCAGCGGCTGCAACTGTCAAAGATTTGGGGAAGAACCTTCTGGAGCGATTCTTGATTTATACACACTCTCGCTATGCGACCGAATTATAGGCCCATTTAGTAGTTATTCACGTTGGGCTTCTTTTATAGGAGAAGTTCCTCTCTGTTTTCTCGAAAAAAAGGAACAGCAATTCACAAAAGAAAGTTTTTCGAAAATTGTAGACTTCTTCCATTTTGAAAATGGAAAAGAAATACTAGATTGGTAATTTGGCATGAAAGTAGCGATTCTAACATCAGGCATACTTCCTGTACCTGCAGTACAAGGGGGAGCTGTAGAAAATCTAATTGATTTCTACCTGGCGTACAATGACAAACATAATCTATATGACATCACTGTATATAGCGTATGGAATCCCAAAGTATTATATCATCCTGCAACAAAATCAAAAAAGAATCATTACATATATATCAATACAAATTCTCTCGTAGCTAAAATCAGGAAAAAAATCCATCATCTTCTAAAAGGAGATGAATACTACCACTACTCTATTGAATATTTCGTAGATCAAGCATTAAAACATATCAGGAAACAGGGTTATGATATACTCGTTATCGAAAACAGACCTGCATATGCTTTCAAAGTAAGAAAAGCTATTAACACAAAAATCGTCTATCATTTACACAATTCAAAACTTGACAATCATACGTTATACGCAAAAGAAATATACGAATTCGCAAATCGGATAATTACAGTGTCTAATTTTATCTCTAATTGCGTTAAGACCATAGATCCAAATGACACGAAATGTGTTACTGTCTACAACGGCATTGACTTGAATTCTTTCTCGGCACAATCAAGTACCATAATTGACAGAAATAAAATTGGTTTTACTACAGAGGATTTTATTGTTTTATTTAGTGGAAGAATTAATAAAGAAAAGGGAATCTTAGAACTAATAGAAGCATTTAGTATACTTAAGCAATATCCTCGTATAAAACTTCTAATAATTGGGAGTTCATTCTATGGCAAAACAAACAAAGACGATACTTTTATTACAGCTCTCAAAGAGAAGTCTCAGACCATCAATAATAGAATTGTATTTACAGGCTTTATAGCCTATTCAGACATGCCAAATTATTTAAAATTGGCAAATGTGGCAGCTATTCCATCAGTATGGGACGACCCTTTTCCAACAACGGTATTAGAAGCTCAAGCAATGGGTTTACCAATTATTACAACACGTCGTGGTGGAATTCCTGAGGAAGTATCACATGAGAATGCAATATTATTAGAAACGGATGAACATTTCATTGATAAACTCGCCGATGCCATTCTCGATTTGTATCAGCATCCTGAAAAACGAAAAGCGATGTCCCAAGCCTCATTAGAACGTTCTAAGCTATTTGATAAAGATAGATATGCCAAAGAATTCTTCGATGCAATAGAAACAATATAACATAATAAGCACAGCCTTTTTGAGGTTGCGCTTATTTATGTTTTTTAAAACAATACCTACTTAATATACCAATTTTGTTTCGTGGTTCCACCTGATTTTGACCACTCCAAGAAGTCCGGGAAAAGTTCATCAATACGTCTACTCTCATTTTCACGTTTGAGAATTGTTTCCTCAAACGCACTAATATTTGCGCCCTTCAGGTGGAATGCAAAAGGATAGCTTCCTGAACGAACAAAATATAAGTTCTTATCAGGATCTGAGCGGTCATCTTGGGTTCCAAAATAACTTGTATTCATTTTTGCTGTGGGTTTCTCCATTGGAATATGAACCTCCCAATTAAAATCACCTTCTGAACGATAAATGAATGGCTGGATTGACGCCATTTTGCTTGATGAACTTAAAGCCGAACTATAGGTTATTTCAAGAATATAAGTAGTACCTAATTCTCCCTTAAAGTTATCTGTCAAGTAATATACATTCCCTTCTTTTGTAAACGTTGTATCTTCTGCTTCTGTCGCCCCCCTTACAATTTTCTTCATTGCAATTGACTTGGTTTTTGCCTGTGTATTTAGGGTTAGAGCCAAGCCACTTGTCAACTCAACATAATTTTGGTATGTCGTGAGGTAGAAAGTTTCTTTAACTATTTTACCTTTTTCATTAAATTCCCTCTCGTGCTTTGCACTTACAATAGCATCATTTAAATCATAATCTCCTTTAGACGGCCACAAATCTTCATATGCATATACATCTGTTGTAGATGTCTTTCTATACTCAATTTCAGGTATAGGAGCAAACACCTCCACTGGTTTTAAAGCAAATATAATATCATCAAAATCTTGATCACTTAAAGCATCCTCAAATGAAACTAGAGTATATTTTTCACCATTATCGGCTTTGTAGCTAAACTTAGCACCACGACTTTCTCCCTTTAAATCAGGTATCTTACCATCATCACTAGGTAACTTAACACCATATGAGAGTCCATCTGTTGTAGCACACCATAAATTATGCAATTTCTGGCCTGAGAACGCGCCAATATCCAAAGAATAATCCTTTCCCTGCATTGACCAAGCCTGAGTCTTTAGTACGAAACCAATTCTAGTGCCTTTGGGAAAAACTTTTGTCGCACCTTCCTTATCATTATTGGCAATATTGGGATAATATATTAGTTGTACAGCATCCCCTCTCTTTGTTCCAATATTATTTCTATAAGATCTTAGATTTCTATTTTTGGCATTAGCCCATTCTCCATCCTGAGTATTGGGGAACACCATCACAATATGAATATCGGTAAACTTTGTCGGTTTATTATCATCCGTATAGTAATAATAGCCCAAAGATGAATTCCAACAAGTACTTCCACCAAGAAGAGTAAATGTAACTTCTGAATCTTTTTCTAGAAGCAAATCAGGATAAGAACAATACTCGTTATTCATTGAACTACCCGAAACAAAAGTAATTCCGACTGCACTATAAAGACCTTCTAATTCTTCTTCACTAAAGAATAGCTTTGAATCTGTAGAAGACTTATCAAGCAGATAATCAGGACGACCGGTAGCAGAATTCCAAGTTCCCAACCAGTTTTTCCAATCATTATACAATTTCTCATCAGTTATTTTACCTTTTTCATCAACTGTATTTGTCAGATTAAGTTTCGAGATATCGTCTGTAGATTCACCTGGACCTGTTGCACGAGTAATACCACGACTAGAAGCCGTATATGAGTTCTCTGCCACAACTGAAATAGCGCCATTTTGTACATCAGCTTCCATCACAAGCATTCCTGTAAAGAAGTTACCCGTTGCAATATAAAGATGCTGCGCATAAGTTGGCAATTCTACAATTTCACTAAACTTTCCATCAGCCTCAGTATAGTCTTCATAAATAGGACTAACGTTTTCATCCCACTGGTCGTCAGGAGCATCTTCTACCGTGATAATTGGGTTTTCTGTGTAAACTCCAAAGAAAACAGGACCATGGGTATTGAAAGCAGAATAATCAACACTCAGTTTTATCTTTTGAACTGTTGAGAAATCAAATGAGTTTGGAATCTTTTGTTCAATTTCATCTCCATTCTGATTCTCGTATAAAGACATATCAACACATGCCGACATCAATGCAGCAACAAAAAGCATAACGTATGCCTTTCCGTATTTCATACTTAAACTAAACATAAAAAAAAGACTAAATACTATATTTCTGCTGCAAAATTACAATTTTTATCCAAGAAAAGCAATCTTTTAACATTTATTTTGTTCAATAATCGCTATTAATTGACATATTTATTTATTTTATAGCATTTTTATGATTAAAATTTGGAAGTTTATTATAAAATATCTACTTTTGCAGCATAAAATAAAAATAGTATTATATGAATAGTTATTTCAAATTAAAGACGTTTGCTGCATTTGCATTTGGTCTCATGGGTCTTTATTCCTGTATGTCAGAACCAAAAGTAGATGTAGAGACTGAAATTGAAGTGCCAAGTGGGGCAGTTAATTATTTTGAGAACAACATGGATTTTGGCTTTGAGGGCGGGCAGATAACGATGGCATTCAACGTTAATCTAAAATGGAGTATGAAGATTGCCCCAACCCAAAATGGGGTAGCATGGCTAACAATCGAACCTTCCAGCGGAAACTCTGGTAGCAATAAGGTCGTATTTTCAACAAAAGAGAACCCAACCTACGAAGACCGTAGCGTCGTCGTTCAGTTCACTTGCGGAAACGACACCAAGACCATCAGAGTCAACCAGAAACGTCTTGAGGCAATCACGTTGACATCTGATAAATTTGAAGTTCCTGTAGATGGCGGCAACATTGATATTGAGGTTAACCATTCTACAGACTATGAGTATACTATACCTGATAATTATAAGAGTTGGATACACGTATCACCAAACAATACTCGTGGTCTTTTAGAATCGTCAAAACTTACTTTTACCATCGATCCAAGTGATGAATACGAAAAACGCGAAGGAAAAATCTACTTCAAAGCAAGAGACGAAGAAGAGGTTGTAACCGTATATCAGGCTGGTAGCGGCAAATTGGTTTTGTCACAAAACGAGTATAATCTTACCAGTTCTGAACAGGAATTCTCTATAGATATCAACAGCAATTTCGAGTTCGGAATGGATATGCCTGATGTAGATTGGCTAAAAGAGAACACGAGCAAAACTCGTGGCATGTCATCACATACTTTGAAATTCAAGGTAACTGAGAACGATGATTATAGCAAAGCACGATCGGCAAAAATCAAGTTCTACGACAAGAATAACAGCAAGCTGTCAGAGACCGTCGTTATTAATCAAGCAGCTATTGGTGCCGTGATTACTCTTGACACCTTAGAATATAGTATCAGCAGCGAAAAACAGGATCTGGATATCGATGTAAAGAGCAATTTCGATTATAACATTGATTTCCAAGGTGCAACTTGGGTAAAACAACGTAAAAGCAATAGCCGTGGCATATCAAGCAGATTATTGAGTTTGACAGTTGACGAAAATACCAGCGTTGAAACCCGAACTGCTAAGATTAAGCTCTACGACAAGAACAGTTCTGCATCTGTTGAAGTTATTCTCAATCAGTTATCGAGTTCTCCAACAATCATGGCGGAGAAAAAGGAATACGAGCTGGATGCCAACAAGCAGAATCTTGATATCAAGGTAAGTAGTAACGTAAACTATGCAGTAGATCTTCTTGGTACAGATTGGATAACATATAACGAGTCAAAGACTCGTGCTTTGTCTACCAGTACCGTAAGACTTGCTATCGACAAGAACGACACTTATGATAGCCGTACTACCAAGATCAGAATATACGAAAAAGATGGTTCAGCAGCAGATACCATATCCATTACCCAAAAGGCTAAGATTGGATTAGAAATACCTACTAAGGAGTTCACTGTCGACGAACTTGGCGGCACAATAACAATCAAGATTAATGCTAATGTTGACTACAAACTGACAAGCAACGACGCATGGATCAAAGAGCCTTCAAAAACTCGCGGTCTCACTTCAAATGAACATCAGTATACAATCGATCCTCTTGGCGATGGCGAAAACAGAACTGGTACTATTACAGTTTCAAGTAAAGATCTAAGCAACCAGACGATTACCATCAAGCAACGTCAGACTCTAGCTTTCAACAAAGCAGAGGTTACAATTTTGGTCGACAAGACAAACAAACTCTCTATTACCAACCTCACTGGTCAGGAATTACAATGGAGCAGTAGTGACGAATCGATCGCAACAGTTAATAAAGAAGGTGAAGTAACTGGCATGAAAAAAGGCGATGCAACAATCACAGCCAAGAGTGCCGATGGTAAACACGAGGCCACATGTAAAGTGTTGGTTCGTGAGATCACTGACTTGGTAGATGCATATTGCAATGGTGGTGACATATCAAGCGACGGAAAATTCGTTCCTAATGGAGGTAAGATTAATTGGACATTCCACAATGGAAGCCCTATAAAAGTCAAGCTTAAGAGTCGTCAATTGATTGATGGTGATGGAGTTAAAGACAAAGAGGTTGCAATAAACAAAGACGTTCAATCCGGAGCATCCGAAACAATCAACATCACAATCCAAGGCGAGGATATCCCATTACCTATTAAATGTATATTTAAGTACGAATTTGATGGTAAAGAGTATTCAGCTGAAGCCATATACGAAAAGAAATAAGACAAATAATCCTGGGGGGGAGCCCCCAGGATTATTTGTCTTATTTAATTGCGACTTTCTTTCCTCTTACGATGTAGACTCCAGGACTCAATCCCTTGAGTGTGGTCACACCCGATTTCACCTTTCGTCCTTGCAGATTGTAAACATCGAATGGAGTTCTTTCTGGCACAATTACCCCACTCATACCTGTAGCCGAAATAGCTCGAATATTCTTGAAGACACCCCATAATTCAGAAGCCTTATACTTTTCTACACTTTCTTCTGGAACATAGAGTATACAGTTTTCCACATCTACACCTTTGAATATTGGGCTATCATCAGCTCCTCTAGTTAACATTCTGCGAGCACCTGCTCCTGTAAATGTACTTATGAGTGTAGGAGGAACAGTATTGTTTACCGTCATCGACTGCAAATTTTCACAACCAGCAAACGCGCCAGTTCCAATCGAAGTGACAGTAGGAGGTAAGCTAACACTTATTAGCTCTATATTACCCTCAAAAGCGCTAGGAGCAATCGTTGTTACTGTATAAGGCATTCCATTACGTGTCACTGTGGTTGGTATAACGAAATCACCCTTCACGTTATCGTCATCAACGATTGCAACTGAGGTTGTTGTCACATCGTTTCCTTCTGGAGTTACAAGCTGATAAGTTGCAACATCAACATTCTCTGTACCATCACTTCCTGAGGTAGACGACATTGAATAGAGTATTTCATAACCACCCCAAACAGAATGTTCCTTATATGCACTTACAGAACTTCTCGTAGGTACATTCACTTCTAATGTAGTAACCGAGAATACATTCTTGCTAATGTCCACAGGAGTCTCACCAGCACAGGTAACCGTTTCTAAACATGAGCAGCTTTCAAAGGCGTTGTCGCCAATTGTCTCCAAAGAAGCGGGCAGTACTACCGACTTGAGTTTAGAACATTGCTTGAAGGCTCCAACGCCAATAGTCTTTATACCCTCTGCCACAATTAATTTCTCAAGCGAGCTATTGCCTTCGAATGCAGATTTCTCTATACCTTCTACCTGATAGTTTATGCCACCTATGAAAATCTTTGCAGGTACCTTCACCTCCTTAGTCTTCGATAAACTCTTGGTCAGTTTAGCAACAAGTTTGTCCTGACTCATCACACAGAGATAAGTCATATCTTCAATAGTCTCCTCTGAGTAAATACCCTCAACTATTGTGAATTTCTTCCAACCATCAACATTATAATTATTAGATGTATTATCAGGAACAAACAATATTGCATTGCTATATACAGCATCAGCAAACACATTATCAGATATAGCAGATGGAGTTTCTATGTAACTCTGAATGTAAGCTAAGTTACAACCCTGGAAGGCATTATCAGCTATCGATTCCATAGATATTGGGAATTCAACAGTTCGAAGTTTCGAAGCTTTCTTAAATGCATTGGTTTCAATTGTCTTAACACCATCAGGAATAACTAGATTCACAATTGCTGTATTGTCTTCAAAAGCAGACTCTCCGATAGTTGTCAGAGGATAAGAATTCTCCTCAAAAACAACAGATGATGCAAAAGTAGAAGCTGTCTTTGGAGCCTTAATCAGCATTGAAGTTTTTTCTGTAGCATCACCAGTTTCCATACATATATATGATATGTTATCTGATGATACATCACCAACATAGTGGCCCTCAACGACCTTAGCAAAACCACTCCAACTTGATTCCGTTCCTTCAGGAATAAACAGATAAGCAGAGCTTGTCGAGAACACATCTGAACCGAGAGAAGGCATTGTCTTGGTCTTAGTGCTTACACGAGTGATAGACTTGCACCCATTAAAAGCCTTATTACCTATACTTTCCAAAGAAGAAGGAAGCCAAACCTTCTGCAATTTACTACAATTCAAGAAGGCTTCATCATCAATCGTCTTAATATTCTCACCGATTTTCAGAGTAACAATATTACTATTTCCTTTAAAGACCTTACTAATTGTAGTAACCTTATATTCGCGTGTGTCATTATCCAACTTTACAAATGAAGGAATTACAACATCTGCCACAGTTGTTTCCGACTTTACCAATGTTGCAATAGCGACATCACCACTCATCACACATTCATATATTATATTATCCTGTGTTTTCACACCCTCAAAGTATCCCACCTTACAGGTAAATGATTTCCATATATCATTCTTCTTATAATTACCTACCGCTTCTTCATCAGGCACATATAGAGTAGCATTATATGAAGAGAAAACGTTCTTACTGAAGTTAGGAGATTCGAGCGGTATTTTGCTACTGGTGCAGATATATGCTATACTATTGCACCCATCAAATGCATTTTCGTCAATCTTTGTCAAAGCAGATGGGAGCCATACTTTCTGCAAATTAGTACATCCTTGGAAAGCATTTGCTCCGATGGTCTTTACGCCCTCTCCTATCTTCACTACCTTAAGTTCCGTATTACCACTGAAGGCATCATCTTTGATGGCAACCACAGTATACTTCACAGCAGATTCGCCTTCTCCGATAGTAATAGAGCCAGGGATAGTGATATTTTCACTCGGTTTCTCTGCTATTTCTTTAATTACTATTGCCGTCTTATCGCCCGTTGCACAAACAAATAACAGGCCATTTTGTTCCTCTTCTAATCTTTCACCAACATAAATATGTGCAAATACCCATCCAGAGCCTTCCTTAGAATAATCATCCAATGTTCCTTCTGGTACATACAATATCGCATTAGGTTTAGAGAAAGTGATACTATTAATTACTTCCGAAGCCATAATATTGCTGACAACTGCTGTCAGATTATCACAACCATCAAAAGCCTTATCACCAATCTTTTCCAATGTTGATGGCAATTCTAATCTTTCAAGAGCTGTACATCCTTCAAAAACGCTAACACCGATATACTTTAAACCGTTTTCTATCTTCACTGTCTTAACATCTGTATTGCCATAGAATACAGAGTTGTCTATGGCAATCACATTATAATCAAACTCCTTCTCATCATCACCGACCTTGATCTTTATCTTGATAGAACCTGGTATAGTAACATCTTTATTCAGTTTTTCTGCATCAACTTTCACCAAAATGGCCTCTTTGTTAGTGGCATCTGCATTTTCAGCATAAGCATAATACAAACCGTCAATCTCTTTTTCTACTCTTTCTCCTTCATATATGTTAGCAGATCCCCATCCTGCATCAGCATATTTCTGCGAGGATCCTGCAGGAACATACAAATTGAATTTAACATCAGGTATAGAGAGTTTATTTCTTTCCGTAAGATCATCCTTATCTATATTACTAACTACCTCAGTCAGATTAATGCAACCATCGAAGGCATGTTCGCCAATGTCCGTAAGAGTCGATGGAAGTGTAATCTGTTTTAAATTACTACAACCATCGAAGGCATATGCACCAATTGTCTCTACATTTTCCTCAATTATCACCTTCTTAATATCAGATTTGCCACTGAATACAGACTTATCGATACCAATCACATTACATGCAACATCCTCTCCATCTTCTTCGAAGGTGATAGAACCAGGTATAGTAATATCCCCTGTCTTTGTTGCTTCAATCAAAATAGCTTTTTTATCACCTTTTGAATAGGCATAATAGAATCCATCTTCGTCATTCCATAGTTTCCTGTCTCCTTTAAGAATGTGAGCGCACTTCCATTCAGAATATTCGTCATTAGTTCCTTCAGGGACATATAATGTAGTATATGGCAAAGAGAGCGGATTGCGACTTGCAATTACAGCCGTAAGATTACTAATAACCTCTGTCAAACTATTACAATCATCAAAAGCACCAGTGCCAATTGAAGTCAGAGATGAAGGAAGTTCAATCATCTTAAGGCTACTACAACCTTTGAATGAATAAGCGCCTATCGTTTCAATACCCTCTGATAATGTCAAATTCTTAAGATTTGTATTTGCATTGAAAGCATAGTTGCCTATTGACCTCAAGTTTTTGGGCAATTTGAGCACCTTCAAACTTGTACACTCATTGAAAGCATATGCACCAATAGCAATCGTATTTAATCCTTCCTGTATAGTAAGACTCTCAAGCTTTGAATTTTTACTAAAGGCATAGTCACCTATGCTCATCAAGCTTTTTGGCAATTCAAGTTTCTCCAGACTTGTACATCCATTAAAAGCATCTGCCCCTATTGTCTCAAGTCCCTCTTTCATTGTCATGCTTTCAAGCATTCTATTATCCTTAAAGGCTCCATCTTCAATAATTGTCAAACTTGATGGGAACTCTAGGGTTACTAAATTATTACCACTAAATGCATACTTACCTATCTTCTTCAGATTTGATGGTAATGACTTCAATTTGCTCAGCCTAGAATTTTTGAATGCATTTTCTTCAATCATTTCAATGCTCTCTGGCAATCTTTCCAAATTAGTTAAATCCTTTCCGAGAAAGGCTTCTTTACCTATAATTGTCACTGTATAATCATTAGGTTCGGAGGTCTTGGGATCTACAAAAGATATAGGATCATTTGGAATCTGTCCCCCTGTATTTGATAATAGTACAGCAGTTCTACTACCATCTTTTTGCTTTAAGTATAGATATTTATTACCATCATATGTTGACTCGCCAATGAACTTACCTTCATAGAATCGAGCAAAATCACTCCACACCTCTTTATTATAGTCTGTTCCCTTGGAGATAAATAGGTAAGCGCTATAATTAGAGAAAACATTTTTATTTATAGTGGGTAATTCATCTCCATCGTAACTAATATGTGTCAATTTACAATCCCTGAAAGCATTATTGCCTATTGCTTTTAGGTTTGAAGGGAGCCAAAGCTTAGTCAATTTAGTACAGCCATTGAAAGCATCTGCACCTATAGATGTCAGACTTGACGGCAACTCTACCTGTGCCAAATTCTTACATTCCTTGAATGCATTGTCACCTATCACCTTAATGCCTTCACCAATAATCAAATTCTCCACTACTTCTGGATGTGAAAAACCATCTTTCGCAATAACGACTGAATCTACTTCACAAGGCAAGTTATTAAGGGTGACATTATATTTTATTTCAAGTTTATTCTCATTTACAGGATTGTTAATTCCTACCACAGTCGCCTTGTTATTAACTGTATGATATCTATATACAATATTATTCACGATGAGAGGTCCCATCCACTTTCCTTCTCTAAATTTGTTAAATATTGACCAACCACCAGATGTGTCATATTCACGATATGCCTTCTCACTCTCTGCAGGAACATATACAATTGTTTTATCCTGAAGTTCATTCCTTGAGAAAACATTATCTGGAATCTTTATTAATTCATCCTTATCAACATCAGTAATAATCTCATCTATTTTTGTACAACCTGCAAAAGCTTTCTCGCCAATATCTGTCAAACCAGATGGCAACGTTATCTTACTGATTTCACTACAATTCTCAAAGGCGCTAGCTCCGATCTTCGTGATTCCCTTAGATATAGTAAGACTGGTAATTTTTTTATTACCAATAAATGCCGACTCACCAATAGAAGTTACTTCCTTATCTACTGTACCTGGAACATTATTCTCAATAGTAACATCACCAGCAGTTTCACCCTTAATCAATGTTGCATATTGTTCTCCAGACGCATATTCATATGTTAAATCATATTCTTTCTTGATAATTCTATTTCCATTATGAATTACAGAGAAATTCTTCCACACATCAGCCTTTCCATATTTATTCACAGGAGCCTCCTCTGAATTTGTATCATCTGAGGCAGGGACATAAAGTGACGCTGTGGACCCAGGGAACACATTAGAAGAAATTTCAATTGGAGAAATTACCTTACAGTCAATATTCAATATTTGAGTACAGTTGGCAAAAACATTATCACCAATCTTATTGACCGTCGAAGGAATAGTAATATTCTTCAAATTACTACTACCTCTGAAGGCTGATTCAGAAATTTCTGCCACACTATATGGCTCACCGCCTAATGGAACAGATTCAGGAATCTCAACGTCTTCGGTATTCGTTGTAGACTTAATTAGGATTGCCCTCTTTTCATCACCATCTTTCTTATTCAGTAGACAGATAAAAGTCTGATTCTTATAATCATCAGTAGTTGGGGTTATGTCATCTACGAAATAGCCCTTGTAAATTTTGATTTTATCACCCGACCATTTGGTATCTGATTTATAGTTCTCGACATTAGGAACTAACAGATAAGCTTCCTTATTCTCAGCGAATATAGATTCTGCTAAAGTTGGAGCTTTTGTTGCCTCACTGCACACATACTTTATATTGTTAACATTAAAGGCATTTGCTTCAACAGTTTCCAATGTTGAAGGGAGCATAAGTTTCTGTACATTTGAGAAAGCCGAGAAAGCATTACTTCCGATTTTTTTTAAATTCTCTGGTATCGTCAATTTATTAACTTTTGACTTATCTGCATAACTATTGAATGCAGAGGCAGCTATTTCTGTTACTTTAATTTCGTCTGTTCCAATTTTGAGTACGCCAGGCACTTTCAGATGGCCATATATATCTGTAACAGAATTGGTAGCCTTTGTCAGTTTTGCTGAATTATCAACACCTTTACGATAAGCATACTCCCATCCATTCTCATCTACATTTGTTGCGGGGTAACCTTCAATAAATTTTGTTCCACTAGATATATTCCACTTATTTGAATATTTTTCAAGGCCATCATCTTCTACTGGAATATAGATTGTTGGTGAAATTGGAGGATCTGAAATAAACACCTCACTTACATCACATAGATTATCCAGATTAGCACATGGTATATAACTAGTAATAGTGTTTATCTTTCCACATCCTTTGAATGCATCTTTACCTATTAACATCAAAGAAACAGGGAATTCTATCGTAGTCAAATTACCACAATTTTGGAAGGCCTTAGGTTCAATAGTTACAATACCATCAGGAATTACCACACTCTGTAGTGAAGTATTGTTTTCGAAAGCAGACTCTGCTATCGTTTCTACCTTCTTTTCTTCATTAATATTCGGAACATTCTGATCAATAATAACATTGGCTACAGATTTACCTTCTATCAATGTTGCGGTTTCTTCTTCTGATGCGTATTCATATTTCAGGCCCATCTCTTTGTTCTCACCCACCATTCGCGCTCCATTATGAATAGTAGTGAAATCCTTCCAGATATCAGCCGAGCCATAGCTCCCAGTCTCGCCTCCTGGCACATATAGTGCTGCAGTATAGGATGAGAACACATTATTACTGATTGAAACAGGGACTGGGTTTAGACATGTAATATTCTTGAGATTACTACATGTTGAAAATGCTTTATCACCTATTTTAACAACAGATTCAGGAATAGTAATATTCTTCAAATTGGCGCTTGTATTGAATGCAGCGCCTGCTATTTCTATTACATCATATGAATCAGTATCTATCGAAACAGAAGATGGAATCTCTACATCGTTTGTATTCGTTTTAGATTTAGTCAGTATGGCTGTTTTGGTCTCACCGCCCTTTTTATCTTTTATATAGAGGAAAGTAAGATTCTTATATTTATCTGTTTCTGGAGTTTTCTCGTCAACAAAATAGCCCTCATATATATTGGTCTCTGCAAAGTTCTTCCAACCATTCTTATTCAGATAGGTTGCCGTTTTTTCTTGAGGGACAAACAGATAAGGAGATTTACTATCATTTACAATCTCACTCTTGGACTCAGGCAGTTTTGTTGCCTCACTGCATACATGTGTTATTGATGTTGTGTTGAAAGCATTTGTACCAATAGTTTCCAATGTTGAAGGAAGCCATACCATCTTCAAACTAGATAAAACTTTGAAAGCATTATCTCCAATACTTGTAATATTCTCTTCAATCGATAGCTTTTCAACACGAGAAGGGGTAGGATATTCATTAAATGCATTTTCTGCAATTTCTGTCACAGTATATTCTAATGCTTCCTCATCACTTGCAAATTTTACTTTACCAAGTATAGGCAGATAACCAGTTGCAGAAGTTTCTGTCGATTCCGCGAGAGCCTGAGTCAGAGTTGCTATTCTCTCTTCTTCAGTTTTACCTGTGAAATACTCATACTCCCATCCATAGGCGACATCATTGCCCATATCCAAACGGCCTTCAATGAACTTATCTTTAAATATACTCCAATAGGTTTCGTATTTTGATTCATCTTCTATAGGAATATAAACCTTAGGCGAAATACCCGATGCAAAAACATTAGTGATTTTACTACACAGGTTTTCAAGTTTAGTAGAAAGTATTCTGCTTGATATTTTATTAATGGCAGTACATTTGTCAAATGCTTGATCACCAATAAAATCCAAAGAAGATGGTAACTCAACCTTTTTCAGTTTCGAACAATTATAAAAGGCTTTCGCTCCAATTGTTTTTATGCCTTCCGGAATATACAATTTTTCAAGTGTTGAGTTATTCTCGAATGCAGTTCTATCAATGGCTGTTACCTTGTATTCAATACCAGATTTGGGATTCTTTACTATATCAGGAATTATATAATTCGATTTTTCAATTAAGCTTTTGGTTAATGTAGCAAATTCTTCTCCTGTCGCAAAGCTATAAGTATTAAACTCATCACTAAACTCATCTTTAAGGCCACGAAGGATAGTTAAATCCTTCCATCCATCTGCAGCCTCATAGGCTCCTTCATGTGATACAGGAACATATAATCTTGTTTTTTTACCATTAGAGAATACATTAGAGCTAATAATTGCAGGCTCATCTCTATCGTTAATTATTTCTGTAAGATTAGTACAACCATTAAAGGCATAATCACCAATTGAAAATAAAGATTCTGGTATTGTAACATTTATCAAACCTGAACAATCCTTAAATGCACTTGTACCAATCTGCTCAATACCATCAGATACCAATTCTGTCAGAGCAAGGCAACCCTCAAAAGCATTATCTCCAATTGTAGTTAAAGTCTGCGGTATTGTGAAGCTCTTTAGCTTGGTACAATTTTGGAAAGCATTATCCTCAATAGTTGTCAAAGTAGATGACAACTTTATATTTTGAAGATTTGAACAATTTTGGAAAGCGCTTCCCCCTATCGACGTGATATCATCAGACAACTTTAGTTCCTTAATATTTCCATTACCTTTAAAGGCTTCTTTAGCAATAGATACAATTGTGTAGGGATCACCTCCTGAAGGTAGAGATACAGAATTTTTTATTTCAAGAATACCATCTTTTGGTGAGACTGTTGTTGAGCCTTTTGAGTCTTTAATAACTGTAGCTGTTCGCAAAGTATTCTCATCAACTTTCTTACTAAGATATTCATAGGTCATTCCGTCGTCAAGACTATGCACCTGCATATCTTCACATTCAACACGCTTTGTAAATTTATTCCAACCTTCTATATTATATGCACCACTATAACTCGTAGGAACATATAAAGTTCCAATAGTAGTAGTAAACACCTCATTATCGATTATTTTCGGAGATGTACTTTTACAAATAATATATTCCAGATTATTGCTACCATTGAATACGCGACTACCAAGCTCAACTTTTGAAGGTAAAGTCAAAACACGTAGTTTCGAGCATGAAGAGAAAGCATTATCACCGATACTGATACTATTTTCACTACCTGTATTATCCATAAAAGTCAACTTAACAAGCTCACCTGAATTCTGAAATGCTCCTTTCTCTATCGCTATTACTTGATATGTATTACTCTCCTCATCCTGAATAGAGGGATTGATTGTGACACTCGTCGTCTGTTTATTACCAATAGTCAAAATTGCTTCTTTTGACTTCGATGCACAGATAAATGTACCAGCTTCGTTAGGAACAGAGATCGGTTCGCCTTCCATTTTATAGGTAAATTTATTCCAACCAGCGAATTTTATATAGTTATCTCTAGTATCCTCAGGTACATATAGTTTCTTTGCAGTACCGAAAACATTCTCATTTATTTTAAATGGTGTTTCAATATAACTAACAACTCGGTCTAAACTATTACATCCGCTAAATGCTTCGGGTCCAATATGCGTAATAGTGTTAGGCAATGTCAAATTTACAAGACTGCTTCCTTTAAATGCCTGTCTATCGATACCAGTTACAGTATATGTATTATTACCATCTTTAATATCAGAAATTGTAATATCAGTTTCGCTCTTACCTTTGTATAAAGTGGCTTTTTCTGAAACAGGCGAGCAAATATAGTACATGCCATCTATTTCAACATTATCTTTCCAATCGCCTTCATATATTCTACCATTGAATTTTGCTTTCCATGTTGTAATCAAATTCGTTTCATCCTCAAAGGCTTTACTACGTCCTTGATTTACATAAAGTGTCATCATCTCATTATTGGGAAGATTTGTAGGATCAAGGTTGGAAGGATTATAAATACGACAACGCACATGAGCCAAACTATTACAACTATTGAATGCACCAGAACCTATTGATTTCAAATTATAGATATCTAGTGTTCGTAAATTACTACAATTACTAAAGGCATTAGAGCCTATAGTTGTTAAGCCAGATGGAAGAATCAAGTCTTTTAAACTACTACAACCATTAAAAGCACTTGTACCTATAGTGGTCAAACTAGATGGAAGCTTAATATTTTGCCACTTACCACAACCACTAAATGCACTAGAGCCAATGGTTTTCAATGAAGAAGGAAGAGTCAAGGACTGAAGATTTGAACATCCCTGAAACGCCATATTGCTTATAGTCGTAACACCATATGGTACATTAAGGCTTGTGATTAATGTACAATCTTTAAATGCAGATTTTCCTATACCTCTCAACGAATAATATTTACCATTAATATCAATTGATGATTCCAGATAAGAGATTCCGTCTTTACCAGCAACAAGAATAGCATCACCATCATATTCGCGATCAGCACATAGATATTTCATACCTTGATAAGGTACTTCTATCATTTTTCCGTTGTAGATTCGATCATCAAACTGACTATTATCCCATTGAGAATTCAAATATCCATCCACAGAATAGTCCGGATATTCCGGAATAAATAGTGTCATCAATTCATTCTTTGGAAAAACAGATGGTTTATATCTTGGTGACGCAGTCTGTTCGAGACCTATATATATCAGATTACTACAGCCGTTAAATGCGTAATTACTGATATCTGTTAGAGTTTCAGGAAGCCACAACTTTTCTATTTCAGAAAATTGATTAAAAGCAAGCCTATCAATTCCTGTTACATTATAGTTATCTCCATTATATATGATAGTTTTAGGAACAACAATATCCTTTTCATTCTTTCCTGTGGACAAAGTAGCTTCTTTAGACCCTTCCGCACATACATAAAACATACCTGTTAAATCATCATTGCCATCTTTATATTTAAAAGGTTCTGATGACATTGGACCAACCAAAATTCTACTATATTTGGTGTTCCAGTTTGGATCATTTTCATAATTACTCTTACTCTCGTTTGTTTCAACATAAAGCGTCACCATTTTAGCATCAGAATATGATGGCAGTCCTCCCGGATTAAGAATATTTGTAGGATTTAAAACCTTACAATATATATGTTTCAAATCGTCACAACCACTGAATGCATTACTGGCTATAGACGTAAGAGTTTCAGGAAGTGTTAATAATCTTAGAGAAGAACAGCCTTTAAAAGCTTCCTTTCCTATCGCTGTAACTGGATAATCGAGGCCATCACTTCCTTTAATAGATGATTGAACAACAGCATACTTCACGTTTATATTTGCCTCCAACACTCCAGCAAAAGTCGCCGTTTTCTTTTCAGTATCATACTCATACATAAAACCTGTCTCAGAGTCTGTATAAGGCTTAACTTCGGCCAGCATGGTCACTGAGGTTAATACACCAATCGCGAATAGTAGAATCTTTTTCATATCACTTACAGAATTAGTTATTTGGGGACAAAGGTAAGAAAAATACCGATGTCTCCCAAATTTTAAATGTTAAATCTATAAATTTATATAAATTTATAAACTCTAATCCCTTAATTTTACCCAGTAGGCGGTGCCGGTCATTTTGTGAGTGGACTTGAAGCGGTACTCGGGGCGGCTTAGGAAGGTGCCGATTCTGCGGAAGGTGCCCGTTTCTTCTTTGTAGCCCTTGAATGAATTCTTGAGGATGGCGGAGATTTCCTTGAGCGACATCCACTGACCTTCTTCGTCGCTGTTAGGGCGTTGGAGTACCGACATCAGCATCTCACCAAGGCCGCTCACCTGCTGATAGCTGAAGTTGCGCTGAATCAGTTGCTGTTCCTGTTCACGAGTTGGCCAATAACGCTCTCCACTCTGTATCTCGTGCAACAGCTGAGCATAGAGTTGTGGATAGTCAATAGGCGTGCGGAAATCAACATCGCCCTCAACCATCACACATACAAATCGTCGAGCACCACTTGGGTCCGTCAGCGGCATCATCTCGTTGGTAGTACCAATAAACGATGCGAAACGACGATGCTCAGAATAGGCCTTACCGTATGGTGGGCGATACTTCAAATCAGCCGTCGACACCAGATACTTCAGCACAATCTGCTGGCGCTGGGTAATCTTATCGAACTCATCGAGGTTGATGAGACCAAAAGATGTAAGACCAAGATTCAAGTCGGTCTCGTTCTTAAAGTTGATACGATCATTATAGTAATCGCGCAATTGCATGGGCAACAGAATTCTACAGAACGACGACTTACCACAACCCTGACGACCAATCAGCAATGGCACCAGCGAGTTACCCGAAAGTTGACCTTTTCCCATCCACATAGCCACCATTGATCGCATCCACAGGTGGAACAACTCTGGCCACTCCTCGTAACTGGTTGGTATGCGACGAGCCAAGGCCTCTACCCTATCCTTCCCGTCCCATTTTGGCAGACCATCGAGATACTCGTTCATAGGGTCATAAAGTTCGATATCATCAGAGTTTACGTAGCGACGGATATCCTTATCCCAGCACTTGATGCCCTGGCGTAAAGCCTTCATAGTGATGGAGTTACGCGCCTCTTCAGTCAAATCGCGGAATGAGAATCCGATGCCAGTACGCTCTCTGAACTCGGCCACACCTCGCATCACATTCTTACGAATCTCATAGTTTTCCATCAGAAACATATCAATCTTCATCGTCAACAGCGTCTCTTGGGGGATATTCTTCTCAGGCTTATAGCCATTGCGCTCTTCATAGCGCTTCACCACCTGCGGACGATACACATTCTCGAACACCTTATTAATCAGCAACTCGTCATCGCCAAGTGCATAAACACCATATCTGGCCATGCGTTTGGCGATGGCCATGGGGATGCCAGTTTCCAGACAATGCACCGCAAGCCTTGTCAACACAGCATGATTCAGTTCATCACCCTCTAACCCACTACACTCATCGTAGGCTTTACTGAGATTGAACTCAAAGATATGATGCATCGTGAAATAACGACTCTGACTTGAGTGCGCATCATCCTTCTCGAGTGTCGAAGTGCGCACCAACGACAGAGTCTGGGTGGGCTTCTCGGCACGGGCATAGAATGGGATGGCCATAGGATTGAACACCGCCTCGGCATCGGTACTGATATAACAAGTGCGATCCAATCGCGGTTCCAGTTTCTCGATGGTCACACCCAACTGAGCATTATACGCCAAACGAGCACGTTCGTAGAGGTTCTCGTGGAAATCAGAAATCTGATTAGGCTCTGAAGGCAAAGACAAATTTGCATCCTTTGAACGATCACTTGGAAACAACTCACCTCTGCAGATGATCTTCACACTGCGACCTGACGCACCTACAAACGCCATCAGTGTTTGTGGCACCTCACCAGCTCCAGTTCTGATAGCCTCAGCCTCATCATATCCTGTAAGGTTATTTACCTCAAGCAATACGATGCCAGTATATCCAAGCGTTACGCGCTGGTGATTTCGATTCTCCATCTCAGAAGCGAAACAGATACGAGGCAGTTTGTTGATGGTCATATCAGCACCTGTAACGGTGCCATCAGGTTGACGAGTCAGATCGAAAACTGGATACAATCTGCGAAGTTCTTCAACCACCTGGCGATACTCATTGCCACGAATCATTTCTATAATATCCGTCAGTTCAAGCACTCTGAGAGTTTCTTGCTGACGATAGGGTTTCAATAGCGTTATTTTTGTCATCTTGATATCAATCTATAAATTTTGTGTGCAAAGATACTAAAAAATAATGTCATAACGTCATATTAAAGATAAATAATTGAATTACTGAGTGTTAAATAATGAAAAGGAACGTCATATCTAATGAAATAATTGTCATATCTCAATTAATATACCATTTGTAAAAGTAGTTTCCAAGGAAGAAACATAGTATTTCTAATAGCGAAACACTATGTTTCACTTGATGAAACAAAGTGTTTCAACAATATAAACAACATAGAACACATGCAATATGATGTTTAATATTATAACTTCATATCATATCATCATCTGTAAATTACTAATTATCAGCAAGATAATTAAAAAATGATAATATGAAATTAGAAATTAAGATTTCAAATAGAAAATTTGTATCTTTGCATTCAAATTAGAAAACAAAGGAAATGATGAACAAAGAAGAAAGTCTGCGCGCACAAGCGCCACACAACATACCCTGCTTTATGCACGAGTGTCCACTACACGAAACTTGTCTGCACTGGATGATTAACCAATATATCACAGGCGAACATCGCATAGTGAGTTGCGTTAACCCTTATCACCCAACCGTCAACACGCCACAATGTAGCCTGTACCAGAAGGACGAAATCGTCAAGTATGCCATAGGCATGATGCACATATTCGACGCCATCCCCTATCCTATTGCGCGTAGTGTAAAGAAGCGTTTGATAAATCTATTCTCACGCAAGCGATTCTATGAGTATCGCAATGGTGTTCGTCCAATCCCTCCACACGAGCAAAATCAGATAGCCCGCACCTTTAAAGAAGAAGGTTGGGATGGAGAGATCGTCTATGATGATTGGAAAGAGGATTTCAATTGGTAAATCGCTGAAAAATTAAAAAAATCCGTATAATCCGTATAATCCGTAGGAAAAAATTCTTAATTTTGCAGCATGATACATTACATCAAGTTACTTCGCCCGTTGCAGTGGCTCAAAAACGTGTTTGTGTTTGCGCCTATATTTTTCAGTACAAATCTGCTGAAGCCAGAATTCTTTTGGCCTACATTAGTGGTGTTTGCATCGTTCTGTCTGATATCGAGCTCTATCTATTGCTTCAACGATCTGAAGGATGCTGAGGCTGACAGACTGCACCCCAAGAAATGTAAGCGTCCTATTGCCTCTGGTAAGGTTTCTGTGATGGGGGGCTACACGATGATGATATTGTGTACTATTGGCGCTCTAGCCATCCTGCCCTTGGCACAGAGTGTGAATACACCTTATCTATATGCCATTGTAATTGGCTATTGGCTGATGAACATCGCCTATTGCTTGAAGCTGAAACAATACGCCATCCTCGATGTATCGATCATTGCCATAGGATTCGTGATGCGAGTGCTGATTGGCGGTGTGGTTACAGATATCTGGATATCACATTGGCTAGTAATGATGACCTTCTTGGTAACGCTGTTCCTGGCCTTCACCAAGCGTAACGACGACTATCGCATCTACGAGCAGACGGGCACCAAGCCCCGCGTTTCAATCACAGGCTACAACAAGACCTTTATCAATGAGGCCACAGCTATCATCGCTTCAGTCACCTTGGTGTGCTACATCATGTACACCATGTCGCCAGAGGTTATCCATCGTTTGGGCACTCGATACGTATATCTCACATCCGGATGGGTGCTGGCAGGTTTGCTGCGCTATCTGCAGAATATGATTGTATTCGGATTGAGTGGTAGTCCCACCAAATCACTGGTCAAAGACCACTTCATCCAGTTCTGTCTGCTTGGTTGGATAGCATCGTTCTTTGTAATAATCTATCTGTAAGATGAACAAAAAAGAAAGATACGACAAGATATTGGGCCACTTCCGCGAGAAGATGCCCGTGGTTACTACCGAATTGGACTTTGGTAGCACATTCCAGTTGTTGGTGGCTGTGGTGCTGAGTGCCCAGTGTACAGATAAGCGCATCAATCAGGTTACCCCTGATCTCTTTGCACACTACCCTGATGCCAAGTCGATGGCCAAGGCCGAGGAGGAAGAGGTGTTTGAGTGGATTAAGAGCGTGTCGTATCCCAACGCCAAGGCGAAACATCTGGTTGAGATGGCAAGAGTGCTGATGGATAAATTTAATGGCGAAGTGCCAAGTACACTCGACGAGTTGCTAACCCTGCCTGGTGTGGGACGAAAAACAGCTAACGTCATCCAGAGTGTAGCTTTTGGCAAGGCCACATTAGCTGTAGATACCCATGTATTCCGTGTGGCCCACAGATTGGGATTGGTATCCAAAAGCGACAATACACCATATAAAGTAGAGATGGTACTCACCAAGTATATCCCAGACGAGGATATACCTAATGCTCATCATTGGCTATTGCTGCATGGGCGATACGTTTGTACAGCGAGGAAACCTCACTGCGAGAAATGCGAGTTAGCGAGTTTTTGTGCAAAGAAGATATAGAGCGAAAACCGCTATTTGCGGGGACCACCATTATGCTTACCCCAATTACGGAAGGTACGGCGATGGAACTGATCCTCTGCAATAATAGATTTATATACCTTTGTGGCAGAAACTACCTTCAGGAACTTATTGTGATAAGTCTGCTGAATGCTCTTCAACTCCATCTCCAACTGGTCGCGACGCTGAATGGCGCGCTTGCTTGAAGCCTCATCAGATGGAACCTTGAACAACTCACGCATCTTATTATAAACCACGCGCTGTTTCTGCTGCATCTCACGATATAATGGGAAGAATTTTGCAGCCTCTTCAGTAGTGAAACCAGCCTCGTTGGTTATATACTGCTCCAAATCGGCCTGGAATTTTTCAGGCGAGAACTTCTGCTGTTCCTCAGCATTTACGCTAAGAACAACCATCAGCATCAAAACAGCAGAAACAATTAGTCTTTTCATCATTAATCAAATTAGTTACTTTCAGCCAAGTAGGCATAGATTTCGTGATTGTCGAGCATCATATAGTCTGCAGCCTCGTCGAAATAGCCCTCAGCATTCTCCTGCTGTTGTGGCTGAGATACAACTTTGGCCTGAACGGGGGCTGAAGATGACACCTCAGCAGCTGGTCGCCACATCCAAGCAGCTCCTGCTACCAACAAAGCGCACACACTGGCTGCTGCCGCATAGAATACGGGGCGCATAAATACAGACTTGGCACGACGTTTAGGCTGCTCAGGCAGATTCTGCATCACCTGGGCAGTAAGGTTATCGAAATAACCCTCTGGAACACGGAATGGATTCCGCTTTCCAACCTTCTCCTGTATGTACATTTCTTCGTTCATCGTATATATGACGTATTGATATTCAAATAGTTTAATCGCGTTCCTTAAAAAATTCAGTTATTTTTTTTACCGCTATATGATAGCTTGCTTTTAGTGCTCCCTCGGAGGTATTCAACACCTTACTGATATCGCTATATTTCATCTCATCGTAGTAACGAAGCGTGAAAACCGTTCGCTGCACTTCAGGCAGCGAGGCAATCGCCTCCTGCAGCATCGCTTCAGTCTCATTACCATCAAAGTAGTCATCAGCCAGCAAGCCCTTGGCCACTGAGAGATCTTCAGCTGCAGCAGAGGCCAGATGTTTGTTGCGACGCAACTGGTCGAGACTCTCGTTGATAGCAATGCGAGTAAGCCATGTTGATAGTTTCGAGTCGCGATTGAAGGTATCGTATGCGTTCCATGCCTTCAGAAAAGTATTCTGAAGCACGTCGTTAGCATCTTCGTGAGTGAGCACGATACGACGTATCTGATAATATAGCTGTTCGCTATACTCACGTACTATCGATTCGAACTCTCTGCGCTTATCCATTTAAGTTCCTTACTAATAACCTTGTCGAATCCATAGATATCTGGCCAATAATCGATGGCACCAGTCTTTGGATTTAGGAAGGTTGTATAATACATAATGTAAAGAGGCACATGGGGCGTAACACCATGATACGAAATCAGGCGGAAAGGACGCTCAGCACCTGCATGCTGACGAACCCATGTGCGACCACGCTCTGTAACAGGTGGTATATCCATCGAGATGCGAATGCTCTCGCGTGTCCATTCATCGACATCAGGTAACAGATAGCAAGCCAGATCGAATGGTTTCTGTACTCTGACGCAACCATGCGAAAGGGTACGACGATCGCGCTGGAATGCGCCACGGTTATTGGTGTCGTGAAGATAAATCGAGAAATTGTTGGGGAATCGGAACACGATGCGTCCCAGAGAGTTGCCTACTCCACCCTTCTGACTGATACGCAGATTGCCTGAACGCAACGACTCTGCACTGGCATCAGCTACATCAACCACCTCGCCAGAGGTTTTATCCGTAATCGTATAGCGATTACGAGCGAAGTAAGCAGAATCGCCCGCATGATGCAGAACCTCTGTCTTTATGATGTTATGCGGAATAACCCACTCTGGGTTTATCTGCATATAACTGATTTCGCTATTCAGCAAAGGTGTCTTGGTAGGTACCGATCCACAACAAATACGCATATCGAGCACCGTATCGCCTCCAATAGCCCACAGATGTTGAGCTGGGATGTTGACCAATATCTGACGCTGATTGGCTTTAGGGTGTGGTATCTGCCAACGACAACGCTCCATATTAACAGCTATCTGATGACGCTTCTCTGCATCAGTCGTCTTATCCATCTCCTTGAGTAGTGCCTTATATATATAGGTATTAGGAGCCGACTCAATGAGATATGAAACGCGATCGTTATCTTTCACCTTCTTGGCAGCCTCTGTGGTATCAGGCGCAGCCAAGTCATAATCGAACACACGGGCGAAGGTTCCAGGATTGCCCACCTTGGGATCCAAATAGTTAAACACACGAGGTCGCATAAAGCCATATCGCTGACCTGTAGCAAAACGAACATAAGCCTTGGTGAGGTTTGAATCAAGTCGAGGCAAGAGGTCATTGATGCTCACACCAACAGAATCAAATGCCAACTCATGAACAATCTCAAGGTCGCGAGCTATCTGCGGAATCAGGAATGCAGCAGTATCCAGTCCGTTACGAGGCACCTCGCGACTAAGATATGCAAAGACAGAATCAGCATCCTGAGATACACCCATACGGTCGAACCACACACCTGTAAGCGTGCTATCCATCTGGTTTACATATTCGCCAAAAGCAGAACGGTCAGCCTCTGTCAACTCGCGGATTCCCTTGTCATTACAGGACATCAGCAAGAAACAGACACTAAACAGAATGAAGGTTACTGAATAGAAACCTTGCGTACTACCTTGTCTACCTTTAATATGTAACACCCTTTAGAAAGATTTAGATTCACACGCTGACTTGGCGACTCGATACTATGAGTTTCCAATATCTTGCCTGTGAGTGATATGACCTGAAGCTCCTTGCCCTGAGCACCACTGACTACGACCGTCTTGCCTTCGACAGCAATTGAAATCGCAGGCTCATCAACCTGAGCAGCGGGGGCTGGGTCGATGAACAAACTGGTAGCTGTTATAGGGACAGCCATCAGGCATAATATGGTTGATATGAGTAGAAATTTCCGCATATACAACTATTTATAGTTGGGGCAAAGATAGATATTTATTCCGAAACAACAAAATTTTAAGCAAAAAAAATGTAATTTAAAGGCTTTTATACATCAAAAACGTCCATTTCGTTGGTCAAAAAGCTATTTTCGAACACTTCTTTTGCCTGATTAAGCAGCACTGTTTCGTCCTCATATCTGGAGCTATAATGGCCCAAAAGCAACTTACCCACCCCAGCATCGCGAGCCACCACAGCTGCCTGACGGGCTGTTGAGTGACAATACTTCTCAGCCTGAGGCAGATGGTCATCGCCATAAGTACTCTCGTGATAAAGCGTACTTACGCCCTTCACCTCTTTCCAGAGTTCAGGAATATAGCGGGTATCTGAAAGATAGGCATAGCTACGAACAGGATCAGCAGGTGTCACCAATCGCGAGTTTGGTATTACCTCACCATCAGGCATGGTCCAGTCAGCCCCACATTTTATATTATTAACCTGACTTCTTGGAATGCCATAACACTCCAACATTTCAGGACGGATATGTGGCTGCGATGGTTTCTCGCTGATGAGATAGCCACAGCAAGGCATGCGATGAATCAAAGGAATACTCTCAACTGTGATGCTACGATCTTCGAAGACAATGCTTCGCTGGGTAGTATCCACAGGATAGAACACCACCTCAAATCCCAAATCATGTGTATAGAATTTTAACTGTCTATCCAACTCATCTCCCAGTTCCTTTGGGCCATGCACATGCAGCTTAGCTGTACGCCCTAACAACCCAAAGGTAGAAATCATGCCAATCAGTCCAAAACAATGATCGCCATGAAGATGGGTAATAAACACATGACTCAGTTTAGTAAAGCGGACTCTGCATTTGCGAAGTTGCATCTGAGTACCCTCAGCGCAATCCAGCATCAGCACCTTCTCGCGCACTTCAACCACCTGCGACGAAGCATAATGGCGAAGCGTAGGCAAGGCACTTCCACAACCTAATATATGTACTTTAAATGGTTCCAAAGTGTATTACAATTTCATATATTCATCCTGATGTTCCTCAAGTTTCAATCCATGAAGATCAGGTGTAGGTTTCTCCTTCCAACGGGTATACTCCAATGTCTCCTCCTCATCCTGAGGTTTGCCAATGGTCTTATAAATCAGTGTATCCTGCGAAAGCTTCAGAATATCATAATAATCAGTCTCCTCCGACTGGCCTCCACCCTCACGAATAGAGGTAATCTCAAGTTTTCCGTTGAAGATGCGCCATGTACGATATGTAATGTTAGTCATCTCAATCGACTCAGCCACACCACCCTCTTTGATGCGGATACCAACCTCATCGCTACCATCCAGAGGATCAGGCATCACCCAATCGCCCAACAGATAGTTAAGATTGATAACCTCGGTGGCCTGAGTCTGGTTGCTATTAGTCATAATAGCCAAACGATCGCCAGGTCGAACATAACCAAACATCTTGTTAGTACCCTTTGCAGGTGTCACATCGAGTGTCAGCGTATCGCCATTATCTGTTACGACTTTCAACTGAGATGCAGATGGCACGCCAGCGCACAGACCATAAAGCGTATGGTCGCGAATCAGATCGTTGACATCAACTGTATCTTCCTCACGATCAGCCTGATGACGACCACCGCCACCACAACTCAACAACATCACCGTAGCCAACGCTACACTCAGAAACAATAGTTTTTTCATATCGTTATTATTATTATCTCACCTTCTCACTTTCTCACCATCTCACTTTCCTTCGCTTCTTCCCAAAGACGGTCCATCTCTTCGAGCGTCATATCCTTAAGAGGCTTACCAATCTTGATGCTATGTGCCTCGATATAGTTGAACCTATCGATAAACTTACGATTGGTCTTTTCGAGCGCATTATCTGGATTCAGCTTATACAAGCGGGCTGCATTAATCACACTGAACAAGAAATCGCCAAGTTCCTCAGTTGAGTGCTCCTTATCCTCTTTCTCAAGTTCAACCTCGAGTTCTGCCAACTCCTCGTGTACTTTCTTCCAAACATCCTTTCGATCTTCCCAATCGAAGCCTACATTGCGGGCTTTATCCTGAATACGATAAGCCTTGATTAGCGATGGTAAAGCATCAGGCACACCAGAAAGAACAGATTTGTTACCATCCTTCTCCTTCAGTTTGATTTGTTCCCAGTTTTCCAAAACCTGGGTAACAGTACTCACCTCTAGCTTCTCACCTCTCACCTCTGCCTCTGGCACGTAGGGCAGAGGCTTTGGATCTTCAGCATCAATCTGCGAAGGATGATAAACATGCGGATGGCGGGTGATCATCTTGCGAGTAAGGGCATTGCAGACATCAGCCATATCAAACTGCTCTTTCTCCTCAGCTATCTTGGCATAGAAACAGATGTGGAGCAATACATCGCCCAACTCCTTACAGATGTCAGGTATATCGTTCTTGATCAGAGCATCGCAGAGCTCATAAGTCTCTTCGATGGTATTGGGTCGAAGACTCTCGTTGGTTTGCTTTTTGTCCCATGGACAATTTGCTCTTAACGCATCTAAAACGTCAAGAAAACGTCCGAAAGCCTGCATTTTTTCTTCTTTTGTATGCATAATCTCAAAATAATGCGGCAAAGATACAATTTTTTTGGCACGGATTACACGGATTACACGGATTTTTTATAATTTTGCAGCGATTTTTGAAAATATTATAATATTATATATGGAATTAGCAAGTAAATACGACCCAAAAGAGGTCGAATCGAAATGGTATCAGTACTGGCTTGACAACAAACTCTTTGCCAGTAAACCCGATGGACGCGAACCTTACACAATCGTAATTCCGCCCCCCAATGTAACAGGTGTGCTCCACATGGGCCACATGTTGAACAACACTATCCAGGACATCTTGGTACGTCGTGCCCGTATGGAGGGCAAGAATGCCTGCTGGGTTCCTGGAACTGACCATGCTTCAATCGCTACAGAGGCTAAGGTGGTGAAGAAGTTGGCTGAACAGGGCATCAAGAAGCATGATCTGACTCGCGAGCAGTTCCTGGAGCATGCTTGGGATTGGACTCACGAGCACGGTGGCATCATCCTGAAGCAGTTGCGTCGTTTGGGTGCCAGCTGCGACTGGGATCGTACCGCATTCACCATGGACGAGAAGCGCAGCGAAAGCGTTATCAAGGTTTTCGTTGACCTCTATAACAAGGGACTCATCTACCGTGGACTCCGTATGGTAAACTGGGATCCAAAGGCACTTACCGCTCTTTCTACTGAAGAGGTTATCTATAAAGAGGAGCAGAGCCATCTGTTCCACCTGAAGTATTATGTTGACGGACTTACAGCACTCGACAACGAGGAGGCACTGAAGGCTGAAGGCAACATCATCCACAAGGACAGCAAGGGCTATTATGCAGTAGTAGCAACCACCCGTCCTGAGACCATCATGGGTGATACCGCTATGTGTATCAACCCCAAGGACCCCAAGAACCAGTGGTTGAAGGGCCGCAAGGTCATCGTTCCTCTGGTAAACCGTGTGATTCCTGTAATCGAAGACCGTTATGTAGACATCGAGTTTGGTACTGGCTGTTTGAAGGTAACTCCTGCACACGACACAAACGACTACATGCTGGGTAAGACTCATAACCTTGAGACTATCGACATCTTCAATCCAGACGGAACCATCAGCGAGCAGAGCCCACTTTATGTTGGCATGGATCGTATGGACTGTCGTAAGCAGATCAGTAAGGATCTGCAGGAGGCTTGTCTGATGGAGAAGATTGAGGACTATATTAATAAGGTAGGTTACTCTGAGCGTAACCCTGACACAGCTATCGAGCCACGTCTCTCACTGCAGTGGTTCCTCAAGATGCAGCACTTTGCTGACATCGCCCTGCCACCAGTAATGAACGATGAACTGAAGTTCTATCCTGCCAAATACAAGAACACCTATAAGAACTGGTTGGAGAACATCCAGGACTGGTGTATCTCACGTCAGTTGTGGTGGGGCCATCGCATTCCTGCTTACTACTACAACGAGAACGATGATTATGTAGTAGCTGAGAATGCTGAGAAGGCGCTTGAGCTGGCTCGCGAAAAGAGTGGCAACGCCAATCTGCAGGCATCTGACCTGCGTCAGGACGAGGATGCACTCGACACCTGGTTCTCATCATGGCTGTGGCCTATCTCTCTGTTCGACGGTATCAACAACCCTGGCAACGAGGAGATTAACTACTACTACCCCACTTCTGACCTGGTAACTGGTCCAGATATCATCTTCTTCTGGGTAGCACGTATGATTATGGCTGGCGAGGAGTACATTGGCAAGTTCCCATTCAAGAACGTTTACTTCACAGGTATTGTTCGCGACAAGCTGGGACGTAAGATGTCTAAGTCGCTTGGTAACAGTCCTGACCCCATCGAGCTGATCGAGAAGTTTGGTGCTGATGGTGTTCGTATGGGTATGATGCTCAGCGCACCTGCAGGTAACGACATTCTCTTCGACGAGGCACTCTGCGAGCAGGGACGTAACTTCAACAATAAGATTTGGAATGCCTTCCGATTGGTTAAGGGTTGGAAGGTTGCAGATATTGAGCAGCCAGAGGCTGGTAAGACAGCCACTGCGTGGTTTGAGGCCAAGTTGCGCCAAACCAATGCAGAAGTGAACGACCTCTTCAAGAAGTATCGTATCAGCGAGGCCCTGATGGCAGTCTACAAACTGTTCTGGGATGAGTTCTCAAGCTGGTACTTAGAGATGGTTAAGCCTGCCTACATTAATGGTGAGCCTCAGCCTATCGACAAGCAGACATACGACAAGACTCTTGAGTTCTTCGAGATTCTGCTGAAGATGCTGCACCCATTCATGCCATTCATCACTGAGGAGCTGTGGCAGCACCTCTATGATCGTCAGGATGGCGAGAGCATTATGCGTGTAAGCTTAGAGCTCCCTGCTCCTACTAAGGCTGATGATGAGCTGACCGCTAAGATTGAGAATGTGAAGCAGATTGTATCAGGTGTTCGTATGGTTCGCAACCAGAAGAACATTGCTCCAAAGGAGCAGCTCGACTTGCAGGTTGTTGGCAAGAACGACTATGCTGAGTTTGATGCAGTCACCATCAAGATGGCTAACCTGAAGGGTATCAACGTGGTAGCTGAGAAGGACGCAACAGCCTCAGCCTTCATGGTTGGAACTGATGAGTTTGCAGTACCTGTTGGTGACATGATTGATGTTGAGGCTGAGATTGCCAAGATGGAGGCTCAGCTGCAGCACCTTGAAGGTTTCCTGGCTGGTGTAAAGAAGAAGCTTAGCAACGAGCGCTTTGTAGCCAATGCCCCAGAGGCAGTTGTTGCACTGGAGCGTAAGAAGCAGAGTGATTCAGAAGAAAAGATTGCAGCTCTCAAAGAGAGTATCAATGCACTGAAGAGCAAGTAAGCTTGATCAGACCACCCCTATCCCCTCCTACCTTAGGAGGGGAAACAAGGGTTAAAGTCCTTTATTCAAGAATTCTATATAAGCTTGAATATCCTCATCATAAGAACGGCTGCCCGCTAACGGGTGGCCTTCTTCGTTTAATAGCACGTAGAAGGGTTGTGCGTTAGCACCAAACTTCACACGCTGCAAGTAGCTCCACTTATCGCCAACAGTGCGAAGTGTGCGCTGCTTACCATTCTCCACCACATCGATAGGCGTATCAAGTGGCGTCTTATCATCAACATACAATGAGATAAGGATATACCTGTTATTCAGGATATCAGCAACCTGTGGATCGCTCCAAACAGCAGCCTCCATCTTACGACAGTTGACACAACCAAAACCTGTAAAGTCGATGATGACAGGCTTGTGCTCAGCCTTGGCTGCAGCCATACCCTGTTCGTAGTCTTTGTATTTGGCTTCAGTCACAGTCTTTTGTAGGTTAAAGTCCTGCGTGTTCATAGGTGGTGCAAAGGCAGAGATAGCCTTCAATGGAGCTCCCCACAAACCAGGAATCATATAGATGGTGAATGCCAATGAGGCCATAGCCAAGAAGAATCGAGGCACATTAGTACGACGATCGTCATCATCGTGTGGGAACTTAACCCAACCCAACAGATAGGCGCCAAGCAGGCCAAAGATAACTATCCACAATGAGAGGAATACCTCGCGATCGAGAATATGCCACCCATAAGCCAAATCAGCCACACTCAAGAACTTCAGCGCAAAGGCCAGTTCGATAAAGCCAAGTGTTACCTTGATCACATTCATCCAACCACCCGATTTAGGAGCGGACTTCAGCAATGATGGGAACATGGCAAAGAGCGTAAATGGGATAGCCAATGCAATGGCAAAGCCCAGCATGCCAATGGTTGGGGCCACAATACTACCCTGAGTAGAGACAGCAACCAACAGGAATCCAATGATAGGACCAGTACATGAGAAAGACACCAATGCCAATGTGAATGCCATCAGGAAAATGCTGAGCAATCCTGTGGTACTCTCAGATTTTTCATCTATCTTGGTAGACCATGATGAGGGCAAAGTAATCTCGAATGCACCAAGGAACGAAGCAGCAAACACCACAAGCAACAAGCAGAAGAAGATATTAAATACTGCATTTGTGGCCAAGGCATTCAGCGCACTGGCACCAAAGAGCAGTGTCACTGCCAAGCCAAGCAATACGTAGATAACCACGATGCTCAAGCCATAGGTGGTAGCCTCGCGGATTGCCTTAGCACGATCCTTGTTGCGCTTCAAGAAGAAGGACACCGTCATAGGGATGATAGGCCATACACATGGAGTGAACAGGGCGATGAATCCACCAAGCAAACCCTCGATGAATATCAACCACCAAGCCATGTTCTCAGTAGGAGCCGTATCGCCATTGAATGCCTGGAGCTCTGAGACAACTGGAGCCCACAATTCCCCTCCTAAATAGGAGGGGCCAGATGTGGTCTGAGCAACAGCCAATGTATCCTTAGAATCATCCTTTGCGAGAGTATCTATGCGCTCGTTCAGACCACCCCTATCCCCTCCTACCTCAGGAGGGGAAATAGTTTGTGAGGCACCTACCTCAGGAGGGGTAATTGTGGCATTACCCTTTGCCTTCAGCGTAGCCTCGGAGGGAGGCAGGCAGGCCTGATCATTGCAGGCGCCATACTCTATATAGCAATCGATATCGTACTTGGGTTTGGTAAACTTAATCTTCTGAACAAAGGTTACAGCGTTTTCAAAATAGCGTACCTCCATCTCGAAGAGTTTATCAAACTGTTTGATCTCCTTGCCTCTGGCCTGCAACTTGCCCACAGTTTCTGCACCATCCATCTTAGTCTGATGGAAAGATGCAGAGATCGGACCATTATTGCCCAAGCCTGTAGAATATACATGCCAGCCAGCATCAATCGTTGCCTTGAATATCAGTTCAGCCTCGCCATTCTTCAGATCCTTCAACTGAGTAGTGAAGTGGACAGGCTCCATCATCTGAGCCTTGGCTGCCACAACAGCAACCAGAAGCACACATATAGTTAAGAGTTTCTTCATTTTTGTGCGCCTTATTTATCTGATGAACAATAACTCACGATACTTAGGCAGCGACCACAAGCCATCCTCAACAATCATCTCCAGATGATCGATCTCATAACGGATAGCATCCATCTTAGGACAAACGGTATCGTGATAGCTCATAGCACGCTCGTGGATATTGTAGATGCGGTTGGCGATACGACGAGCCTCAGTCAGTTCCTCAACCAACTGTTCAATACGCTGCGTACGCTCCGCAATCTCTCTGATCAGCTTCATGTTACGAGCAGAGAGCTGAGCAGCCTCATCCTTATCAAACACATCCTTCATGCCCTGAACATTCTTAATCAGCTGACTCTGATAGTGAGTGCTAACAGGGATGATATGGTTCATAGACATATCGCCCATGACACGAGCCTCAATCTGAACGGTCTTGACGTAAGTCTCCCACTTCACTTCATTACGAGCCTCAAGTTCCTTACGGTTCATCACCTTGGTCGACTCGAACATTTTGACACTGGCTGCATCGAGATAATGCTCAAAGATCTTTGGACAAGACTTCTCGACATCCAGTCCGCGCTTAGCAGCCTCAGCCACCCACTCGTCGCTATAGCCATTACCATCGAAACGGATAGGCTTACAGGTCTTGATATCCTCGCGGAGTACATCAACAATAGCAGAGAGTTTGCTCTCGCCCTTCTTGATGCGCTTGTCAACACGCTGCTTAAAGTTCTGCAGAGCCTCAGCAACAGCAGAGTTCAAGGCAATCATGGCTGAAGCGCAGTTGGCTGATGAACCAGGCGCACGGAACTCAAAGCGGTTACCAGTAAACGCGAACGGAGATGTACGGTTGCGATCAGTATTATCAATAATCAGATCAGGAATCTGAGGAATATCAATCTCCATACCCTGTTTGCCCTTGATGGTGAACAGGTCGTCCTTATCAGACAGTTCGATATGATCAAGAATCTCAGTAAGCTGCTTACCAAGGAACGAGCTGATGATAGCTGGAGGTGCCTCGTTACCACCCAGACGGTGAGCATTGGTGGCACTCATGATAGAAGCCTTGAGCAATCCGTTGTGCTTATAAACACCCATCAACGTCTCGACGATAAAGGTCACGAATCGCAGGTTCTCCTCAGGTGTCTTACCTGGCGCATGGAGCAGTGTACCATTGTCAGCCGTCATACTCCAGTTGTTATGCTTACCGCTACCATTGATGCCATCAAATGGCTTCTCATGAAGCAACACGCGGAAGCCATGATTACGAGCCACACGCTTCATGAGCGACATGAGCAGCATGTTATGGTCGACAGCCAAATTACACTCCTCGAAGATAGGAGCCAACTCAAACTGGTTGGGTGCCACCTCGTTATGACGAGTCTTACAAGGGATAGCAAGCTCCAAAGCCTGAATCTCGAGATCCTTCATAAAGGCCTGCACACGATCGGGGATGGTGCCAAAATAGTGGTCGTCCATCTGCTGATTCTTGGCACTCTCGTGGCCCATCAGTGTACGACCAGTCATCACCAAGTCAGGGCGGGCAGAATACAAGCCCTCATCAACCAAGAAATACTCCTGCTCCCAACCCAGATTCACCTGTACCTTCTTTACATCCTCGTAGAAGTACTTGCACACATCAGTTGCTGCCTTATCCACAGCGTGGAGTGAGCGCAACAGAGGAGCCTTATAGTCGAGCGCCTCGCCAGTATAAGCGATAAAGATGGTTGGAATACAAAGTGTATCATCGATGATGAATACGGGTGATGTAGGATCCCAAGCAGAATAACCACGAGCCTCGAAAGTATTACGGATACCGCCATTAGGGAAGCTTGAAGCATCAGGTTCCTGTTGTACCAACAGTTTACCACTGAACTTCTCGACCATTCCACCCTTACCATCATGCTCTACAAAGGCATCATGCTTCTCGGCAGTGCCTTCAGTCAATGGCTGGAACCAATGCGTATAGTGAGTAACACCCATTTCAAGGGCCCATTTCTTCATACCCTCAGCCACAGCATCAGCTATAGAACGGTCCAAACGGGCTCCATTGTCTATTACATCAATCAGTTTGTTATAAACAGAAATAGGCAGATACTTATACATCTTTTCGCGAGTGAACACGTATTTGCCGAAATACTCTGAGGGACGCTCTGATGGAGCCTTCACCTCGACAGCCTTCTTCTTAAAGGCCTCTTCTACAACTTGGAATCTTAGTTGATTTGACATTGTTATATTTTACTTTTTTTATTTTTTACCTTTTTACCTTCTTACCTTTTCACCTTTAATCGATGAATCTCTTAATGATGTCGCCATAGGCGTCGATGCGACGATCGCGCAGGAATGGCCACCAACGACGCACCTGTTCAGAACGATCCATATCCATCTCAACCACGATGCTCTCCTCTTCATCTATTGAAGCCTCGTATATAATCTCACCCTGAGGACCAGCCACAAACGATGTACCCCAGAACTTGATGCCAGCCGTCTGACCAGACGGATCTGGCTCAAAGCCTACTCTGTTAACAGCTATCACAGGCAGGCCATTTGCCACAGCATGACCACGCATCACTGTTTGCCAAGCCACACGCTGACGCTGCTGCTCCTCTGGTGTATCATTATCAGCATAACCAATGGCTGTAGGATAGATCAACATCTCTGCACCCTGCATGGCCATCAGACGAGCAGCCTCGGGATACCACTGATCCCAACATACCAGTACCCCTAATTTTCCAACGGATGTCTGTATTGGATGGAATCCCATATCACCAGGCGTGAAGTAAAACTTCTCATAATAGGCTGGATCGTCAGGGATATGCATCTTACGATACTTGCCCACGATTTCACCATTACTTTCGATGACAACTGCCGTGTTATGATACAGGCCAGCAGCACGTTTCTCGAAAAGTGAAGCCACAATGACTACGCCTAACTTCTTGGCCAACTCGCAGTAAAGTTTGGTTGATGGTCCTGGTATTGGCTCGGCCAAATCGAACAAATCCACATCTTCTGTCTGACAGAAATACAGGGTATTGTGCAACTCCTGAAGCACAATGAGTTGTGCACCACGCTTAGCCAAATCGGTGATACCCTCACCCAATCTCAGGATATTGTCCTTTGTGTCAGCTGTATTATGCTGCTGTAAAAATCCTACTCTTAGTTCACGCATATTATCTCACTTAATTTTCTCACTTTCTCACCTTCTCACTCCAACCGGGTATTGCATTGTGCAGCAATGAAGCGATCCATGCTGCTTAATTACACTTCTACAATCTATACCTACAATCTCTCTATCGGGGAACACCTCACCTATCAGCCTCATAGCCTCAGCATCAAGATCAGGCTGGTTATATGTTGGCACCAGAACGGCACCATTCATAATCAGAAAGTTGGCATAGGTTGCTGGCAATCGCTCACCATCCTCATCATAAATAGCACGAGGTGATGGCAATTTTACCAACTTATATGGTTCGCCCTTCAATGTACGGAAGGCCTTCAACTGCTGCTCCATCTTTTTCAGATCATCATACTGCTCGTCAGTCTCATCATCACACCCTATATATAATAAGGTGTAATTTGGAGCAATGCGAACTAATGTATCGATATGACCATCGGTATCATCACCAGTCAAATGACCATAATCTATCCAAATAATACGCTCCGCACAGAGATCATGCTTGAGTCGAGCCTCAATTTCAGCCTTAGTCATAGGCTGATTGCGATGAGGCGCCAGCAGGCAGCATGATGTTGTAAAGATGGTGCCTTCGCCATCGCTCTCGATAGAGCCACCCTCGAGCACAAAGTCGAGACAATCTACATATTCGCCTTTTACTTTACCCTCATCATATATCCTACGATTAATGGCGTTATCGAGATCAGCCTCGAACTTCTCACCCCAACCATTAAAACAATAATCCAACAATCGTGCATGGCCTTCATCATCAACCAAAGTGATAAAGCCATGATCGCGCGCCCAAGTATCATTGTTGGGTTCTCCAACAATGAGCAATTCCTCGCGACTTGAGATGGCTGATGCCATTTCATTGTATGTTTTGGTGATTTCCTCGAGCATCGGAGCCCAATCTGTCTTGGCATGAGGCCAAGTCAGCTGAACCATAGATTGGCTCTCCCATTCTGCGGGCAGTCGCCACTTTTTAGTTTCGTTTTTTGTTTCTATGCTCATATTTTTGGCGCAAAGTTACAAAAAATTAGGTAATTACTGATTGTGTGACGAGATTTTTTTGTATTTTTGCACAAACAAATGGCCATGTTAGAGGTTAAAGACGCTACAATATCCATTTCGGGGAAGATTCTGGTACAGAATCTGTCCTTGATTGCACCCGACGGGGAGATGACTTGCATCACGGGCCCAGAAGGCTCGGGCAAGACAGCTTTTCTCCGTACGTTAATGGGATTTCTACCCGTAACAGAAGGATTTGTAAGTGTCGATGGTGAGCTGCTGACGGTTCATTCTGCCCCCGCCTTCAGGCGATTCATGTGCTATCTGCCACAGAACATCAATATGCTGCGTCACCAGCTATATCCAGTAGAAGCGAGTCAGACTGAATCTGATGAGTACGGCGTATGGAATACAGTATTGCCATCAACTGACGAGATACCAGAGACGAAGCCATTGTCAGCAGAAGAGACTTTCCTGTTGGCAAATAGAATCATCTCAGAAACAGAAGACAGACCGATTCTGATAGCAGATGAGCCCGCATTGCATCTGACACCAGAGTTAGCTATACAGCTGCTCCAACTGCTACAGCAACAAGCCGCACAAGGCAAATGCGTACTGATAGCCAGCAGGAATCCTCAAATAGTGGCAAATGCCAATAGAGTAATTGATTTAAACAAGTTCAAGTTATGACAACATCGTTGATTCTACATACCATCTTAGCGCTATTATTGCTAATCATCCCCTTTGGAGCCCTATATGTGTTGGACCGCCCAAGTATCCGACCATTTGCAACTGCATTGGTACGTGGCATCATCCAATTGTTAGTTTTCTCGCTGATAGTATGGGGTGTATATAAGATCAACAGCACCTGGATAAACATCATATGGTTCATTGCCATGACTATCTGGGGTGGTTTTATTGTTGTAAACAAATGCCATCTGTCCATAAAGAACTATCTGCTACCCGCCAGCGCAGGATTGTTTGGAGGATCCTTAATCGTAGGATTATGGTTACTCGTTGCCGTACTGCCCATAGAAGGAATAACTGCCAGATGGTTTATCCCCATAATGGCAGTACTCTTAGGTCATTCAGCAGCCATGCTGGTACGCGGACTGAGCAACTTTGCAACAATGTTTCAGCGCAATCGCGCCCAATACGATTTTCTGTTAGGCAATGGTGCTTCGCCATGGAAAGCCCTGATGCCATTTTTGCGCACCAGTCTCTTGGCAATCCTCTCGCCCACCATCGCCAATCTCTCGGCATTGGCACTTGCCACACTACCTTTGTTGTTCTGCGGTATGCTGATTGGCGGATTCGCACCTATCAATGCCTTTGCAGTGATGCTATATGCCATCATAGGATGTACCGCATCATCAGTGTTATCGCTTGGCATCACACTGTTATTGGTTAAGAATATAAACTGTAAATAGATATGAGGAAGCTATTTTTCGAGTTAATGCAGGTTTCAGTGGGGCAACTGGATTGCGTAAGCCGATTTCCAGAACCCGACGAGTGGCGTAAGTTCCATGAATTAGCAGTAAACCAGGCTGTTGTTGGCGTATGTCATCATGGTGTTACCAAACTATTTGAGTACGGACTCGTAGCTCCTCAAGAACTATCACTCGACTGGATGTCGGAGGCCGAAGAGATCAAAGAGCAGAACCGTGGCGGTACCCGACGACTCATCACACTGCAAGAAGAATTACAGAAACACCATCTACGTTCATCGGTGATGACGGGCCCAGGCCTGACAAGATTCTACAATCGCGAGCTGCAGGCGCTCCGCTATACCAAAGGCATCGATGTATATGTATTCGGTTACAAGAATCAGATTGACCTGAACCAATGGGCGGATATCAATGTGCGCATCTATCCCGAGTTACGTGCTGGCAAATCGAGAAAGCGTAATCATAGATTTGAAAAGTGGCTGCTACAGAACAACGACCTGATGTTCCGAAAGGCTGGCGAGCTGGTAGTGCCATCACATGCAGCAACCATATTAATCCAGCTGGTTCACTTGCACAATCTGTTCCTTGAGAAACGACTATTGATGCGCAATCTGATGGATTTATTCTTCGTCATCCGCTTTGCACAAGGCAACAAAGGCGTTTTCCAATTCCCACAGAACACATTAGAGGAAGTGATCAAGGATCTTGGATTAACCCGATTTACCCGTGGCATCATGTGGCTACTGAAAGAGGTTTTTAATCTTGATCAGAAGTTCATGCCATTTGAACCACTTGAGGAAGAAGGACAATATCAATTGGGACAGATTTTGGGCGATGGATTTACTTTTCACAATTGGTGGCATCATCTGTGGCACTACACTTGGCACGAGTTGATGTAGTCTTTACGCCAAACAGATAATGCGCCAGGAAAGGATTGAGACGAATAATATAGCTCACTCCCAAGCTCATCATCAGCACAATAAATGATATAGCCATGATTACAACAAACTCCACGAACTGACTATCGTATGCCTTGATTTGTGCAGCATAAGGCATCAGGAATCGTGGAAGAAAGAAAAAGTGCAACAGATAGACATCTAATGTACGAGTTCCCACATACTGCAATGGTTTTGAGACGTGCAAGCGCTTAAGCCATGAAGCAGTAAGACAGAAGAAGGTAAACACCATGACCATACCTGTGATACCTCCACCATAGAAGCGGAACATCTCAAACAGCAGATTATCATGATGCGAAGTTGATGCAATCAAGAAGAATGCGATCGTTATAAATGCTATCACCACAGGCTTACTTGTCCATCTGATAAATCCATCAAAATGGCGTTTAATCCAAGCACCCAGATAAAAGAAGATAAAAAGGCGCCAAGTTGTAATGCTCAGGAATCCTCCAAAATCAATGATCCACAACTGATAGCCATCAGCCGAAGAACGGATGCTATCATAATATCGAGCATAAATATAGGTAGCCACAGTTATGAGTATCGCAAATACCCAAGACCACTTTTTGCTTATCCTAACTACAATCATATAGAGGATAAAATACTCAAACAGAGCAAATGTGAACCAATAGCCACCTTTCAAGGTGCCCAACTGGTGAAAGAAAAACGGCGGAGGCGCTAAAAGTAATAGAAATATAAAAGTGGGCACCAGTTGGACCATGGCTTTATGTTTAGCCACCTCACCAAAAGGACGCATGGCAACAGACTCAAACAGCCAACCGCTAATCATAAAGAAACATGGCAATCGGAAGAGAATAAACACAGCATTATATCCCATCCTTGAATCACCCAGACAGAAATGACAGATATGCGCAAAGACAACGAGAATCATCGTAAATCCTCGCATCGCATCTATGTATTCTATTCTCTGTTTAGCCATTTCACGTGCAAAATTACAGAAAAAAGTTGGAACTCTTGTGAGTTTCAACAGAAAATGTTACTTTTGCATTATGAATGAACGGATTAACTGGATTGATTGGGCGAAAGCCTTCTGTATGACGGTGGTAGTATTCTGCCACCTGCCTCAGCAGGAAGATACTTTCTATCTACAATATTTGGCATCAGTCATTCTCTCTACATTTTTCTTTATCTCCGGATATCTCAAGAAAAAAAATCTTTCACTCAAAGAGTCAGCCAAGAAATACGGTTATTCACTCCTTATACCTTATATAATATATAATGCCATCTATTATCCATATTGGCTCATCAAGTTCTATATAGAGCATGGTGGTATCACATTGAATGATGCCCTCAAACCGATTATCGGTACGATACTTGGCCAACTGAATAGTAGTTTCTCATGTGAACTCAATGGTGTTACCTGGTTCTTGATTGCCTTATTCCTAATGCACATCCTGACAGATGTAATCAATCGGAACAAACATGGCAAGAGCATCATGCTGATTCTATCCATCATCACCATGATACTCTATGGCGCCAATAAATACTACCATTACGCCCCATACATCACCTATCACGGATTTATCCGTTGCCTCTGTTTCTTCTTCTTAGGCCATCTATTCCAACAATGGAACCGTCTTAAAACATTGAATCTTCGAAAAGATTTAACAATTGGCACCACCACCCTACTCATCAGCCTCATCCTTTTCTATTGGCACATCAACGAAGACAGATTCATACTCCACATCGTCTTATATTATGTGGTCAACCTCATATCAGTTTTCGCCTTCGTCTACCTCAGCCGCACAATAAACAACATCAAGAGTCGCCTCATCACCATTATCTCAATCGGCACATTACTCATCTTTGGCCTCCATCGCATGATGATTGGGCTAATCGACTACATCATCGAAAAGACACTCAATATAACTAACATCACATATGATTGGTACGAATGCATAGCCATCGCATTAGCCATAGAGATGATCCTATTACCATTAGTAATAAACAGAAAGAAATGGCCTATTCTATTTGGGAAGACAAAATAATTGGAAAATATTTGGAGAAATCATTTAGTTTTCGTAATTTTGCCCCAAATAAAATGTCATCATGGAAGAAACAATTACTATATATTATGGTAGTAATGTGGTGGTAAAAAAGCCACATATTGAAGGTTTTATAATAAGAGAGGCTTTCCGGGTATTGCAAAATTCATTACCACAAAAAACTATAATCAATAGATTCTTTTATTGTTAATATGATTTTTATGTTCCAATAATTATTTAAAACGCATGTACAATAATATAATCATACAAAATAGGCTTGTTTGGATTGACTGGGCAAAAGCCATAGCAATTACTTTCGTAGTCTTTGGTCATATTCCTATGGAAAAAGGCGATTTCGTACAAAACTATATTGTAACATTCCACATGCCATTATTCTTTTTTATCTCAGGCTATTTGACTAAAAAAGAGTATTTTAACAAAGTTACGCTCAAAAAATATTGGCGAACGCTTATAATCCCTTATTTCTGTTATAATATAATATTTTATCCATTTTGGTTTATCAGACACATGATAGATTTTCCACATGCAGGATGGTATGATTATATCAAACCCATTATTGGAACACTCATGCTACAACACAAAACAATCTATTATGAGTCACTAAACGGAGTTACTTGGTTTATTGTATCTTTACTCGTCATGAAAATAATGCTAGCCATATGTAATAAATTCAAAACGGGGAAATATTTTATCATATTTTTTGCGATTGTAACAACCTGTTTCTATATTGCAAATGAATTCTATCGATTCGTTACAGATTTACCACCTGTCGGATTTACAAAATGTTGTGCATTTTATTATCTCGGATACTACTGTAAACAAAGGAAAATCATTCCCGAAGGACAACAAAGGAATGACTTGTTTATATGTATATGTGGAATTCTAAGTAGCATTTTATTATTTTCTACGATCAGAAAAGGATGTGATATTTTAGAGTATGGTATTATATTCTGGCTAATTTGTATCACTGCAATTTGGGGCTTACTGAGTTTATGTAAGTTACTAAATCGATTTCATTTCATTTTTATTGATAATATATCCATTGGAACTATTGTTATTATGGGGTTACACAACATGTTTATCGGAACAACGAATTACACAATATCTAAAATATTCCAAGTAGAAAACAATATCAAATATCCACTATTATTATCTATAATTCTTGCTGCTATTTTTATAATAATGGAATATCCAATAATAATCTATTTAAAAAACTCTATTCCATTTATGTTAGGAAAGAATACTATTCTAAAAAATCATAAATAATATAAAGCACTACTATCCCGTTAAAGTAAGATACGGAGATTCTTGAGTCAACGGCTTGATTTTGTAACTTTGCTGTGTAAAACAGATGACTGCAGAGATACAAAATACGAATCATCGATCTAGAAACAACCTGTAAATGGCTTCATGCATTCATGATACCTATTGCAATAATATCCACAACACTTCCCTTAATTATCTTAGAAAAAGCATTTTTTCCTATCACTATAAGAAAAAAACTGTGATAAAATTTGGTTGTTTACATAAAAAACAGTATATTTGCCGAAAATAATTACATACTATTGCGAATGACAAAACTATCTATTATCGTACCTGTATACAATGTTGAGAGGTATATCCGTCCTTGTTTTGAAAGTATATTTAAACAAGGATTAGACGAAAACGATTTTGAGGTTATTATTGTCAATGACGGCTCCACAGATAATAGTATGGACATGATTTCAGATATTATAAATCAACATAATAATATTTCAGTAATTAATCAGGAAAACCTGAGTCTTTCTGTTGCACGAAACAATGGTATAGCTGCTGCGAGAGGAGAATATATACTGATGCCAGATTCCGATGATTTATTAATTGAAAACAGTCTGAAACCTTTACTTGAAAAAGCCCTTGAATTTCAGACAGACTTAGTTGTTGCTGATTTTCTCAAAATGACGGACGAACAAATCAAAAACTTACATAATATTCACAATAGAGAATTAAGTATACAGAGGAAAACAGGAGAAGAACTATTTTTAGAGGACCTCAACCCTCATGAATGTTTTGTCTGGCGCACTTTATATAGAAGGACTTTTATACTTAAAAATAAATTAAAATTCATACCTGGTGTTTGTTGTCAAGACGTTCCGTTTACGCACGAAGCGTATATTAAGGCTAAGAGCTGCATTAGAACCCCTTGGTTACTAAATATATACAGAATAAAAAGACCTGGCTCGGCCTCCGCTTCATTCGGCAAGAAAAAAGCCATGGATTACACAGTTATTATATCAAAAACATGGGAGTTAACCAAAGTCAAAAATCTACCTCCTATAGTTTTAAAAAAGCTTCAAAATGACGTCTACACGTCATTCTCACTCTTTGTTCATCAAACATATTTTGGGATAAATGACAACAAATACAGAACATTTCTACTAAAAGAAATAAAAAAGAATGCTCCTGATTTATTTTTCTCAAATGGATTTAATCAATGGATTCATTCAATATCATTCAGATTTATTCCTAATTTGTATTTCTATTTTGTCAAACTAAATATCCTTTTTAATAAATAAAATATTATATAAAGATATGAGAATAGCATATATTATTCCATCTTTAGAAGTCAAAGGAGGAGCTGAAAGAATTATAGTTGAAAAGGCTAATTATTTATCTGAGCATTTTGGTTATGATGTATCTATCATAACACTATGTCATCACGACAATGCGCCAATCGTCTATCCTTTGTCAGAGAAAATCCATCATATTAATCTTGGGATATCATATTACGCACAATACAAATATAAATATCCTAAACGTATTTTGATAAAATGGTCAATAAACAAAAGGCTACGGAAAGAAGCTACGGCCGCAGTTTTAAAAATCGATCCAGACATTTTGATAAGTCTTTTCAAACCAAACATATCATACCCAATCCCTTGTAGAGCTATCAAAATTATTGAAATACACGAACCTCTGGAATACCACATATATTCAAATTTTCATAAAAGTTCGTGGATAAATAGAAAATTAAAAATACGCAATTTTAATACTATCATTAAGTATGCAGATATAGTTGTAAGTTTAACGAATGACGAAAGGAGTTATTTGAAGAGAGCCAAACGTCTAGAAGTTATACCCAACTTTTCATCTATGGAAATAGGTCAATATAGTGATTGCAAAACCAAACGAGTGATAGCAGTAGGACGATTAACGCCTGTCAAAGGTTATGAGAGACTTATAAAAATCTGGAGGGCTGTGAACGCCAAACATCCTGATTGGTATTTAGACATTTTTGGTGAGGGCAGTTTAAATAACGAGCTAACGAAATACATTATTAATAATAATATCAAAAATCTAACACTTCATGGAGTTACCCATAATATCAGCCAAGAATATGCCAACAGTTCCATTTGTACAGTAACTTCCTACTACGAAGGGTTCTCACTGGTAATTCTGGAAGCTATGATGCATGGTGTACCCTGTGTCGCTTTTGATTGTCCTAATGGTCCAAGAAACATCATAAAGAATAATCAATGCGGATTTCTAATTGAGAACGGGAACAACAACCAATTTGCCGAAAGACTTTGTAACCTAATTGAAAGCCAACAATTAAGAAAACAATTTTCATATGCAGCAATTGAAAGAGCAAAATTATTTAACATTGATATTATTATGAATCAATGGAAGTCCCTTTTTGAATCTCTCTGTCAAAATGATCAATAATCACGACAGTATATTATGTGTAGATTAAGTACTATTTAATATTTAATAAATAATTGTCATGAAAGAAATAAAAATTGACTTCGTAGTTACATGGTTAGACTCGTCTGATCCCAAATGGCAGGAAACATATTTGAAATATAAACAAGAATCGAAAGGGCGTATAGAAAAAGCTCGTTTTAGAAACATGCACATTTTCCAATATTGGTTCCGAGCAGTAGAAAGTTATGCACCTTGGGTAAACAAGGTGTATTTAGTCACCAATGGCAGATTTCCCGATTGGATTAATAAAAACTGTTCGAAACTGGAACTTGTCAAACACGCAGATTTTATTCCTGCAGATTACCTACCGACATTTAATTGCCGTACTATCGAGCTTCATTTACATAAGATTAAAGGTCTGTCGGAACATTTTGTCTATTTCAACGATGACATGTTCTTGAACTCTCCCGTCAAACCAAATTATTACTTCAGGAATGGTCTTCCATGCGACATTAACAAAGAGACCTGCTTCAATGTCCCAATTTATACTGTAGAAAACAAATTCAGCACCTACATATCAATGCTAATGGATATTGGTATTATCAATAGTCAGTTCAGAAGATGGGAGACTGTTGTTGAATCTCCAATGCGTTGGTGGGGATTACACCTCGGCCTAAAAGGTCTTCTAGTGAGCTGTTTACTTATTCGCCAAAGATTCTTTATCGGTTTCTCCAATTATCATATCGAACAATCATTTCTTAAATCTATATTCAACGAAGTATGGGAAAGAGTGCCTGAACTTATGACAAAAAGTTGTACCAGATTCAGAGAAGATGACACGATCAATTCATATATCTTCCGCTATTGGCAATTAGCATCTAACCGGTTTGTACCAAACAAGAGGAAAGGAGCTTTCTTCTTTATAATTAAGAAAGAAATTGTAGATAAAATAGAAAAAGCGCTTTACAATCCGACAATCAAATCAATCTGTTTCAATGATGATGCACTTTGTAAAGAAGAAGATTTTAATTCCATCAGTACTCATTTAGAAAAACTTCTGGAGAAAAAATTACCCCAGAAATCATCATTTGAAATATAATTATCAGAATACACTATATCCAACTAATCACATTGCCAAATCTTCTGAATACACCAACATAAATTCATGTTGGAAGTTTACTAGTTGAATAAATGTCCGTTCGTGAAATGAAAATTATCAGTTTGTCTTCTTTTTAAATTTCCATGGAATAAACAACACCTCCATATAACGAACATATTTCCATCCTAGAAGTCTAACAGCAAACGCTCTTAGTCTATAATACGCCCTTGCCTTTGAAGAAAACCACGAGTTTTGATAATGATGAATAGCAAATGTATATGGTGTAACTTCAACAACTCGAGAATCAAATACTTTCGGAGAAAAAAAAGCATCATTAAACTCAAGGAATTCCTTTTGCATATCAAACTTACGAATATTCAGACTTTCATCTATAGATAATACACGAACAGGTTTAATTTGTTCAATTTGCTTAATCATTATTTCAGGAACTGTCTGTATGTTAAGACTCCCATCTTCATTTACAAAAGGTCTGTCTTGGTAATAATCCAAACATTGCTTGACCCAATCGCATCCTTTTTCAGCCCCAATAATAGCCGCTTCTGGAGTCTGAGCCTTCTCTGCACCGATAAAATATGGCAAATCAAGTAAAACGTCAAAGTTTTTTAGAACCTCAACATCAGAATCCAAATATATTCCTCCATAATGATAAAGAGCATAAAAACGAATATAGTCCGCTGCAAACGCGTATTTCTTCTTCTCAAAAGCTTGACGAACCCATAAAGAGGAATTAATGTCAAATTTATTAGTATCCCAAAGGACAATTTTATAATCTGACAAGTATTGTCCCCATGTCTTAATACATTTTTTTATCTTCGAAGGATAAGGATCTCCACTCAACCAACATAAATGTATAATCTTTGGAATCATAATTTTAAATTATTTAGTACAAACTCACAATCCACATATCAAATTAAAACACAAGTCTTTTAATTTACTTTCGTACTCTGTCTTACAATTCTTTCAAACAAACCAGTCCACTGCTTCATAATAATCTGAATATCATAATTTAAAGAAGACTCTCGTGCCCTTATTCCCATACGAAGGCGTTCTTCTGTATGCATTATCATCCATAGTATTTTATTAGCAAGATCATCTATATTACCATTTTCAGCCAACAGTCCATTGACACCATCTTCTATCGCATCTTCTGGACCATATTTACACCTAAATGCCACACAAGGGATACCACAAGACATAGCTTCATTTAGAACTAATGGATAACCTTCATACCTGGAGCTTAAAACCAAGAGCTCACTATGCAAATATTCATTATATATATTTGGTGTAGGAGTCTTAAGAAAAATTCGCTCCTGCAAGTTTTTTTCATGTATTGTCGATAATAATTTAGCTTTATCAGGACCATCTCCATAGATATCAATTATCCAATCAGGACATCGGTCAGCAATCAATTTAAAAGAATTAATTAACAAATCAAAACCTTTTTGCTCATGTAATCGTCCAACGCATATAATACGTCGTCCACTACCATTATGATGGAGAATATCTTGGGGAATATGCGTAACCGGATTAGGAATAACAACAGTGTTAGAAACATAATGATTCCAATCTGCAGCATCACCATTTGTTAAAGTCACTAAACAATCTGCATTTGCCGCCTTATTCAACATCATGTTATCATACAATTTTGCAATAGAACGAAGAACTATATTATGTCGGAAGTCATAGGATTTTTTAATTGTATAACATGCAACATGAGACTCGATTATTTTATATGCCTTAGTACGGATGGTAAGAATAATGTCCACCAATTTTATAGAATAAGTAGTAAAAATAATCAGATCGGGCTTAAATTCATCGATCAAAGCCTGTAGATGAAAGCGAAATGTCTTACGCATCTGTCTTAGCAAAAATAATTTCTTTATCAGACTTTTTTTATCAAGCGCAAAGAAACGTGTATTAAGATCTATATGACGAATTGACGAATGCAATTGAAATGCCCACGGATGATTTCCTTGTTCATATGTAATCAGCATCAATTCATAGCCAGCATTAGCAAGCCAATTCATTTTATCTGCCATAACACGCTCTACACCTGCTGTCAAGGCAAATGATTTCAAAATATAAACGATTTTCATATTATCAGAAATTATAATGTATCAAATAAATCAATCCAGAACCTCATAATACAATTTTCATTATAATTGAGAGACTTCTTTCTTCCCATTTGTCCATATTTTATTCGCACATCTTCGTTTTCTATTAAATAACAAATTGAGTCTGCCAACCTTTCGATATCCCCATTATTAACAAGTATTCCATCAATTCCATCTGTAATAATGTCCTTTGGCCCACAGGGGCAACTAAAAGACACGACAGGCAGACCTGTAGCCATTGCTTCACCTAAAACCAAAGGAAGACCTTCATAACGAGAACTGAGAACAAATATGCTGCTTTCTGCATACTTACTAAATATGTCATTTTCGGCCTCATGGCAGATAATAACAGATGACAATCCCTCACACTCAACTAGTTCACAATATGCTTTTCTTTCTCCAGCTCCATAAATATCTAAAATCCAATCAGGATGACGACGATAAACAGTTTTCCATGCATTAATAAGCAAATCAAAGCCTTTCTGCCATGTATAACGTCCTACAGCAATAACATGCTTGCTCGTACAATCTGAAACTACCGTTGGGAACTTTGCTATAGGATTTGGAATAACCAGGACATTGTCAAACCCCTCCCAATTCATAGCATCTTCATTTGTCAAGACCACAAAACGATTAAGGCGATGAACTTGTTGATCCAGACTGTCCTTCCATTTTTTTGTAACAAATCGATTCACAAATGAAGGAAGAAAAGAATGATTAAAAACCCTATAACTCTGACGATTAAAATGGATCTCTCCAATTTTTATACTTCCATCAGGAATATCATTAATAAAATTGATTTCTCTTCGCAGAACTGATACCGTTATATCTGGACGTACTTGCATCAAATAATCAGTAAGTTTCCGTTTATATTGACGCGTTTTCCAACAATAGTTCCATGCTTTACGATATAACGACATAGTCTGAAGTTCTTCAAAATTAATATCAAAATTTACCCATTCAACTTTTGGGGACAACTTATAATAATGCGGCATTGAGGCATTCTCTGTCAACACAACAAACAATTCATAATCAGTATGGGCTGCTAAATAATTTACTTTTTGACTAAGCACCCGGCTCATCCCATTAGGATAAGACAAATCACCCACAATATATACAATCCGTTTAACCATAATTAATTAAATGCAATTAATTCTTCAAATAACTTTTTCCATTGAGGCATAATAATACATTCATTAAATCTTTGAGATGATAAAATACCAGCTTTACCCATATCAATCCTCAATTGTTCATTTTCAATTAGCAAACACACTTTCTCTACATATTCCTCAACACACCTATTCGCAATCAAGAAACCATCTATACCATCATTAATAATATCAGCAGGTCCATAAGGGCAATTAAATGCCACAACAGGCAATCCACAACTCATTGCTTCTGGAAGTACTAAGCCAAATGGTTCATATCGAGAAGTTAACAACAAAAAAGAGTTTCTTTTATACTCTTCATTAATGGATTGTTTCGGATTATGCAATACAATATTCAAATTATTAACGCCGATCTCATTTAGGATCTTCTCTTGTTGTTCTCCATAGCCACCAAAAATATTAAGAACCCATTCTGGATATCGTTTATGAACCAATCTCCATATCTTCAAGAGTGTCATAATATCTTTTTGATATGAATAACGACCAACAAATATTACTGATTTTGAAGAGCAATTAGAATAGGTATTTGTTTTATTCAAGTTAACAACATTAGGAATAACTCTTACATTCTGATTATATTTATACCACTCCTCCGCATCACCTTTTGTTAAGGTTACCACCATTTTGATCTTTTTTAAAAAACGATACCAAAATAAAGCATTTAATTGTCTAAAAAAAGAATCACCTTCAAACTCATGCGAACATGAATTATGAGCTTCAAATACGACAGGAATTTTATTAGATATTTTAACAATATCTTGGATAAAATAAATACGAGTACATATTATAACATGAGGAGATAACTTATTCAACAACGCCTCCATTTGACGACGAAACCGTTTATGTAATATCATACCATAAACGATTCTATTTATGCCCCAAAATTGATATTTTCGATGAAACAATATATTAAGATCAAAGCGTATTACTCGAGAATCTAACTGAAAGACTACTGGATGTTTGCCTTGGTTTACTGTCAACAAAGTAACCTCATATTCAGGTTCTTTGGCAAGCCAATTTATCTTATCTATTACAACTCGTTCTATGCCGCCAAATATGGCTAAAGAGTCTACAATGTACACCAACCTTGTCATAAAATCACTGAATCAAGTTATCATCACTATCTTCATAGTAATCCTTTTTAAAAAAAATACGAGAGATTCCTTTGCTCTGAATTTTGACATGATTAACAAAACTCTGCCACATGGATTGATTACCTATTGTACCATAGCCAGTTATAGCCCTACAACGACTATCGCGAACAAACTTTATCTTTCCATATTTCTTTAAGGCTAATGCCATGGAGCCATCTTCACCTCGAATGATATCAACTCTATATTCTTCTTTACGTCCATAATCTGCATTATATGCAAAGACCAATCCACGCACGCTCAACTCAGGGCGTTTGAAATGCTGAATCCACAGGAACAAGTCACGACACATCTCAAACAATCTCAATCCAAGTTTACTATGGTTCGCATCTGGGAAATAACTCCAAGTAGCAGAAACAGCAACTATGCCAGGTTTCATTAACTGTTCAAGCATCAGTTCATAATACAATGGAGGATATATAGTATCGCTATCAACATCGAAATAATACTTGCCACGTGAATGTTGTAATCCACAACGGCGGGCATATCCACAAGAATGCTGATATTCTGTATAATATGGAACACCTGATTTTTCGAAGATTTCGGCAGTTCGATCCTTAGAATCGTTATCCACTCCAATAATCTCCACTGGATACTTGCATTTTATCTCACTTAGTGCCCATAAACATGCCTGCAAGTGTTTTTCCTCGTTATATGCAATAACCACGATTGAAGCAATTGGAGTATCGCTCTGTAAGGCCGCTAACCTTTCGCGTGTTCCATCAATCACCTCCTGAGGAACCTCACTAAAAGGTTTTCCATATATGCTGAGATATTTATCGTACCAATTGGACATAAGCTAAACATGATGTTTTGTCTGCGAAGATAAGCATTTTCCAACAAATATCCAAATTTTAAACCAACTTTTTTGCTTTACCCATATAATTGATCAGTACAAAACATAAAAAAGCAGGAAGTTTACTCAATATATATAAAGTCAGATTCTTAAAACGAGAACTACGAAATTGACAAATCTGAAAGATTGATGCAGGATGTTTCATCAGTTCTTTAATCTCATGATTTGATATATAAGGCGAAATAGAATTACGACGTTTTAATATATTGCATGCAATATAGAAATCCGTCAGAACTATATTATAACACCTATTGGGATAATAGACTTTATCAGATAAGACAGAAGATGTTTGTTTAAGGTAATCTACAGCTCTTATATTTTGTAATATTTCACCCTTCGGGATCATATTTCTTTGTTGATATTGAGAAAGAGAATTCTCTCTGCATATATAGGTATATGTAATGTCAGGAAGTAAAACAGCACGAGATATTAATGTTACCAAATCAAATGTAAAAACAAAATCCTCCCAATAATTTGTATCAATAAATCGAAGATTATTAGCGCGTAAAACTGAGGTCTTAACTATAAAATTACATACTGAAGCCTGTATACCTCCATATTTACGATAAGCGAAACTTGCCAACTCATCTTCTTTTAGCAATTGTATTGACGGATATTGATATAAGGTCTTTCTTCCTGAGGTTTCTATTCTCTCGTATGAGCCGAATACTATTTCCGCATTATACAGACTTGCATTCTTCATCAAGATTTCTATGGTATTCTCTGCTATAATATCATCAGAATCCATAAAAAACAAAAACTCTCCCTGAGCTTCGTCAATGATTTGATTGCGAGAAGAAGAAACGCCTTGATTATCTTCATGTTTAATAATATGCATGGCATTCCCTCTTGGATGTGTATTCATTATTGATTGAATTATTTCAACAGAGCCATCACACCCAGCATCATCAACAATAAGGAATTCTATAGAAGAATAAGTTTGAGCAAGTGCTGATTCTATAGATCTGCGGATAAAATCAACAGATTTAAAGACAGGAATTCCTATAGTTACATCATACTGCATTCTTATTCATCAATTCATCAAACAACTGTTTCCATTGCAATCCAATTGAATCAATTTGATAGGACTGGGCTTTTATTTGTCCTTTTTTACCCATTGAAATACTCAAATCTACATCATTCATTAATCGAACAAGACGATCTGCAAACAATTCAATATTAAACACTGGAATTAAGAACCCATCCTCACCATCAGTAATGATTGAACGAGGCCCATTCTCACAATCAAAAGATATGACAGGTAGGCCACAAGCCATAGCTTCAACAATTACCAAACCAAAACCTTCAGTTCTAGAAGGCTGAACCAGAATCGAACTTTTCAGATATTCCTCTTCAACATCCACAACACTACTATGCAGATGACAGCGCTTTTTATCTATTGATAAATCATCCATCATTTTTACATAAGGTGTAGGATCGCCCATAGCAAAAACATCAAGCTGCCAATCTGTACATTTTTTCTCAACGAGAGACCAAATTTGCAAAAGAATATCATATCCTTTTTCATAAGAATATCTTCCTATAGTAATGACACGTTTTGACGTTAATGAACTAACCTGATTAACTTTAATAGACAATGGATCTGGAATCATTCTAATATTTGAGAGTTCAGGCCATTCTGAGGCAGCATCAGATGTTAACACAATCAATCTATCAAGTTTCCTTAGGTTTATTACAACACGATTCTTCCACCATTTAAAGAAAAGTGCTTCGTAAAAGTGAGTAAAGCGAGAATCTATTCGTCTATAATTCGTTCTGCTTAAATGCTGCTCACCAATTTTTATACTGCCATCATTAATTGAATTGATGAAATTAATTTCCCTACGCAAAGTTGTAATAGTGAAATCCGGACGTATTCTTAACAACTCATCAGTTAAATGTTTTTTATACCTTCTCTGTTTTTTTAAGTATAGAAAAATCTTTTTTACGAATGAGACATTCCAAAATTCTTCAAAATTCAGACCGAGATTAACAACTTTAACTTTGTCAGATAAAGGAAAGAAAGAATTACCATTTTTACCTTCGGTGACAATAATTGTAACATCATAGCCTAAGACATCTGCAAAATAGTTTGCTTTAACTGAGACTACTCGCTCAGTACCACCAGCAGAATATAATGCTGGAGTACAATAAACTATCTTGTATTTGTCTTTGTTCATCTATAATTCCTAATCATTTTCGATGCAAAAATACAATTTTTATCCGAAAAGCACAAAAAAGTGGAGATAAATTTGGATATTATTTAAAATATGCCTATCTTAGCCGAAGATTTTAAGATTTAGAGAATGAAAAAGGTTCTGTTTCTAATATTCCATGGGTTTGACCCGAATAATGGTATCAGTAAAAAGATATCATATCAAGTTAACGCCCTTAAACAATGTGGGAATGAAGTCCACCTCTGTTATATGGACGAAACAGAAACAAAAAAGAGAATAATAGATGAGAATGTAATTGCAGATTATGGAAACAGATTTTTGAGTAAAATTATCAAAAGAATTGATTTTTCTGCTATTTCGCACTATGTAAAGAATAACCATATTGGCTTAGTATACATTCGCTCTAACCATAATGCCAATCCTTTTACCATAAATATGGTCAAACACATGAAAAGGGACGGAGCAAAAGTCGTTATGGAGATTCCAACATATCCATACGATTCCGAATATGAAGCGCAAGGGATGAGCAAACAGATATTTCTAGATAAGTTTTTCAGAAACAGCCTTGCAAAACAACTTGATGCCATCGTTACTTTTTCTGATTATGAGCAAATCTTTGGTCAAAGGACAATTAGAATATCTAATGGTATTGATTTTGATAGTGTAAAAATGAAGACCACTATCAATGATACTTCAAAAGAACTCAATTTAATTGGAGTTGCAGAAATACATGAATGGCATGGATTTGACAGACTTGTAAGAGGACTTGCAAAATACTATACTAAACCACAGAACTACATTGTAAGATTTCATGTAGTTGGTTATTTCTTCTCAACAGAAATAGAGAATGAATTCAAAAAAATTGTCCTAGATAATCACATGGAGAATTACGTAATTCTTTATGGAAAGAAACATGGGAAAGAATTGGATTATCTCTTCGATAAATGTGATTTTGGAATAGGTAGTTTAGGCAGGCATCGTGTAGGTATTGATAAAATAAAAACTTTAAAGAATAGAGAATACGCTGCACGAGGCATTCCTTTTATTTACTCAGAAACAGATAGTGACTTTGACACGAAACCATACGTGCTAAAAGCGCCTGCAGACGAAACTGCAATAGATATTAAATCTATTATTGAGTTCTACAATAAAATCTCCACATCACCTCAGGAAATTAGGGATTCTATTATGAATCTGTCATGGGAGAATCAAATGAAGACTGTATTGAATAATATATAGCCATGAAAAATATATGTTTTATAGTTGACAGTATCTTCAGTATTGGTGGAGTACAAAGAGTAACTGCAGTTTTAGCAAAAGAACTGGCCAAAGACAACAATGTGACAATTGTAACATTTGACAAGCCAGAATTGTTAGACACATCAATGTATAATTTAAACGAATCAGATATAACATACAGATTCTTTTCTTACCCACAGGTTGGACAGACAAAAAAGAAATTATGCAAATATTATAGTGGTTTTTATCTGAAAGTACAACCAAAGTCAAAAATACTTTCTAATCTATATGCATACAGTTCTTACCCATCAGAGCAAAGAAATGCATTATTAGAAGAATTACAGAATGGTTATTATGACATTATCATAGGAGTACATGCTCCATTAGCAGCAAGATTAGCTACACTTAAGAAACACCTAAAAGACACAAAATGCATTGGTTGGATTCACAATTCGTTTGAAGCGATTTTTGGAGAGAAATCTCATTACTATATTGGGGCAAAAAGATGCAGACATTATATCTATCAATTCAGGAAATTGGATAATGTTGTACTCCTTTGTAACCATGATGCAAAAAGTTATCATGAATACGACCCAAGGTTTAAGCCAACAGTCATATATAATCCCTTGACACTAGCACCAGCAGAAACATCTACTGGTACTTCTAAACGATTCTTAGCGGTTGGACGTTTTTCTCATCAGCACAAAGGGTTTGATTTGCTGATAAAAGCATTCAGCATATTTGCAAAGAATAATCCGGAATGGTATCTTGATATTGTTGGTGAAGGACCGGAGGAAAAACTATATCGAGAATTGATTAAAGAATACCATTTTGAGGAACGGATTACCATCCACCCGTTTACCAACAATATACAAGCATATTATTCGAATGCACAAATATATGTACTCAGTTCAAGATGGGAGGGATTTGGCCTTGTACTTGTAGAAGCAATGGCTCATGGGTTGCCTGTTATATCATCTGACCTGCCAACAAGTTTAGAGATTATGGGCGACTTTGGGCTGTATTTCAAGAATGGCAATATCGAAGATTTGGTCCAGAGATTGGAAGATGCTACCCACATAGACTGGCAGGCGAAATCGAAGGAAGCACTCAATATTGCGCAACGTTTTGATATTAAAAATATCATTGAACAGTGGAAAGAGCTGATAGAATAATATCATTTTTGGAGAAATAATGCATAAAATTTGGAATTATCCAAATTTTTTTGTACTTTTGTCAGCGTTAATTGGCTAATTATGAACGTATGAAGAAGATATGTTTTATTGCAGATAGCATTTTCAAGTCGGGCGGCATGCAGAGAGTAACTGCTGTGATAGCCGAAGAACTGACTAAATATTATGATGTGACCATCGTAACATTAGAAGATCCTCAGCAAGAAGACTTGGCGATGTATAACCTTGAGAAATACCCTATTAAGTTTGTGTTTAGCCACTTTCCGAAATTGGAAGGTTGGAAGCGCATATCATATCATGTGTATGATTATCTGTATAAAAACATACTACCCAAAACCGCTTGGACTTCTGACATGTATGCTCACAGCTCATTCCCAAGGGAAAGGCGCGAAGCAGTGGTGAAAGTTCTGAAAGAAGGAAACTATGACGCCATCATTGCTGTGAATTCATATCTCTCGATGCGATTGGCTACGATTAAAAGAGATCTGGGAGGCGTGAAAGCCATCGGTTGGATATACAACTCGTTCAACGCATTCCTGAGAGAGGGTTCGCCTTACTTAGGAACAGAACTGAAGTACCACTACGGCAGACAGCTACAGAAGCTGGATGAAACAGTGTTGCTATATCTGCAGGATTCGGAGATGTACTACCATGCATATGGATTCTCGCCATTTGTGATACCCAACCCATTGACCATAAAGCCTGGTGAGCCGGCAAGTGCAAAGAACAGACGCTTCCTGGCAGTGGGCAGACTGACACCAAAGCATAAGGGATTTGACCTGCTGATAAAGGCGTTCGATAAGTTTGCGCAGCACAACCAGGACTGGTATCTGGATATAGTAGGTGACGGACCTGAGAAGGACGCCCTGAACAAGATGATTGAAAACAGATACCTGTCAAGAAGGGTAAAAATACATCCGTATACCGAGAACATACAGCAGTTCTACTCACAAGCAAGTGTGTACGTATCGAGTTCGAGATGGAAAGACTTCGGACTGGTGCTGGTACAGGCCATGGCACATGGACTGCCCGTCATCTCATCTGACCTGCCATCGAGCAAGGAGATACTTGGCGACTTCGGCATATACTTTAAGAATGGCGATGTAGATGAGCTGGCCAAGAAGTTAGAGGATGCCACATTTATGGACTGGCAACCGAAATCGGAAGAGGCCATGATGCTGGCACAGCGTTTCGATGTGAAGGTGATAGCCGAACAATGGAAGACACTGATAGAAAGTGATGGACAACGAGAGCGCAAGAGAAAAGCTTAAGAAAAACCCGAAACTGAAGAAATTCATTGATTGGGTGATTATGAACCAGGTGGAGACAAGACCACGATGGTTCATAAGACTCTTGGCACCACTATATCAGCACAGAGGAAAGCACTCTGTGATACATCGTTCGGCAAGGATGGATACTCCACCCTACCGAATCTTCAGCCTTGGCGACTACTCGGTGGTAGAATCATTTGCCTGCATCAACAATGCGGTTGGCGATGTGATGATAGGCGACCACACCAGAATAGGTCTGCATAATACGATTATCGGCCCCGTAGAAATTGGCAACCATGTAAACTTAGCTCAGGGTATCACCGTTACAGCGCTCAATCACAACTTTAGCGACACCAACAAAAAGATAGACGAACAAGGTGTGAGCACCAATCCCGTAACGATAGAAGATGACGTATGGGTGGGTGCAAATGCTGTGATTCTGCCAGGAGTAACAATCGGTGAACACTGTGTGATAGCTGCTGGAGCCGTGGTAACCAAGGACGTTCCGCCCCACTCGCTTGTGGCAGGTGTTCCGGCAAAAGTGATAAAGCAGATATGAGAATAGGTATCGAAGCTCAACGCGTGTTCCGCCGAAACAAACACGGAATGGACTATGTGGTTCTGCAGGAGATAAAGGAACTACAACAGATAGACCATCAAAATGAGTACTTTGTGTTTGTGGCGCCCGGAGTTGACAGATGCCTGAAAGACAGCGAAAACGTCCACATTATAGTGATTGGTGAGAGTTTCTATCCTGTATGGGAGCAGATAACCCTGCCACGAGCCGTCAAGAAATACAATCTGGACATTCTGCATTGTACTAGTAATACTGCTCCGATATTCTGCAACATACCATTGGTACTGACGCTGCACGACATCATTTTCCTGGAGCCAAGAGACAAAAACAACAAGTCGGTATACCAGAACATGGGATGGCTTTATAGAAGAAAGGTGGTACCAAAGATCTTGGAGAGATGTCTGCGAATCATCACCGTATCGAATTTTGAAAAACAAAATATCATAGACAAACTGAACATTCCCGAAAAGAGGATGGCTATGATATATAACGGCTATAATGAATGGTTTAAGCCATTCAGAGATGTGGCTGACATATACAAATCGTATATAGAAAAGCCCGGTTACTTCTTCTTCCTCGGAAACACGGATCCCAAGAAGAATACTGAGCGAACACTTATAGCCTATTCGAAATACTTAGAGCAATCAGCCATCAAACGAAAACTGCTGATGGCAGATCTGGATAGAGAATATCTGGACAGCATCATAGAAAGGAACCATATTGAGAATATCCGTGAACAGATAGTGATGCCAGGATATATAGTGAACAGCGACCTACCTTATATATATAATAGTGCATTCGCCTTTCTGTATACATCGCTCAGAGAGAGTTTCGGCATACCTCTGCTTGAGGCGATGGCATGCGGTACACCAGTCATCACATCGAACACATCGTCGATGCCGGAAATAGCCGGTAACGAGGCGATACTTATCAACCCCGAAAGTCCGGAAGAGATAACAGAACAAATGCTACGACTGGAGAGTGACGAAGATTATTATAACACACTAAAAGAAATAGGACTGAAAAGGGCGGAATTGTTCTCGTGGCGGAAAACCGCAGAAGAACTGCTAAAACTATACGAAACCGTTTATAAAGAACTGCCGAACTCCAACATCAGCTGACGGGCATCGGCATTATTCTGGGTATTCAAACGGTAATACCCACGACGACCTGTAGACTCGATTAAAGACAGAGGCGACTTGGAATTCTTGAGCAGATATTGCTGCACATAAGCACGAATCTCATTAAGGTCGGGGGTATAGAAAAAACTAAGATTCATGTTATAGACATGCTTGGCCACCTGCATTACGCTGATGCCCTTGTCGCCTACACTTGTAAGGATACTTAATATCTGCTGATCGTACGTCATTCCATGCTTAAAAAAAGGCCGGTAAAAGCGATTACCGACCTTTTTTCTATGATTCGTTAAAAGGCTTAAGCCAATGTAACTTTTTCACCATCATTAGCGAGCTTACCCTCCTTGAAGAGCCAACCCAGACCGAGAAGAGTCTCCTCCTCAGAGATCTTAGCAGCCTTAGCAATCTCCTTTACGGTGAGAGCCTTACCTGCTGCTGCAAGTGCCTGATAAACATCACCTGCCTTGAAACCTGCATTCTCAGCGTTGATAGCGAGAACTGCCTTTGCAGCTGCCTTAGGAGCAGCGGCCTTCTTCACGGTTGTAGTCTTCTTAGCTGCGGCTGCCTTTGTCTCAGTAGCCTTCTTAGCTGTTGCTTTCTTTTCTGCCATAGTTCTAAAAAATTAATACTTTATTGAAGTTTTGCTTCCTTTATTTAATTTTCGTTTGCAAAAATACCGCTATTTTTTTAGATAACTCGCTGATAATTAGGCAATTTTAGCAGAATTTAAACTATTCTTGATGAATATCAATCTTAAGTTGCAACTCTTCAAGCTGTTTGGGGTCTAGCTCGCCTGGAGCATCGAGCATCACATCGCGACCGCTGTTGTTCTTTGGGAATGCGATACAATCGCGGATGCTATCGAGACCAGCCATCAGACTGACGAAGCGATCGAGACCGAAAGCCAGACCTGCATGAGGGGGAGCTCCGTACTTGAAGGCATTAATCAAGAAGCCAAACTGAGCCATAGCACGCTCGGGAGTAAAGCCGAGTATCTGGAACATCTTCTCCTGGAGTTTACCATCGTGGATACGGAGTGAACCGCCACCTACCTCAACACCATTACATACGAAGTCGTAAGCAACGGCACGAACCTTGGCAGGATCGGTATCAAGCAGAGGTATATCGTCAGGATTAGGCATAGTGAATGGATGGTGAGTAGCCATCAGGCGCTGCTCCTCATCGCTCCACTCAAAGAGCGGGAAGTCGACAATCCACAGACAAACGAAGTTGTCCTTATCGCGAAGACCAAGACGATCGCCCATCTCAAGACGAAGTGTGCAGAGCTGAACACGAGTCTTGTTGGCATTGTCGCCACTGAGAATCAGTACGAGGTCGCCATCCTTGGCACCACATGCTTCCTTAACTTTAGCCCAAACCTCAGGTGTATAGAACTTATCGATAGATGACTTAACAGTGCCATCCTCGTTGAACTTGACATATACAAGACCCTTGGCGCCTACCTGAGGACGCTTAACAAACTCGGTGAGCTCGTCGAGCTGCTTGCGAGAATAATTAGCGCAACCAGGAACACAGATACCGCCGATATAGTTAGCATCGTTGAATACAGGGAATGTGCCAGTACCCTTGAGCTGATTCATGAGTTCAACGAACTCCATACCGAAACGGAGATCGGGCTTATCAGAACCGAAACGACGCATAGCCTCGTGCCATGTCATACGCTGAAGTGGAGGAAGCTCGACACCACGAACCTCCTTGAACAGATGACGGGCCATATCCTCGAAAAGCTGGAGTACATCCTCCTGATCTACGAAAGACATCTCGCAGTCGATCTGAGTGAACTCTGGCTGACGGTCGGCACGCAGGTCCTCGTCGCGGAAGCACTTGGCAATCTGGAAGTAACGGTCGAAACCTGATACCATCAGAAGCTGCTTCAGAGTCTGAGGAGACTGAGGCAAAGCATAGAACTGACCGGGATTCATACGTGAAGGAACCACAAAGTCGCGGGCACCCTCAGGAGTTGAACCAATCAGGATAGGTGTCTCAACCTCGATAAAGTCCTTACCATCGAGGAAGTTACGAATCAGGATGGTCATGCGGTGACGCAGTTCGAGATTCTTACGAACAGCAGCACGACGCAGATCGAGGTAGCGATACTTCATACGGATATCATCACCACCATCAGTATTATCCTCAATAGTGAAAGGAGGAGTGAGACTCTCGCTCAACACATTCAGTTCCTTAACCAGAATCTCGATATCGCCAGTAGGCATCTTGGGATTCTTGCTCTGGCGCTCGCTAACCTCACCCTTGATCTGAATACAGAATTCACGGCCGAGTTTGTTAGCACGTTCACAGAGTTCAGCATCATCAGCCTCATTGAATACAAGCTGAGTCAAACCATAACGATCGCGAAGATCAACGAAGGTCATTCCTCCCATCTTACGACTTCGCTGTACCCATCCGGCGAGTGTTACTACACTACCGGCATCCTGGAGCCTAAGCTCACCACAAGTCTTACTTCTGTACATATTTAATTGCTATTTATTCATTTGAGGTGCAAAATTACATAAAAAAATGATAATAGACAAATATAATTCTTAATTCTTAATTCTTAATTCTTATTTTTTATATATCTTTGCACTGAATTATCATTTAAACGACAAAAAAGATGAAGAAAATTGCATTTATAGCATTTATGATTGTGTGCGGACTTACAACTGCTTTGGCTCAGAAACCTGCAGAAATCAAGTTCGACAAACTGACTCATAACTTCGGCACTTTCTCAGAGAAGAGCCCTGTTGTTACTTACACCTTTACCTACACCAACGTTGGCGAGCAGCCATTGGTAATTAATCAGGCTGTGGCCAGTTGCGGTTGCACTGTGCCTGAGTACACAAAAACTCCAATACAGCCAGGAGAGAAGGGTGAGATAAAAGTAACCTACAACGGAGCCGGCAAATTCCCAGGTCACTTCAAGAAGTCGATCACGATTCGAACTAACGGCGTTGTGGAAATGACCCGCCTCTATATTGAGGGAGAAATGACTGAAGCACAATAAAAACAAAAGCCCGCTTGATGAAAGCGGGTTTTTGTTTTAGAATCCATAGGTAAATCCGATAGAGCTATATTCCTTGAACTGTAGATAGCCCATACTATCGTCCTTCTTGCCAGTATCGTCGAAACGTGGGAAGAGGAACAGATTGGCTGAGATATACTTAGACACACGGAGAGAGAAAGTGTTTTCCCACTCGATTTCTGCACGTTTATAAGATGTGAACGCATAGAGGCGCGACTTCCAAGAAACCACATCGTTAATCTTCCATGTAACATCGGCAGTAACCTGCGAACCGAAGTCGATGAGAGAATGCTTACCCTCATCCAAGCCATAGCTGGTAGAAAGTGCCAGGCGATCGACATAACGATAGTTGACTGCCAAAGGAGAAAGGTTGACTGTACCTGTTAGCTTCTTATCCTTTGTGGCTACCTTATAATCCATACCGAGACCGAGGTTCAAGTTGAAAGGAGACATAAAGTCAGAATAAGTCTTGAGGTCGTTTGCCTTCAAACCCTGAGTAAATTGGGTGTAAGCAAGCAACTGCAAGGTATAATACCAGTTCTTGGCAGCCTCGAGACCAACCTTACTGGTGAAACGAATCAGGTCCTCATTTGACTTGAACTTATGAACAGAGTCGGTACGGGTATGCATGAATCCGAGTTTCAGCTCCAATTTATTATCCCACTTCCACTTGTTCCTGTTATCATAGTTGGCCTCAAGCGTAAGTGCTCCAACCATAGAGTAGTTGCTTTCGCCACCCTTATACCAGTTGCCACTCACATAGTTCTGCATAAACTGCAAATAGCCATCGCCCTTCTTGGTCCAGAAATCGGGTTTCTGAATCAGAATCGCCGTAGGAACGTCGTCTGGAGTGTCAATCACAGGACTTTCGACCTTCTCGACCAGCTTTACCTGATTCTTGATGGGCTGATCGACATCCTGACGAACATTACCTGTTTCCTTCAACTCGGTTTCGGTAGTATTCACCAGATCGGGACGATTGAGGTAAATATGTAACAAGGCAGCATCGATAGCGTCGGAAACGGGATCCTTTACTGTTTGAGCAGAATCGATTGACAGTGATTTGTTTGCTATGTTATGATAGAAAGTCATAGGAGCAAACAGACGAAAAAAGCGTCCGTCTATCGTATCTTTGGGTTCAGCAGCTGAGGCGCTTAGCACCCAAAATGCTGCAAAAATAAATGCTACTTTTCTCATATCTGCTGCAAAGATACAATTTTTTGCCAATAGATTGCATTCTTTTCGTATTTTTTTCGTAATTTTGCACCTTGATTTACGCGTACATTAATAAAAAAGCAAAATAGAAATGAATAAAGACACTATTATCGGCTTTGTCCTCATTGCGCTGGTGCTTATCGGCTTCAGCTGGTATAATCAGCCTTCGCAGGAGGAAATAGAGGCCGCAAGAAAGCAAGACAGCATCGCAACAGTTATGCAGCAGAATGCCGCCAAGAAGCAGAAAGCAGAAGAAACGGCACGTAAAGCACAGGCTGAAGCAGCTGCTCAGGGTGACACTACAGCCGCATTCTATGCATCGATGAACGGCAAGAACGAACCTATTGTTCTGAAGAACGGCAAGGTTGAGCTGACATTCAACACAAAAGGCGGAACACTGGCTAAAGCTGTTATCAAAGGATTTGAGAATTTAGAAGATGGTATGGATGTAACGCTCTTCGACGAGAAGACCCAGCAGATGAACTTTATGCTGGCAGGTAAGTCGGAGAACATTATCACCAAAGACCTGTTCTTCACCCCATCGAACGTCACTGACTCTACACTCACCATGACTGCCCTGGCTGGCAATGGCGGTAGCATCGAGTTCAACTATGTTCTGGGTAAGGACTATATGTTGCACTTCAACCTGAAGGCAAACGGATTGCAGGGCATGTTCGCTCCAAACTATCAGGAGATGAACATCGAATGGAACGACCTCTGCCGTCAGCAGGAGAAGGGCTTTACGTTTGAGAACCGCTACACATCAGTTACCTATAAGGAAAAGGATGGTGGCACAGACTATCTGAACGAGACTTCAGAGAAGATTGATGAGAAGATTGAAGAGCAGCTAGAATGGGTTGCCTTTAAGAATCAGTTCTTCTCAGCAGCTCTGATTGCTAAGGATGATTTCGCAGCGAACTCACTGCTCACAAGCGCTCCTCAGGAGAAGGGTTCAGGCTATCTGAAGCAGTTTAACGCCAAACTGAAGACTGCATTCGATCCAACAGGTGCAAAGGCTTCGGAGTTCGAGATGTATATTGGTCCTAACGACTTCCGTCTGATCAAGGAGGTTGAACAGCAGAGCACATTCGGCAAGGACCTCGACCTGGAGCAGCTGGTTAACCTGGGTTGGTGGCTGGTTCGCTGGATTAACCGTTGGTTCACCATCTACGTATTCGATTGGTTGACTTCATGGGGATTCTCAATGGGTATCGTACTGATTCTGATTACCCTGTTGCTGAAGGTTCTCACCTTCCCAATGGTAAAGAAGAGCTATATGTCATCTGCCAAGATGCGCGTACTGAAACCAAAACTCGACGAGGCCACCAAGCAGTACGACAAGCCTGAAGACTCGATGAAGAAACAGCAGGCTATGATGCAGCTGTACTCACAGTATGGTGTATCGCCACTTGGAGGCTGTCTGCCCATGCTGATTCAGTTCCCCATCTGGATGGCTATGTTCTTCTTCGTACCAAATGCTATCCAGCTGCGTCGTGAGTCGTTCCTCTGGATTAGCGACCTCTCGACCTACGACCCAATTATCGAATGGGGTACCAACATCTGGGGTATTGGCGATCACTTGTCGCTGACATGTATCCTGTTCTGTGTATCGAATGTTCTCTACTCATATATGACCATGCGCCAGCAGCGTGACCAGATGGTTGGTCAGCAGGCTGAGCAGATGAAGATGATGCAGTGGATGATGTATCTGATGCCAGTCATGTTCTTCTTCATGTTCAACGACTACTCATCAGGTCTGAACTTCTACTACTTTATCTCACTGTTCTTCTCGGCAGCTATCATGTGGACACTCCGCAAGACCACTAACGACGAGAAGTTACTGGCTATCCTTGAGGCAAAGTATAAGGAGAATAAGAACAACCCACAGAAGAAGACCTCTGGTCTGGCTGCCCGTCTTGAGGCTATGCAGAAGCAGGCTGAGGAACTACAGAAACAGAGAATGAACCAACAAAAAAGATAAACTTATATGAAAAGAAGCGTATTATCAATTGTTGCCGCTATGCTGCTGATGCTGCCAGGCAACGCAAATGCACAGAACAACGTGAAGATAGGTAAACAGAACATAAAGCTGAGTAGCAACCTGATGACTCCAGAGGCTCTCTGGGCCATGGGACGCATCGGCGCTGCTGAAGCTTCGGCCGATGGCAAGCAGATTGTTTACCAGATTGGTTATTATAGCGTAAAGGCCAATAAGAGTCAGCAGAAGATTGCTATCATCAACGCCGATGGTACAGGCAATATTACCCTGACAACAGGCACAAAGAGTGAGACCGATCCAACATGGTATCAGGGTAAGATTGCATTCCTTTCTAGTGGTCAGCTGTGGACCATGAACCCTGATGGTTCTGACCGCAAGCAGATATCAAAGACATCAAAGGATATCGAGGGCTTTAAGTTCTCGCCCGATGGCAAGAAGGTGATTCTGCTCCACTCACTGGATTTCAATGAGATTATCAAGAAGAACCCAGATGATCTTCCAAAAGCTACTGGTCGTTTGATAACAGATTTGATGTATCGCCATTGGGATCACTATGTAGAGAGCATCCAGCATCCTTTCGTGGCTGACGTAACTGAGGATGGTATCAAAGATGGCATCGACATTCTGGAGGGCGAGCCTTTTGAGTGCCCCATGGAGCCATTCGGTGGTATCGAGCAGCTGGACTGGAGTCCTGACTCAAAGTCGATTGCCTATACCTGCAGAAAGAAGACCGGTCTAGCCTACTCTATTTCAACCGATTCTGATATCTATATATATAAAATAGGTACGCGCGAGACAAAGAACCTCTGCAAGCCTGCCGACTATAAGGCTCCTGAGGTTGACCCAACCAAGACACTGAAGTATCAGAGCGTTAATGCCAAGGAGAATCTGAAGAACAATGTGGGTTACGATCAGAACCCCAAATTCTCTCCTGATGGTAAGTATGTGGCTTGGACTTCGATGGAGCGTGATGGCTATGAGGCCGACCGTAACCGCCTGTGTGTCTACAACTTAGCTACTGGCGAGAAGAAATATATAACAGAGAGTTTCGACTCAAATGTTGACGATTTCGTGTGGAGCGATTCTAAGGATGCGATGATTTACTTCATCGGTGTTTGGCATGCTACAGAGAACCTCTATGCTGTTAACTGGAAAGGCGAGCTGAAGCAGATGTACACAATGGTAACACCACAGTCAGGTTCTGGTTGTCAGGAGGGTAACGCTTGGGCAGACTTTGGTTCAATCCACTTGATGAATAACGGTAAGCAGCTGTTGATGGAACGTCACTCTATCACCGCTCCAGCAGATCTTTATATTGTAACTCCTAACTTTAAGAAGCCTGCTAACACAGCTGTTAGTCAGCTTACTTTCGAGAATAAGCACATCACCGATCAGTTGGCTAAGCCATCTGTTCAGCAGCGTTGGGTAAAGACCACTGATGGTAAGGAGTTGTTGGCTTGGATTATCCTGCCACCAAACTTTGACGCTTCGAAGAAGTACCCCACTCTGCTGTTCTGCGAGGGTGGTCCTCAGAGCCCGGTTTCACAGTTCTGGAGCTACCGTTGGAACTTCTTTATCATGGCATCTCAGGGTTATGTCGTTGTAGCTCCCAACCGTCGTGGTTTGCCAGGATTCGGACAGGAGTGGCTTGAGGAAATCTCAGGTGACTGGACCGGTCAGTGCATGAAGGACTATCTGGCCGCTATCGACGATGCTGCCAACAATCTGCCTTACGTAGACAAGGATCATCTGGGTGCCGTAGGTGCATCATTCGGAGGTTTCTCTGTATACTATCTCGCAGGTCATCACGACAAGCGCTTCAAGGCATTCATTGCTCACGATGGCGCTTTCAATCTGGAGGCTATGTACACCGAGACAGAGGAGAACTGGTTCTCTAACTTTGAGTACGACGACGCTTATTGGAACAAGGATCGTACAGCCAATGCAGACAAGACATACAAGAACTCACCTCATCAGTTCATTGATAAGTGGGATACACCTATTCTCTGCATTCATGGCGAGAAGGACTATCGTATCAACGCCACTCAGGGTATGTCGGCATTCAATGCTGCCCGCATGAAGGGTATTCCTGCCGAGTTGCTCATCTTCCCTGATGAGAACCACTGGGTATTGAAACCACAGAACGGTGTACTGTGGCAGCGCACATTCTTCAACTGGCTTGATAAATGGCTGAAGAAATAATGAAACTTAAAAAATTAAAATAATGACTCAAGCAATTCAGAAAACTCTACGCGACAGCGCTGGCATGCGCTGGACCGCATTGCTGCTGCTCGCCCTTGCGATGTTCTGCAGCTACATCTTTATGGACATCCTCTCACCTATCAAAGACCTGATGCAGGAGACCCGTGGCTGGGACTCAACAGCATTCGGAACTATGCAGGGCTCAGAGGTATTCCTCAACGTATTCGTGTTCTTCCTTATCTTCGCTGGTATCATCCTCGACAAGATGGGCGTTCGCTTCACCGCAGTTCTTTCAGCAGCCGTTATGCTGGTTGGAGCCTGTGTAAAATGGTATGCCGTTAGCGAAAGCTTCATGGGAACCGGACTCGAGACATGGTTCAACAACAATCTCAACTATATCCCTGTATTCGACGAGTTGGGTGTATCGCCATTCTATGCTGGCATGCCTGCTTCGGCTAAATTTGCTGCTTGCGGATTCATGATCTTCGGTTGCGGCTGCGAGATGGCTGGTATCACAGTTTCAAGAGGAATCGTTAAGTGGTTCAAGGGTCGCGAGATGGCTCTGGCCATGGGATCAGAGATGGCTCTGGCTCGTCTGGGTGTAGCCACCTGTATGATTTTCTCGCCTTTCTTTGCCCGTCTGGGTGGCGAGGTAAGCGTTAGCCGTTCAGTAGCCTTCGGTGTTGTGCTGATGTGTATCGCGCTCATCATGACCATCGTTTATTTCTTCATGGACCAGAAACTGGATGCACAGACTGGTGAGGCAGAGGAGAAGGACGATCCATTTAAGATCAGCGACCTGGGTAAGATTCTTACAGATAGCGGTTTCTGGATTGTGGCTCTGCTTTGCGTGCTGTACTATTCAGCCATCTTCCCATTCCAGAAGTATGCTGTAAACATGCTGCAGTGTAACCTTACACTGACTGCTCCTGATGCCGACTCATTCTGGGCTTCATCAAGCGTTACCATCGTTCAGTATGTTATCATGCTGGTGGTTGCTGCTGCTGGTTTTGCATCAAACTTCCAGAAGAAGGCAAACTTGAAGTTCGGTTTGCTGGGACTTTCAATCGTTGCACTCGTAACATACTGCTATATGGGTTACATGCGTCAGTCGGCCGAGAGTATCTTTGCTGTATTCCCACTGCTGGCTGTGCTCATCACGCCTATCCTTGGTAGCTATCTCGACCATCATGGTAAGGCAGCTTCGATGTTGGTACTGGGTTCTATCCTGCTCATCGCTTGTCACCTTACATTCGCATTCGTTCTGCCTATGTTCAAGGACAATGCAGTTGGTGGTATCATCATCGCTTACACCACCATTCTGGTTCTTGGTGCATCGTTCTCACTTGTTCCAGCTTCACTCTGGCCATCAGTGCCCAAGTTGGTTGATGCCAAAGTCATCGGTTCTGCATACGCTCTGATCTTCTGGATTCAGAACATCGGATTGTGGTTGTTCCCACTGCTGATTGGTAAGGTGCTCGACCAGACAAATCCTGGCGTAACCGATCCTACCCAGTTCGACTATACAGCTCCATTGGTTATGCTGGCATCACTTGGTGTTGCTGCACTTATCCTTGGCTTTGTGCTGAAGGTTGTTGACAAGAAGAAAGGCATTGGTCTCGAACTTCCTAACATCACTGAATAATATGAAAATAGGATTCGATAACGAGAAATATCTCAAGATACAGTCTGAGCATATTAAGGAGCGCATTGCTCAGTTTGACGGTAAGCTCTATATGGAGTTGGGTGGTAAGTTGTTTGACGATCACCATGCATCACGAGTTCTGCCTGGTTTCAAGCCCGACTCTAAGCTCCGTATGCTAGGACAGTTGCGCGACAGCATCGAAATAGTAATCGTTGTTAATGCTGAGGACATCGAGAAGAACAAGGTTCGTGCCGACCTCGGCATCACCTACGACGAGGATGTACTGCGTCTGCGTGACGAGTTTATGAGCCGCAACTTCATGGTGGGTAGTGTTGTGATTACTCACTACAATGGTCAGCATGCTGCCGACCAGTTCCGTCACCGCTTGGAGCGCGAGGGAATCAAGTCGTATGTTCACTACCCCATCGACGGCTATCCACACAACGTAGAACTGATTGCAAGCGACGAGGGATTCGGTAAGAACGACTATGTTGAGACTTCGCGTCCTTTGGTCATCGTTACAGCTCCTGGTCCTGGTAGTGGTAAGATGGCTACTTGTCTGTCGCAGCTTTACAATGAGAACAAGCGTGGCATACGTGCCGGATATGCTAAGTTCGAGACATTCCCTGTTTGGAACCTGCCACTTAAGCACCCTGTAAACATCGCCTACGAGGCCGCTACTGCCGACCTTAACGATGTGAACATGATTGACCCATTCCATTTGGAGGCATACAACAAGACAGCCGTGAACTACAATCGCGACATTGAGATATTCCCTGTGCTGAACGCACTCTTCGAGGGTATCTATGGTGAGAATCCATATAAGTCGCCAACAGATATGGGTGTTAATATGATTGGCTTCTGTATCAGTGATGATGAGGTTTGCTGCAAGGCTTCGAAGGATGAGATTATCCGTAGATTCTACGATGCTACCAACAAGATGGCCGATGGTGCCGACAACGAGAGCGAGGTAAACAAGATACGTATGCTCTTTAATCAGGCAAAGATTACCACAGCATTCCGTCCTGTTACTACAGCAGCCTACGAGAAGAAACTGGAAACAGGACAGCAGGCTGCCGCTATCGAATTGGAAGATGGTACAATCATCACCGCCAAGTCAACACCACTGTTGGGTTGTAGTGCAGCCCTCCTGCTGAATGCAACCAAGCATCTGGCAGAGATTGATCATCAGACTAAACTCATTCCACAGAGTCTCATCGAACCTGTTCAGAAGACAAAGATAGAATACCTGGGTGGTAAGAACCCACGTCTGCATACTGATGAAGTGCTTGTAGCTCTGAGCGTATTGTCGAACAACGATGAGCGCTCGGCCCCTGGGGACGCTCTGCTTGCAGAGAATTGTCGTAAGGCCTTGGAGCAGTTACCAAAACTGCGTGGCTGTCAGATACACACTACCGTTATGCTAAGCGAGGTTGACCGCAAGATATTCAAGAAGCTTGGTTGCGGACTTACCTGCGACCCAGTGAAGAAAAAGTAATATATGTCAGAGGCTATCCAACATCGACTTAACGACTCGCCTTTTGCGAGATGGACAGTGCTCATCATCGTGGCAACAGCCATGATGATGGGCTACTTCGTTAATGACGTCATGTCTCCACTTGAGACATTGTTGGAGATGCCTCGTAGTCAAGGAGGACTTGGCTGGACACCATCCGACTATGGTTTCTTCTCAGGTGCCGGTAGCTTTATCAACGTTTTCTTGCTGATGCTATTCTTCTCGGGATTGATTCTCGACAAGATGGGCATTCGATTTACAGGCGTGCTGGCTTGTTCGTTAATGGCCTTGGGAACCCTGTTGAAACTCTATGGTGTAACTACAGATTTCGGTTCGGCAGAAATCATCATTTTCGGATTCCAATTACCGATGTCGGTTGCTGTAGCCAGTTTGGGATTTTCGATATTCGGTGTGGGTTACGAGATGACCGGCATCACCGTATCGAAAGCCATGGTGCGCTGGTTTACCGGGCACGAACTTGCATTGGCTATGGGTATACAGTTGGCAATGGCCCGTTTGGGAACCGCTGCAGCATTAAGTATCTCAGCCCCAATCGCCCGTCACTTCACTCTTTCTACACCGTTGCTTGTATCGTTGGCCTTTCTTATCATCGGTCTTCTGGCATTCCTAGTATTCTGCGTGATGGACCGTAAGTTAGACGACTATGGACAGCGGACGATGGAAAGTGATGATAACAATCAGCATGAAGACGAATTCCATTGGGGGGATATCATCATCACCCTCCGCAATCCAGGGTTCTGGCTGATCACATTGTTCTGCGTACTCTTCTATTCGGCCGTATCGCCATTCCTGAAGTTCTCTACCAAACTGATGGTGATGAAATATGGTGTGGATACAGATCTCGCAGGATTCTTTTCAAGTATCGCGCCATTTGGTACAATACTGATGACACCGCTTTTCGGTCTGATTAATGATCGCTATGGCAAAGGTGTAACATTGGTTATTACCGGCGCGCTGATGCTTACTGCTGTACACTTTGGTTTCTCGCTGCCGATGCATAGCAGTACCATCGCCATCGCCCTGATGGTAACACTCAGCATTGGTTACTCTTTGGCGCCAGCAGCCCTATGGCCCTGTGTACCAAAGATCATTCCTTTGAAATGTCTGGGAACAGCCTATTCTATGATTTTCTTTATCCAGAATTTTGGACGAGCAGTTATACCTATGTGTGTAGGTCGGGCCAACGAGACCGACCCAAGCTACACTACATCGATGCTGATATTCGGCTTCACCGCCCTTGGTGCAGCCCTTACAGCTATCGCCATGATGATTGTAGACCGCAGGAAGCATTACGGACTACAATTACCAAACATCAAAAAGTAAACCGTACTACCAACGGTAGATGATCGCTATAGCCCGGCTGATAGCGCACACCATTGTACGTTCTCCGTGGACGATAGCCACCAAACTGCGATTCGTCCTCCAAGATGAACTTTGGAGAATGGATAAAAGCAGAATACACCTTATTATATATAGAAGGACTTGCCAGAATATGATCAATACTCTCCCACTCGCCCTTATATCGGTAAGTTCCTTTCACGCCGTTATCACCTTTGGCATCCTTAGTGATATTCTGCAAGTGATGCTGATAATACGACTGCAAGCTATACCCATCAGCCGCATCATTAAAGTCGCCAGATATCATCAACTTTGCATCTGGAGATACAGCATAGATAGAGTCAACCGATTGACAAACCCTATCGGCAACGAGCTGACGGAATGGACGAGTATGCTTCTCGCCACCAAACTTACTGGGTTGATGGACCACAAACACATGTAGTGTATCTCCCGAGACAGTCTCACCACAAACATATAGGATATCGCGAGTAGCACGCATATCTTTGATCGGCTCTACTCTGATAGGATAACTACGGATGGGCGCAAAGGTAAATGGCGAATAAAGCAGCGCCACATCGATGCCACGCTGGTCGGGCGAAGATGTCATCAGATAGTCATAACCAGCATTACGGAGCAGCGATCTCTTGGCCAGGTCGCGCATAACCGAATCATTCTCTACCTCGCATAGTGCGATCAAATCAGGGATGCCTTCATCGGAACAGGACAGTAGCTCTTGAGCAATGTTATTGAGTTTTCGCCAATAACGATTCTTTGTCCAATGGCGCGTGGATTCGGGCAGATACTCCTCATCCTGCTTGCCCTCATCGTGAAGGTAATCAAACAGATTCTCGCAATTGAGTTCAACGAACGTTAGAGATTGCGCCCCTACAGGGCTGAATGATGAATGATAAATGATGAATGACAAACAAATCAGGCATTTCAAATGACCCCCAAACCTCTTCTTTATCATTTCTGATTCATCATTTATCATTTAGGACATTAGTCCGCTTGATTTTCCAACCTAAGGCGGCAACAACAATACTTGTTACCGGCGAGAGGAAATTGAAGAAACAATATGGCAGGTAAGTAAGTGTTGCCACACCAAGAACGGTACTTTGGGTGAGACCGCAGGTATTCCAGGGAATCAACACCGATGTAACCGTAGCACTATCCTCGCAAGTTCTACTCAACAAGCGTGGTTCATAACCTCGCTTAGCATATTCATCCTTAAACATCGAACTTGCCAACATGATTGACAGATACTGATCGGCAGTAGCCACATTGCAGAACAGCGATGTGCCTACGGTTGATGCCACCAACGAAACCGTACTCTTGGCGAAACGAAGCACTTGGCGCATCAGATCCTGCAATTGTCCGGTAGCCGTAAGCGCTCCACCAAACGTCTGGGCACAGATAATCAGCCAGATGGTTGGCATCATGCCGCCCATACCACTGGTCTCTACCAGATCATTCAACATAGGTACGCCTGTTTCGATATTGGTACTACCATAAACCACCTGCATCATGCCCTTATACGAAGCCAGCAAGCCCCAGTCTTCTGCACCCGAAATGGTATGAATCAGCATTGGCTGCACCAACAGTCCAACGACAGCCGCTAACAAGATGGCCAAGAAAAGCACCACCATCGAGGGCCAGCGGCGGGCAATCATCACACCCGTCAACACAGGTACTATCAAGAGCCAAGGCGAGATAACAAACGTATGCTGCAACCCCTCCATAAACTCGTGCACATTGCCGTGACCCGATACGTTCATGGTGAAACCTGCAATCAGGAAGATGGTGAGCGAGATGCAGAACGTGGGCACAGTGGTATAGAGCATATAGCGGATATGCGTGAACAGTGGCGTGCCCGATACACTCGATGCCAATACCGTTGTGTCGCTTAATGGTGATAACTTATCGCCAAAATAAGCACCCGTGATGATAGAGCCAGCAATCCAGCCATCGTCGAAGCCATGCGCCTTACCGATACCCATCAAAGCCACACCGATGGTAGCTACAGTTGTCCACGATGAACCAATCATCAAGCTGACCAAGGCACACAGCACACTACTGCTCACCAAGAACACCTCGGGACGGATAATCTGCATACCATAATAAATCATCGTTGGTACGATGCCCGACACCATCCAAGTGCCGCCAATAGCTCCGATTAACAAGAGGATAATGATAGCCGGCGTGCAACTGGCTATCTTATCCGTTATTTCCTTTTCCAGATTCTCCCATTCCAATCGTTTAGTGAAATGACCAACCAAAACACTAACTGCCGATGCTACCAGCAGCGACACCTGACTAGCACCATCCAATGTTGCGTTACCGAAAACGGCAACGCAACATGTGATGAGTACTATAAGTACCAGAAATGGGATAAACTGTATCATTTAGCAAACCTTCTCCAGTCGTTTCATCATAGCAAACATGAACAGAGCTGCCACAACACATACAGCAATGAACACGCCCCAAACAACTGTCAAGGGGATATCGCCCCACAGGTAACCACCTACGCCTACAAGCTTGTTACCGATAGCGGTAGACACGAACCATCCACCCATCATCAGTCCCTTGAGCTTTGGAGGAGCTACCTTAGATACAAACGAGATACCCATTGGGCTAAGCAGCAGTTCACCGAATGTCAGGATGAGGTATGTGCTGATGAGCCAGTAAGGCGAAACGAATGTTGCAGCATCGCCGGCAGCCTTCTGCTCGTTAGGAGTCATCAGTCCCTGCGAAGCCAGCATCATAACGATGAATGCCGATGCAGCCACCAACATACCATAAGCAATCTTACGTGGAGGTGTTGGCTCCTTACCCTTAGATGCCAGCGAGGCGAAGATAGCCATTGATACTGGAGTCAGGGCTACTACATAGAATGGGTTGAACTGCTGGAAGATAGGAGCTGAGATAGCGACCTCGCCAGTGGCCTGAGTATACTTATAACACAGAACGCCGAGAGCCACAAGGATGATGGCAGCAGAAATGCCCTTGCCCTTTGGAGTCTTGCTCTGGAAGAGTGAGAAACCTGCATAGACGATGAAGATAATCATCACGAGGTTGATTACATCGAATGGCATAGTGTCAGCACCAGTAGCCGACTTAGCGGTGAACTCATCAGCAAAGTAAGTGAGCGACAGACCATTCTGGTGGAAAGCCATCCAGAAGAAGATAACTACGGCGAACACGAGACACAGAGCAACCACACGCTGAGTAGTCTCCTCCTTAGTCAGCTCGGGCTCAGTGCTTGCAGCCTGGGCCTTGTCGGCCTTACCCTTACCACCTTCTACATGACGGAATGTGCTGCGGAAGGCATAGTAGATGGCGATAGAGAGAATGAGCGAAGCACAAGCGATGGCGAAAGCAAAGTGATAGCTATCGTTAACGCTGGTACCCAGATTCTGCTGCGACCACTCCATAATGCGGACAGCTGCTGTAGGAGCAAACAGCGCACCGATGTTGATGGCCATGTAGAACAATGAGAAACCGGCATCGCGCTTGTTGGCATACTGAGGATCGTTGTACAGATCGCCCACCATGACCTGCAGGTTACCCTTGAAGAGTCCGGTACCGAAACCGATGAGTACAAGAGCTGCCAGCATCACAACGAGTGCGAATGTATCGCCACCCAGAGGGATTGACAACAGCAGATAACCTGCAAACATGATCAAGATACCGATGGTAACCATACGACCGAAACCGAAGCGGTCGGCCAGCCAACCACCAACGATTGGCAGGAAGTAAACCAGCATCAGGAAATCGCTGTAGATTTCACCAGCCCAGCCTGCATCCAGACCATAGTTAGCTCTTAAAAACAATGCAAAAACGGCGAGCATGGTGTAGTAACCGAATCGCTCACCTGTGTTGGCCAAAGCCAACGCAAACAAACCTTTGGGTTGATTTTCGAACATAATTAATTATTTATTTGATTTTAGAATTTCTTGTTCTGATGATATCGAACAGATAGGTACACTTGATAACGATGTTACCGAAGTTTGAACGCGAAAAGTAATCGCGCTTGGTATTGCCGTAGATATTACCTAATCCGTAGTAGTAGCGTCCTTCTATCATAAAGTGTCCGAAGTGGCGGTTACTGAACTCCAAGCCTGCGCCAACAGCGATGCCGTAATCGAACTTATTCTCGACAGCCATCGTGTCCTGAGCCACCACGTGCGATGAACGCAGATCGGCATACTTATAGTCCTTGCCGTAAGTTCCGTTCTTGATGGCGGGGTCGAAAGCAGGATCGTGTATATCGAAATTACTCTCCGACTTATCGTTCACAAAGAATCCGATTTGGGGGCCGAGATGAATGAAAGCCTGGAATCCGTTGCGTTCACGTCCCCAACCCAGCCGGGCCAACAGCGGCACCTGAACATAAGTCATCTTGCGCTTATACTCTAAGTTCTGCGTAGGGTCGGCATGCAGCGGAACGGGCTGGTCTTTTTTATCCAATATATTCTCGTTCCAACCTATCTGTGCAAAGTTAACCTCGGCGGTCACGGCACAAATACTGCTAAAGTACTTCTCACAAGTATAGCGGGCCGTAAAACCTCCGGTGATGCCACCTAACATAGTCTGAGGCACCTTGGTTACAAATGCCACATTACTCATTACATAACCACCGTTCACACCCACGGCCAAGTCAGTACGATACTCACCCACCTGGGCCTTAGACACCATAGCCCAGAGGGCCATGCAAACAAACAATAACTTTCGCATCGGGCTTAGAACTTAATGGTTTCAACCCGACTGTCGGGAGTATAGTGAACAAACAGTTGTGTATGGTTTCGCAAGCCACCATTACCATAACGCTCAAACTGCAATGGGGTCTGCACGTATTCCGGATTACTCTTATCGCCCAGGAACTTCTTGCCCTCACGATGCAGGCCGGTCAGGAAGAAGTAGGCATGATCGAAACCTGTAAGAGCGAATCGTGGCAGACTGTTCTGCATATCGGCATGGAAATTCCAGCGGAACTTCTGCTGCAAGCGCTTGGTTGATGCCGAAAGCGGATTGTAGTAGAACACCGATGGGATATAGGTATTAAACTTATAGAAGTTCTCCAGATGTGCTCGGGTGTACATCAGCCACTCAGTATAGCCGAACATGTTGATGAGCAGATCAGGATCGGTCACCTTGAGTCCGTTGAGCTTAGAGAAAGCGATACCAAGCTCGGGCGAACGACCTGTATTCAGAATCACCACATTAGGTTTGGTACGATTGAAAGCTTTTGAGAAATCACTCTCGCTCGACTTCAAACTTGTAATCGAGAGCTCTATATTGTCCTGCTCCAACTGGCGGCGCAGGGCCGATGTAAAACTACCCTTCTGACTGGTAGAGTCGTTGCAATCAATAATCACTGTGTGAAAGTTCTTGAATCCTTTCACAAAGTGCTCAACCGTAGCAGCATCCTGGAAGTTATGACTTTGGTACACCTGATAGATGTACTTATTATCAGCCAGCTGTGGGGCATTGATTGAGAACGGAATCAGTAGTTTGATCTTGTGCTTCTCAACGAATACCGACATGGCATCCATCTGCTTGGAGTAGAGCGGGCCAATAATCAGATCGCACTTTGCGGCATTCTCGTCACTCAGAATATTGTTAATATCTGCATCCTCGGCAGCATTCCACGCGTGTACATCTACTGATATGCCCAGTTTCTTGATACTGTCGCATGCCATCAGCACGCCGCGATAGTACTCCACCATACGCTTTCCGTCGCCGTTGATATCGTGCAGGGGTAGCATCACACCCAGTCGGATGGCACGCTTACGTACATCATCGGTATCATCCTCATCGGTCTGTTTTGCCACGGGGGATTCTGTTTGCAGTGTGGGATATGGGATCCTTAGCACGGCGCCCTTCTTCAACTCATAGTCGGGAGCACTCATCTCAGGGTTGGCTTTCATCAGCTGTTCGATGGTGATATCGTACATTCTGGATATGCCGAAGATGGTCTCCTTCTTCTTCACTTTATGCAGCCCGCGTATCTGTTCGGCCTCCTGGGCCATAACCACACTAACCGACAAGCAGAAGGCGGCCAAGAACAAAAAATATCTTAAAACTCGCGTCATATTTTCAAAATTTAGTCATTTCGCGTACAAAAGTACAAAATAATTGTGAATTGGGGATGAATCTTTATGAAATATTTAGTAACTTTGCACTTTAAATGAGTAAAATATGAGATTTTGGCAGATAATAGTAACCGTTTTTGCATTGTTTGCGTCGATTTCGGCTTCGGCACAGAGCGTCGAAATATCAGCAGTATATCTTGACGATGAAGGTGTGGAAACCGAGACCAGAACCGACTTCAACGGTCAGGCTCCACTCAGTGTGTCGTTCCGTGCCAACCCTATGGACATGGAAGGTCTGAACCCGACTTATGAGTGGCACTTCCGTATGGAGGGCGAGAGCAAGGATATGATGGTACGCTACGAGGAGAATACCGATTACACCTTCACTCAGGCGGGTAAGACGTACATCACCCTTTATGCCAACCTTGGCAACGAAGAGGTTATTTCTTCACAGATCTGCGTCACCATCAGCGAGAGCAAACTCCTGATGCCGAATGCTTTTTCGCCGAACGACGATGGACATAACGACAAATATCAGGCCAAGGAATACCAGAGCATTGTGGAGTTTCACGCCTATATATTTAATAGGTGGGGACAGAAGCTCTTTGAGTGGACCAATCCCGCCGACGGATGGGACGGCAAATACAACGGCAGCCCCGTAAAGGAAGGCGTTTATTATGTATTGGTAAAGGCCCGTGGTGCTGATGGCATCGTTTATAACATCCGCAAAGACGTAAATCTGCTTCGCGGCTACACGCAAAATGAAAAGTGAGAAGGTGAGAAACTGAGAAAATGAACAGAGAAGACGAAAAGATAAACGTGTACGGAGCACGCGTACACAACCTTAAGAATATTGATGTAGAGATTCCCCGCAACTCACTCACGGTGATTACGGGATTGAGTGGCAGCGGCAAGTCGTCGCTGGCTTTCGACACGATTTTTGCCGAGGGGCAGCGCCGATATATTGAGACGTTCTCGGCCTATGCCCGCAACTTCCTTGGCGGTATGGAGCGCCCCGATGTCGATAAGATCACAGGTCTCTCGCCCGTCATCAGTATCGAGCAGAAGACTACCAACAAGAATCCCCGTTCTACGGTGGGCACAACTACCGAGATTTACGACTACATGCGATTGCTCTTTGCCCGCGCCGGCCGTGCTTACAGTTTTGCCACCGGCGAGGAGATGGTGCGTTATACCGAAGAGCGTGTGCTCGATATGATTACCCACGATTATGCCGGACATAAGATTTACATCTTAGCACCCGTGGTTCGCAGTCGTAAGGGTCACTACCGCGAGCTCTTCGAGAGCATGCGCCGCAAAGGCTATCTGCATATCCGAGTAGACGGACAGATGTTGGAGATTGTTCAGGGCATGAAGGTTGACCGTTACAAAAATCACGACATCGAAGTGGTTGTAGACCGAATGAAGGTGCCCGAGACGCCCGACGAAGAACGCCTCAAGAAATCTATCTCCATCGCCATGAAGCAGGGCGACGGACTGATCATGATTCTTGATCAGGACACGGGGCAGATCAAGCACTTCTCTAAGCGACTGATGTGCCCCACTACCGGCATCAGCTACTCTGATCCAGCACCAAACAACTTCTCGTTCAACTCGCCCCAAGGTGCTTGTCCGCATTGTAAGGGTTTGGGCGTCATCAATCAGATTGATCTCGACAAGGTGATTCCCGATAAGAGTCTCACCATCCGTCAGGGCGGTATCGTGCCATTGGGTAAGTATAAGAACCAGATGATCTTCTGGCAGGTAGAGGCCATACTCGCCAAGTTCGAATGCGACCTCAATACGCCTATCAGCGAGATTCCCGATGATGCGATGACCGAGTTGCTTTACGGCTCGCTCGAGGATGTGCGCATCGATAAGGAGCTGGTTCACACATCGAGCGACTATTTCGTATCGTTCGATGGCATCATCAAGTATCTGCGCAACGTGATGGATAACGATGACTCCAGCGCCGGACAGAAGTGGGCCGACCAGTTCCTGGCTGAGTGTACATGCCCCGAGTGTCACGGTCAGCGATTGAATCGCGAGGCCCTGTCGTACACCTTCGGTGGCCGCAATATTGCCGACCTTGCCACCATGGATCTTTCAGATCTCCGATCGTGGATCGAAGACCTTGAGGTGAGAGGTGAGAGGGGAGAAGCTAGAGATTTGACTGAAAACGAATACAAGATAGCCAAAGAAATCCTGAAGGAGATCAAGACCCGTCTAAATTTCCTGCTCGAGGTAGGGTTGGATTATCTCTCGCTCAATCGCCAATCGGCTTCGTTGTCGGGTGGTGAAAGCCAGCGCATCCGACTCGCCACACAAATAGGTTCACAACTAGTTAATGTGCTCTACATTCTCGATGAGCCATCCATCGGTCTGCACCAGCGCGATAACGAGCGACTGATCCGCTCGCTCAAAGAGTTGCGCGACCTTGGCAACACGGTGATTGTGGTAGAGCACGATGAGGATATGATGCGTAATGCCGACTACGTGGTGGATATTGGTCCGCGCGCTGGTCGTAAGGGCGGCGAGGTTGTATTCCAAGGCACCCCTGACGAATTGTTGAAGACCGACACGCTGACCGCCCAGTATCTGAACGGTACAACCAAAATCGAGATTGGCAAGCGCCGCAAAGGCTCAGGCCAGAGTCTGGTGCTTCGTGGCTGCACGGGCAATAACCTCAAGCATATTGATGCCGAGTTCCCGCTTGGCAAGCTGATTGTGGTTACCGGTGTCAGCGGCTCGGGCAAGTCAACGCTCATCAACGAGACGCTGCAGCCCATCCTCTCGCAGCACTTCTACCGCTCGCTCAAGCGCCCCATGCCTTACGAGGCTATCGAGGGATTGGAATATATCGATAAGGTGGTAAGCGTCGACCAGAGTCCCATCGGTCGCACGCCCCGCTCTAACCCAGCCACTTACACGGGCGTTTTCTCCGACATCCGCTCGCTCTTTGTGAATCTGCCCGAGGCCAAGATTCGCGGCTACAAACCCGGCCGATTCTCGTTCAACGTTAAGGGCGGCCGCTGCGAGACCTGTGGCGGCAACGGCTATAAGACCATCGAGATGAACTTCCTGCCCGATATCCAGGTGCCTTGCGAGGACTGTCACGGCAAGCGCTATAACCGCGAGACACTCGAGGTGCGCTACAAGGGCAAGTCGATTGCCGATGTACTAGATATGACCATCAATCAGGCCGTAGAGTTCTTCGAGAATGTGCCCGAGATTCTGCGTAAGATCAAGAGTATCCAAGATGTTGGTCTGGGCTACATCAAACTGGGTCAGCCCTCCACCACGCTGTCAGGCGGTGAGAGCCAGCGCATCAAGTTGGCCACCGAGCTGTCGAAGCGCGACACGGGTAAGACCATCTATATTCTTGACGAGCCCACCACAGGTCTTCACTTCGAGGATATCCGCATACTGATGCAGGTGCTGCAGCAGTTGGTGGACCGCGGCAATACGGTGATCATCATCGAACACAACCTCGACGTGATCAAGCAAGCCGACTGGATTATCGACATCGGTCCCGAAGGCGGTCGTGGTGGTGGTCAGATACTGGCCACAGGCACCCCCGAACAGGTAGCCAAGAGCAAGAAAGGCTATACGCCTAAGTTCATAAAACAGGCATTAAAGTGATAAAAAGTAGCAAAAAGTTGATTTTTTCTATCATTTTATAAAAAAGTTGGCAAAAAGTTTGGCAGAATGAAATAATATATATACTTTTGCACCCGAAGAAATTTAAAAAGTAGAAATATGATGTGTATACAGAACAACTATTGGTGGTGGCGCTCTCGAGATTAAAAAAGTCGCGAGGCTCATAGCCGTGTATACATATAAGATATATAGAAGGCTCGTCGCGACTGCGGCGAGTCTTTTTAGTTTAACATTAAACATTATACATAAAATTATATATGGAAAATTATTTTGCTGACGAGAGAGGTTTTTACGGAGAGTTCGGCGGGGCTTATGTTCCCGAGATACTCTACAAGTGTGTTCACGACCTGCAGGATGCTTATCTACCTATCATCGAGAGTCCTGAGTTCAAGCAGGAGTATCATGCGTTGCTCAAGGACTATGTAGGTCGTCCATCGCCTCTCTACTTTGCCGAGAGAATGAGTGAGAAGTACGGTTGCCAGCTCTACCTGAAGCGCGAAGACCTGAACCACACCGGTGCTCACAAAATCAACAACACCATCGGTCAGATTCTGCTGGCCAAGCGTATGGGCAAGACCCGCATCATCGCTGAGACCGGAGCCGGCCAGCACGGTGTAGCCACAGCCACCGTATGCGCACTGATGAACATGAAGTGTGAGGTGTTTATGGGTGCTACCGATGTTGAGCGCCAGCACACCAATGTTGAGCGTATGAAGATGCTGGGTGCCGAAGTTCATCCTGTTCGCACGGGTAACATGACGCTTTCAGACGCTTGCTCTGAGGCCATCCGCGACTGGTGCTGTCATCCTGCCGACACCTTCTATATCGTAGGTTCAACCATGGGGCCGCACCCCTACCCCGATCTGGTGGCTCGCATGCAGAGCGTCATCAGCGAGGAGATCAAATGGCAGCTTCAGGAGAAGATAGGTCGCGACTATCCCGACTATCTCATCGCCTGCATCGGCGGAGGAAGTAACGCCGCCGGCACCATCTACCACTACGTGAACGATGAGCGCGTAAACATCGTACTCTCAGAGGCAGGTGGACACGGATGGCAGACCGACTACACCGCAGCCACCATCCACAAGGGCACCACCGGCATTCTGCACGGCGCCAAGATGCTGGTAATGCAGAATGAAGACGGTCAGATTCAGGAGGCCTTCACCATCTCGGCCGGATTGGACTACCCAGGCGTAGGCCCAATGCATTGCAACATGGCCAAGAAGGGTCGCACCAAGGTGTTGTCAATCAACGACGACGAGGCCATCTACGCCGGCTACGAGCTCACCCGCATGGAGGGCATCATCCCCGCCATCGAGAGTGCCCACGCCATCGCCGCCCTCAGCAAGCTTCAGTTCAAGAAGGATGATGTAGTGGTGCTCACCGTCAGCGGCCGCGGAGACAAGGACGTAGAAACATACCTCAAGAATAAGGCAATGGCAAAAGAATACGGCAATTTTTAGGCACAGATTACACGGATTAACATGGATTTATTATGAATACTTTTAAATATACGACGACTTCGAAGACCATCCTGGCGGATTTGTATACCCCAGTGGGCGTGTATATGCGTCTGCGCGACCTCTATCCACAGAGCGCTCTGATGGAGAGTTCCGACTATCACGAGAAGGACAACTCGCGCTCGTTCATCGGCATCGAGCCAATGGCCAGTGTGGCTATCGGTCACGGCATGGCCACCGTAACCTATCCCGATGGCAGCACCTTCCAGCACGAGGTTAACAAGGAGTACCGCTCTGACAAGGCCATCCACCAGCTCATCGACCACATACAAGTTACCGGCGACGATACCAAGACCTGTGGACTCTTCGGCTACACCTCGTTCAACGCCGTGCGCTATTTCGAGGATATCCCCGTAAAAGATGAGACTCAGGCCAAGAACGATGCCCCCGACCTGCTCTATATATTATATAAGGTAGTGATTGTGTTCGACCACTTTAACAACACGCTGAAGATTATTAGTCTCGAGGAAGGAGAAACGAGCAACGAGAAAAGAGGAAACTCAGATATCGACAAGATTATGCTGGCTATGAACAAGGCCAACGTGAAGGCTTACGACTTCCACCCCGTGGGCGATGTACGCTCTACACTGACCGACGAGGAACACAAGGCCAACATCCGTCTAGGCATAAAGCACTGCTTGCGCGGCGATGTGTTCCAGATTGTGCTGTCACGCCGATTCATCCAGAGCTACGAGGGCGACGACTTTAAGCTTTACCGCGCCCTGCGCAGCATCAACCCCTCGCCCTATCTGTTCTACTTCGACTTCGGCGGCATCCGCATCTTCGGCTCGTCACCCGAGACTCATTGCCGCATCGAGGGCAATAAGGCTTATATCGATCCGATTGCCGGTACCACCAAACGTACAGGCGATGCCGAGGCCGACCGCAAGGGGGCTGAGTATCTGCGCAACGATCCTAAGGAGAATGCAGAGCACGTGATGCTGGTAGATCTTGCCCGCAACGACCTTAGCCGCAACTGTCATGGTGTAAAGGTTGACTTCTATAAAGACCTTCAGTACTACTCTCACGTCATCCACCTGGTATCACGTGTAAGTGGCGAGCTCGACAACGGTGCCGACCCTATCAAGGCCTTTATCGACACCTTCCCTGCCGGCACACTATCGGGCGCACCTAAGGTTCGCGCCATGCAGCTCATCTCAGAGTACGAGCCACACAACCGTGGTGCCTACGGTGGTTGTATCGGCTATATCGGTCTTGATGGTTCGTTGAATCAGGCCATCACCATCCGCACCTTCGTAAGCCGTAATGGCGAGCTGTGGTTCCAGGCTGGTGGCGGCATCGTAGCCAAGAGCAACGAGGACTACGAGCTACAGGAGGTTAACAACAAGCTTGGTGCTCTGCGCCGCGCTATTCTGATGGCCGAAACTATGTAGGCACGGATTAACACGGCTTTTAATAAATTAAAAGACACGGATATAATTATGAAAATCGTTATCATAGATAATTACGACTCGTTTACTTATAACTTGAGTCATTTGGTAAAGGAGCTTGGCGCCGAGGTAACCGTTCTGCGCAACGACCAGTTCCAACTCGCCGACCTCGAGCAGTTCAACAAGATTATCCTTTCGCCCGGTCCTGGAATCCCCAGCGAGGCAGGATTGTTGCTCGACGTTATCAGAACCTACGCCGGTAAGAAGCCTATCCTCGGTGTTTGCCTGGGTCATCAGGCCATCGGCGAGGCTTTTGGCGGCCAGCTCGAAAACCTGAGCGATGTGTTCCACGGCGTGGCTACACCTTGCCACATCATCGCCGATGATCCTATCTTCAGCGGCATCGAGCGCGACATCACCATCGGTCGCTACCACTCTTGGGTAGTTTCCCGAGAAGGGTTGCCCGAGTGCCTCGAGGTGACCGCCCAGAGCGACGAGGGACAGATTATGGCCCTGCGCCACAAGACGATGAACATTCGTGGCATTCAGTTCCACCCCGAGAGTGTGCTCACCCCCGACGGCCGCAAGATGCTCCAGAACTGGATGTTCTTGTGAACATTAAAGATTAAACATTAAAAAAGATATGGCACAGACAATGAAAGACATCCTAAATAGGATGCTGAACCACGAGGAACTGTCTCGTGAAGAAATGAAGAATATTCTGATT